>JAIKXM010000030.1 GCA_024684085.1 Lachnospiraceae bacterium | reverse complement strand
GATATGGGAAGAGAGTGAAGAACCTAAGGCGTATAAAAAACGGCAGGAAGTTCTTAATGCGCTTAAGGAAAGATTACTCTCGGAGCAACCTCCGGAGAAGAAAATCCGTATTCCCAAAATATATAAATGTGAATGGAATATTGGAGATGTATTTGCGTTTAAGTTAGAAAGCCAGAAAGCTGAAGAGATGGGATTGTTAAATCGGTATTTGATCATTCAAAAGATAGATGAAACTATTTGCGAGCAGGGGCACACGGTTCCAATAGTGTATGTCAGGTTAAGTAAAGATGACAGATTACCTGAAAGTGAAGAAGAGATCAATGCGATGGAGTTTGTAAATGTCAGTTTTTCTATAAAGCTTAGTCGCGAAGAAAACCGTAAGGTATCAGTACCGGAATGCGTGATGATAATTGTGAGTACCTCAAAACGTGTTATTCCTAAGAAGCTTATTTATTTAGGTAATTATAAAGATCTGAATAAACCGGAGAAAGAACATTATCCTCGCAAACCGAATTATATGATTAATATTAAATGGGGGAAGGAAGGCAGTGCATTTGAAGAAAATATGCTAACTAGATATGGTTGGTTTAACCTAAAAAGTAAATAATTTGGTGAGTTTTCTGATTCTACTTTAATGCAAGCATTCAAATTTAATACTGAAAAGTAGAACCCTTGTTGTGTGTATAAATGACGAGAGTTTAGTAAGTATCCTGTTGAAGTAATCAGAATATATCGTTTAAAGGATTTGATTGAAAAATCCTTTGGTAATCTGAAGGGACGTTTATCCGTGCGACGTATATACGTTCCTTCGGAAGAAATTGTCGCTTTTTTGACAAACCCCGAAAGGTTGGTTCGACCTTTATTTTAACATGTGTCACCCAATGCGCCACCCTGCCCGCAAACCCGCGAAAATGCGTTGTCACAACTTGACTTTTAATCAAGTTGCCGCAGGTTCTATTCCTACGTGTCTCATTGCCCGAAACTATAAAGATGCTATAGTTTCGGGCTTTTTGGCGTTGTGGAGTGAAATTGGCTTAATGGATTTTGCTAATTGAGGTTTCAGATTGAACTCTCGGCGTATATACGTCGGGAGTTTTGTCTATAAATGTCAATTGTTGTACGGAAAGGTCAGATCATCTGATTGTGTCCGTATTTCTTTGACTGTATCAGGACGGTATGATATTTTGTACATGTGATTCAGAATTAATGAAAACAGAGCCCAAATCCATGAAAATGAGGTTTGGGCTCTGTTAAGTTGCTGTTACTCGGGATATGATTGATTCGAAGGTGTAGGCGATTATGGCTTGAATAGAATCAAGAAGAGTCCTTACGGAATCGGCTTAAAAGGAAATGACAAAATCCGGTATAAATGTTAAAATTCACAGATAAAGAGGGATTGTGTATGAATGGTCAGTGTAAGATAACTTTTACCGGAGATATCGGGTTTGATAAATATATGGAAGGCAGATGGAAGGACGAGGATCTTGTATCCAAAGAGCTTATGGACTATCTGCTGGATACGGATCATCTTGTAGTCAATGTCGAAGGTCCTCTCTATGATCCGACTTTTGATCCAGCGAATGAGAATTTAAGCGCGGTGGCGCTTGCCCTTAAGCATAGCATGAACCCTGAGGCGGTATCTTTTTTACGGAGGATAGATGCTGATATCTGGAATATATGTAATAACCATATAATGGATGCAGGGCCTGAAGGAATAGATGCAACGATCCGCGTGGCCAAAGATAACGATGCGGCGGTGCTCGGTGCCGGAATGAATATTGATGAAGCTTCTGCACCGGTCATCATAGAAGAGGCAGGCGGGATCGGTCTTATCGGCGTCGGTTATCAGAGGGCGTGCAGGAAGGCGGAAGATGCGAAGGCGGGATGCTTCAGCTGGAGTGATCTTGATCTTATCGCTAAGAGGATAGCGGAAGTTAAGCGCAGGTGCAGGTGGTGCGTCATTGTTGCACACGCGGGTGAGGAGTTCACGGCACTTCCTTCGCCTTATACAAGGGAGAGATTCCACAAGTATCTTGAGATGGGAGCTGACATTGTTGTCACACACCATCCCCACGTTCCCATGAATTATGAAAAAATGGGGGACAAGCTGATATTCTATTCGTTAGGTAATTTCATCTTTGATACGGACTATCAGAGATCCCAGTTTAATACCGAGAAGGGTATCATACTTAAGCTTACATTTACAGAAGACAAGGTAGACTTCGATGCTAAGGGTTTGATGACGGATCGCGAGAATGAGAGGGTGGTGGAAGCCCCGCTTCCGGATATTTTTGCCGATGTGAGAGAAGATGAGTATAATAGACTTGCGCCACTTTCGGCGAAGATGTTCATCGAGAATACAAAGCGGCAGTTGAGGTACATGAAGCCGGAAGAATATACGGATGCAACGGAAGAGGATTTCGTGCGGAATTTCTATGAACCTCTGAGGAGCGGAAGGGTGCCGGGGGAGACACTTGATTTTCAGATAATATATCCGCTTTCGCTTAAGGCTGAAGAGGGGGCGTGGAAAGAGAGTAAGCTCGAAGTCGTGAAGAGATATATACTGGAACAGATACCGAAGCCGTGAAGAGATATATACTGGAACAGATACCGTAGCCGGATGCAAATGGGCATCCGACGGTAATAGAATGCTTATATTATGCCTAAATAGAGGGGCTTTTTATTGTCGCACGTTCTATACATGACATTATAAGACGAACATCCGACAACGCTGCGATAGATCATGGAAGGCGTGTGTAAAAGAGGAGGAAGGCTGATGCAATACAGAAAAGACAGGAAGGGTAATGACATCTCGATACTCGGATACGGTTGTATGCGATTCACCCAGAACATGGGTAACATCGATATTAAGAAGGCGGAGAAGGAAGTGCTTGCCGCAATTGACAGAGGTGTCACTTATTTTGATACGGCATATGTATATCCCGGAAGTGAGGATGCGCTGGGGCGTATACTTGATAAGAATGGTGTGAGGGATAAGATCAGGATCGCGACTAAGCTTCCTCATTATCTGATGAAGAGCAGGGAAGATGCACAGAAGTGTTTTGAAGAAGAGTTAAGGCGTCTTAGGACCGATTATGTGGATTATTACCTTATGCATATGCTGACCGATATCGCCACATGGAACAGACTGGTGGATCTCGGTATCAGAGACTGGATCGAGGAGAAGCTTGAGAGCGGTCAGATAAGACAGATAGGTTTCTCTTATCACGGCAATTCGGATTCTTTTATAGAATTGCTTAATGCTTATGACTGGGATTTCTGCCAGATACAGTACAATTATCTGGATGAGACATCACAGGCCGGAGTGGCAGGTCTTAAGGCGGCTGCCGATAAAGGACTTCCGGTTATCATAATGGAGCCGTTAAGAGGCGGACGACTTGTTGATAAGCTTCCGTCCAAGGCGCGTGAGATGATAGATGCTCACAGTTCGGGACGGACACCTGCCGAGTGGGCTTTCAGATGGTTATGGGATCAGCCGGAAGTAACCTGCGTTCTCTCGGGCATGAACTCACTCGAGATGGTTGAGGAGAATACTAAGACTGCGGATGAGTCTGTAGTCGGATGTATGACCGAAGAGGATAAGGAATTCATCGCTAAGGTCAGGGATACGATCAATGCTTCCGTGAAGGTAGGTTGCACCGGATGCAGATATTGTATGCCGTGTCCAAAGAGCGTGGATATCCCCGGAGTGTTCGCTGCATATAACAGACGATTTACAGACAGTTATTTCAGCGCATTCAAGGATTATATAATGTGTACCGCTCTGCGCAAGAATTCCACTGCCGCATCAAATTGTGTGAAGTGCGGTAAGTGTGAGACTCATTGTCCGCAGGGTATCAATATCAGGGACGAGCTTGAGAATGCCAAGCGTACTTTCGAAGGCCCCATATACAAAGTTTCCACTTTTTTCATGAAGAGATTTATGAAGTACTAGGACATCAGGAGGCAGATGAAAGAGGATTATTATTATCAAAAAGAAGAAGAGGAGAAGGTTAAGGCCATTCTTTTCGGAGTCGAATGGGATGCGAATATCGACTTCGAGCACTCGATGGATGAGCTCAAGGGACTGGTAAGAGCCTGCGATATGGAGCCGGTAGGGATACTGACACAGGTGCTCGTGCATCCTGTCAATTCCACTTACATGGGATCGGGCAAGGTCGAAGAGCTTAAGCAGTTTGCTGCCGAGACCTGCGCGGAAGTTGCCGTGTGTGAGGGCGATCTGACTCCTTCTCAGATGAAGAATCTTCAGGATATACTCAAGATGCCGGTGTGGGATCGAACCAATCTTATATTGGAGATCTTCTCCAGAAGAGCGGGCACGAGGGAAGCCAAGCTTCAGGTCGAATCGGCTTATCTCCAGTTCATGCTTCCGAGACTTACGGGTATGTGGCAGCACCTCGGTCGTCAGAGTGGAGGCGGTGGCAGCAGAGCCAATAAGGGTGAAGGTGAGAAACAGATCGAACTGGATCGTCGTATAATAGGTCACAGGATACAGGAGCTCAACAGGGAACTTAAGGAAGTGACGAGGATAAGGCAGGTACAGAGAGACGGACGATTCAAGGGCAAGATGCCCAATGTGGCAATGGTCGGATATACCAATGCCGGTAAGTCGTCGCTTATGAACAGACTGCTCGGGGACTCGGGAAACAGGAAAGAAGTCTTTGAGAAGGATATGCTCTTCGCAACTCTTGATACATCCATTAGGAAGATCACACTTAAGGACGGAAGGGAATTTCTTCTGTCGGATACGGTAGGATTCATAGAGAATCTTCCGCATTCACTGGTTAAGGCGTTCAGGTCAACGCTTGAGGAGGCCTGCCACGCAGATCTGTTGCTCATTGTGCTGGATGTGTCCGATCCTTATTATCTGACACACAAGAGGGTGACGGAAGATACTCTCAAGGAACTCGGCGCATGTGACATACCTGTCATATATGTACTCAATAAGACCGATCTGTTGCCGGGCGGTTATGCGGAGATCGGTACAGACAATCCCGATACCGTTCGCGTGTCTGTTAAGACCGGCGCCGGAATGGATAAGCTGGAAGAGAGGATACTGGCATTTCTTGATAAGGACAATGCGGCACTTAAGCTTCTCATACCATATTCCGGTGGGGCGCTTGTGGGACGTATCCATGAGGAAGCCCGAATATCAGTGGAAGAATACCGTAATGACGGTATATATATAGAATGCGAATGCCCCAAGGCTCTTGCCGGGGTATTGTCTCAATATGAGATATCATAAGGGAAAAACAGGAGAGACTAATGTATACTTATCAGTCAAGGGTCGGCTTCAGCCAATCCGATGTTAATCAGAATATGTCCGTGACTTCGATCATAGATGTTTTTCAGGATTGTTCCTGCTTCCATTCCGACGATCTCGGAGTGGGATTCTATAAGCTTCATCCGATGAATTACGCATGGGTGATCAATTACTGGGAAGTTGAGTTCCTTAAGTTCCCCAAGTATTCGGACAGGATCGAGGTCGGTACTTTTCCGTATGAATTCAAGGGATTCATGGGATGCCGTAACTTCTTTATCAGAGATATGGAAGGGAACTTCTTGGTTAAGGCCAATTCGATCTGGGCGTTCATGGACTGGGAGAAGATGTTACCGGTAAGAGTTCCGAAAGAGATCTCGGATAAGTATGAATCCGAAGAGAAGCTCGATATGACCTACTCACCGCGTAAGATCCGGCTTCCGGAGGGCGACGATGTGAAGGTCAGCGAGAAGGATAAGGTCATTATCCAGAGGTCGCACCTTGACGGTAACGGACATGTTAATAACGGACAGTATATTAAGATCGCTTTGGAGCAGATATCGCTTTCCGGCGATATGAACAGACTCAGGGTGGAATATCAGAGTCAGGCACATCTGGGAGATGAGATCCATCCCTTCATATATGAAAAAGATAACAAGATCACGGTTGCTCTCAATAACAGTGAAAGTCACCCTTTCGCCATCGTCGAAGTAACTGTATAATGGTTAGGCAGGGTAAAGGCCTTATTGATCCGTAAGCGTTGGGGCGTGAGTCCAAAAAGGGCTTATGAACACAGGGGCCATGCATTTTTGAAACGGAGAAAGATATGTTTAGGATCGGAGAGATTCAGGAATTGACAATAGGTAAGAAGGTGGAGTTCGGAGTCTATCTTACCGAAGGCGAAGATGCTGCCGAGAAGGTGCTCTTACCTTCCAAGCAGGTGCCGGAAGGCAGCAAGGTGGGAGATAAGATAAGTGTCTTCATATACAGGGACAGTAAGGACAGGCTGATAGCTACGACCAATATCCCGACGCTTACCCTGGGCAAGGTTGCTTGCTGCAAGGTTAAGGAGAACGGGAAGATAGGTGCTTTTCTGGACTGGGGTCTTGAGAAGGATCTGCTCCTGCCGTACAGGGAGCAGACAGCGCCCGTTAAGGCCGGAGATGAGATCCCCGTTGCATTATATATAGATAAGAGTAACCGCCTCTGCGCTACCATGAAGCTGTACAAATATCTTCAGGGTAATGACACATATGTCAAGGATGATCAGGTGAGCGGGATCGTCTATGAGATCAGTGATAATTTCGGAGCCTTTGTGGTAGTGGACGGCAGGTACTCCGCTCTGATACCCAGGAAGGAGATGACCAAAGGCATCTATGTCGGCCAGAAGGTTAATTGCAGAGTCACCGCAGTTAAGAGTGACGGTAAGCTTGACTTAAGCATGAGAGAGAAGGCTTACATCCAGATGAACATCGATGCGGATAAGCTGATGAAGAAGCTGGAGGCAGAAGGCGGAAGTCTCGACTTCAATGATAAGGCTTCGCCGGAGCTTATCAGAGAGAGAATGGATATGTCCAAGAATGAGTTCAAAAGGGCAGTCGGCAATCTCCTCAAAGTCGGCAGAATAGAGATCACCGAAGACGGAATAAGAATAAAGAGAGAGAAGAAATGAAGATATCTGAATTACTGAATAAAAAAGAACCGACCTTGTCTTTTGAGGTTTTCCCGCCCAAGACGAGTGACCTGTACGACGGCGTTAAGGCGGCAACGGATGCCATTGCGGATCTTAAGCCTGACTTCATGAGCGTTACTTACGGCGCAGGCGGAAGCACTCAGGGCTATACCACAGAGATCGCTGCCAATGTGAAAAAAAGAGGCGTTGTGTCTCTTGCCCACCTTACATGTGTGAACGCATCGCACGAATCATTGAAGGAACAGTTGGGCAGGCTTAAGGAGAACGGCATCGAGAATATCCTTGCGCTCAGAGGAGATCTGCCCGCAGGAGTGGAGAGTACCGATGACTGGGTTTATCGTCATGCAAGTGATCTGATACCTGTGATCAGGGAAGCAGGTGATTTCTGTATAGGCGGTGCCTGCTATCCGGAGAAACATCCCGAGAGCAGAACTCTTGCAGAGGATATTGCGAACATCAGGATCAAGGTTGATGCAGGTTGTGAGTTCCTTACGACTCAAATGTTCTTCGATAATACGATATTCTTCAATTACCTTTATCGTCTTCGTGAGGCAGGGATCAATGTTCCCGTTGTGGCAGGTATCATGCCGGTAACCAATGCCAGGCAGATGGAGAGGATACTGAAGCTGTCGCAGGCATTTTTGCCCAGAAGATTCGTATCTATCCTTGACAGATTCGGTGACGACCCGAAGGCAATGCGTCAGGCGGGTATCGCTTATGCGACCGATCAGATAATCGACCTGATCGCCAGCGGTATCAATAATATACATATCTATACGATGAATAAACCGGGCAATGCGGAATGGATCATGAATAATCTGTCTGAGATCATTCCTTCATGCAGGAAGCAGTAAGATGTCGCTTGTCAGGTACGCTGTTAATGCATCTGAACTGAATATCCGTGAATCGGAAGTTTTGCGTTATCTGGGTTACGATCCTAAGCTTGTAACGGAAGCTGATCTTCAGATGGTGCAAAATTTACGCGAAGAGGTCATCGGGAAGATCGCGCCGAAGGCTGTGTATGACAGATTTAGGATCGAACTTCCAAAAGAGGGCGTTATTGATATGCCTTATGGAAGAGTGGTCAGCAAGGATCTCTATAATAATCTTAAGGGTTGCGAAGAGGTCTATATCTTTGCCGCTACGATAGGGGCGGAATATGACAGACTTGTCAAAAGATCTTCCATAAGATCAATGGCAAATGCCGCAGTGATCAATTCCATAGGGGCGACTGCGGTGGAAGAACTCTGTGACATGCTCAATGAGATGCTTCGACTTGAAGCACTGGAAGAAGGCCATGCTTTGAGACCGCGATACAGTCCGGGATACGGTGATCTTGCTCTTGAGAATCAGAAAGGGATCTTCAGCGTATTGTTACCGGAGAAGAACTTAAGCCTTACACTTAAGGACAATCTGATCATGGCACCGGAGAAGTCCGTTACCGCCATTATTGGGATTGTATGAAATGAATAAGGCGTTACCGCAAAGGGTTACGATCTTAAGGAATACGGATGTTGATCGTGATGACCTGTATTAATAATGACTTAGCCGGTAGGAGATATACTGTTGAAACAGTAATTCTATAATAATTACGATGATAGATTAAGAGGAATACTTAATGAAGTTATCTGAGAAGATAAAGAGTGGATTTACATATTTTGAAGGAGGCTGCGGAACTATCCTTCAGTCTAAGGGGCTTAAGCCCGGAGAGTTGCCTGAGACATGGAATATCCTTCATCCCGATATAATAACGGGAATGCATTATGATTATCTGACAGCCGGAGCCGATATTATCAAGACCAATACCTTTGGCGCCAATATATTGAAATATGCCAAGGA
The DNA here is from genome assembly GCA_024684085.1 of Lachnospiraceae bacterium. GTDB lineage: Bacteria > Bacillota > Clostridia > Lachnospirales > Lachnospiraceae > Colinaster. The sequence continues at coordinate 45,834 of JAIKXM010000030.1, read as the reverse complement.
TGATGAGCAGTTCTCGCTTTCGGGAGTTATCGAAGCTGCGATCGCCAATGCAGGAGAAGCGAGAGTAAGAGCCGGACGTGAGGATGCCTATATAGCTTTGGATGTGGGTCCTTTGGGTAAGCTTCTTAAGCCGCTCGGAGATATGGAGTTCGAGAAGGCAGTCGGTATCTTCGCCGAGACTGTTAAGATAGGAGCTGCCGCAGGTGCGGATGCTGTTCTTATAGAGACGATGAATGATATCTATGAGGCGAAGGCAGCAGTGCTCGCGGTCAAGGAGAACTGTGATCTTCCCATAATACTGACCTGTGCTTTTGACGAGTCGGGCAAGCTTCTTACAGGAGCAGATCCCGTGACGGTCGTAACCGTTGCAGAGGCGCTTGGTGTTACGGCAGTGGGTGTTAACTGTAGTGTCGGCCCGAGGCAGATGGCTGATGTGGTTAAGACAATGGCCGAGTATGCTTCGGTTCCCGTAGTATGCTGTCCGAATGCGGGACTTCCCAGAGTCGAGAACGGTAAGACTGTATTCGATGTTGATCCTCAGGACTTCGCGGAAGCCTTCGAAGATATAGTCAAGGGCGGAGCGACGATCCTCGGCGGATGTTGCGGAACGACTCCCGCACATATCAAAGCCATGCATGATCTTACTGTCGGTATGGAGTTTAGCGTTCCCACAACAAAGACCGACTCGCTTATATCATCATATACACACTCTGTCGCTGTCGGTGACAAGACAGTGCTCATAGGAGAGCGTATCAATCCCACGGGTAAGTCCAAGTTCAAACAGGCACTCAGGGATCACAATATAGATTACATCCTTCAGGAAGGTCTTACCCAGCAGGATAAGAAGGCGGATGTTCTTGATGTCAATGTCGGACTTCCCGAGATCGATGAAGTCGCAATGATGAAAGAAGTGGTGACTGAGCTTCAGGCAGTGACCGACCTTCCTCTTCAGATCGATACGACCAATATAGAGGCAATGGAACAGGCGTTGCGTCTGTACAACGGTAAGGCGATGGTCAATTCCGTTAATGGTAAGGAAGAGGTAATGCGGGAAGTTTTTCCCCTTGTGGCAAAATACGGAGGACTCTGTGTTGCGCTCACTCTGGATGAAGGCGGTATACCTGATAATGCCAAGGACAGAGTTTCGATCGCCCTTAAGATAGTTAAAAGGGCGGCAGATTACGGAATACAGGCCAGGGATCTCATCATCGATCCTCTCTGTATGAGTATCAGTGCCGATCCCAATTCGGCTAACGTTACTCTGGAGTCACTGAGGCTACTGCGTGATGAGCACGGACTTAATACGGTGCTCGGCGTATCCAATATATCGTTCGGACTTCCGAACAGGGATCTCATTAACGGTACGTTCTTCGCCATGGCTATGCAGAACGGCCTGAGCGCCGCTATCATGAATCCTAATTCTTCGGAGATGATGAAGGCTTATTATACTCATAATGCCTTGAGAGCACTTGATGAGAACTGTATGGAATATGTCGATTACGCCGTTAACTTTGTTCCGGATGTTAAGGCTCCGGTGCAGGGTGGCAAAACTTCGGATACTGCGGGAGCATCGGGAGAAGCGAAGGATAAGAATGCGGGTGCGGATAACGAGGCACCGTTGGTAACTGCCATCAGGAAGGGACTTAAGGACAGGGCTGCAGCTCTGACCGAAGAGATGATCAAGACTGAGAGTTCGATGGATATCATCGACGGCTATCTGATCCCTGCGCTTGATATAGTGGGAAAGGGCTTCGAGAATAAGACCATCTTCCTGCCTCAGCTTCTGATGAGCGCCGAGGCGGCCAATTCGGCATTCGCCGTTATCAAGGAAACGATCGCCGGTAATGCTGAGGGCGATGGCGACAGCAAGGGCAAGATCATCGTTGCGACCGTTAAGGGTGATATACATGACATCGGTAAGAATATAGTCAAGGTCTTACTCGAGAATTACGGTTACGATGTCTATGATCTGGGCAAAGATGTGGCGCCTGAGCTTATCGTCGAGACCGCGATCAAAGAAGATATCCGACTGATCGGTCTGAGCGCACTTATGACTACGACGGTTCCTGCAATGGAAGAGACTATTAAACAGCTCAGGGCATCGGGATGTCCGTGCCGGGTTGTGGTAGGCGGAGCGGTAATGACCAAAGAATATGCCGATATGATAGGAGCCGACAAGTATTGCAAGGATGCAATGGAGACAGTCAGATACGCAGAAGAAGTGTTGCAGGGATGAGACGGAAACAGTCAGATATGTGAACTGAACTCATGCCATATATACCGTTTGCACGGGGGCTGAGGAGCGTTTTGCGTGAGATCGGTGATCATGAAATATAAAAAGACGGAAATAAAAGCACTCGAAACGAGTGCTTTTATTTCTGTCTTAAGGTTAGATTACCATATCGAAGTTGGAACCAACAGAAGGATTGACACTGCGCTCCATGGCAGCAGCATCTATCATCTTGACAATACCGGCACCATTGGCTTCAACTGTGTCAAGGGTCTTGGCCAGTACTGCGGTACCCACTTCTGATAAGGAGTTCTGTCTCGCCATAGACATTGAAAGACCTGCAATATCCATACATTTGTCCTCCTTATGTTGATCTGCCTGTATTTTAACATATCATTCTTTTAATTACCACCTTTTTGGCTTATAATTGTGAAGTGATGGATAAAAAAATTAATACACAGCAAAAGAACAAGAAGAATTTCATAGTTCAGGCCGGAGTTCTGGCTGCTGCCGGTATTGTGGTTAGGCTGATAGGTATCTTATATAGGACGCCACTTGTAATGATCATCGGTGACGAGGGTAACGGTTATTACAATACTGCTTATAATATCTATACCATTATCCTGCTGGTATCTTCATACAGTATCCCTTCGGCAATATCCAAGGTTATAGCCGCCAAACTCGGCATGAAAGAATATCGTAATGCATACAGGTTGTTCATGGGCTCTATTATCTATGTGCTGATAGTCGGAGGTCTTGCTTCGGGGGTATGCTTTTTCTGCGCGCCCATGCTGGTAGGTGCAAGTTCCGCCAGGGTCTTAAGGGTCTTCGCTCCGACGGTGTTCTTTTCCGGATTCCTCGGCTGTCTTAGAGGATTCTTCCAGGCGCATCACACCATGGTATTCACTTCCATATCTCAGATACTGGAACAGATCGCCAATGCAGCAGTCAGTATCGGTATGGCTTATGCGCTTACCTCAAGCCTTATCGGTAAGGGGGCTGACGAGAGTTCGGTGGCGATAGGCGGAGCGATAGGAAGTGCAGTCGGAACAGGTGCGGGTGTACTTGTGGCTCTCGGCTTCATGTATCTGGTATACAGGGTCAACCGCGACTATATACATAAGAGAATGGAGAGAGACTTTACTCCGGTGATGAGCGGAATTGAGATCGCGAAGAGTATAGTCGGGATGGTAACTCCCGTTGTTCTCAGTACCTTTATATATAATCTTAATACCGCGGCCAATCTTAAGATCTATCAGCATATGATGATCGAGGGCAAAGGAATGGCTGAGGCTATAGCAACGACCAATTACGGGCTTTTTTCCGGTAAATCCATGCAGATCGTCAATATACCGATCGCTCTGGCAGCAGCCATGTCATCGGCTATAATTCCTGCTATAGCACGTACTCACGAGAGGGGCGAGTATGAAGAAGGCAGGCGTAAGATGGCTATGGCGATCAAGGTGACCATGCTCATTGCTATCCCTGCGGCGTTTGGTCTGTGTGTATTCGCCAAGCCGATCACGATGCTCCTCTATCCGCAGAGGGCTTCGGTGGATATGGTAGCTTCCATGATAAGGGTGCTTAGCATCACGGTCGTGTTCTATTGTCTGTCTACCTTAAGCAATGCCATACTTCAGGGGACGGGTTATGTCCGTAAGCCTGTAGTCAATGCGGCGGTTGCTTTTGCGATACAGGTGAGCGTGCTCATACTCCTGCTTAAGTTCACTAACCTTGGACTGTATTCGCTTTGTATCGCGACCATTACATATTCACTGCTTATGTGTATCCTTAACGGTATCTCAATGTATCGTAATAACGGATTCAGGCATGACTTCAAGAAGGAGTTCCTATTGCCGGGAGCTGCGGCACTGGGAATGACACTCGTGTCAGTTATCACATATGCTCTGACGGTATATATCATCAGACTTATAGTCAGGGATCCATCCGCAGAGATATCCGGAATGAAGAATGTGGTATTGCTCATCATCGGTGTCGGAATGTCGGCTGTTACATATGCGGTGCTTATACTTAAGCTTGGTGTTGCAACAAGACAGGAACTGCGAGCCATGCCCAAGGGCAGTGTGATAGTGCGCATCGGTGAGAAGCTTCACCTGTTCCCGAACAAGTAAAGGAAAAATTGATTTTTTCACGTATTAGAGTTAAAATATCAAAGATAGTGATTAAAGATAGATGCGCGGTAACGTGCATTATGAATGGAGATAAAATGCGCAAAAGAATAATAGCGGCGCTGCTTCTGATAGTAACCCTTATGATGGCCGGATGTGATACATCGATCATAGCTCCGGTCAGGGATGAGGAGAGCGGACTCTTGGGAGACGCTCTGATAAATGAGGATGTGGAGACGACCGATGTGGCAATCGCGGAGCCCGAGACGACCGATGATACGGGAGTTGTGGTGACTACGGGTGAAGACGGAGAGACTGTCCTTAAGGATGAGGACGGAACACCGATCGTACGAAGCTATCTTACGGGTAAGCTTATCAAGCTTAACGAACAGTGGACAAGACCGCTCGCGGTCATGATGAACAATATCAAGGAAGGCTGTCCCCAGTCAGGTATCGAATCGGCGGCCATCGTCTATGAGTTCCCTGTTGAAGGCAGGATCACACGACTGATGGGAATATTCGAGAATTACAATAAGATTCCCGATAAGATCGGTTCCATCCGAAGCAGTCGTGACTATTTTGTATATACCGCACTTGAGTATGATGCGATCTATGCGCACTTCGGACAGGCTACAGTCTATGTAGGTGAGTTGCTCAATTCGCCGTCCGTTGACAACATAAGCGGTGCGGTCAGCGGTATAGATAATCCTGCGACATCGACCTTCTATCGTTCGTCAGACAGGAAGGCTCCTCACAATGTATATGTGAGTAAGGAGGGCCTTTTGAGTGATGTTGAGAAGTTCGGTTACAGAACGACACTCAGACTGGATTATCAGCAGAAGTTCACCTTCCCCGCCAAGCAGGGGGACAGGGTTACATATGCGGATAAGCCGGATGCTCTTGTTCTCTACCCCGGCGGTAAGCGTTCGGGACTGGCTAACGGATTCAGCAATGTAAGTGCGAGATTCGAGTACAATCCGGAAGACGGCAAGTATTACAGATTCGAATACGGTGGCAAGCACATCGATAAGGAAACGGGCAATCAGCTTGCCTACGATAACGTTATATTCCAGTATTGCCACGGTGAGGTAAGAGATTCGCATGATTATCTTGCCTTCGGACTTCACGGAGATAACGGATACAAGGTTCAGGTATTTACCAACGGGAAGATGGTGGAAGGTACCTGGAGCAGAGGAACAGACACCGGTTATATGCCTGCTCTCTATGTGGATAAGGATGGCAAGCCCATCACCATCAATGAGGGTAAGACATGGATATGCATGATCTGGGATGAATACAGCGACGATGTAGTCATCGAATAAGGATCGTAACATCTTATAATGAAAAAGATTGGAAACTGACATAATGAAGAAGATATTTAGAGGATTTGTAATGGCATTCTCGGGCTACTCCATGAGCCCCAAGACCAAGATGGAAGTAAACAGGGAGAACTGTTCTTATATTCTGTTGTTTATTCCGCTTATCGGAGCTCTTATCGGAGTGATAATCAACAGATGGGGCGTTGCATATCCTTACCTGTGTAATTATTCACTTCTGCCCGCAGTGGTAGGAGCAGTGATCCCGAGCATACTTTCGGGAGCTTCACATCTTGATGGTTTCTTCAGAACCGTTGATGCCTTAAGATCTCATAAGTCAAGAGAAGAGAAGATACATATCCTTCAGGATGATGCACACGGCGGTTACTTCGCCATTACTGCATGTATCTGCTATTTCATGCTTGCGATCGGTGTATGGAGTGAGATCCTTACCAACGGATTCTTCATCGTATCATTCGGTTATATAATCTCACGTTCGCTTTACGGACTTTCACTTTTGTTCTTCAGACATGCCGGAGAAGGTAAGGCTGATATATATGTACCCGAATCGAAGGCTTCTAAATATATACAGGGATTTATCTTACTTGTATATATAGCTGTCGCAGGCGGTTTCATGCTGGCTATCAATAAGTTCGTCGGATGTTCATGTCTGATCTGTGCATTTGTCGCTTTCCTGTATTACCTGCTTGTGTCATACAAGTCATTCGGCGGTGTCATGGAAGAGATAGGCGGATTCTTCATCAGTATCTGCGAAGTGGCTATTCCGATAGGCGCGCTCATCGCTTATAAGTGGTGGCTGTAGAAGGCAATTAACGGAGGGTAAATAAATGCTGAATCCACAGTATGAGGCAATGTTGTCTAATAAGAATATAATCAGAGTACTCTCGGAGTTCGCTGTTCAGAGAGGTAAGGAGATCGGTTACGAGAATGTATTCGACTATACATTGGGTAATCCTTCAGTACCTGTACCCGATAGCTTCAATCAGAGTATTATCAGACTTATCGGTGAGAAGAGTTCGATGGATCTTCACGGATACAGCCAGAGTCTTGGTATCGCCGAGGTAAGACAGGCAGTTGCGGATTCTCTTAATAAGAGATTCGGAATGAACTATACCAAGGATAATATCTTTATGAGTATAGGAGCTGCGGGTGCAATTGCTCATGCGGTGAGGCTCGTTACCGTTCCGGGTGATGAGATACTTACATTCGCTCCTTTTTTTCCGGAGTATAATCCATATATCAATATGGCGGGCGCTGTTCTTAAGGTAGTGCCTCCCAATACAGAGGACTTCCAGATCAATTTCGAGGCTTTTGAGCAGATGATCGGACTGAAGACAATGGCGGTTCTCATCAATACTCCCAACAATCCTTCGGGTATTGTATATTCGACCAAGACCATTCAGAGACTGGCTGAGGTTCTTAAAGCCAAGTCAGAGGAACTGGGACATACGATCTACCTCATTTCGGATGAGCCTTACAGAGAGATCGTCTTCAGCGGAGTGGATGCACCCTTCGTATCCAGGTATTATGACAATACGATCTGCTGTTATTCTTTCTCTAAATCTCTGTCAGTTCCGGGCGAGCGTATCGGATATGTGGCTATCAATCCGGCATGCCCCGATGCGGAGAAGATGATCGTGATGTGCGGACAGATCTCGCGCGGTATAGGCCATAACTGTCCTGCAAGTATCATTCAGTGGGCGGTTGCGGAGAATCTTGATGTTACCGCAGATATATCGGTATATGAGAAGAATATGAATCTTCTGTATGATGCGCTTACAGAGCTTGGTTTCGAAGTGGTTAAGCCCGGCGGAACATTCTATATATTCCCTAAGGCTCTGGAGGAAGATGCGGTTGCCTTCTGCGAGAAGGGCAAGAAGTATGATTTTATTGCCGTACCTGCGGATTCTTTCGGATGTCCGGGTTACATCAGACTGTCTTATTGTATCGAGACGGAGAAGGTTGAGCGATCGATCGAGGCATTGAGAAGATTCGTTAAGGAAGAGTATGGAAGATAAGGATCGGTACGAGACAGAGACACATTTGTGATACTCAGTTATATGCAAATTGATCGGAAGATTATATTTGACATATAAAAAAATACGGGTTATATTAGAAATGGTTTTTGTAGACGACACATTTAATGTGTTTCAAGTAAAGGTTTTTTGAAGGGAGACATTATGGCAGCAGAGAAGAAGGTAGCAACAGCTACAGTTAAGAAGGCGGCAGTAGTTAAGGCTGATGCACTTAAGACAGAAGTTAAGGAAGAAGTTAAGAAGGTTGCAGAGCCTGTTAAGGAAGAAGCTAAGAAGGCAGCTCCTAAGAAGGCAGCAGCTCCTAAGAAGGCAGCAGCACCCAAGAAGGCAGCAGCTCCTAAGAAGGCAGCTGAGAAGGCAACAGCTTCTACTACTAAGAAGACCGCTATAAACTGTGCTATTACAGTTCAGTACGATGAGAAGAGCTACTCAACAGAAGATCTTGCTAAGATCGCTAACGATGTTTGGGTATATGATCTTGATAAGAAGGCATCTGAGCTTAAGAAGGTTGAGCTCTATGTTAAGCCTTACGAGAATACAGTATATTATGTATTCAATGATGAGATTCAGGGTTCTTTCAACATCTAATCAGATTCATTACAGTAATTAAAAGCCGGTCATTAGACCGGCTTTTTGAATAAGGAGAAGGATATGTTGGATTGGTTATCTCATAATATAGGGAATATCCTGGTATTAATCGTACTGTTATGTATCATAGCAGGAGCAGTCTTTGTTATGATCAGAGATAAGCGAAAAGGAAAGTCATCTTGCGGCGGTAATTGTGCCGGATGTGCCATGAACGGCAAATGTAATAAGTCATAGGTGCATGACACATTCCATTGATGTTGATTACAGTTTATTCACGGCGTATATGCAATTCGTATGCAGACCGGTGTAATATATATGTGCAATTCGTTACATTTTAAGCTATTGACTTTTAGGGATACTGATATTATATTATTGTGAAGAAACGTAAAGGCGCGTTGGATGATTCCAAGGCGTCTTTTTCTGTGTAATAGGAAAGTGCTTTCTATTACATAAAAAACGCTCCGCTAAGGATGCGAACTCGCGCGAAAGGCGGACGGCAGGTGTTGTCGGTGATCAGGGGGCGCGTCCGCCTGATCGATGATTAGGAGGCATATTATGTACGAGTGTGATAAGCCGCATGAAGAATGCGGTGTGTTCGGAGTGTGGAGTGAGAGTGATATTAATGCGGCTCATTCCATTTATTACGGCTTAATGGCGCTTCAGCACCGTGGACAGGAATCAGCCGGAATCGTGGTCTGCGATACGACAGGCCCCATAGGCAACATATGCTCGCATAAGGGCATGGGACTTGTGAGTGAGGTCTTTCATGATGACAAGCTTGACTCCATGCGTGGTAATATCGGTATCGGTCATGTCAGATATTCGACCGAGGGTGCCAGCAGTCTTGAGAACGCACAGCCTGTATTCCTCAATTATCTTAAGGGCACACTCGCACTTGCACATAACGGTAATATAAGCAATTCGAAGGAGATCAAGGACAAGCTCCATCGCGAGGGTGCGGTCTTCGCGGGCAATTCCGACTCGGAGGTCATTGCTTATCGCATTGCCAAGGAACGGCTGGAGACCAACTCCATTGAAGAGGCTGTGATCAATGTGGCAGGTGAACTCCTCGGCGGATATGCCCTGTGTATAATGAGTCCGCAGAAGCTTATCGGCGTTCGTGATCCCTGGGGCCTTAAGCCCTTATGCCTTGGCAAAAAAGGGGATACTTACTTTCTGGCTTCCGAGAGTGCCGCTATCCATTCGGTCGACGGTGAGCTGATCCGTGATATCGCTCCCGGTGAGATCGTCAGCATATCCAAAGAAGGTGTCAGATCGCAGATTGGGATCACCAAGGACAACAAGGCTCATTGTATCTTCGAATACATCTATTTTGCACGACTTGACTCCAAGATAGATGGTATCAATGTATATGATGCCCGAATCAATGGCGGAAAAGCGCTTGCCAGAAGGTATCCTGTGGAAGCGGATGTTGTGACGGGCGTTCCCGAATCAGGACTGACCGCGGCTGTCGGTTATGCCGAGGAATCGGGTATACCTTATCTTCCGGCATTCAATAAGAACGGCTATGTAGGAAGGACATTCATCAAGCCTAACCAGAGTGAAAGAGTATCTTCGGTTCACATCAAGTTAAGTGTGCTTGAGAGTGTGGTCAAAGGCAAACGAGTGGTACTTATCGACGATTCCATTGTAAGAGGAACCACCATAGCCAAACTTATCAAGATGATGAGGAAAGCGGGTGCGACTGAAGTTCATGTAAGGATCAGTTCGCCGCCATTTCTCTTTCCATGCTATTACGGAACTGATATAAGCAATAATGCCGAACTGATAGCCAATGAGTTTACCGTGGAAGAGATCCGTGATAATATTGGTGCCGATTCTTTAGGTTATATGGATCTCGAAGATCTGAAAGAGATGACAGGTGATCTGCCTATATGCAGAGCCTGCTTTAACGGTGATTATCCCATGCTGGTAAGAAAAGACTGATATTGAAGATTTATGGAACACATTCTGCGAATTTGTGCTATAGTAGTATCGGCGAAAACGGGATCGATAGCATGAAGTGGTCTAAGGAGAATCAAAGATGAGCGGAGAAAAGAGAAAATTGATACTGGAAGACGGAACCGTATTCACGGGAGAAGCCTTCGGAGCTGATGAAGAGAAGATGGTGGAACTGGTATTCAATACCTCGATGGCAGGATATCAGGAGATCATCTCCGATCCGTCATATACATATCAGGCGGTGTGCATGACATATCCGTTGATAGGTAATTACGGAATATGCGAGGATGACTATGAGACTGTGACACCGTCCATAGCAGGTCTTGTGGTTAGAGATTATTGCGACGAGCCCTCCAACTTCAGATGCGCGGAGACTCTGGATGCCGTAATGAAGAGATACGGCATTGTCGGACTTGCCGGTGTCGATACAAGGAAGCTCTCAAGACATATAAGGAAGTACGGAAGCTGTAAGGCACTTATAACAGATTATGACAGAGATGTCACCGAAGCTGTCCGGTACCTGAAGGATAATGAGATACCTGTTGATGCGGTATCAAGGGTAAGTACTAAAGAGATATATGAGTATGAGGAGGGCAGGAATGACTCGCCCTTATATCATGTTGTGGCGATAGATTGCGGTATGAAGCTCAACATAGCGCGTAAGATGTTCGGTGCGAATTGCAGGATCACTGTAGTTCCTTTCGATACGCCTGCCGATAAGATCCTCGAACTTAAGCCGGACGGAGTGTTCATCTCCAACGGCCCCGGTGATCCGACCGATGTTAAGGAGACGATCAGGACAGTAAGCGAACTTAAGGGCAGAATTCCGATTTTCGGTATATGCCTCGGGCATCAGATCATCAGTCTGGCATACGGTGCCAGAACATATAAGCTTAAGTTCGGTCACAGAGGAGGCAATCATCCTGTCAGGAATCTGCTCAACGATAAGCTTGAGATCACTTCACAGAACCACTCGTATGCGGTCGAGGCCGATTCCGTAGAAGGAACAGGTCTGGAAGTTACACATATCAATCTGCTCGATAATACGATAGAGGGAGTGCGCTGTCAGAAGGACAGGGTGTTCTCTGTTCAATATCATCCCGAGAGCGCTCCGGGTCCGCAGGACAGCGGATATCTGTTCGGCGAATTTCTGAAGGAGATGGATGAGTTCAGAGGAGGTAGGAGAGATGCCTAAGCGTAAAGATATCAGGAAAGTACTTGTGATAGGATCAGGCCCTATTGTCATCGGACAGGCTGCCGAATTTGATTATGCCGGAACTCAGGCATGTCTCGCTCTGAAAGAAGAAGGCTATGAAGTCATTCTCTGCAATTCCAATCCTGCTACCATCATGACCGATCAGGCTATCGCGGATAAGGTCTTCATGGAGCCGCTGACTTTGACATTCCTTGCACGTATCGTCAGAATGGAGAGACCCGATGCCATTCTTCCCGGTATAGGAGGTCAGACGGGACTTAACCTTGCCATGCAGCTGGCTGAGAAAGGTATCCTCGAAGAGTGCGGTGTTGAGCTGTTGGGAACAGATATCAAGAGTATCAAGGCTGCCGAAGACAGGGAACTTTTTAAAGAATTATGCTTAAGTATAGGCGAGCCTGTACTGCCGTCCATTATTGCCGAGAGCTTCGACGACGGTATTAAGGCGGCAGAGGAGATAGGCTATCCTGTCGTTATCCGTCCCGCATTTACTCTGGGCGGAACAGGCGGCGGTTTCGCGGATAACAGAGAGGAACTTGAGATCATCCTTAAGAACGCACTCAAGCTCTCGCCTGTTCATCAGGTGCTCGTGGAGAAGAGTGTTAAGGGTTATAAAGAGATAGAGTATGAGGTAATGCGTGATGCCAATGACACTGCCATCACCATCTGTAACATGGAGAATGTCGACCCTGTAGGTATACATACGGGTGATTCCATCGTAGTATGTCCTTCTCAGACTCTGACCAATAAGGAATACCATATGTTACGAGACAGTGCTCTGAAGATAATCAGAGCATTAAGGATACAGGGGGGATGTAATGTTCAGTTTGCTCTGGATCCCAAGTCTTTTAAGTATTATCTGATCGAGGTCAATCCCCGAGTATCGAGATCGTCGGCACTTGCTTCCAAGGCCAGCGGTTATCCCATAGCCAGAGTCTCTGCCAAGATCTGTGTGGGTATGAGACTGGATGAGATCAATATCGCCAATACGCTTGCATCATTCGAACCGACACTTGATTATGTTATTACCAAGATGCCGAGATTCCCCTTCGATAAGTTCACTGATGCGTCCAATATACTCAGTACTCAGATGAAGGCTACCGGCGAGACTATGGGTGTCGGAAGGACATTCGAGGAGAGTCTGCTTAAGGCGATCAGATCGCTTGAGATAGGAGTATTCCATCTGCATCACAATAAGTTCGATGATGCGACATCGGAAGAACTGGTGGATTATATCGGCTACGGTCATGATGACAGGATATATGCGATCGCGGAATTACTGCGCCGTGATACCGATCCTAAGATACTCTCCGAGAGATCGGGAATCGATATGTTCTTTATCGCCAAACTGCGTAAGATAATAGAGATGGAGAGACTTCTGTCTTCATCCAAGGGTGATATCGATGTTCTCAGACTTGCCAAAAGAATGGGCTTCGGTGACAAAGAGATCGGTATACTCTGGAGCATGAAGGAGAAGGAGGTATTCGACCTTCGCCACAGCAAGGGTATAACTCCGGTTTATAAGATGATCGATACCTGTGCATCCGAGTTCGAGAGTTATATACCCTACTTCTACGGTACCTATGAGGAGGAGAATGAGTCTGTCATCTCCGACAAGAAGAAGATCATAGTACTCGGTTCGGGTCCTATCCGTATCGGGCAGGGTGTTGAGTTCGATTACTCGACGGTTCATGCCGTAATGACCATACGTGAGATGGGCTATGAAGCCATAATCATCAACAATAATCCGGAGACTGTATCTACGGATTATACCACTTCGGATAAGCTGTACTTCGAGCCTCTGTGCGTAGAGGACGTAATGAACATCGTGGAGATGGAGAAGCCTGACGGTATCATAGCCACACTCGGCGGTCAGACTGCCATCAACCTTGCAGAACCTCTTCGTGAATATGGTGCCAAGATCATCGGAACCGACTGTGATGCCATTGAGAGAGCAGAGAACAGAGAGGCTTTTGAGAAGGTATTGTCGGATCTTAATATCCCTCAGCCCAAGGGTACTGCGGTTACCGATGTGGAAGCCGGAGTGAAGGCTGCAGGTGAGATAGGATATCCTGTCCTTGTGCGTCCGAGTTTCGTACTCGGCGGTCGTGCCATGCAGATAGTATCCAACGAAGATGAGATGAGACACTATCTTAAGACTGCCGTTGAAGTGGATGAGGATAAGCCTGTTTTGGTAGATAAATATATACGCGGTAAAGAGGTTGAAGTTGACGCCGTATGTGACGGTATCGATGTGTTCATACCCGGAATAATGGAACTCGTAGAGAGGACAGGTGTACATTCGGGCGATTCCATAAGCGTATACCCTACCTTCAGTATCTCCGATAAGGTCAAGGGTACCATACTCAGATATACCAAGAAGCTGGGACCCGGCATAGGTATAGTCGGACTCTACAATATCCAGTTTATCGTCGATGAAAATGATGACGTATATATCATCGAGGTTAACCCCAGATCATCGAGAACCGTGCCCTTCCTGTCGAAGTCCACGGGATACTCGCTGGCTGATATCGCAACAAAGGTAATACTCGGAATGAGTCTTAAGGAGCAGGGAATATTCACCCTCTATCCCGAAGAGAGAGACCGTTGGTGTGTTAAGGCACCTTCATTTTCATTCAGCAAGTTAAAGGGAATGGATGCATATCTGTCACCTGAGATGAAGTCTACGGGTGAAGCTATCGGTTATGACAGTACCATTCACAGGGCCATGTTCAAGGCACTTCTTGCATCAGGTGTTAGGGTGCAGAATTACGGTACGGTACTTGTTACTCTTGCGGATGAAGACAAGGACGAGGCTCTGCCTCTCGTAGAGAGATTCTATAACCTCGGATTCAATATCGAGGCTACGATCGGAACCGCAGAACATCTGCGTCAGCATAACATCAAGACAAGGATAAGACGTAAGCTGAGTGAAGGTTCGACTGAGATGCTCGATTCGATCAGAGCGGGCTATGTAAGCTATGTTATCAATACAAGAGCGGTACTCTCAGGAGTGCATTACGAGGATGGTGTAGCCATCAGAAAATGCGCGATCGAGAACGGTATCACAATGTTCACTTCCCTTGATACGGTAAGGGTTCTTCTGGATGTTCTGGAGGAGCAGACGATCAAGGTCGCCACTATTTTCTGAGAATAAAAATAAAAAATTTTAAAAAAGTTGTTGACAAAAAAATAATTAATGGTTTATAGTACCACCATAAAGAAAGCAAAGGCGCTTGGGGCGAATGCCCCGGGCGCTTTTTTGTTCTATACGATGCGCATCATCTTGGAACCGGTACAGGAAGGAGAGATTAGAGATGGATAATAAAGTACCCGAGTTATACGGAAGTTTGGTCTTCAATGACAGTATTATGAGAGAGAAACTTCCCAAAGACGTATATAAGTCATTAAGAAAGACGATCGAGAATAATACTCATTTGGATCGCGATGTGGCCAACGCTGTTGCGATCGCAATGAAGGAATGGGCCATTGAAAACGGTGCAACTCACTATACTCACTGGTTCCAGCCCATGACAGGATATACCGCTGAGAAGCATGACAGCTTCATCTCACCTATCGAAGGTGGTAAGGTGATCATGGAGTTCGCAGGTAAGGAACTCGTTAAAGGTGAGCCTGATGCTTCGAGCTTCCCTTCAGGAGGACTTAGAGCAACCTTCGAGGCAAGAGGTTATACAGCATGGGATCCTACATCACCTGCTTTCATCAAGGAAGGAACCTTATGTATTCCTACAGCCTTCTGTTCATACAGCGGCGACGCACTTGATAAGAAAACACCGCTTTTGAGATCTATGGAAGCACTCAATAAGCAGGCAGTAAGAGTATTGCGGCTTCTGGGTAACAAGGAAGTGACCAACGTTACCACGACAGTAGGACCTGAGCAGGAATACTTCCTGATCGATAAAGCAGATTACGCTAAGAGAAAGGATCTTATCTTCACCGGAAGGACATTGCTCGGTGCTATGCCTCCCAAGGGTCAGGAGATGGATGATCACTACTTCGGAAGCTTAAGACCGAGAGTATCTGATTACATGCATGAGCTTGACGAAGAATTATGGAAGCTGGGTATTCCCGCCAAGACCAAGCACAATGAAGTTGCTCCCTGTCAGCATGAACTGGCTCCCGTGTTCGATACCACAAACGTGGCAGTCGATCACAACCAGTTGACAATGGAAGTTATGAAGAAGGTAGCCGACAAACATGGTTTTGTATGTCTCCTTCATGAGAAGCCTTTCGCAGGTATCAACGGTTCGGGTAAGCATAATAACTGGTCTGTAAGTACCAACACAGGTGTCAACCTCTTAGAGCCCGGTACTACACCTCTTGAGAATACACAGTTCCTTGTATTCCTTGCAGCTATCATCAAGGCTGTTGATGAGTATGCGGATCTCCTTAGACTTTCGGTTGCAAGTGCAGGTAATGACCACAGACTCGGAGCTAACGAAGCACCTCCGGCTATCATCTCGATCTTCCTTGGAGATGAACTTACAGCTGTACTTGATTCGATCGTAAACGGAACTTTCTTTGAAAAGAGAAAGGAATCAATGTCTATAGGTGCATCTGTTTTGCCACACTTTACAAAGGACAATACGGACAGAAACAGAACTTCACCTTTTGCCTTCACAGGTAATAAGTTCGAGTTCAGATCTCTTGGATCTTCTGCATCTGTTGCAGGACCCAATACTATCCTCAATACTGCTGTTGCAGAGTCACTTAAGCAGTTCGCGGATGTACTTGAAGGCGAAGATCCCGAGAAGATGTTAGAGGCAGTTACATCACTCGTTAAGGAGACTATCATCAAGCATAAGAGAATACTCTTCAACGGTAACGGATATACCGATGAATGGGTTGAGGAAGCTGCAAAGAGAGGACTCTATAACCTTAAGTCTACTCCCGAAGTACTGCCCGTATTCAAGGCAGACAAGAATGTACAGCTCTTCACATCTCATGGTGTATTCTCTGAGACAGAGATCAATTCAAGATATGAGATCCTGCTGGAGAACTATTGTAAGACTCTTCATATCGAGACTCTTACATTGCAGGATATGATCTACAAGCAGTTCCTGCCTGCAGTTCTTAAGTATATTGATACTCTCAGCAACTCAGTGATCGCCAGAAAGAGCGTAAGCGCTTCGATCACAACAAGTGCTGAGCAGAAGCTGATAGAGAAGCTGTCAGGTTACTATGAGAGCATTACGGAATTAACAGAGAAGCTTCATGATGATACGGATAAGGCAGAGAGTATCAGCGATATTCTTGAGCAGGCATTATTCTATCATGATGTGGTATTCGATGATATGAACAAGATCAGGGAAGTTGCCGATCAGGCAGAGCCTCTTATTCCGGAGGATATCATTCCCTATCCTACATATGAGGAGATATTATTCTACGTATAGTTGACGGTAGATTAAGATCATTGGCAAAGGCGCGTTACCCTAAAAGGGACGCGCCTTTATCAATACATAAAAGTATTGTACGAGGAGGAATTTGTTATGACGTCTGAGATTTTTGATGCTATTCACGGAGAAGTGTACGGAGTCTGGTTCCTTATAGGAGCGGCTTTTGTATTCTGGATGCAGGCAGGATTCGCAATGTGTGAAGCGGGCTTCACCAGAGCTAAGAATGCCGGTAACATTATCATGAAGAACCTGATGGACTTCTGTATAGGAACTGTAATGTGGTTCATCTGCGGTGCTTCTCTTATGTTAGGTGAAAACGTTTTGAACGGTACAGTCGGAGCGTTCTCATTCGATGTATTCACTAACTATGCTAACTTTGATTATTCGGCATTTGTATTCAACTTAGTATTCTGTGCGACAACAGCTACTATCGTATCGGGATCAATGGCTGAGAGAACCAAGTTCTCATCTTACTGTATATATTCAGCCATCATCTCTGCACTTATCTATCCCATCGAGGCTCACTGGACATGGGGTGGCGGTTTCCTCGCAGAGTTTGGATTCCATGATTATGCAGGTTCTAACTGTATCCATATGGTAGGCGGTATCTGCGCATTTATCGGCGCATGGATGCTCGGTCCCAGGATCGGTAAGTTCGTAAGAGACAAATCAGGTAAGGTGACTAAGGTCAACGCTATTCCCGGTCACAACCTCGTGATCGCAGCTCTTGGTGTATTCATCTTATGGTTAGGCTGGTATGGATTCAACGGTGCTGCAGCAACAGATATCGAGACACTTGGTTCGGTATTCTTAACAACAACAGTAGCTCCCGCAGTTGCAACTGTTACAACAATGTTATTCACATGGTTCAGATACGGTAAGCCCGATGTATCAATGTGTCTTAACGCTTCACTTGCAGGTCTTGTAGCTATTACAGCACCCTGTGATGTTACAGATTGTCTCGGTGCAGCGATCATCGGTCTTGTAGCAGGTCTTTTGGTAGTATTTGGTGTATGGTTCACTGATAACGTAGTTCATGTAGATGATCCCGTTGGTGCCGTTGCAGTACATATGTTGAACGGTATCTGGGGTACGATCGCTGTAGGTCTGTTCGCAACTGCAAGTGCCCCCGGTTTTGCATCAGCAGGTATTATGGAAGGTCTCTTCTACGGCGGCGGATTTGCACAGCTCGGTAAACAGTTTGCAGGTATGGGTATCACGATAGCCTGGACAGTAGTTATGGGTCTTATCGTCTTCACCCTTATCAAGAAGACAGTCGGTCTTAGAGTAGGCGAGGAAGAAGAGATTCAGGGTCTTGATTCTACAGAGCATGGTCTTGCTTCTTCTTATTCAGGTTTCGCCATCATGGATGTATCTAACACAATGACAATGGACATCAACGAGAACACAAGTCTCGGTATAGAGGATTATGATGAGGCAAGTGCAGCAAGGAGAGATGCAGCTGTACCTGTTGTAGTCGATCCTACACCTTCGACAGGTATATCAAAGGTTGTTATCATCGCAAGACTGTCAAGGTACGATGCTCTTAAGAAAGCAATGAACGATTTAGGCGTAACCGGTATGACGGTAACCCAGGTTATGGGTTGCGGTATTCAGAAGGGTGCCGGCGACAGATATCGAGGCGTTGAGGTGGATGCAACCTTACTTCCCAAGGTTAAGGTTGAAGTTGTCGTATCCAAGATCCCTGTTGAGAAGGTCATCGAGTCAGCTAAGAAGACTCTTTACACCGGTCATATCGGTGACGGTAAGATCTTCGTATACAACGTAGCGAAGGTAGTCAAGATCAGAACCGGCGAAGAAGATATGGCAGCCCTTCAGGATGTAGAATGATAGGATGCGAACTTCTCTCACGCACGAAGTCGTGAGCAGAAGCGATCCTGACAGAATTGTCATTTACAATTAAATAAATGCCATTATATAGGCTTAAATAATTTTTTGAAAAAAGTTGTTGACATGTATTGAATACTTGTATACAATACAACCTATAAAAAGTGGCAAAGACGTCAGGGAGACTTGATGTCTTTGCCGCTTTTTTTGTTTTTTCCAAGACCGGATGCTGAGTCCGGTGAGCAGGAGAAGGTAATTAAGAGAAGAACGGAGAGAAGAAAAATGTGTTCAATTATGGGTTATTTAGGAACCAAGCTTAGTAAAGAAGATTTAAAGCCGTTTTTCGATGAGACTGTATCCAGAGGCCCCGATATGCAGAAGATGATAACTGTACCGGGTGCTGTTATGGGATTCGAGCGTCTGTCGATCATGGGACTGTCGGAGAGCGGTATGCAGCCCTTTGGTCTTAATAATAATTACGTGGTATGTAACGGAGAGATCTATGGCTTCAGAAAACTGAAAGAGGAACTTGAAGGTAAGTATGAATTTGTAAGTGATTCGGATTGTGAGATCCTGCTCCCGATGTATGAGGAGTACGGAACCGATATGTTCGCCAAGCTGGATGCGGAGTTCGCCTGTGTCATATATGACGGCAGTAAGAAGACTCTTATAGCGGCAAGAGATCCCATCGGTATACGGCCTTTGTTCTACGGTTACATCAGGGGAGAAGAGATGATCTTCGCAAGCGAAGCCAAGAATCTTGCAGGACTTGTTGATAAGATATATCCTTTCCCTCCCGGACATTACTATGAGGACGGAGAGTTCAAGTGCTATAGAGATATAACAGAAGTTAAGAGCGTGGTTAAGGATGATCTTGATACCATATGCCGTAACATACATGACAAGCTTGTCAGTGGTATTGAGAAGAGACTTGATTCTGATGCTCCGGTAGGATTCCTCCTCTCGGGCGGTCTTGACAGTTCACTGGTTTGTGCGGTATCCGCAAGGCTGTCAGATAAGCCGATCAGAACATTTGCGATAGGAATGAGTGAGGATGCGATCGATCTTAAGTATGCGAAGCAGGTTGCGGATTATATACACAGCGATCACACAGAGGTCATCATCACAGCAGATGATGTTCTGAAAGCTCTTCCGGATGTTGTTAAGTTACTCGGTACATATGATATCACAACGATCAGAGCGAGCATCGGTATGTACCTTGTATGTAAGGCAATTCATGAGACAACCGATATAAGAGTTCTTCTTACCGGTGAGATCTCGGATGAGCTGTTCGGTTATAAATATACCGATTTTGCACCGAGTGCGGAAGAGTTCCAGAAGGAAGCGGTTAAGCGTATCAGTGAGTTGTATATGTACGATGTGCTGAGAGCTGACAGATGTATCTCGGTTAACTCGCTGGAAGCAAGAGTTCCGTTCGGTGATCTCGATTTCGTTCAGTATGTAATGAGCATCGATCCCGAGAAGAAGCTCAATACATACAACAAGGGTAAATACCTCTTAAGGAAAGCCTTTGAAGGTGATTGCCTTCCCGAAGATATATTGATGCGTGAGAAAGCAGCCTTCTCCGATGCGGTCGGACATTCGATGGTTGATTACCTTAAGGAATATGCCAATGAGTATTACACGGATGAAGAGTATGAGGAAAAAATAGCCGGATTCACTTATGCGGTTCCCTTTACGAAGGAATCCCTGCTCTACAGAGAACTGTTCGAGAAGTTCTATCCCGGACAGGCAGAGATGATCAAAGATTTCTGGATGCCCAACAAGGAATGGGAAGGATGTAATGTTAACGATCCTTCGGCAAGAGTGCTGTCTAACTACGGTAACAGCGGAGTATAAGAGAGCAGGGAACTTTTGGAAAGTCCCGCAGGCGTGCACCATCCGGCGTATAACCAAAGGGGCGTGTAATGATTCAGTCGGAAATAAGATGAGGTATATAGAGGAGTTAAGATGATCAAGTATGTATTTGTGACCGGCGGTGTTGTATCCGGTCTTGGTAAAGGGATAACGGCCGCTTCTCTGGGACGTCTGCTCAAGGCGAGAGGATACAGCGTTACCAATCAGAAGTTTGATCCATATATCAATGTCGATCCCGGGACGATGAATCCCATACAGCATGGAGAAGTATTCGTAACAGATGACGGTACAGAGACGGATCTGGATCTGGGACATTACGAGAGATTCATTAATGAGTCCCTTGATAAGAATTCCAATGTAACTACCGGTAAGATATATTCGGCAGTTCTTAATAAAGAGAGACACGGTGATTACGGCGGCGGAACGGTTCAGGTAATACCGCATATCACCAATGAGATAAAGAGTCGTTTCTACAGAGGTACAGATCCCGATGAAGATAAGATAGCGATCATCGAGATCGGAGGTACCGTAGGTGATATCGAGTCGCAGCCTTTTTTGGAAGCACTCAGACAGTTTCAGGCAGAGGTCGGAAGAGAGAATGCGATACTTATTCACGTAACACTTATCCCGTATCTCAAGGCCTCGGGTGAGATGAAGACCAAGCCGACACAGATGAGTGTCAAGAGTCTTCAGAGCATGGGTATCTGGCCGGACATCCTGGTATGTCGTTCCGATTATCCCCTGGATGATAACATTCGTGAGAAGATCGCACTTTTCTGTAACGTGCCCGTGAGACATGTGCTTCAGAATCTCGATGCTTCTTCACTCTATGAAGTGCCTCTGATGCTTGAGGAAGAGAACCTTGGCAAGTCGGTATGCGAATGTCTGAAGATCCCCTGTCCCGAACCTGATCTTACGAAGTGGAAGCAGTTGGTGAAGGATTTCAACAATCCCCTCCATAAGGTAACGATCGGAATCGTGGGCAAGTACGTGGCACTCCATGATGCTTACCTTAGTGTTGTGGAAGCGCTGGTTCACGGTGGTATAGCCAACAGGACGGAAGTTGATATCAGGTGGGTCGATTCGGAAGAAGTCGAACCCGGCAACGTTGAGGAATATCTCCATGATCTGGACGGAATGATCGTACCCGGCGGTTTCGGTACGAGAGGTATAGAGGGCAAGATGATCGCGATAAGATATGCGCGTGAGAAGAAGATCCCCTTCCTCGGAATCTGTCTCGGAATGCAGTTATCCATTATAGAATTTGCCAAAAATGTCTGCGGACTGAGTGAGGCATCGGGCACAGAGTTCGATCCCGATTCACCGGATCCCGTGATCCATCTTATGCCTGATCAGAACGGTGTAACGGATCTCGGCGGAACATTAAGACTCGGTGCTTACCCCTGTGTTCTTAAGGAAGGCTCGCTTGCACGTAAACTGTACGGCAGGGAAGAGATATCCGAGAGACACAGACACAGATATGAAGTCAATAATGCTTACAGAGAATTGTTAACGGAGAACGGCATGTCGTTATCGGGCATGTCACCGGACGGTAAGATAGTTGAGATGGTGGAACTCATAGACCACCCCTATTTTATAGCCACTCAGGCACATCCGGAATTCAAATCAAGACCGGATGCGCCGCATCCTTTGTTCGAAGGACTTGTAAGAGCGGCTCTTGTATCGGAGGAATAAAGAATGAATCAAAATGGTCTGAATTACAATACATTATATGATCCCTCATTTGAGCATGATAATTGCGGTATAGGCGCGATCGTCAATATCAAAGGTGTGCAGAGTCATCAGATAGTAGGTGATGCACTTAAGATAGTAGAGAATCTTGAGCACAGAGCAGGTAAGGACGGAGAGGGCAAGATCGGTGACGGTGTCGGAATACTCACACAGATCCCTCATAAGTTCTTCGTAAAAGAGTGCGGCAAGCTCGGTATCACACTTGGCGGTCAGAGAGAATACGGTGTCGGAATGTTCTATCTGCCACAGGATGAGCTTAAGAGTGCTCAGGCCCGCAAGATGTTCGAGATCATAGTTGAGAAGGAAGGACTTGAGTTCCTTGGCTGGAGAGAGGTACCGACCGCGATCGGAGTTCTGGGTAAAAAAGCGGCAGACACATGTCCCCGCATCTATCAGGCTTTCATCAAGCGTTCACCGGACTGTAAGGACGATCTTGCTTTCGACAGGAAGCTGTATGTAATAAGAAGAGTGTTCGAACAGAGTAGTGAGAAGACCTATGTTCCTTCATTGTCATCAAGAACTATCGTATATAAGGGAATGTTTCTTGTAAGTCAGTTGCGGACATTTTTTGCAGATCTTCAGGATAAGGATTATGAATCTGCGATCGCTCTGGTTCATTCAAGATTCTCGACCAATACCAATCCAAGCTGGGAGAGAGCTCATCCGAACAGATTCGTCGTACATAACGGTGAGATCAATACCATTAAGGGTAATGTGAACAAGATGCTCGCAAGGGAAGAGACAATACAGACCAGTTGTTTCTCGGATGAGGATCTTCACAAGGTGCTTCCCATAATCAATGCTACAGGATCTGATTCGGCAATGCTTGATAACGCATTGGAGTTCATGATCATGGGCGGTATGGATCCCGCACTTGCGGCACTTATACTGATCCCCGAACCCTGGGAGCACAATGATACGATCTCACAGGAAGAGAGAGATTTCTATCAGTATTATGCGACCATGATGGAGCCCTGGGACGGACCTGCATCTATCCTGTTCTCAGACGGCGATATGGTAGGTGCGATCCTTGACCGTAACGGATTAAGACCTTCAAGATATTACATCATGGATGATGACAGACTGGTGCTCTCTTCGGAGGTCGGAGTACTTAAGCTGGATGAGAGACACGTCCTTAAGAAGGAAAGACTTCATCCCGGTAAGATCTTACTTGTGGATACCGTTAACGGCAAGATCGTAAGTGATGAGGAAGTCAAGAGCAGATATGCTACGAGAGAGCCTTACGGTGAGTGGCTTGATTCCAATCTTGTAAGTCTCAAAGATTTTAAGATACCTAATGAAAAAGTAGCTGTATACGGCAAGGATGAACTTGCGAGATTACAGAAGGCATTCGGCTATACATATGAAGATTACAGAGACGAGATACTGTTCATGGCATTGAACGGTTCGGAGCACGTAGGTGCGATGGGTATCGATACTCCGATCGCAGTGCTCTCAAGAGAGTATCAGCCCCTGTTCTATTACTTCAAGCAGCTGTTCGCTCAGGTTACCAATCCTCCCATTGATTCGGTAAGGGAGAAGATAGTAACCGCAACGACGGTATACCTTGGCAAGAACGGAGATCTGTTATCGGAGAAGCCTGAGAACTGCAATGTACTCAAGGTAAGGAATCCGATCCTCTCGGATCTCGATCTGCTTAAGATCACGCATCTTAACAAAGAGGGACTTAAGGTAGAGAAGGTATCAATGCTCTATTATAAGAGCACACCGCTGGAGAAGGCGCTCGATCATCTCTTTATGGAGGTCGACAGAGCATACAGGGACGGAGCACATATACTCATCCTCTCAGACAGAGGTGTTGATGAGAATCACGTTGCCATTCCTTCACTGCTTGCGGTATCGGCAGTACACAATCATCTGGTTAAGACTCATAAGTGCATGGCGATGTCACTTATTGTTGAGTCGGGAGAGCCGAGAGAAGTACATCACTTCGCAACACTTTTAGGTTTCGGTGCGTGCGCGGTCAATCCTTATCTTGCTCATGCCACCATTAAGGAACTTGTGGATGAGGGACTGCTCAACAAAGATTATTATGCGGCTGTTGAAGATTATGACAAGGCTGTCATTCAGGGTATCGTTAAGATAGCTTCCAAGATGGGTATATCTACCATCCAGTCTTATCAGGGTAGTGGCAATTTCGAAGCACTCGGAATAGACAAGAGCGTAATAGACCGATATTTTACCGGAACTGTATCAAGGATCGGCGGTATAACCTTAGAGGATATCGCAGCCAATACGGATAAACAGCATTCAAAGGCTTTCGATCCACTCGGACTTAATGTGGATCTTAACATCGATTCGATGGGTCGTCACAAGATGAAGGCTCAGGGAGAGAGTCACAGATACAATCCCGAGACCATACATATGCTTCAGCTCTCAACAAGAACGGGAAGCTATGAGAAATTCAAAGAATATACGGCCATGGTGGATAAAGAAGATACAGGTTATATCAGAAGCCTTGTAGACTTCGTATATCCCGCTGAGGGTATTCCCCTTGATGAGGTTGAGCCGGTTGAAGAGATCGTTAAGAGATTCAAGACGGGAGCCATGTCATACGGTTCCATCTCAGAGGAAGCACATGAGGCTCTTGCCATTGCGATGAACAGACTTCATGGTAAGTCCAACTCGGGTGAAGGCGGAGAGAGCGATGAGCGTCTTGCAAGTGCGGGCACGGATAATGACAGAAGCTCAGCTATCAAGCAGGTAGCCAGCGGTCGATTCGGTGTTACGAGCAAGTACCTCTTAAGTGCCAAAGAGATCCAGATCAAGATGGCTCAGGGCGCTAAGCCCGGTGAAGGCGGACATCTTCCCGGTAAGAAGGTATATCCATGGATCGCCAAGACAAGACATTCGACACCGGGTGTAAGTCTTATATCACCGCCGCCGCACCATGATATCTATTCAATAGAAGATTTAGCTCAGTTAATATATGACCTTCAGAAGTCCAACAGGAAGGCAAGGATATCGGTTAAGCTCGTATCCGAAGCAGGTGTCGGAACCGTAGCTGCCGGTGTTGCCAAGGCCGGTGCCAAGGTAATCCTTATATCAGGTTATGACGGAGGTACGGGAGCCGCTCCTGTAAGTTCTATCCATAATGCAGGTCTTCCCTGGGAACTTGGTCTTGCGGAAGCACATCAGACACTTATCATGAACGGTCTTCGTGATATGGTCATCGTAGAGACTGACGGTAAGCTGATGAGCGGTAAGGATGTTGCTATCGCGGCAATGCTCGGAGCACAGGAATTCGGTTTTGCAACAGCACCGCTTGTAACTCTCGGTTGTGTGATGATGCGTGTATGCAATCTTGATACCTGTCCCATGGGTGTTGCAACACAGAACCCTGAGCTCAGAAAGCGCTTCGCAGGTAAGCCCGAATACGTTGAGAACTTTATGAGATTCATCGCCGCAGAGCTTCGTGAATATATGGCTAAGCTTGGTGTCAGAACGGTTGAAGAACTTGTCGGCCGTACGGATCTTCTCAAGAAGAAGGAAGGCCTTACAGGTATTTCGGCAAGCCTTGACTTAAGTAAGATATTGTACTTCACAGGCACTAAGGAAGAGAGAGGCGAGCAGAAGGGATCATTCGATTTCAAGCTTGACCAGACAAGAGACAAGAAGCTCATGGACAAGAATCCCGACCTTGTGAAGGCGATCAGAAACGGTGGCAAGGCAGAGGCAGCTGTCAATGTCATTAATACCGACAGAGCTTTCGGCACTCTTATAGGTGCTGAGATCACGGAATACAATCCCGACGGAATGGAAGAAGATTCGATCGTTGTAAGATGTACCGGTAACGGCGGACAGAGCTTCGGTGCATTCGTTCCCGCGGGTCTGACCCTCGATCTTACAGGTGACAGTAACGACTACTTCGGCAAGGGTCTCTCAGGCGGTAAGCTTATCGTGAAAGAGCCTGAGAATGCGGCTTATGATGCCGAGAGCAATGTCATCATCGGTAATGTCGCTCTTTACGGTGCGACATCCGGTGAAGCCTATATCGCAGGTATAGCAGGCGAGAGATTCTGTGTAAGAAATTCCGGTGCCAAGACTGTTGTCGAAGGTGTCGGCGAGCACGGATGTGAATATATGACAGGTGGTATCGCTGTTATCTTAGGTTCTACGGGTAAGAACTTCGCAGCCGGCATGAGCGGCGGTATAGTATACATCATTGATGAGAACAACAGCCTGTACCGTAACCTCAATAAGGAAATGGTACTTATGGAGAAGTTGGAACTTAAGAGCGATATTGAAGAACTGAAGCGTCTTCTGAATAATCATGTTAAGTATACAGGCTCTGTAAAAGCGAAGACCATCCTGGATGATTTTGATGAATACCTTCCTAAGTTCAAGAAGATCATTCCTACTCATTATAAGAGGATGATGAAGCTCACAGAGGAGTTCATTGAACAGGGTATGGATATCAGTAATGCTCAGATCGAAGCCTTTTATGCAGATCTGAAGGACGAGGAGTAGGAGTTTTGTTACCGTGCATTTCCTGCACGGCATTACCAAAACGGACATCCGATAGATATAGTCAGTTATAAACTGTTTTTTGGAGGAAAAGATGGGAAAATCAACGGGATTTCTTGAATATGAAAGAAAAGAAACGGAATGCCTTGCTCCCGAGCAGAGATTGAAGAATTTTGATGAATTTCATTACGGTCTGCCCCTTTCAGAGCAGAAGCTTCAGGGTGCAAGATGTATGGAATGCGGAGTGCCCTTCTGTCAGTACGGTGGAATGATCGCCGGCATGGGCTCAGGCTGTCCTCTTCACAATCTTATTCCCGAGACCAATGATCTGGTATATCAGGGCAATCTTGAGCAGGCATATATGAGACTTGCCAAGACACACAGCTTCCCCGAGTTCACATCAAGAGTGTGTCCGGCATTGTGTGAGGCGGCCTGTACCTGCGGTGGTGCAGGATATGCGGCTGTTGCTACCAAGGATAATGAAAGAGCAATCATAGATTATGCCTACGAACAGGGAATAGTTCGTGAGGAAGCGCCTAAGGTCAGAACAGGCAAGACGGTCGCAGTTATAGGAAGCGGACCTTCAGGTCTTGCGGCAGCTCAGCTTCTTAACAGAAGAGGCCATAAGGTAACGGTATATGAGAGAAGTGACAGGGCGGGCGGATTGCTCAGATACGGCATTCCCAATATGAAGCTCGATAAGCGTTCGATCGACAGAAGGATCGCTCTTATGGAAGAGGCCGGTGTCGAGTTTGTCTACAATGTTAATGTAGGTAAGGATATCAAGGCCGGGGATCTCCTTGCACAGTATGACAGAGTCATACTTGCCTGCGGTGCATCGAAGCCCAGAGATATCGCTGTTCCGGGAAGAGATGCCAAGGGAATATACTTTGCAGTGGACTACCTTAAGGAAGTCAGCAAGAGACTGATGGATGAGGATTATGATTCCGCCAAGGTCATCGCTGCAACGGACTTCTCTTTCGGTTCGCTTAAGGGCAAGAAAGTCATCGTTATCGGTGGCGGTGATACAGGTAACGACTGTGTCGGAACTTCACTCAGACTTGGGGCTTCTTCGGTCATCCAGCTTGAGATGATGCCGAAGCCTTCGGAAGAGAGAATGCCTAACAATCCATGGCCCGAATGGCCGAGGATACTTAAGACCGACTACGGTCAGGAAGAAGCGATCTTCCTTCAGGGTGAGGACCCGAGAAGATATAATACAACGGCTCTTGAGTTCATCAAGGATAAGGCCGGTAAGCTTACAGGTGTAAAAACAGTGGCGCTTGAGTGGAAGGCTGCCCCCGGTGGTGGAAGACCTCAGATGCAACAGATAGAGGGCAGTGAAGAAGTGCTTGAAGCGGATCTTGTGCTGATAGCGGCAGGTTTCTTAGGCTCTGAAGACTATGTTGCGGAAGACTTCGGCGTGGACAGGGACGGTCGTACGAACGTGAGCACAGACAAGGGCGGTTATGCAACCTCTGTTGCCAATGTTTTTGCAGCGGGAGATATGCGAAGAGGACAGTCGTTGGTAGTATGGGCGATAAGCGAAGGAAGGAATGCGGCAAGGGCTGTTGACGAATCGCTTATGGGCTACAGTAATCTGTAAGGCAGTCGAAGGGACACGTAAGGATGAAGTGATCCGAAAGGCCGGCGATATATAGCTTATAGATCGCAGAGATAGGTTAGATGTAATTAAAGATGATTGATGAAGATCAGTGAAGACAAAGGCGTCTTAGGCAGAGGGATCCCCTCTGCTTAAGACACCTTTTTTTGCATAATAAGAAAACCTGCGGTTTTCTATTATGCAAAAAAAGCTCCGCAAGGATGCGCACTCGCGCGATGCGAAAAAGTAAAAAGAGTGTATTGGATGATTGAATAAGAAAGGAAGAATGATCCGGACGGCGGATCAGATGGGTGATCAATGAACACAAGACAGGATATTGAAAGGATAATTCAGGAAGAAGATGTTGAATTTATCAGACTTCAGTTTACCGATGCTTTCGGCAATCTGAAGAATATTGCGGTTACTCCGAGTCAGCTTGACAGGGTGCTTCAGAATAAGTTCTCTTTTGCGGGTGAAGCTCTCTTTGACGGTAAGGTCGAATGCAATGAAGATCTGTATCTGTATCCCGATCCGGATACATTCGTGATCATTCCATGGAGACCGCAGTCAAGACGTGTGGCCAAGATCATATGCGACGTTTGCTATGAAGACGGAACTCTTGTGGATATGAGTCCCCGTACCATCCTTAAGAAGGTGACCGACGAGGCAGCCTCTAAGGGTTACAGCGTTAAGGTAAGTTCGGAGTGTGAGTTCTTCCTCTTCCATACTGATGATAACGGTAACCCTACAGTAGTGACTCATGAGAAGGGCGGTTATATGGATGTAGGTCCTTCGGACTTCGGTGAGAATGCCCGAAGGGATATTGTGCTTACACTTGAGGATATGGGTATCAGAGTGCAGTCTTCTTATCATGAGAAAGCACCTGCACAGCATGAGATAGATCTGTGTGAGGTTCCTGTTGTTGATGCCGCCGATGCGGTTACGACCTTCAGATTCGCCGTGCGTTCGCTTGCCAAGAGGTTCGGTCTCTATGCAACCTTTATGCCCAAGCCCAAGAGCAATGTGGCAGGTTCGGGTCTCCATCTTCAGGTGGCCATATATAAGGACGGCAAGAATATATTCGAGAGCGAAGACGGTATCTCAGCAGAGGCCAAAGGCTTCATCGGAGGAATACTTAAGCATGCCAAGGCGATTGCGGGTATAACCAATCCCATAGTCAATTCTTATAAGAGGATCAATAACGGATGCGATGCACCCGGACTCATCAACTGGTCTGTAAGAGGTGAGAAGTGTCTTGTAAAATATACCCGCGATCAGGGTACACCAAAGGTCGAACTGCGTTTCCCCGACGGGGCGGCCAATCCTTATCTTGCACTTGCAGTGTGTCTGGCAGCAGGCCTTGAAGGAATAGGTGATAAGACCGATCCCGGTAATATGGACAGCATGGACTGCGTTGCACTTCCTGCTGATCTTAAGCATGCAACGGAGGAACTTAACAGGGATGAGCTTGTTAAGAGCGTACTGGGCAATGACTTTGCCGAGGCTTATACAGCCGTTAAGGACAGTGAATGGAATGAATATATAAGTGAAGTGAGCGAATGGGAGATCAACAGATATCTGAGTAAGATGTAGGAGCATTTATGGGTAATATCATTATATCAATGCCCAAAAAAGAAGATGCCTTAAGAATTGCGGATATCATTGTTAGCAGAGGAATGCTTCCGGATATAGATATAGCGGTCTCGGGCGCGGATGTCTTAAGGATCGCACAGGACAGGGACTTCGGAGTGATCGTGTGTACGGCTAAGTTACGCGATATGTCCTGTAGCGAGATAGCCGATTACATGCCTAAGTACTTCGGCATGATAGTGCTGACCAAGGATGTTGATTACGAGGCTGATTATGACAGGGTTGTCAAGTTGCTCATGCCGTTCAAACACAGCGACCTGTGTTCCACTATTGAGATGATGCTCTCCGATAATCAGCGAAGGATAAGAAGAGAGAAGGGACCGGGGCCAAGGCGAAGCGGTGAGGAACAGAAGATATTGGACAAGGCCAAACAGATCCTTATCGAAGTCAACGGTATGAGCGAACCGGAGGCCTTCAGATATATTCAGAAGAGCAGTATGGATAACAGCAGGACTCTGATGGAATCAGCGCAGATGATAATCGCACTGTTTCAGAATTAAAGCATGGATTTTGGGAGAGAAATATGAAGATCAGATTTGATAAGATGCATGGCTGCGGTAATGACTATGTATATGTTAACGGCGCAGACTGTGCCGAACTTACACGCGAAGAGAGATCGGTACTTGCGGTAAAACTGAGTGACAGACATTTTGGAATAGGTTCGGACGGACTTATCTTCATCAATCCGTCGAAGAATTATGACTTCGAGATGGAGATGTTCAATGCGGACGGAACGAGAGCCGAGATGTGCGGTAACGGTATCAGGTGCGTGGCGAAGTATGTATATGATCACGGCATGACCGATAAGGAAGTCTTCGTTGTAGAGAGCATGGGAGTACCGCATGAGTTACAGGTAACAGTGCAGGACGGAGAGGTATGTGCCGTTAAGGTGGATATGGGAGAGCCTATCCTTGAGCCTGTTAATATACCGGTTACTTCGGATAAGGAGAGGTTCGTTGATGAATTGATCAGGGTGAAGGATAAGGAGTTCAAAGTGACATGTGTGTCAATGGGTAATCCTCACGCAGTCCTCTTTGATTCGCCCGAGCTGGTGAATGAATATGGGCCGGATTTTGAGTGCCATGCGATTTTTCCAAAGAGGACCAATACGGAGTTCGTGGAGATCATCGACGATGAGAATGTGAGGATGAGGGTCTACGAGAGAGGTACGGGTGAGACGCTTGCCTGCGGAACGGGATGTTCGGCTGTTGTCGTGGCGTGTGTGTTAAATGGCAAGACGGGCAGGAATATCAATGTGCATGTCCTTGGCGGTGTGGTCAATGTCAACTGGGCAGAGGACGATCATGTGTATATGACGGGACCCGCAACAAGGGTATTCACCGGAGAGATAGAGACAGATAACTTGTTAGGAACGGAGGGCATAAGATGATCAGTCTGAATCAGGAGTATTTGAAGTTAAGAGGAAGTTATCTCTTCTCTGAGATAGCTAAAAGGGTGTCGGCTTATCAGGCGGAACATCCTGACAGTGATGTCATAAGATTGGGTATCGGCGATGTAACCCAACCGCTTGCACCCTCGATCATTAAGGCGCTTCACGGTGCTGTTGATGAGATGAGTAAGGCAGAGACATTCAGGGGATATGCTCCCGATGGGGGATATGATTTCTTACGCGAAGCGATCGTTCGTGAAGATTATAGAAAAAGAGGATGCAATATAGATCCTTCTGAGATCTTCATATCAGACGGAGCCAAGAGCGACTCGGGCAGTATTCAGGAGATATTCGCAAGGGACAATGTAGTCGCAGTCTGCGATCCCGTATATCCCGTATATGTTGACACTAATGTCATGGCGGGCAGAGCCGGTCACTATGATGAGACCGCCGGCAAGTGGAGCAATATCTTAACCCTTCCCTGCAACAGCGATAACGGATTCATCCCCGAGATACCCAAGGTGAAGGCGGATCTTATATATCTGTGCTTCCCTAATAATCCGACGGGTGAGGCGATAACCAAAAGTGAGCTTCAGAAGTGGGTTGATTATGCCAATATGACGGGAGCCGTAATCATCTATGACGGCGCATATGAAGCCTATATCACAGAGGAAGACGTTCCTCATTCCATCTATGAATGTAAGGATGCCGAGAATTGTGCGATCGAGCTTCGTTCTTTTTCGAAGAATGCCGGTTTTACGGGGCTTCGTCTCGGATATACCGTCATCCCTCGTGCACTTGCAAGAGAAGGTGTCGCAGTAAGGGATCTGTGGGCAAGACGTCACGGAACCAAGTATAACGGCGCACCCTATATAGTACAGAGAGCAGGCGAGGCCGTGTATTCACCCGAGGGCATGAAGGAAGTGCGTGAACAGATAGATTACTACATGCGCAACGCCTCATATATTTCTAATAGTCTGAAAAAAGCAGGATTATCGGTCTACGGTGGTGTTAACTCGCCTTACATATGGTTACGGACACCCAATAACATGAGTGGCTGGAATTTTTTCGATCTGCTGTTAAAGGAAGCTAATGTAGTCGGTACACCCGGCGAAGGCTTCGGAAAATGCGGTGCTAATTGCTTCAGACTGACGGCTTTCAATAATTATGAGAATACCGTCAAGGCTGTTGAGAGGATCACAAAAGTGATTATGTAGACGAATTGTATAGAATTCTATTAAAAAACTGTCTTTTAGCAATTTTAACACGCAATTTTGCGATAAAGTACATAAATGTCTAAAAATTAATTGACTATGATGCGGCTTTGAAATATAATTGATCATACACAGGTGGTCTATAAAAGGGCAGCCATATCATCGGTCTTAATTAGAATCCTCCGGGATTTATAATTACGATGGTAACTAAATTCGGAGGTGACAATATGCATTTTAGGAAAATCAGCACTAAATTATTGGCGTATATTCTACCGGTCATCATTCTGGCACTGTTTCTGCTTACTCTCTTAAGTTCATCCAGAAGTAAAGCATTAAGTGATGTTAAGATGGGTGAACTGATCAAGGCTCAGCTTAATCTTGCCAATACAGGTATCAGTGAGCAGTTCTCACAGATATCCTCCGCGGCAGTGGGACTTGCCGAGACGGTTGGTGTATCGCACGATGTTCTTACTCAGAAGCAGTATGAACAGCTCCTCAATTCTCTCCTTGAGAACAATGAGACAGCGATAGGTAACGGTGTATGGCTGGAACCCTACGTCTTCGATGCTAAGGAAGAATACTTTGGACCTTATGTATACAGAGAAGGCGACAAGCTGATCACTACATATGAATACAGCAATGCTGAGTATGATTATCTCAACCGTCCGTATTATACGATCTCTCAGGGACATACCAAGCCGGTAATGACTGATCCTTATTATGATGAAGGACTCGGAACTTCCCTTTCAACATGTTCTGTTGCCATCTATGATTATGAGACTAATAAGTATATCGGTTGTGCATCAGTCGGAATATCTCTTGCGAAAGTCAATGAGATCGTCGACAGTATTAAGATAGGTAAAACAGGTGGCGCGATCCTTCTTACGGGAAGCGGTGCATATATAGCAGGTGTTGAGCCTGAGAAGATATCAGCAGGTATGAGTATACTTGGTGAAGAGAATGAGTCTCTGGTGAAAGCCGGTCAGGAGATCCTTGCCAATGAATCCGGTGAGACATCTTATGTACAGGATGGCGAGAAGATCAATCTGTATTATACGACCACAGATGTTGGTTATAAGCTTGTGATCCGTCTCTCAGAGAATGAGATCAATGATGATATCAACAGCCTTCAGAAGCAGATGCTCATTATATGTCTGGTATTCATCATTATCGCTACCATAGTGATCCTTATCGTGGTCAGCGGTGTATCAAGAAGGATCAAGAAGGTTAAGGCTTTCTCTGACAGACTTGCAGACGGAGATTTTTCGGTAGATACTCTTGATGTTAAGGGCGAAGATGAAGTAGCAGGAATGAGTGAAGCCATGAATGCCATGTATACAGGCAATAAGGTTCTGTTATCTCAGATCGCTGACAACGCCAGGGAGATCGGGGATTCAAGCAACAGATTGTCTGAGGCTTCCAAGGATCTGCATGAGAAGTTCTCCGAGATCGAGCGTTATATGAATGAAGTTAACGAATCGATGCTTGCTACAAGCGCAGCTACAGAAGAGGTTAATGCTTCTTCCGAAGAGGTTCGTTCTAATGTTACCATCCTTGCTTCCGAAACTGATGACAATATGGCACTCGCTCAGGCGATCCGTGATAAAGCAGCCAAGATCGAGGCTGACTGTAAGGAGTCTTCTGAGTCGGCACGCAAGCTTTCAAGAGAATTCGAAGAGAGTCTTGGTGAGAGTATCAAGGATGCAGAAGTTGTATCAAATATCAGCGAGCTTGCAGACGTTATCTCCAATATCGCTGAGGAGATCAATCTCTTGTCTCTAAATGCTTCCATTGAAGCTGCCAGAGCAGGTGAGGCAGGTAAGGGCTTTGCCGTTGTAGCATCTGAGATCGGTAATCTTGCAGGAAGCACGACAGAAGCCGTAATCAAGATTCAGGCTACCATCGAACAGATTCAGGAAGCATTCACCAAGCTTATCGGCGATGCCCAGAGACTGCTCGAGTTCCTTCAGGAAACAGTCAATAAGGATTATGACAACTTTGTTGACGTTGCCAACCAGTACGGAGCAGATGCAGGTTCCTTCGAGGAATCGGCTGATAAGATCAGTCAGATGTCACAGAACATCAATGAGATCATGGGCGAAGTATCGATGGCTATTCAGGATATCGCCGAGGCAACTCAGACAACATCGGAGACAAGTGCCAATATCCTGACAGATATCGAGATCGCCGGCCAGAATGTTGAGTCGGTTGACAACATGGTTGAGACACAGACAGCCATCGTCAATAATCTTGATGAATCGATTGGCAGGTTCAAGTTCTGATCAAAGAGTCAATAATCACACATAGTTAATAGAAGAAACCGGTCTTTGCTTGCGGAGGTCTGAAACGCAGGCGTAAGACCGGTTTTTCAACCGTTTTTTAAGTAGTCGATACACTTGACTGAATATATGAAAAAATGATAGATTTTTAAGTGAAGTACAGTCATTTTTGCGACAGATGCGATAGCGTAATCAAGAGTCTGTCAGCGTTAAGCATCAGTGCCGGCACACAAGAATAATAAGAAAAGAGGTAGGGTGAATTGTATAACGAAGAGTATAGGAAATGGCTTCAGGCCGATCTGATCGATTTCGATCTCAAGAAGGAATTACAGGACATTGAAGGTGACGAAGATGCTATCAAGGAG
Source organism: Lachnospiraceae bacterium (assembly GCA_024684085.1). GTDB lineage: Bacteria > Bacillota > Clostridia > Lachnospirales > Lachnospiraceae > Colinaster. Next base: position 10,455 of record JAIKXM010000030.1, on the reverse strand, counting down.
AGATTCGCCGTATCTCTTAAGTTCGGTACGGCCGGACTCAGAGGAACTCTCGGAGCAGGAACAAACCGTATGAATATCTGGGTGGTAAGACAGGCTACTCAAGGTGTTGCAGACTGGGTTAAGACTCAGGGCGGCACACAGACTGTTGCGATAAGCTACGACAGCCGTCTTAAGGGATGGAACTTCGCACGTGAAGCAGCAGGCGTACTTGCAGCTAACGGCATTAATGTAAGGATATACGACGAGCTGATGCCTGTTCCGGCGCTTAGCTTCGCAACAAGATATTATAAGTGTAATGCGGGTATCATGGTAACAGCTTCTCATAACCCCGCACAGTATAACGGATATAAGGCTTACGGCCCCGACGGTTGTCAGATGACAGATGACGCGGCTGCCGTAGTATATGATTCTATTCAGAAAACGGATGTCCTTACCGGGGCTAAATATATGGACTTCGCAGAGGGCGTTAATAAGGGTCTTATCAAGTTCGTAGATTCGGAATGCAAGGAGGCTCTTTACGCAGCTATCGAGGAGAGACAGGTTCGTCCCGGACTCTGCGCGGATGCAGGTCTTAAGCTTGTGTACTCACCTCTTAACGGTACAGGTCTTGTGCCTGTTACAAGAGTCCTCAAGGATATGGGTATCACGGACATAACGATCGTTCCTGAGCAGGAATATCCCAACGGATATTTCACAACCTGTTCATATCCCAATCCCGAGATCTTCGCTGCTCTTGAGAAGGGTCTCGAGCTTGCCAAGGAAGTCGGTGCGGATCTTATGCTCGCAACAGATCCCGATGCAGACAGAGTCGGTATCGCCATGAAGTGTCCCGACGGAAGCTATGAACTCGTAAGCGGTAATGAAATGGGAGTCCTTCTCCTTGATTATATATGTGCAGGCAGGATCGAGAAGGGAACAATGCCCAAGAATCCCGTTGCCGTAATGTCCATTGTATCTACTCCTCTTGCCGACGTTGTGGCTAAGGATTACGGCGTTGAGTTAAGGCATACTCTTACAGGCTTCAAGTGGATCGGTGATCAGATAGCCAAGCTTGAGGAAGCAGGTGAGGTCGACAGATTCATCTTCGGTTTCGAAGAGAGCTATGGATATCTTGCAGGCCCTTATGTACGTGATAAAGATGCGGTAATCGGTTCAATGCTTATCTGTGAGATGGCAGCTTACTACAGAAGCATCGGTTCATCTATCAAGCAGCGTCTTGAAGAGATCTATGCTAAGTACGGAAGATATCTCAACAAGGTAGACAGCTACGAATTCCCCGGTCTTACAGGTATGGATAAGATGAATAACATCATGAGCGGTCTCAGAGAGAATCCTCCCGCAGAGTTCGCCGGAGATAAGGTGTCTAACGTCATCGATTACAATGAGCCCGAGAAGACAGGTCTTCCCAAGGCTAACGTACTTATATATTCGCTTGAGAGCGGTTCTACGGTGGTTGTAAGACCTTCCGGAACAGAACCCAAGATCAAGGCATACTATACTACTCTGGGCAAGGATCTTGCCGAGGCAGAACAGAGCAAGGATAAGCTCGCCGGCGCAGTCAAGCCTCTGTTTGATTAACCTGTGAAAAAATAGGAGGACTTGGTATGTATGCAACATTTTGGGCGCTGGTACCACCGCTTGTGGCCATAATTCTGGCGCTTGTTACTAAAGAGGTCTACAGTTCGCTGTTTGTCGGCATTGTGGTAGGCGGAATCTTCTATGCCGGATCTTTTGAAGGAACTGTAATTCATATATTCAATGACGGTCTTATAGGCCAGCTGACAGATCCCTACAATATGGGAATCCTTGTATTCCTTGTTATGCTCGGTGCGATAGTCAGCCTTATGAATAAGGCGGGCGGATCAGCGGCCTTCGGTAAGTGGGCGGCTACTCATATTAAGACGAGAGTCGGCGCACAGCTTGCCACAGTGTTGTTGGGATGTCTCATTTTTATTGATGACTATTTCAACTGTCTTACAGTCGGTTCGGTTATGAGACCCGTTACCGACGAGCATAAGATATCAAGAGCTAAGCTTGCATATCTTATCGATGCTACGGCAGCACCTATATGTATAATCGCACCTATATCTTCATGGGCAGCAGCCGTTTCAGGCTTCTCGCCTGAGGGTACCAACGGAATGTGGCTCTTCTTAAGGGCTATTCCATACAATTATTATGCTTTGCTTACGATCATCATGATGGTCGGCCTGTCAATACTTAAGATCGATTACGGCCCGATGAAGACTCATGAGCGTAATGCTCTTGCCGGAGATATTTTCTCAGGTAAGAAGATCAAAAGTGGTGTAGACAGCGACGCTGTAAAGGGTAACGGCAAGGTTGCAGATCTTGTTGTTCCCGTGATCGTTCTTATAATCTTCTGTGTTATCGGAATGATCTATTCGGGTGGATTCTTTGAAGGTACAGGCTTTATCGATGCCTTTGCCAATTCGGATGCATCTGTAGGTCTGATGTACGGATCATTTGCAGCTTTTGTTGCTACGGTGATCTTATACCTTATAAGAAGAGTATTGAAGTTCAGAGAGTGCATGGATTGTCTGGCTGAAGGCTTCAAGGCAATGGTTCCCGCGATCATGATCCTGACGCTTGCATGGACACTTAAGAGTATGACCGATTCACTCGGAGCGGCAGAATATGTTGCAGGCTTAGTGGATAGCTGTGCTGATTCGCTTCTTAACTTCCTTCCTGCGATCATCTTCCTTATCGCATGTTTCCTTGCTTTTGCGACAGGAACCTCATGGGGCACTTTCGGCATCTTGATCCCTATCTGCCTTAAGGTGTTCCCTATCGAGAGCGGTAACAGTCTGGCTATCATATGTGTCAGTGCCTGCATGGCCGGAGCGGTCTGCGGAGACCACTGTTCACCGATATCGGATACAACGATAATGAGTTCGGCCGGAGCGGGATGCGATCATATCAATCATGTATCCACTCAGTTGCCATATGCTCTGACTGCGGCTGCGGTATCTTTTGTGACATATATAATCGCAGGCTTTGTAAGGAATCCGGTCGTATCACTGTTTATAGGCGTTTTGCTAATGGTGATAATGCTGGTGTTCGGAAGATATATATTCGAAGATAAAAAAGTCGTATGATATACGGATTCAAGGCCCTTTTGATGTGAAAGCATCAAAGGGGCCTTTTTTATGGAATAGGAAATTGCTTCTTATTCAATAAAAACGCTCCGCTAAGGATGCGCACTCGCGCGAAAGCTATTTCTGATTTACTGTCTTGTCAATGGTAAAGACATATGTTATACTCACTGACAAGACAGAAGTAAAGACATAAAGGAATCGATAAAGGGAGAAGCGTATGACGGGAGAAGAGAGAAGGAAACGTATTCTCGGGATACTGATGGACGCCGAGCATCCTGTCTCCGGAGATTATCTGGCAAGTGAGCTTAAGGTAAGCAGACAGGTGATCGTACAGGATATAGCATTGCTTAGAGCCAATCAGGTCAGGATCTATTCGACAAATCGCGGTTACATGGTGGAGAAGGGTAATGATGCAGGAGCCATAAGAGTGTTCAAGGTCTACCACACCGATGAGGAGACTGCGGATGAGATGAATCTGATCGTGGATATGGGCGGAAGATTGGAAGATGTCTTCGTATATCACAAGATGTATGGCATTATGCGAGGCAATCTTAATGTCAGATCCCGCTTTGAGGTACAGAAATATATCGATGAACTTAAGACGGGCAAGTCGACCCTGCTTAAGAATATAACGGGTGGTTATCATTATCACACGGTGGCGGCAGACAGTGAGGAGATACTTGATCTTATCGAGGCTGAACTTGGCAGACGAGGATTCCTTGCTAAGCTTGTAGAATATGAGCCTGTCGATAAGAGCAACAAGCGTCCGACAGGATGCGAAGACTGATGAGTTAACTGACCTATTAAGGTTCAGATAGAAGGAGAAAAATTATGGAAAAGTTTAAAGCGTTTTTGAAAAGAAAAGATATCGAGATCTCATTAAAGAGATACGGTATTGATGCACTTGGTGCCATGGCACAGGGTCTGTTCTGCTCCCTGCTTATCGGTACCATAATCAACACTATCGGAACACAGTTCCAGATCCCGTTCCTTATGCAGACGGTAGCAACCGTTGCGGGCGTGGATTATACAGTCGGTGGACTTGCTTCAGCTATGAGCGGTCCTGCAATGGCAGTTGCGATCGCTTTTGCACTTAAGTGTCCACCTTTGGTACTGTTCTCTATGATCACAGTCGGATTCGCAGCCAATGCTCTCGGCGGAGCAGGTGGTCCTCTTGCAGTTCTCTTTGTTGCCATTATCGCCGCTGAGTTCGGTAAGGCTGTATCTAAGGAGACAAAGATCGATATCCTTGTAACACCTCTTGTGACTATAGGTGTAGGTGTGTTCTTCTCATGGCTTATCGCTCCGCCTCTCGGACGTGCAGCTATGGCAGTCGGTAACTTCATCATGTGGGCTACAGAACTTCAGCCCTTCCTTATGGGTATTCTTGTCTCTGTTGTTGTTGGTATTGCACTTACACTGCCCATCTCATCGGCAGCGATCTGCGCAGCTCTTGCACTTACAGGTCTTGCCGGCGGTGCAGCCGTAGGAGGCTGTTGTGCACAGATGGTCGGATTCGCCGTTATGTCATTCAAAGAGAATAAATGGGGCGGACTTATCTCACAGGGACTTGGTACATCAATGCTTCAGATGGGTAATATCGTTAAGAATCCCAAGGTGTGGATAGCTCCTATTCTTGCTTCTGCAATCACCGGCCCTATTGCAACCTGTATCTTCAAGCTTCAGATGAACGGCGCACCTGTTTCTTCAGGAATGGGAACTTGCGGAATGGTTGGTCCTCTTGGTGTATATACAGGTTGGGTTAATGATGTTGCAGAAGGTGCAAAGAGTGCTATCACAGCTTTCGACTGGATCGGACTTGCACTTATATGTATCATCCTTCCCGGAGTACTTACTTATCTCTTCGGAGCAATCGAGAGGAAGCTCGGCTGGATCAAGGACGGCGATCTTACAATCTGATCTCATTAAGATATAGTAAGTTAGAGGCGATTCTTGAGGGAGTTTTCATTAAAAGGTTTTTATAAAACAACTTGCTTTTTGCTGTTGTAAAAACGTGTCATTTGTTGCACAAAAATGTTTGATTGCCTGTTTCTGAATGCCAGATACTATGATCCGGTTACACACAGATTCCTTAATTCTGATAATCAGATAGCGGGTGTATCAAATGATGTTAGCGGATACAATTTATTTGTTTACTGTAATAATAACCCTGTTAACCTTAAGGATTCTTCAGGTGAATGGCCTGAATTAACTGCTAACCAAAAGAAGGTGGCTATAGGTCTTGCCGTAATCGGCGCATGCGCACTTGTTGCAGGAATAGCGGTGATTACAGGAGGAGCCGGTGCAGCTATTGCTGTTGGTGCTTTAAAAGGTGCAATTACCGGAGCTGCAATAGGAGCGGCATCCGGAGCTGCCACGAACGGCGCCATAACATATGTTACATCGGGAGGAGATATAGAAGCTGCCAAAAAGGCTGCGATCGATGGGGCGGCGGATGGCTTTATGTCCGGCGTTATAACAGGAGCGATTTGTGGTGGTATAAAAGGATATAGTAGTTCTGGTGGTTGCAATGCAGGGCGTTGTTTTATAGCAGGAACAAAAGTACAGACAGAAGATGGTCTTGTTTCGATTGAGGATATAAAAGAAGGCGACTATGTATTAGCCTGTGATCCGGACACGGATGATGTCAGCTACAAGAGAGTCTTGGAGACGTATGTTAACGAGACATATGAACTGATCCATTTAACAATTGACCATGAAGAGATAACAACAACACCCGGCTATCCCTTCTATGTGAAGGATATAGGTTTTGTAAAAGCAGGTGATCTTGTAGAAGGTGCTATACTCGTAGATGAAGAAGGCAATGAACTTCATCTTCAGACCAAGAAGTGGGAGTATTTGCAGGATCCGGCGATAGTCTATAACTTCGCGGTTGAAGATTATCATACGTATTATGTAGGATATAACAGAGTCCTTGTTCATAATACTTGTGGAACAGAAGATGCTACAAAGACCTTTATGAATGGAAAGGCCGGCGAAGACGAATTAGCAAGGTTATATGGTGGAGAGCCACAAGCTTATTTTAAAACTTCTAATGGTAGAAGATTTGTAGATATGTTGGCAAACGGTGTGGCTCATGAATCAAAAGTTGGCCGTACATCACTTACGAATTTTGTCAAAACGCAAGTTTTAAAAGATGCGGAACTTCTTAAAAATGGTTCAGTGGATGATGTAATATGGCATTTTTTTAAGAGTGGAGTAACCGGTAAAGGTGGTCCGACTCAATCATTGGAGAGCTTTTTGTTGGAGCATGGAATAACAATTATTCGTCATTTTTAGTAAAGGTGAATTATTATGGAATATATCATGATGGAAATACCGTCAGGAATGTTTACAAATGAAAAGATTACTAAGAAGGAAGTTCGCCAGAGATTTGAATATTATGTTTCACAGAGTAACAGCAGAATAGATTATTTGCACTCTTATATTAAGGATACAGGAACGAATATTGAATTGGATTATTCCCCTGAATCATTGATTGATCTTTGGAGATGGTATGAAGACCAAATAGAAGTAGTAAAAAAGACGGAAGAGGAGTGGAATGATGAGATTTCACAGTATCCGAATTGGATGAAAGACTGGATTCCGAGAGAGGATCTTTCAATGAAGACTATGAAAATCTCATTGGATGTGTCTTTTTATTTTGCAGAAGTAATGATTAGAAATAATAATAAGATAGAATGGGGTTACTTTACTTCACCGAAAAATAGAATAGGTGTTAATATGCCGGTTTTATTAGGGTTTGTAAACGGTGTTGATTTAGATCCCAGAAGAATTGTTGATGTATGTACTCGAAAATCAACAAGAGGGAAGGATGAATGTAGATTATTTAACATTTATAATACTTGGTTGGAGTATATACCGACATAATGAAAAGCTGTAATTGTGGATATATATAGGTCAATTGTTTTGGAGGTGGTAACTGTATGTTGAGTATCAGTGACCGCCTCCATGATTGTGCTAATATGATATTTTGACATTATTCGAAAAGGATAATATATCTGTTGGGGTAACCGGCAATATAAGGTACAGACGGAAGACAGTCTTGTTCCTATAGAGGATATAAAAAAGGCGACTATATATTAGCCTGCGATCCGAATGAGGATGATGTCAGCTACAAGAGAGTCTTGGAGACGTATGTTAACGAGACATATGAACTGATCCATTTAACAATTGACCATGAAGAGATAACAACAACACCCGGCCATCCATTCTATGTGAAGAACATAGGTTTTGTAAAAGCAGGTGATCTTGTAGAAGGTGCTATACTTATAGATGAAGAAGGTAACGAACTTCATCTTCAGACAAAGAAGTGGGAGTATCTGCAGGATCCGGCGATAGTCTATAACTTCGCGGTTGAAGTTTATCATACGTATTATGTAGGATATAACAGAGTCCTCGTTCATAATATGTGTGATATGAATGTCGGAGACGGTCCGAATTCATCGGTTTATCGAGGTGGAAAAGATTTTACGGTTAAGCCTAATGAAGTTAGATTTAATAAGATAACGGGCAATGTAAAAACAACGCATGGCGTATCAGTTAATTTAGATCCTAACAGTGTTTCAAAATTTGGCGGTGCATATAAAATTGATGGTATTCCGGATGGATTAAAAATAATACAACGAGGTGCTAATCCTAGCCATTTTGAGATAGTACCTACTTATGAAATGCCATTGGAAACTTTTCAAATGCTATTAAACAAAATACCAATATCTGGACCTTTTTAATGGGGGTTATATGAGTTATTCTATAATAATTGAAAATGAAAGTGAGCTTGCTGAATGTGAAGCTAGAGAAAAGGGATACAGAACAGATGTTAAAGTTATTATAGAAGGTAGGAGGTTTCCTTTATATATTACAGATATAACAAGATTGCATCAAGATGTTGACGCGGAAATGGATTATTATGGTTATTATGAAACTGAACCTAATACTGTTATTGTAAAAGAAGTTAGTAAAGTTGAAATTGAAAGGACGATAGAGATGCTTTATAAATTGGGTTTTTTTGATAGGCTTGGCTATAATAATAATGATGAAGATTGAATATCCTACAGCATTAAGTAATGGTATTAATCCATATGATGACAATATTGATGTATTTGTTTGGACGGAAGAAGGAAAGGTGCTCACAGTGACAGTGTGTACCCCTCAATTTTATGTTAGTTATATGGACAAGGAAGGGTTGGATTATGTGCCGGCCGGACCTCCTGATATAATCGTTAGAGAATTGACGGATGAGATTATTCGTGATGCAATACAGGAATATTGCAGAGATAACGGATATTGGCTAAAGACATATTTTTTGCAGGGTAATTATTCTCTTGAGGAAATGAATATGATGATTGATAGTTTAGTTCACTCAGATGGTGAATGCGATTAAGAATCTGATAATTTGTGTTGTGGGATGATTGTACTGTAAAAATGAATGATATGTGATTTTGGTCAAATAATGTGGAGTGTTCACTTCCGCTTCGTGAATCTGAACGGGGCGGAAGTGTATTTCTAATCTCCCGGTTGCAAGGGGCAGATGTTGTCGAATGCTAATAGGATGTATGTAATTGTGAGCCTCAGGTTGGTGGGTATTAATTAATAATAATCATATTAGTTTTAGACCTTAAAGTGGAGGATCCTATGAAAGAAAAGCAATTTGATTTGCAGTCTGGCATCCGGTTAAAATGAATAGGTGAAAAATGAGTTATACAATTGTATATGAAGATAATACAGAAATAGCAGAATATAAAGCATTTATTAGAGGATTTAGAAGCGATGTTATAGTTATCATAGATAATAGGAAATATAAATTATATATTATATATTACTGATATGATTAGATTACATCAGGATTTTGATGCGGAAATTGAAGTTTCTGGTATTTATCAAACCGAACCCAATACTATTATAGTTAAAGAGGTAAGTAAACAAGAAATAGACAAGACAATAAAATATCTCATAGAAGAAGATTTTTTTGACAAACTTGGATGTAGTGAGTAAATAATTTATGATTACAATACTTGTTTTGAATTAATTCCAATAGAGCCTGAATCCTTGAAAATAGGGTTTGGGCTTTATTGTGAAGATAAGGATAGGATAACCACAACTCCAGCACATCCTTTCTATGTGAAGGATATAGGTTTTGTTAAGGTGGCTGACCTGGTTGAAGGAGCAACCTTCGTAGATGAAGAGGGTCCAAAATACATAAGTGATTTAATTAATCGGAGTATTGAAAGAGGTTTGGTACTAAAATGAATATTAAAGAATTAAAAGCATTACTAATTGAAAGAAAAGTTCCTTCAGATTCGTATTCTCTTGAGGGTGGAACGCCAGGAATGGGTGAATTATGTATAGAAAAGATAGATAACAAATGGCATTTATATATTAGTGACAGAGGAACTAAATTTACCAAGAATTATTATGATAGTGAGGAGGAAGTGGTTGATGCATTTTTAGTAGATATGAGGAAATACTATCGCTATTTGCTAAAGTAGCATTAATGGCCGACTTGAAATTGTAAATTCCAGTGAAGAGCTAAATTCCACAACACCTTAGAATTCTTGCGCATAATACCTGTAGTGTGGAGAGTGGAAGTTCTTCTGAACATATGATTGGAGAAGATGGAACTCAAGTTAATAGTAAGTCAACATGGAAAAATGGTAAGACAGAAAGAATTGATGTTGAAAATCCTGCCCCAGGAGGGAGACCTGGACAAATTCATTATTATGATACTTTTAACAATAAGTATATTTATGATATCGGTGAAGGAAAATTCTATAATCAAGAAACTGGTAATTTAGCTCCAAATTCTGTGAATAAGTTATTGGGAAATCAAGATTTTTGGAATGGAATTCTAAAAGCATTGAAAATATTGGGTGAATAGAATGATCTATATGAATGATTTAATGAAAAAAGCATTTGATTGCGAAGGCAATACTATGTTGGAGGTGGTTAGAGAAATTGTTTATAATACAAAAATAGTTTATGATTGTTTAGTGTATGATAAAGCAGGTATAATTGAGGAGACTAATATTAATTTTGATAGAATAATGATGATGTGTGGAGATAAAACAGGTTACGAAGCTTCTTGTAATGAAATAAGAATTGATAAGCTATCAAAAAAACAAATAAGTTCGTTTTTAATAGAATTTGATAGGGAAATTACAAAGAAATTTAACAGAAAAGTGGCTCTTCAGGGGTGATGGTGGGTGAATAATGCCATCAACCCCAGTGTTTTCGCTGATTATGCGCTGCTAGATTTTCTATTAGGAAGTGGAACCTTCAAATCCGAGCATACCAGATAGACCATATCGAGCATGTTTTGGAT
>JAIKXM010000025.1 GCA_024684085.1 Lachnospiraceae bacterium | reverse complement strand
GCGATACCCAGATGGATCTTGATGCATGCAGGGCAGCAGGAGTTCCGTTCTGCTATGCAACTTACGGATTCGGCACAGCCGACCATCCCGATCACATCATAGACAGTCCTCTTGACCTTATGAAATTACTTAATTGAATATATCCCCTGCTTCCGGCTGGCATGTATGTATACCGGTCATACCGTGAGACCTCTTATCTACCTGACGACCTCTCTCAATGCATCCAGCAATACATTCATATCCTCATCCGTGATATGGCCTATGTGACCGACTCTAAACATATACTCTGCAAGGTCGCCGCCCGAAGGCGCAACCCAGATACCGTATTCGTCTTTCAGTTTGTTCACGATATCAACAGCCTTCATCCCATTCAAGGGGTGAAGAGCCGTCACGGCATTGGAAGGCGAATGGCTGACCATAGTGAGCGGCAGGTCTTTGATACTCTCCCTAAAAAACTCAGCGCGCCCGGCCGTCAGGGCAACCTCTTCATCTACACCCTTATCCACAAGTCGTCGCAGTCTCGCATTCAACTGGAGAAGTATGGCAACCGCCGGAGTAAAAGGCGTCTGTCCTCTAAGTCCGTCCTTAAGTGCCATTCCGATATCCAGATACATCATTCTGCATTCTTTTTCTTCTATTCTGTTAAGCGCCCTTTCGCTAAGAGTGAGCGCTGATATCCCGGGAGGCAGGGCAAGTGCCTTCTGCGATGCAGTCACGATAACATCTGCCCCGAGTTCTTCCATATCCAGGGGATCGGCAAGAAAAGCACTTATAGCATCCACGATAAGTAACAGACCGTTTCTCCTGCAATGATCCGAGATAAGCTTCATATCATAGAGAGTTCCCGTAGCAGTCTCATTCATATTGACAAGAAGTGCTGTGAATCCCTTGCCGTCATATTCCGCAAGTCTCTCCGCCGTAATATCACACCCACGCTCAAGCCTTATCTCTTCATAAGGGATCTCATGGATACGACACAGCTTCACGAATCTCTCGCCAAAGGTACCACCGTTTATCACAAGCACCCGGTCATTCTTATCAAGCGTATTGGCAACCGCAGCTTCCATTCCCGCAGTTCCCGAACCCGTAAGGAATACGGTACGGGCTCCCTCAGGCGCCTTCATCAGGAGATTCATATTCCTCTCATTCTCCTTCAACAGGTCACCGAATTCATCATTTCTGAAATAAGGAACCTGTCTGCTTCCGATCTCAAGGATATAATCTTCACACATAACGGGTCCCATCGTAAAATTCAGCATTTTACCTCCTTTTCCCCAAGATAGAAGTAGGACAACGGAGCTGTAGATCCGCGCTTATCTTCCGGTGGGGGAGTCATATAATCATCGCCGTAGGAATACTTAAGATATCCGTCCCAATCACGTGGTGCCGGATACATTCCGCCCTCGAACTCCACTTCCGTCAGATCCGTGAACCAACTCTTCTTCAAACCCTTCACATCTATCTCTTCATGCCAGCCGATGCATCCGACCCTGTCATGGTCCTGACTGTTCAGTCGGCTTACAAGCCTGTCGGCCGCACCATATATCCACGCCTTAGGGATCAGCGCAACCATCCGCCAGCCGAGTCTTGCGATAAAACTCTCTGCCGTATATCTTGCGACCCTCGCATAGAGACTCTTCCGGATAAGCTTAGCCTTCCTGCATTTTTTCCTGTATTCCGTGTCATCATTCGGCACTCCGTCACAGGGAAAGATATCGATGAACACGCCGTCCCGCATAGGAATCTTCTCCTGCCCCAGTCTGACAGCCCTCGTTCCTGCCATCCTGAGCTTCGAGTACAACCATGGATACCCCTTATCATTACAATGATCCTGGTAAAAAACACCGCCACTGAGTTCCCTGTCCGCCACCTGCCTGAACCGCTCGTAATCTCTTCTGAGCATTCTGACATCTATGTCATCATCCCACGGAATGAACCCCTTGTGCCTTATCGCGCCAAGCAGCGTCCCCCCGTCAAGAATATAGCTGATACCGTTTTTACGACATACCCGGTCAAGTTCCTTAAGAATGTCCGTCTGTATCAGCTGCATCCTGCGAAGCTCTTCTCTGTTCATAGGCATCTGTTCATATCTCATGCGCACCTACCTGACATCAGCCTTCCATATATTCATACAATCTTCGATAACGGAAGCAATGGCAACCGATTCCTCTTCCGATATGTAACTGTAATTCCTGCCTGTCTCTATTGTCTTGGCAAAGGCAACTATCTCGTATCTTATACCTTCACCGTCCAACTGGTAAAAATGCCTCTTATTGTTCTCGGCATTCTCATAACGTACTTCGAAATAATCCATCTTCCACCATGGTGCCGGCACATATATATACCCTCTGGTTCCGGTTATCACAAGATTACCTTCCGACTTGGCAGTCTTAGCCACCTTGATGGAAGCGACAGCCCTGTCATATACGAAATCTATCTTGGTAAACCCGTCAAAGGTCTTCTCCTCATCCACATGGAAGCTGGTCACATTCTTACTCTTATAATCAGTTCCCAGGATCTGGAATACCGGCAACAGTGCCGTTGGCCCCCACGCACAGATACTGTTCCACTTCTCCTTGATATCTTCAGGCCCTCTTATGATGTCCTCAAGACTCGTACAGGTCGCATCGACTGAGACAACACTCCCGATCGCCCCACTTTTTACCAGAAGGAGTAACCTTGCATAGGCCGTGGAATATGCGGACTTGATACCATCCATGAGCACCAGATCATTGGCTTTGGCAAGTGCGAACAGTTCCTCACATTCCGCCCCGGATGTGGCGATCGGCGACTCCGCTATCACGTGCTTTCCCTCGTTCAGTGCCTTCTTGATATCCTTATAATGACGTCTCGGATGGGAATCGATATATACGGCATCGGGGTTATCATTTGTCACTGCCACGCCGTTTACATAACTACATTCTTTTGCAAATTTGACCGCAACTGAGTGATTGCCGATTATCTTAAGTGCAAGAGCGCCGTTATGAGTCCGTATGTCCGTGCTCGATACGCCCTCCGTCCGTGGCAGGTAGACCACCTCACAATAATCCTTGAGATAATCGAATTCACCCTCCCAGTCGGAACCGACCGTGAATATGTCAATCTCATATCTTTTGATATCATCGATCTTCTGACCGACGTATTCCTCCACTATGATCTCATCCGCAATCTCCAGCGCACGCACCCCCGCCATTCTCTCCATAAGAGACTGATGGGTATTGATCTTGCCCCTTCTGCGGTCGAAATCATCCGACGTTACGCCCACAACAAGATAATCTCCCATGGCCTTGGCCCGCTCAAGGAGATTCCTGTGTCCGTAATGCAGCATATCAAAAGTTCCGTACGTTATGACTTTCTTCATCAGATATTACTTACCTCTTATCCCTGTTAAACGGACATAATTAATCCGCTTAACTGCCTGCTAACGAATGCAGATCATTCGCATCCTGATTCTATATAATAATTCCGGTTACCGGATGGCACACTATTTATTCAAGATATAATGCCGGCGGCTTAACGCCACACTTTTCATATACATCCAAAAGCACTTTCTGAGACTTCTTATATGCAGGATAAATATGCCCTTCCGTATTCTCATCCCACCTTACCGGAGTCATATAATCCTCTCCGAATCTCTCAGTAAGAACTTCCTTATATCTTGCCGGAGCCGCGATCGTCGTATTCTCAAAAGGCAGATCCACCGGCTCTCCGTAATAATCTATCGGCAACACGCTTCGATAATCCCTCATCCAACCGTGCAGATATGTCACATTCTTAAGCTCTTCATTCGACCAATACTTGCCCTGAAGCGCATTGAGAAGCCTTGTCAGCTGTGCTCCGAGCGTTGCATCCCTAACAAGATCGCATCCGAAGAATTCCTCGATGCCCGTAAGCAGACCTTCGAACTGTTCGGGATCCTCATACGCATCATTTTTGTAATAATGATCGTGCTCAGCCTCCGAGACGAATCTGTGATCGGCCCTCTGAGCCGCGTACTTCACCATCCTGCACAGCTCCTTGAACCTCGCCGCCTCCGTCTCATCATCGGGAACCCTGTCGATTACATAGATATCGGCTCCCGTGGGATAGGGACACCCATGATACAGTTCAAGGAAGGCCGCATCTATGGACGGCGCGATCGTATTGACCACACGAAGCGGTGCAAGCGAAGTCTGAAGATCGTTATACAGCATCACCCCATTTTGAAAAATAGCAGGCGCCTGAGTTCTGAACTTCTCGAAATCACCTCTCAGCATACACAGATCAACATCATCATCCCATTTGATGAAGCCCTTCTCTCTTACAGCGCCGAGAAGCGTCCCGTAATCGGCATAATAACGGATATCAAGCTCTTTACAGACGCGCTTGATCTCTTCCAGCACTTCTATATAGGAAGCCCAGTAACGCTTCATCATCTCTCTTATATGGAAGCCGTCTCTGTCTTCCGGTGTAAAATAATCTTCTGAAAAAACCATGTGATCTCTATCCCCTTTTTAGCTATATAACCCGGGCAGTTCTTAGTATTCGATCGAAGCACTTGCCCAGTGTATGATTTCTGACAGTCTTGTCATATCCGTTTTTTACGATCCTCTGTCTGATATCCTCATGCGACAGATAAAAGGCCGCCTTATCCAGAGCCTCTTCATAACTGTTATATATAACGCAGTCTTCGCCGTCTCTGTATTCTTCGGCAAGCTCGGGCTGGAAGCTTGAGAAGAGAAGCCCTCCGTAACCCATTATATCAAAAGCCCTTAAGGGTATGCCTGTCTCGATGCATCTTAATACAGGATTAAGACTTATCTTGGAAGCCCTGAACACATATGGCATCTCCGTTCTGTAATCGACCTGCCCTCTTTGATTGACTCCGTCAAGCTTATCAAAACTCTGGAAAGAATACAGATCGGTACTGTATCTGCGTCCGAGCAGATTGAGGATCGTGAGTCGGTTACGCCTTGTCACCTCTGCGAAAGTTGCATATATAAGCGCCTTTCGACTGACCCTGAAGGCTTCGGTTCCTTCCGGAGTGATGGATTCATATTGTGAGTTGATGTATTCCACTATCTCATCATCTATACATTCATTGATGATATTGATATCATACCGGTCCTCCTGAGCATGAACCAGTTCGTTGAATATGCTCCGCGTATCGTTATTAACTCCGGAGAGGATGAGCGGAAGCTGGGATTCATACAGTGAACCTACAAGAGAGATCTGAGTCTCGTATTTTTGCAGCTTATCGGATAAATAGTGGAACTCACGAGCTGCTCTTTCATTGAAGCCGAGAGGCAGGTGATATACCCTGTCGATCCCAAGATCCTCATAATCCGAGCACTGCTTCCTGTCGAACATAAAGACATAATTATTATCATTGCCAAGTGTCAGTTCCGGATTCATGACATTGAGAGGACAGTCATAGCACCATGAGATATACTTAAGACATTTTTCCCTTGACATGGTAGATATGAGCGGCCAGTAATTGATACTTAGCGTGAAGTCATAATCGGCTCCGCTTATATTATCGCGAAACCACTTCTCAAAGGCTTCATCATTCTCATAATCATCGAACTGCCATGAGAACTCGTCATATTCGATCCCATAACTTGTAAGAAGTTCGGTGACAATATCGGCAAAATAATTGTTCCACTTATACAGTAAGGCTCTCACTTTTTTCTCCGTGCAATTGTTTACTCAAAATTACATTTTTTTGATACAATTCTGACATCTTCAGTATAACATAACCGAGCGCTTTTGTATTGCAGAATAGGCCGAGATAACAGGAAATCCGTAAGAATTTCCCAGTCGGGGAGGGATCGGGCTCCCCCGATGGCTACAACCGCATTACACCTCGAGACTTCGCCTCATTCTACTCAAAAAGTCCGGAGGCATTAGCCTCCGGACTCCTTATTATGGTTGATTAATCATCTTGTAATCAGGGTCCGATCAGATTCTTAATCATCTAAATCTTATTATTAATTAGCTTAATAATGAGAGAACACCCTGGTTAGACTGATTAGCCTGAGCTAACATTGCCTGACCTGCCTGAGCAAGGATGTTGTTGTTAGAGTACTTAACCATCGTTGAAGCCATATCCGTATCACGGATTGCACTTTCAGCTGAGGTTGTGTTCTCAACTACGTTATCCAGGTTGTTGATTGTGTGCTCAAGTCTGTTCTGAACTGCACCAAGATCAGATCTCTGCTTACTAACCTTTGTGATAGCTGCCTTGATAGAACCAACAGCTGCATCAGCACCGGTTGTAACATTAACACCACTAACACCAAGTGTAGAAGCGTTCATGTTGCCGATAGTAATCTCGATCTTATTCTTAGCTGCTGTCTCTGCTCCAACCTGAAGCTTCTTGCCTGAGAAAGAACCATCAAGAAGATTCTGGGTATTGAATGTTGTAGTAGCCTGTACTCTGTCGATCTCGCTGATAAGAGCTGTGATCTCTGACTGGATATAATCCTTGTCTTCTGAAGCATTGGTATCATTAGCTGCCTTAACTGCAAGTTCGTTCATTCTCTGAAGCATATCATGCACTTCATTGAGCGCACCTTCTGCTGTCTGTACACAAGAGATACCATCCTGAGCATTAGCTGAAGCCTGTGTAAGGCCTCTGATCTGACGTCTCATCTTCTCAGATATAGCGAGTCCTGAAGCATCGTCTGCTGCACGATTGATCTTATATCCTGAAGATAACTTCTCAGTGCTCTTAGACTGTGTCTTTGTTGTAAGGTTCAACATTCTGTTGGAATTCATAGCTGTGATATTGTGCTGTACTACCATAATATTACCTCCTTGTAAATACGTGTACATCCTTGTACTACGTTGGTTAATAGTTAATCTATAGCAACCGATATATCCATTCCGCCGGACCCTGACGGTCCGAATATACCGGTCTCTATACTATTAGAATATCACCGGCTTAAGCCAATTACTGAAGTAATGACATTACGCCCTGGTTAGACTGATTAGCCTGTGCCAGCATTGACTGACCTGCCTGAGCAAGAATATTGTTATTAGAGTATTTAACCATCTCTGCTGCCATATCTGTATCACGAATCGCGCTTTCAGCTGCAGTTGTATTCTCAACTACGTTATCCAGGTTGTTGATCGTATGCTCAAGTCTGTTCTGGATAGCACCGAGATCAGATCTCTGTCCGCTGACTTTTGTAATTGCCTTCTTGATCTTATCTATTGCTCCATCGATATCAGATGTTACATCAACATCATTAACACCGATAGTAGAAGCGTTCATATTAGCTATTGTGATCTCAATCTTATTCTTAGCATCTGATTCAGATCCAACCTGAAGTTTCTTACCTGAGAATGATCCATCAAGGAGCATCTGGTTGTTGAATGTGGTTGTTGCCTGTACTCTGTCGATCTCACTGATAAGAGCTGTGATCTCTGACTGGATATAATCTTTATCTTCTACAGCATTTGTATCATTAGCTGCCTTGATTGCCAGCTCGTTCATTCTCTGAAGCATATCATGCACTTCGTTAAGTGCACCTTCTGCTGTCTGTACACAAGAGATACCGTCCTGAGCATTAGCGGAAGCCTGAGTAAGACCTCTGATCTGGCGACGCATCTTCTCGGAAATAGCCAAACCTGCTGCATCATCTGCTGCACGGTTGATCTTGTAACCGGAAGATAACTTCTCGGTGGACTTTGCCTGCTGGCCAGTGGTAACGCCGAGCATTCTGTTAGAGTTCATCGCTGTAAGATTGTGTTGTACTACCATAATTTTTCCTCCTTGAATGTAA
>JAIKXM010000011.1 GCA_024684085.1 Lachnospiraceae bacterium | reverse complement strand
GGATGTGAGTCGCTCACGAAAGTGAAGATACCGGAAAATGTGGAAACGATCGGAACAAAAGCGTTTTACAATGCGAAAAAATTACGAACCGTCACCATTAAATCTACAGAACTGGAGCATGTCGGCAAGAACGCGCTAAAGGGGATTCATAAAAAAGCGGTCATAAAGGTGCCGAAGAGCCGGAAGAAATTTTATCAAAAACTGTTTCGGAAAAAGGGACAGGCGGTGACCGTAAAAATTAAATCGTACTGAGTCAAAGCACAGCGTGGTAATTTGCGCTGTGCTTTTTGCGGTGCGCCTGGCGGCGCACGTTTCTAAGTATGGCGGGCATGCCGCCGGTCTGTGGTGAAAGTCCACGTGGGGCGTAGTTGCCGACGAACCCCAAAGCGACTCCCAAGGTTTGCATCGTGAGATGTAGGCGAGAAGAAGGGATAGCGAAATCGTAGCCTGACGAACAGAAACCTGATATTAAGGCGTCTGCGGCGGACTAGCTGGCTTAGAGCAGTGAAATCCAAAAGGCAACCGTAACCCGTAGGCGTAGATCAGGCAGGTAGACGAGGAAAGAATGGTAGGCTTATCCCGCGAGGTCTCACAGGCGGTCTCATTTGCCGTAGTAACAACGAACTGTGAGAAGTCAGCAGAAGCCGTAGTAGGTAATGTTCTGAAATGGGCGTTGCCAAAGGGCTGAACAATGTAACCGTGTAATCAAATGTATGCTCCATGGAATACCTGACAGCGGAAAAGGTGAAACGTAAATGAGCAGGTACCGCACAACCTAAGGCAAATCCATGGGAACGGAAAGGAGAGAACACACAAGGCAATGTCAGAACTGTTGGAAAAGATACTGTCCAACGACAACATGAACGCCGCATACAAGAGAGTCTGCGCCAATAAAGGAGCAGGTGGTGTAGATGACGTGACTGTAGACGAACTCGGTGATTATATCAAAGAGAATTGGAACAGTATCAGAGAGCAAATCAGGCAGAGGGAGTACACCCCCCAACCGGTCAGGCGGGTAGAAATACCCAAGCCAAACGGTGGAGTGAGAAAACTCGGTATTCCGACCGTAATGGACAGGGTAATTCAGCAAGGCATTGTGCAGGTGATAAGCCCATGTGCGAGCCTTTGTTTTCGGAATGGAGTTATGGCTTCAGACCAAACAGAAGCTGTGAAATGGCAATCAGACAACTGCTTGTTTATCTGAATGAGGGCTACGAGTGGATAGTTGATATCGACTTGGAAAAATTCTTTGACAACGTACCGCAGGACAAGCTCATGAGCCTTGTCCACAACATCATCAATGATGGCGACACGGAGTCACTTATTCGCAAATACCTCAAAGCAGGAGTTATGACACCACAGGGTTACGAGGAAACAAAACTCGGAACCCCGCAGGGCGGAAATCTGTCACCACTACTGTCGAATATCATGTTGAATGAACTGGACAAGGAACTTGAAACGAGAGAACTCCACTTTACAAGATACGCTGATGACTGCGTTATCGCTGTCAGAAGCGAAGCGAGTGCAAAGCGAGTCATGCGGACGGTGACGGACTGGATACAAAGGAAACTTGGGTTAAAGGTTAACATGACCAAAACCCACATCACAAGACCGCAGAAACTTAAATATCTTGGCTTTGGATTTTACAAGGACAAAAATGTATTAGAGTGGAAATGCAGACCGCATCAAGACTCGGTTACTAAGTTCAAACGAAAGCTTAAAGAACTGACTTGTAGGAAGATGCCTGGAACTGTTACAGGTAAGATTACGAAAATCAACCAGGTAACAAGAGGGTGGATAAACTATTACGCTCTCGGCTCTATGACGACAGCAATGGCTGAGGTTGACGCACATTTAAGGACGAGGCTTCGGGTAATTATATGGAAGCAATGGAAAGTACCGAAGAAACGCCAATGGGGATTGCAGAAGTTAGGTGTGAATAAAAACATTGCACGGCTTACATCGTATTGTGGCGATCGCTATCAATGGGTCGTCACGAAAACGTGTGTAGTCAGAGCAATTTCCAAAGAGGTGCTTTCCAAGGCAGGTCTCATCAGCTGCCTTGATTACTATAATGAGCGTCATGCTTTGAAGTTATGTTGAACCGCCGTATGCCGACGGCACGTACGGTGGTGTGAGAGGGCGGTTAAATCCGCCCTACTCGATTTGCTATTATAACAGCAATAATTAATTAGTTATAATATACATGCATTATGTGGTTGAATCCTGTAAGAGGACAAATATGGACATAAAAGCACAAGAACAAACATAGACAGGAAATTATATTGAGTATAATATATGAAGCATCGTGCGTTGTCTGCGCAAAAGAATTAAGTATGAGGAGTGGTACGAGATGAAGAGAACAATTTTGAGAAGACTGATGGGACTTATCCTTTCGGTAGTAATATGCCTTTCGACGATTGTTCCGGCCTTTGCACAGGAAGAAATGGGTGGATTTCTTGCTGCTGCAGAAGAGACTGAGGTAGCAGAAGATAATGTTGCGGAAGTATTTGAATCGGAAGATGCAGCCAACGGGGAGATTATAGGAGTTGACGACAAGGCTCAGGAGGATTCACGGGCAGAAGAGCTAACAGAGTCAGATGATATCTCTGATGATCAGGAAGAAGCTACTGTTGAAGAGACGGAAGAAGTACAGGATGCTTCAGAAGCAGAGACAGAAGCTGTGTATGAAGCAGTAGACGTTGAGTCTGAGACTGTAGAGGCGGCCATAGAAGCAGATACCGAAGTAATAACAGAAATTGAGAGTACAGAGAATGTAGCGTATGTTGCAGAATCAGAGGTGAATCTTGATGTAGAGTTTATTGGATTTGGAGAAGAGGTGGATGCCTTTATTAGGGAGCACGGTCAGGATGCTTATGAAATTAAAATCAGCGATTCTAACTTTCGGGATTGTACATTGCAAGTGATATTGAAAACACAACCATATGTCACTAATTGTGTGCTTGATTATTTGACTTACAGTGATAGCAATAACCGTGATACGTGTATTAATAATAAACGATATGATCGCTATTTCCGATATTCACCGGCTAAAGATAATAGCTTTACGATTACTATAAAAATGTTTCCGGTAAACTATCTTACAAGTGGTGAAAAGCTTAGCTTTTATGCGTATTGGACGCATAATACTTTAGAGGGATATACTCTTTGTGCCAACGGAGGCGTATTTGATGATAATCAGCTTTTTGATGGAAGCATAATAACCTATACTGACGGAGATTCCAAGAATCTTAAGCCGTTAGAAGGCAATGATGATAATGTGACAGTTGCGGTGACATATAATGAAGACAAGACCGAAGCATATGTTCCTGTTATGGAGAATGGATTTCTTCCAATTCCTCAGGATAACGGCGGAGTTTCGATGGATATTGCTGGGAGACCATATGATGGAGAGCGGCTTCCTTTACTTGGATGGAATACCAAGAGCGATGCAAGCGGAGAGTTCTATACTGGCGAGCAAATCCTTTTGAAGAAAGAATACCAGGAATATAAGCGGACACGTTTGAGTAAGCCTGTAACACTCTACGCAATTTTCCCCGAGTATTATGGTGCGGAATTTATATTGGGCGGTAATTCTTATGTGGGAGATTACTGGACTGAAATGCCGAATCCTGATCATAAGGAGAGCCTTCAGAATCTATTTAATCTTGCTGTTAAGGGATCTGAAGATAAAATCACGAAGGAAGGTTATAACCTTTCGTGGTTTCTTAATGAGGATTGTACAATACCGGCCGACTTTTCAACTATGCTTGATGATTGTAAGAACATAGATGACAGACTTAAGGTCTACGGGAAGTGGACGAATACATCATCCGAAGTTACGAGTTCTTATGGTACGGTATATTTTAAGAATGTTGATGGTGCTGAAGAGGGAGTTAAGCTTGAGGTGGGTAAAACTCTTGATCTTGAGAACTATCTTTTCACAAGGGAGGGATATAAATTCAAGAACTGGACCGCTACGGTAAATGGTAAGACCAAGACTTATGGCAAGAATGCCAAATTAAACAATTTGTTTAAGAATG
Source organism: Lachnospiraceae bacterium (assembly GCA_024684085.1). Classification (GTDB taxonomy): domain Bacteria; phylum Bacillota; class Clostridia; order Lachnospirales; family Lachnospiraceae; genus Colinaster. Next base: position 46,487 of record JAIKXM010000011.1, on the reverse strand, counting down.
ATGGCGAGGAATTTATTCTTACAGCAAACTGGATGATAAACACCTATAAGATTAAATATACTTTGAATGGTGCCAAGCAATCTAAAACGGCGCCTACAAATTATAATGTGGAGACAGAAGTTCAGCTTCCTACACCAGCTAAAAAAGGTTACGTGTTCAAGGGTTGGGAGGTTAAGGTGGACGGTAAGGCTGTAACAGATCCCGAAGAGCTTGCTAAAGTATACGATGCAGAGAATAATAAGATTCCTGTAGGCACTTGTGGGAATCTGACGCTTTCTGCCAAAATGGTCCCTTTTGAATATAAGATACTTTTTCATGTGGAAGGTCAGGAAACGCCATTGATCCTTAGTAAATACGGCGGAGATGGTCTTCTTAAATATACTGATACCATCGTTTTCAATGATGCAGCAGTGGAGATAGAAGGTAAGCTTGGCTGGCATGAAACAGAAGTTGATCAGGATGTTCCGAATAGAGATCTTAAGGTAGTCGGCTTTTCGACTACAGAGGGCGGTACAGTTGAATATGACCGTACTAAGAAATATTCTAAGTTATCTGAGAACGAGGAAGAAATCCATCTCTATGCAGTTCTTGAGAATGATACATATTATATAGATTATCATCTTGAAGATTACAAAGGAGCTACTCTTTCCAAGCCGATTTATACATTTAAGGGTATGAATAAGAAATTTAAGCTTCCTACGCCCACCTGTCCGGGATATAAGTTCTGCGGTTGGAAGTGTAATATATCTAAAAAAAGTGCTATTGGTAATTTCTGCTTGAGCAATGGAGGGATTATTCCTAATTCGGAATACGCTGTGACAATCAAAGATTTAGCGGTTAAAGAAAATGTAAATCAGGATATTGAAGTGTGGCCTTACTTTGTGCCAAATACTATTAAGGTATATCTTTCTCCAAATGGGCCTGGTGTATACGAAGATACATATATCGAAATATGGGATGATTATTATTGTATACCCAAGAGAGTTGCTGGAAAGAGATTTTTAGGACTGGTAGAATATGGTGGTAGCTCTATTGATGAAGATTGGATTGATTGTTCGGTAGACGAATGGTACAGACCTGGTTATGTTTTTGCGGGCTATTCAAAGAATCCAACCCCCAAGTCTGATGATGAGATATTCTGGTCTCTGTATTCTGATGTTGATAAATATAGTAATGTCGTTACATCCGGATCCGGTACTATTTACTGTATTTGGGAGAAGTGCGATTATACAATAGACAATGTTCCTAGGATTATGTATTACGAGGAAGGAGAGGAGTATTGGGAAGAGTGCGCTGATTACAAAACATCTATGTTCCCTATTACACTTACCTATGGACAAGGGGTCACTCTGCCGAAAGCAAGCTTTGAAGGTTATGATTTTCTTGGATGGCAGATAGATGATGATTATCTTGATGGTTCTTATAAAGTAACTAAGAAGAATGGTTATGTAACAGCTGTAAAACCTGGAAATTGGGAAGATTTTAAAGTATACCCCGTATTTGAACGAAGTAAGTATAATCTTTTAATAAATACTAATGGCGGTACATATAATAAGCGGAAGAAGGTGACGGTTGCAAAAGGTCTTGATTATAGTGAAGATGTTAGTGAACTTTTGACCTGTTATAACAGTAAGACCGTGACAAGAAAGGGCTATAAGCTTGTAGGTTTTTCGCGTGATGCCAAGGGAGATACAGGTATTATTCTTGGACCTGACGGAAAGCCAATCTATAAGACACATACGCTTGTGCTTAATGGTAGCAAGGAAGTTACCTTGTATGCTATTTGGGCGAAGAATTAGATGAAATGGCGAATGAAGATATTATGATGATAATGAGGGTTGAGGCATTAATATTGGCCTCGCCCTCTTTGTTGTCTCGGAATGTTTTGCGATTGGGGACTGCGATCGCTGCGGGAAATATATTCACCGAAACGGCGCTCTAGCTCCGATGTGAGCGTAGCGGACACTAAGCTCAGCTTTGCCTCGCTAAGTGCCGACGCCCACATAGGCGTTTCTTGGTTAGACAACGAGCCAAGTATGCAACATCGTGCTTGCACTGAATGTTGCATATTTGGCGACTGTAGGACACCGAAAAGCGAAAGCTTTGAGGTGGACAACAGCGTTGTCATCGAGTAGGGGGAGGTAAGCCCCTACTCGATAGAATATATTTCCTTTAGCCATACACAAAAAACGGGTGTGAATAGTAGCTACCTGTGAACGGTTACAGTTAGGCTTTAAGGGCTAATCTTGTATCATATTGTTGAAAATGGTATAATGTTATGAATTATGTACAGACATAAGGGAGTATTATGAGCGAAGAGAAAAAGTCGATCACTGTTTTGAGAGATTCATATGATGCAAGGAAGCGTGAGGAGAGGATAGAGAAAGCGAGCCGTGAAGCTTCGGATCTGGACACCTTTGCCTTTGATGCATCAGCTTTTGATCTCTCTGATTTTGGAAGCGTCTACGTGGAAGACGCAAAGAGGAGCAAGCATTTTTACGACAAAGAAGATAAAAAAGAGAATCCTGCGGCTAAGCTTCTTAAGATGGCCAAGAAGAATGATGACGATTCGGATGATGATGATGAATTTGTTAGTGAAGGCGTAAGAAGTGTCCTTAGGAGAAAAATGGCCGACACTGAATTCGACAGCAAGTACGATGACAGATTCGAAGAGGATGACGGACTGTATATAAGCGATTCGGTTAACAGCGACGCGGCTGATTATTTCTTCGATGATGACTTATTCGATGATGGCGTTACGGCTGTTCCCGAGAGGAAGAAGAGCAGGGAAGTTCATTCGGAGACATCGGATAAGGCGACAGAAGATGAACAGACAGATACTGCCAATTCTGAAGAAGTAACGGAATTCGATACGATGATGCTGTTTCCGGATGGTTTTATTGATCTGGATGCATCCGACGATGCGAAGGCAGCAGATACATCTGCTAAGAAGTCTTCCGGCAGAAGATCTTACGATAAGGACGTAGCAGGTAAGATCAGTGCATATGATGCCATAGATTCCGGAGAAGAGGAGTATGGCAGACGCAGATCGGGTTCGGGCAGACGAGGCAGGAAGAATGAAGAGCATATTCTTACTATCGATGAATTGCTTAAGGCCGGTGAGGATGATATGTTCATCAATATTCCGGACGCGGTCGGCGATGCGGAGACTGAGACGGTGGCTAAGGCAGCTACCGGAGCGGCTGCGATTGCGGGAGGCGTCGGAGCAATTGTATCCGGCGCAGCCTTAGACAGTAAGGCTGAGACAGCAGAGTCTGTTGCGGAAGAAGATGTCGAAGAAGCCGAAGAAGCAGTATATTCGGTAGGTGACAGGGTTAAGAAGAAGAGAAAACGTGTTAAGAAGGCTGATTCGGCTGACTACTACGAAGATCAGGCAGTGAAGGCAGAGGAAGGCGACTATCCCGAAGGGCATGCCGTGAAGGCAGAGGAAGGCAACTATCCCGAAAGTCATGCAGTGAAGGCAAAAGAGGGCAACTACCCCGAAGGCCATGCCGTGAAGGCAAAAGAGGGCAACTATCCCGAAGGCCATGCCGTGAAGGCTGAGGAAGGCAATTACCCTGAGGGGCACTCAAGCAAGAAGGCCGGAAGTACAGAGGCTCGTTCGGCCAAGAAGAAATCTCGAAAGTCAGAGAAGACTCCAAAGTCCGGTAAGAATAAAAAAGTGGCAGCCATGAAGGCGAAAGGTGCCGATGCATCCGTTGCCGTGAATGCTGTCGCATCCAAGAAGATAAAGGGCATCAAAGAGAAAGTAGCCGGAGGCGGCAAGAAGATGGCAGCGGCGACCAAGAGTGCCGCTACAACTGCTTCCGCAGAATATAAGAAGAAGAGCAGATCAACACAGAAGTCTCTTATCAGATTCAACAAGAAGCTCGCCAAGATCATCAGAGAGATGTCTCCGATGGATGCTGCGGTTGCCGGAATGGCTTTCGTTGTAGCTGTAGTTGCTATCGCCACTGTTTTTGTAGTGGCAAGTGCTAAGATCAATAAGAGTAATATGGAAGTCTTCAACGGACTCGGTTCTGAGATGGCGAGTCTCGGAATGATAGGTTCGGAAGCGATCGAGGAGATGTCAAGGTTAAGCTTCGATCCGATGGAGATAGAAGAGGCATATACGATCGCGGGATATGATGAGATCGAATCGGATGTTACCGGAACGGTTACGGTTAAGCTTGTGATGAATTCCGTGGTGAAGGATCTTAAGATCAAGTTCACCAATGCGAAGACCAATAAGCTTATCGGCGGAGTACCTTTTGCGGTTGAGATCACCGATGCCAATAAGAAGACATATTCGAGAACTGACAGCGATAAGGACGGAATAATATATCTTGAGAATATGGCTCCAGGTGATGTTAAGGTCAAGATGATCGAGCTCGCCGATGCGGATCTCGGTAAGAAGTATATGTTGAGTTCCGCTATAGAGACAGCCAAGGTTAAGGCCAATCTCGATTATGAGAAGATCGATGTCGCTGATGAGATCAAGAATGAGAATCAGATCAATGCGGCGGCAGAGGATACGGCTCAGGCCAATGTGACCGAGGGAACGCTTACCGATACCGTTGAGTGGGTTGAATCTACCAAGAGAGCCAACGGCACCAAGACGGATTATAAGCTTATCAGGTTAGAGGATATCGTCGAACCCGGCAAGGTGAGTAAGCTGGATTATATCAACGTGGCATATTACAGACTGTCGGATTTTGTCGGTACTGCTTATGTGGGTAACGTGAATGCGACAGCTGAGGTTCAGACTGAGGATGGTGAGAATCAGACAACTGAGCCGCCGTCAGAAGAACCGACTCCGGAACCGGTTCCGACACCTACACCGGAGCCAAGTGAACCTACTCCGACAGCTGCACCCGAGCCTGTTGTGACACCTACTCCGACAGCTGAGGTCGTTACTCCGGTTGTCACACCGGAAGTATCACCAAGTCCTACACCGACGCCTACCATGATTCCGACACCTTCGGTATCACCGTCACCAACGCCTAAGTATGACAGTAAGTCAACGCTTAAGACCAAGAACGGTGAACCTGTATTCAAGAAGGTTGATGGCAAGTATGTGCAGGCTACGGCGGCTGATTATTACGCCGATAAGAGACCTGAGTTCTATATTGAGCAGACCATAGAAGTTGACTTCATATATACCGGATGGCAGGAGATAGACGGTAATACCTATTTCTTTGATAAGAACGGTAATAAGGTCACGGGTGAACAGGTTATTCAGGGTGCGAGATATGTATTCGACAGTAACGGTGTGTTACAGAAGGGTTCGGGTACATTGGGCATAGATGTATCGAAGTGGAACGGTAACATTGACTGGAAGGCTGTCAAGAATTCCGGCGTATCATATGTAATAATAAGATGCGGTTACAGAGGTTCCAAGACAGGTGCACTCGTTGAAGATCCTACATTCAAGAAGAATATCAAGGGAGCTACGGCAGCAGGCCTTAAGGTGGGTATTTACTTCTTCTCACAGGCCGTTAACGAAGTTGAGGCTGTTGAGGAAGCTTCCATGACCATAAGTCTTATCAACGGTTACAGGATTTCTTATCCCGTATTCCTTGATGTGGAAGACAGTGGCGGACGAGGCGACGGAATAGACGCAGCGACCAGAACCAAGGTCATCAACGCATACTGCCAGACCATCCGTAACAGCGGATATACTCCCGGCGTATATGCGAATAAGAGCTGGCTTACAAGTAAGTTCAGCCCCGGCAAATTATCTGGCTGCAAGATCTGGCTTGCACAGTATAATACCGAACCTACATACAACGGCAGATTCGATATGTGGCAGTACTCTTCCAAGGGTTCTGTATCGGGTATAAGCGGTAACGTGGATATGAACCTCTCATATCTCGGATACTGATCGTTGCATATTGATCTAATACTAAGCTTAGAAAGGCGGAACAGATTATATTATGAGAACTTATCTTGTAACAGGCGGAGCCGGTTTTATCGGTAGCAATTATATTCATTATATGTTCGGAAAATACGGGGATTCTATTCGTATTATCAATGTGGACGCATTGACATACGCGGGCAATCTTGAGAATCTCAAGGATATTGAGGACAGAGATAATTACGTATTTATCAAAGCTGATATAACTGACAAGGATGCAATCGCGGCTGTTTTTGAACAGTATGATATTGACAGGGTCGTTCACTTCGCGGCCGAGAGCCATGTTGACAGAAGTATCAAAGATCCTGAGGTCTTCGTTCGTACCAATGTGCTCGGAACTGCCGTAATGCTCAACTCGGCAAAGGCAAGCTGGGAGCTTCCGGACGGAACATTTAAGCCTGATAAGAAGTTCCTTCATGTATCAACGGATGAGGTGTACGGTTCTCTACCCGAGGATGATTCGGCGTTCTTCTATGAGACAAGCCCCTACGATCCTCACAGCCCTTATTCGGCAAGCAAGGCTTCTTCGGACATGCTGGTTAAGTCATATATGGATACTTATAAGTTCCCGGCGAACATTACCAACTGTTCCAATAATTACGGCCCTTATCAGTTCCCTGAGAAGCTTATTCCTCTTATCATCAACAATGCGCTTCAGGGTAAGAAGCTTCCCGTATACGGCGATGGCAAGAATGTCAGGGACTGGCTCTTTGTGGAAGATCATGCCAAGGCCATCGATATGGTACAGGAGAAGGGACGTCTCTTCGAGACTTATAATATCGGCGGACATAATGAGAAGCAGAATATTGAGATCATCAATATCATCCTTGAGACACTTCAGGAGGAGCTTCCCGACGGTGACGAGCGTAAGGCATATATCAATAAGGATCTAATTACCTATGTTGAAGACCGTAAGGGACATGACAGAAGATATGCCATCGCTCCCGATAAGATCAAGAGCGAGATAGGCTGGGAGCCTGAGACAATGTTCAAGGACGGTATCCGCCGTACCATTAAGTGGTTCTTCATGCACGAAGACTGGATGAAGAATGTCACAAGCGGCGATTATCAGAAATACTACGAAGATATGTATAGCAACAGATAAAGGACGGAGATTATATGAAAGGTATTATTCTCGCGGGAGGGTCAGGTACAAGACTCTATCCCCTTACTAAGGCCATATCCAAGCAGATCATGCCGGTATATGATAAACCGATGATATATTATCCGCTGTCGACTCTTATGCTGGCGGGTATCAGAGAGATACTTATCATCTCGACACCGAGAGACCTACCCGTATTCAGAGAGCTTCTCGGCGACGGAAGTCAGCTGGGACTGAGGATCGAATATGCGGTGCAGGAGACACCCAGAGGACTTGCGGATGCCTTCATCATAGGTGAGGATTTTATCGGAAAAGATCCCGTCGCCTTGGTTCTCGGGGACAATATATTCTATGGACAGAGCTTTTCCAAACTGTTGCGTGAGGTGGCTTCCAGAGAAAAGGGAGCGACTATCTTCGGTTACTATGTAAGAGATCCCAGAGAATACGGTGTGGTTGAGTTCGATGAGGAAGGCAGAGCTATCTCAATCGAGGAGAAGCCCGAACATCCCAAGAGCAATTATGCTGTACCGGGACTGTACTTCTATGATAACGATGTAGTGGAGATAGCCAAGAATGTTAAGCCTTCGGCAAGAGGCGAGATCGAGATAACCGCTGTTAACAATGCTTATCTTGAGCGTGGTGATCTTCGTGTTGAGACTATGGGACGAGGGTTCGCATGGCTTGATACAGGTAATCATGATGCACTGCTTGATGCTTCTGATTTCGTATGCGCATTCCAGAAGAGACAGGGTTTATATATCTCTTGCATCGAGGAGATCGCTTATAAGAGAGGCTTCATAACAAGGGATCAGTTACTTGCACTTGCAGAGCCCCTTATGAAGACTGATTACGGTAAATATCTTGTAGAGGTTGCAAATGGACTCTAAGCTGTTAAAGGGAGCGTTACTTCTGGTAACGCTTTTTGTGCTGGGAGTATTCCTTGTTGTCTTGTTTTATAATGGATATCTCACAGACTCATCAAAGAACCGTGTGCAAAGTCCAAAAGAGGACGTGGGCGTAATAATCGAGGAAGACGGACGTGTGAAAGACAGTGATCTCACCGCCTGGATGTCGGATAATACTTTTTTCGACGCGGAAGAGAGCAGTTATACCGCATCCGAAGTTGATAACGCGGTGGTGCTCAATGCATCTTCGATACAGAATGACATTCGTGTCATAATCATGAATGCCAAAGGCCGACCGGTGACGGGCGAAGCCTTTATGATAGAGATCAACGGTGCCGGCAAGTATCGTGATACCGATAAGGACGGCATCATCTATGTAGACGGACTGACACCCGGAGAATACGGTATACGACTTACCGACAGCGGAGCCTATACGGGACCCGGTTCGGAACTCGTATGTCAGGTCAAGGCGGATATTGAGTATAAAGCCATTAAGGATATCTCATATCTTATCAAGACGGAAGCTGATATAGATGCAGAGCTTGAAGATACAGAGGTATATGAGGCGGCAGTTGATACAACGGGCAGTTCTTCTGTAAGAACCGATGAGAATGCCAGATTCGGAATCGATGTATCCAAGTGGAACAAAGAGATCGACTGGGAAAAGGTCAAAAATGCCGGTGTTGAGTATGCGATAATCCGTTGCGGTTACAGAGGTTCCAAGAGCGGTGCTATCGTAGTGGACCCGTATTTTGCAGAGAATATGAGAGGGGCTGCGGATGCAGGCATACCGGTCGGCGTGTACTTCTTCACACAGGCAGTTAATGAAGTTGAGGCTGTTGAAGAGGCCAGTGCAGTCTTAAGTCTGATAAGACAATATAAGCTTACCTATCCGGTGTTCATCGACACCGAAGGCTCGGGCGGTGGTCGTGCCGACGGAGTAGAGGTAAGGATGAGAACCAAGATATGTCAGGCCTTCTGTGAGACTATCAGAAGCGGAGGTTATGATGCCGGTATATATGCGGCAAGGAACTGGTTCAATAAGCGACTGGATATGACAGGACTGTCATTAGATAATTATATCTGGCTTGCGGAATACGCGGACAAGCCGGAGTTTACAGGTAAGTATCAGATGTGGCAGTATTCATCGGCCGGAAGGATCAACGGTATCGAAGGCCGTGTGGATATGAACCTGAGCTATATATCCGTTGACGGCGATGATTAGTATATTTAGGCAGAATAGATGGGCTGTAGATCGGATCGTTAGTGAACTGATTATGGATCATTGATAAAGGATAAGAATAGAATAGAAGAGAAGAGAAGAGGAGAGATATAATGGGCAGGATCAAGGTTGAGACATGTGAAATAGAAGGACTTAAGATAATAACGCCCGCTGTATACGGAGACAGCAGAGGTTATTTCATGGAGACCTACAATTACAGAGAATTCAGTGAGGCTGGAATAGATGTCAAATTCGTGCAGGACAATCAGTCGGCATCCAAAAAGGGAGTGGTAAGGGGACTTCACTTCCAGATCGAGCATCCTCAGTGCAAGCTCGTAAGAGCTATCGTAGGTGAGGTATATGATGTGGCTGTTGACTTAAGAGAAGGCAGTCCGACATTCGGTTGCTGGCATGCGGAAGTTCTCAGTGCGGAGAATAAGAAGCAGTTCTTCATTCCGGCCGGTTTTGCACATGGATATACAGTACTCAGTGATTATGCTGAATTTTGCTATAAGATAGATGATTTCTGGTATCCCAATGATGAGGGCGGTATCGCATACAATGATCCCGATATAGGAGTTGAATGGCCTCTTGAGGGAATTGAAGTTATATTGTCCGACAAGGACAGAGACAGGATGAGCTTCAGAGAATATAAGGCAGAAAGAGGACTTTGATCTCTATATGAAGGATATATGGAAAAACAGGAATTTAATATGGACTCTGGCTGCGAATGATTTCAAAGAGCGATATGCGGGATCGTATCTTGGCGCTGTCTGGGCAATGATCCAGCCGGTCGTGACCATCGCGATGTATTACATCGTCTTTGATGTGATCATGGGCGCGGGAGCCCAGAGCGGACCGAGGGCGACTTCAATGCCTTACGTAATGTTCCTTACAGCGGGTCTTGTGCCGTGGTTCTTCTTCAGCGAGGCGCTGACTCAGGGAACGAGCGCACTGGTAAGATATACGTATCTTGTTAAGAAAGTCGTGTTCAATGTAAGTATACTTCCGCTTATCAAGGTAGTGGCCGCCATCTATATTCATTTGTTCTTCATGGTGGTCATGCTCATAATGTCTGTTATCTACGGTTATACGCCGAGCCTCTACTGGCTTCAGCTGCCATACTACAGTCTGTGCACTTTTATACTGGTGCTGGGAATGGCATATATTACATCGGCCGTAATGGTCTTCTTCAGAGATATAGCACAGATCATCGGAATATGTCTTCAGCTTGGGATGTGGGCTACACCCATTCTGTGGAATATCGAGTCCATAGGTACCACAGCCGCTAAGATAATAAGCCTTAATCCGTTGGTCTATGTGGTAAGCGGTTACAGAAATGCCGTAACATCGGCTGCATTCTTCTGGGAAGATATGGGACAGACCCTGTACTTCTGGATCGTGACATTGATCATTATGATCCTTGGAGTAAGGATATTCGAGAAGCTGAAACCTCATTTTGCAGACGTACTGTAGAGGGTCTTGACTTTATCAGGGAGCATTGTTACTGAATGAATAAAGAGATAGCCATTAAGGCTGATAATATTACAAAAATATACAGATTATATAATAAGCCTTCCGACCGTTTCAGGGAGGCACTTCTTCCGGGCAATAAGCGGAGGAGCAAGGATCATTACGCATTAACGAATGTGGATCTTACGGTATATAAGGGCGAGTCTGTCGGCATCATAGGTACGAACGGTTCCGGTAAGTCGACCATACTTAAGATCATTACAGGAGTTCTGACACCCACGTCAGGTGATCTTACCGTTAACGGAAGGATATCCGCTCTTCTCGAACTCGGTGCCGGATTCAATATGGAATACAACGGAATAGAGAACATCTATCTTAACGGCACGATGATGGGATTCTCACGTAAGGAGATAGATGAGAGGCTTGATTCGATACTTGAATTTGCCGATATAGGTGATTATGTCTATCAGCCCTGTAAGACTTATTCCAGTGGTATGTTTGTGAGACTGGCTTTTGCGGTGGCCATCAATATCGATCCCGAGATACTGATCGTGGATGAGGCTCTTTCCGTAGGTGATGTCTTCTTCCAGGCTAAGTGTTATCATAAGTTCGAGGAGTTCAAGAAGCAGGGCAAGACGATTCTCTTCGTAAGCCACGATCTTGGAAGCATCGCAAAATATTGCGACAGGGTCGTATTGCTCAATAAGGGTGTTAAGCTCAACGAGGGTGAGCCCAAAGAGATAATCGATGCATATAAGCAGGTTCTGGTAGGTCAGTACAGGATACCGGACAGCAGTGAGAGTCTGCTTGATGATGAAGATATCAAAGCACTTGCGGAACGTGCTTCAACGGATAACGGAAGTGTGGACGGAGTCAATCCCAATACGCTTGAATACGGCACGGGAGCTGCAAATATACATGATTATTATCTGACCGACAGGAATGGAGTTAAGACTACGGCGATCATCAAGGGTGAGTCGTTCTCGATCAATTTCACGGTCGATTTTACCGAGGATATAGCTGCCCCCATTTTTGCATTTACTATTAAAAATGTGAAGGGTACTGAGATAACAGGAACCAATACCATGTATGAGAAGGCCTTCTTACAACCTGTTAAGAAGGGGGACGTCAAGAAGGTTACGTTCAGTCAGGATATGAACCTTCAGGGCGGAGAGTATCTTCTCTCTTTCGGCGTGACCGGATATGAGAGGGATAATTTTCAGGTCTATCACAGGTTATATGATGTTATTAATCTGACAGTAGTGTCAGATAAAGACACCGTCGGTTATTTTGATATGAATTCCAGGATCACTGTACAGTGAATCAAAGAAGGCAAGTGCTGCATGATAACATCCTGCGGTGAGTATGGAAGATATCCCTTTCAGTGAGGGTGAAAAGTATCCTGCGGTGTATGAGTGATCATCACAGAGGGATAGGAATAATGAAGAAAGACAGGGAATGATAATCCTTTAGTTTTTCCGAAAGGAACAGCAGATATGGAAAACGAATTGATTGGAAAAGTAAGATTGAATTACGACCATTACAGCGGTGAAGATCTGTATTGTGATGGCGCTGTTGAAGATCAGATCCTTAATATAGTCAAGAATTATTCGAAGGTTGAATATCCGAAGATAATAGAGGCCAACAAGAGTTGGCCGATTTTTTACCATCTGTCGACACAGCGCGAGAATATCGTGCGCTGGCTTCCCATAAACCGTGATATGAAAGTACTTGAGATCGGTTCCGGATGCGGAGCTGTTACAGGGGCGCTCTCTAAGCGCGCAGGTCGTGTAGACTGTGTGGATCTCTCAAGAAAGAGAAGTCTTATCAATGCTTACAGACATGAAGAGGACGACAATATAACGATACATGTAGGGAACTTCAAGGATATTGAGCCGGATCTTGACAGAGGCTATGATCTGGTTCTTCTGATAGGTGTATTTGAATATGCCCAGAGCTATATAGGTGGCGATACCCCTTTTGAAGACTTTCTTGATATAGTGAGAAGTCATGTGGGTGAGAACGGAAGACTTGCCATCGCTATAGAGAATCGTTACGGACTTAAGTATTTTGCCGGTTGCAGGGAAGATCATCTGGGGACATTTTTCAGTTCCATAGAGATGTATAAGGATGGCGGCGGAGTAAGAACTTTCTCCAAAGCAGGATTTGAGAAGATGTTCGGGAAGGCAGGTATAGAAGATTATCATTTCTATTATCCTTATCCCGATTATAAGTTTATGACTACACTTTTCTCGGATGACAGACTTCCGGGAAAGGGCGAGCTGTGCAATAACTATCGCAATTTTGACAGGGACAGACTGTTGCTGTTCGATGAGACTACGGCATGGGACGGAATAGTCGAGAGCGGAGAATTCCCGTTTTTCTCCAATTCATATATGATCCTTATAGGAAGCGATGCGGATATTGATTATGTACGATATTCCAATGATCGTTCTGATGAATATGCCATCGGCACCCTGATCTCCAGTGATCATGTGGATAAGGTCGCTCTGTGTGAGGAGTGCAATGCTCACGTGGAGGATATGGTAAGACATTATAAGGCTCTTGAGGAGCGATACCGGGGCGGAAGACTTAAGATTGCGCCTTGCGAAAAAATAAGTGACGGAGTTGTCAGATTTCCTATAGTCAAAGGAAGGCCTCTTTCGGAACTCTTTGACGAGTATCTGCTGGCAGGGGATATAGAAGGCTTTAAGAAGCTCTTTTCCGAATATATCGATAGAACGGGTTACGGATCAGGGAGTGATATAACCGACATGGACCTCGTTTTTTCCAATATCCTTGTTGATGGGGATGAATGGACAGCCATTGACTATGAGTGGGTCAGGGAACGGAGTGTACCTGTTAAGGAGACGGCTTACAGGGCTTTGTACTGCTATACCCTTGAGAGTGAATACAGGAACAGCTTCGATTACAGTGAAGTGATCAGCCTGTTAGCACTTACCAATGATGAGCTGGAAGGCTTCAGAGAAGATGAGGCGATCTTCCAGAAGAAGGTTACCGGCAAACGAATGTCAATGGGAGAGTTAAGAGACAGTATCGGCGGTGCTATGATCACCATGGATCAACTGCTTACAGGGCAGGAGAAGGACAGTATCAGGAAAAAGGTTCAGATCTATACCGATACGGGCAGAGGCTTCAATGAAGATGATTCTTACTTCGTGGATGCCCTCTATGACAGTAACGGTTATATCGATTTCCATACTTCGCTTGAGAGTGGCACGGTTAATGTGAGAATAGATCCCTGTATGGAATACTGTATGACGGAGATACTTGAAATATCACTGAATGGGGAATTGTTGGATCTTAAGGATAATAAGCGCGTATATGTCAACGGTAAGAAGGTGACAAACGGCAATAGCGTTACGGCGGTATTCTACTACGACGATCCCAATATCGTAGTGAAGACCAAGGATATAATAAGGAGTACCGGGAACAGATTAAGGGTCAGGATGATCACAAGGAACTGTACGGAGTCGATGATAAGATCGCTTCAGAATGAACTTGGTAAGCTGATACGTCTGTAAGACAAAGAGAGGGTATTGTACTGAGGCGATGATAGGGTTACTTCAGTACGAACCCGGTAAGCTGATACGTCTGTAAGATAAAGAGTGGGTATTGAAGATGCTTGATGGGTTAAAGAGTATGATCAGACAGCCGATGATCGAACGGCTGAACAGAAAATATTATGCGGAAATGGATCGCAGATATATCTCTTACGATACATGGATAAGAGCCAAGGAAGAGAAATATCGAAGCGCGAATTCGGGAGTTGAATCGGACATGCCGGTTCAGCTTATCTACTATTCGCAGGTGAATGAGCATACTTCTTTTGATACATCGGCTATATGTGTATTCGTCGCTGATACGGACGGGCTGGATGAACATGCTCTCAGTGTGATCGAGGCAGCCTTTGCGAATGATCCTGCGGTATGCGTGGTATACGGAGATGAAGACGAGTTCAACTCCAATGAGACTGTAAGGATGAATCCCGTATTCAGACCCGACTGGTCTCCGGATACTTTGCTTAACTACCTGTATATGGGAAGTGTTGTGGCGATCCGCGGATCGGTCATAAAGCCCGGTAAGGATATATATGATCTTATCGTACGTACTGCGATAGGAATGAATATGACACAGGTGTCACATATTGATTATTGTCTGTATCATACGCACTTCAGCAAGCCGCTGTTTGATGACAGACGTTACAGACCGGAGTATGAAGGAGACGAGGCTGTATCCATCATCATTCCGTCAAAGGACAATCCGGATATTCTTAAGAATCTGCTGGCATCCATTATAAAGCGTACGATCGGCGTGCGATATGAGATCGTTCTGATAGATAACGGAAGCAGCGAGGATAATAAGAAGACCATAGAGCAGATCGTGGGCTCATATCGTTCGGGTGCGGGCTTCATGGGGATAAGGTATATCTATTCTCCGAGGGAGTTCAATTTCTCAGCGATATGCAATGAAGGTGCACATCACTCAACCGGAGACTATCTCCTCTTCCTAAACGACGATATGGAGATAAGGGATACCAAGTGGCTCAGGAAGATGCTTGCATACGGAGCGCTTCCGCACGTGGGAGCGGTCGGCGCCAAGCTACTCTATCCCGACAGCAAGATGATACAGCACTGCGGTATAACCAACCTCCGTTTGGGACCGGTTCACAAGCTCCAGTTCAAGGAGGATGATCATGTGTATTACGATCATGTCAATGACATGGATCGTGATGTTATCGCCGTTACGGGTGCCTGTTTACTTGTTAAGCGCAGTGACTTCGATCTGGTTGGTGGATTCGATGAGGAATTGAAGGTGGCCTTCAACGATGTTGACCTATGTTTTAAACTATTTGATGAAGGGCGTTTCAATGTTGTAGTCAACAATACTCACCTGTGGCATTATGAGTCTTTCAGCCGTGGTGATGACGAGTCCAAGGAGAAAATAGAACGCCTTCAGTCAGAGAGGAACCTCTTGTATAAGAAGCATCCTCATCTGTACGACAAGGACCCGTTCTATCATGACTACTTTACCGCTGATATTCTGGACAGCAATTATACATATGAATACGAATACAAAGATGACACGAATGTCAGTAATGCATACAGACCCGTTCCGAAGCCTTTGGGTAAGACTCCGGAACTTAAGTGGGATAATGACTGTCTGATAATCAGTCTGGAGCAGTGCGGGACTTACGGATATTTCTGCGGGCCTGAAGCGGATGAGCGTGAAGACAGAGATGATATATATATCGGAGGCTATACCTTTGTTGCCGGATCGGATAATTCGTGCCTTAAGTTCAGCCTTATGCTGGAAGGTGAGAGCGGAGAGTATTCGATGCCTTGTAATAAGATCTACAGACCCGATCTTGAGATCAATCTCGATCCTGAGGAGAAGGCGGCACTTAACGGCTTCAGGATATATCCTCAGGTGGACGATATGCCGAAGGGTAAGTACAGGGTCGGCATGATGGCTGAGGGGCTTGTCTCAGGGATGGTATTAAAGAGATATACCAATCGATATATTGAAGTTAAATGACGGGGTGAAGGACAGATCGGAATCCGGATGACGGATAAACGGATATCGGGTGATGGATCGAATCCGGATGGCGGATAAACGGATATCGGGCGATGGATCGGAATCCGGATGGCGTATAAACGGATATCAGACGATGGATCGAAATCCGAAAATGGTCTTACAGATATGTAAGGAAAGATATAAAGTGAAGGCAGGATCGTAGATGAGCGAAACGGAAGTACGCGACTACAAGGAATTGTACGAAGCGGAACATAAGAAATGTAATGAATATATTGCAAAAGTGGCCGAACTTGAGGAAGCTAATGCCATGCTTAATTTCCGGCTTGAGCGAATACATAATAATCCTCTCTGGAAGCATACCAAGCCTGTCAGGGATATGATGCTTAGGTCGGCACGACTGATGAAGAGGATCAAGGGACTGGGCGGATTCAGAGGCTTCAAGGCGAAGCTTGCTCATAAGATCCATGAGAAGAAGGCCGGCAAGTCATACGGAACAAAGAGCTTTCCCGATGCGGTAAGAAGAAAAGAAGAAGAGGAAGCGGTATTTGAGAGGATGCCTTTGATAAGTATCCTTGTTCCGCTGTACAATACTCCGATGATATTCTTAAAAGAGATGATAGAGTCGGTTGAATATCAGACTTATCATAACTGGGAGTTGTGTCTCGCTGACGGCTCGGACGAAGAGCATTCTTTTGTCGGTGAGTACTGCATGGAGAAAGCTAAGGCTGATGAGCGGATCAAGTATATGAAGCTTGAATCCAATGAAGGAATATCGGGCAATACCAACAGATGCTACGCCATGTCAACAGGCGAGTACATCGCTCTTTTTGATCATGATGATATTCTTCATCCTTCCGTTCTCTATGAATATGTGAAGGTCATCAATGAGAAAAATGCGGATTATATCTATTGTGATGAGACTACTTTCCATAACGGAAGCATCGATAAGATGATCACAATGCATTTCAAACCGGACTATGCGATAGATAATCTCAGAGCAAATAATTATATCTGTCACTTCAGCTGTTTCTCAAGAGAACTTCTTGAGGGAACTGAGCTGTTCAGGACAAGATTTGACGGAAGTCAGGATCATGATATGATCTTAAGGCTTACGGACAGGGCTAAGTGTATCGTGCATGTACCGAGGCTCTTATATTATTGGCGCAGTCATGCAGGAAGTGTGGCAAGTGATATTAGTGCCAAGAGTTACGCGATCGAGGCGGCGAGAGGTGCGGTTGCCGACCATCTTAAGGCCCACGGTTTTGAGAATTTTAAGATCACAAGCACGAGAGCTTTTGAGACTATATTCAGGATCAGTTATGAGATCAAAGGCAATCCGATGGTGTCGATCATCATCCCCAATAAGGATCATAAGGATGATCTGAAGCGATGTATCGAATCCATAAGAGATAAGACCACTTACGATAATTATGAGATCATAATAGTCGAGAATAATTCCGAGGATAAGGAGATCTTCGATTATTATGATGAGATACAGAATGATAAGATCAGAGTTGTCAGATATGAAGGAAACTTCAATTATTCGGCCGTCAATAATTACGGTATCGGATATGCAAAAGGTGAGTATCTGATCCTCCTTAATAACGATACGCAGGTGATAAGCGTTAACTGGATAGAAGAATTGCTTATGTATGCGCAGAGACCGGATGTTGCGGCTGTCG
This sequence comes from Lachnospiraceae bacterium, assembly GCA_024684085.1. Lineage (GTDB taxonomy): Bacteria > Bacillota > Clostridia > Lachnospirales > Lachnospiraceae > Colinaster. The sequence continues at coordinate 28,627 of JAIKXM010000011.1, read as the reverse complement.
GTGCCAAGCTTCTCTATCCCGATAAGACGATACAGCATGCGGGAGTTGTGATCGGACTCGGTGCTCACAGAACGGCAGGGCATACGCATTACGGTAAGTCATATGACAACCTTGGTTATATGGGAAGACTCTGTTATGCCCAGAATGTGACAGCCGTGACAGGTGCGTGCCTCATGGTAAGCAGGGCGAAGTTTGATGAAGTCGGCGGACTGGACGAGAGCTTCGAGATAAGTCTTAATGATGTGGATCTCTGTCTTAAGCTGAGGGCAGCAGGATATCTAAATGTGTTCACTCCTTTTGCGGAATTGTATCATTATGAATCGATAAGCAGAGGCCTTGATGATAATGGCGAGAAGGCCGAGCGTTACAACCGGGAGAGTGAGCACTTCAGAGACAAGTGGAAGAAAGAACTTGAGGCCGGCGATCCTTATTACAATATCAATTTCTCTTTGGACAGGAGCGACTATTCTCTGAGGTAGCAAGGTGACAGGGAGGAAAAAATGGGACAGAAGATTGCAGTGCTTGTAGGAGCTGCTCCTGTGGGAAGTGAATCCGAGAAGTTACTTGGATCCCTCAGGAATAAAGAGAATTATACTATCGCAGTTGACGCCGGAATAGGCTTTTTTATCCGCAATGGCATAACACCCGACTGCTTCGTGGGTGATATGGATTCGACTCATGAAATGCAGGGTCAGCTAAGAGAGGGGGATATGGATGATCTTAAGCCGGGTGAATACAAAGAGGAATATGTCGGTGACACAAGGGTAGTAAGAGTCAGTACCGTTAAGGATGATACCGATATGGCTCTTGCGGTTAGATGTGCGATCGAAGCCGGTTGTGAATCTGCAGATATATTCGGTGGAATCGGTGGCAGGCGTGAAGACCACACTTTTGCCAATATCCAGTTGATGCTATTCCATGCAAAAAGAGGAGTGACTCTCAGAATGTATTCGGAGAATACCGTGATGCAGGTGCTGTACAATGGCGGCTTGGAATATGATGAAGATCAAAGAGGAATGATATCTGTAATGGCTCTTTCGGACGTAGCTTCCGGGGTTAAGATTAAGGGGCTTCGTTATGAGTATGAAGGCGATATGGTCAATGATGTAGCACTCGGTGTCAGCAATGAGTTCTGCGGAAGGCCGTCGAGAGTCAGCGTTAACCGGGGGGCTCTTTTGATCGTTAGAGAGAATTAATAAATGGAGCCTGAATCCCGGGAAAGGATTTTTGTATAATTAGAAAAATGGGAATCATTACACATCTGTTACGCATCTATTACACATCTGTTACATAGCATAATATATTATACTATAGATTGGCAAATAGTCCACTATTTGGGACAATTATCCACTTGAAAGTAAGTATATTTAATAATACTATTGAGAAGTGTGAGGGCGCGAAAGGCAGATGTGAAGCATACGCACTCGCGCGAAAGGTAGATAATGCTGAAGCATACGCGCTCGGCGCAAGAATGTCGCAAGCGACATTCTATTTATTTAGTAACTGTAAAAACGTTTTTATGAAAATGGAGAAGATGATGTTCAAGAGAAGATTACGTGTTTTGGTTCTGGCGTTGATTCTGATCATAGCCGGTTTACCCTGTGAGGGCGGTACTGTAAGAGCAGCAGGAGAGACTATTGATGTCTCTGCGATGCCACAGCTGATCGATGAACTCCGGTCCGGTAATAACGTAAGACTCATCCAGGATATTACAGTGAGTGCCGGACAGTTCGACGGTTATGTAGAACTCTTATCAGGGACCGAACTTACCATAGATCTTAACGGACATGAGATCGACCTCAATGGTGCAACGGGATTCTTCGCCATTAAGAACGGAACCGGTATTGTAGTCGACGATACTTCTACCGGAAGCGGTAATACATATAATTATCAGATCTACAAAGTTAATGCTCAATATGAATCATATAGCAGTAACGAATCATATACGGGAGGCGCCATAATCAACGGTGCTTATCCTATATTCAGTCTTGAATCGGCGTCTGCGGAATCCCTTACGATCAACAGAGGATATATCGGTGGATTTAATTCAGCGCAGGAAGGCGCTGTAATCTCTGCAAGAGGTGCGAATAAGACGGTCACTCTCGGATCAGGTGCAGTGATCGATAACAATACGACCAGTGCCGGTCATGGTGGAGCTATATGCATCATGGGTGAGGACAGCGGTCATTCGACTCTGATCATCAATGGCGCAGTTATCTCCAATAATACATCTCAGCAAATGGGTGGCGGTATCTATTGTGACAGATGTGATATTGAGATCAATTCAGGTTACATCACTAATAACAGAACTATAAGTCACGAATGGGGGTGTAACGGTGGCGGTCTTTATGCCGACGGCGGCGTGACCGTGACCATGAATGACGGCTATTTTACCAATAATAATGCAGGTGCCGGTGGTGGCGGATTCCAGCTGGGAAGCTATTATCCCTCATATGCTTCCAATAAGTTCGTGATGAACGGTGGCTATTTCGTAGGCAACACTGCCAACAGAAGTGAGGGCGGTGGCATTACTATCGGTCATCAGGCCAACGCTGTTATCAACGCGGGTGTATTTACTTACAATAAGACTCTTAACGTTCAGGACTGGGGCGGTGGCGGAATCTTCATTCAGTCGACCGGATATTGTCAGATGCCTGAAGCTTATATTGCCGATAACTCAGCAGATGGCTTTGGAGGCGGTCTTGCGGGCTGTTCTACAGGTAGAGTGTTCACGTACGACAATGGCGCTGCTATTTTTGACAATACTGCAGACGGAACTCATCTCTCAGGTTCGGAGTCATCCAAGAACAGGGATCATCTGGCTTCTCAGGATGAGGTCTTCATGAACAACGGCTACGATGATTACTTCTGCTGTCTCAATACGTCGATGTCCAACGTTATGTTGGGCGGTGGTTATGAAGTATGGTCGGGCAGTAGCGACGGTCATGCTTTTGGTCCTGTAACGGATGATTCCAGAGTAACGGCAACCTATCTGTGCGGTGCTAACAATAATGCAGATGCGGCTGCGAAGGCTGCAGCAACAGCGGCGATCGGCCCCAATACGGTAATCATAATGCATAACTCGTCTACCACTCACGGTGGTGGTGTCCTGTGTAACGGATATCTTGTTATCGGTACACCTCAGCCTGCTGCGACGGCGCTAAATTCAGTCTATGACAGAATGGAAGTGCTGATCGATAAGAGGGTAAAAGATGAGGCTGACAATAATGTCGCTCACGTTAACGGTGAGTTCACTTTTGCAATCAGTACGGACTATCAGGGAACTGATATCCTCTCATACATAACCAGCCATACCAGAGCGGAGGCAGGCTATGAGTATCTTGGAACCGCGGATCTTCTGATACCTGTGGATTATGTGGGGACGAGAGATTTCTATCTCTTCGAGAAGTCGGTCAACAGTGCTGACAGCTACATCAAAGATAATACTATTTACAAAATTGCGGTGACTGCGGAGAAGACAACCAATCCTGTTTATACAGCACCCATTTTCGATTCAACAATGAACAATGTTGAGACTGTGGATCGTTATGCGATCGCAACTGTTCAGGTATGGAAGGGCGTATATAATGGAGTCGATGAACCGGTTTGGACTTTGCTTACGAATGGAACGGAATATACATATACACATGTGACGGCCGAGGAGCATGAAGATCTTCTGACACTTATGTCAGGAGGAGGAGCCTACGGTTTTGAGAATGTTGTGATCACACCAACACCTACACCTACTGTAGGGATAACGCCTACACCTACGGTTGGAATAACACCTACACCCACGGTTGGGATAACGCCTACACCCACGGTTGGAATAACACCTACACCCACGGTTGGAATAACACCTACACCCACGGTTGGGATAACACCTACACCTACGGCTGGAATAACGCCTACACCTACGGCTGGAATAACGCCTACACCCACGGTTGGGATAACGCCTTCGCCCACGGTAGAGGTAACGCCTACACCTACGGCTAAGGTTGTTAATCCGACAATGGGGGCGACAGATACACCGATTAATACAACTCCTACGCCCACGCCGACACCGACTGCGAATCCGACAGCAACGCCTTCGCCGAAGGTTCCGGGAACGGGCACGACACCGGGTGCACAGCCTCAGGCTGATCCGGGTGATAAGACGGGAGTACAGACACTGACTACCGGTAATACGGCTCAGTACACTGCTACCAACATGAGGATAGTAAGGTATGCGGCTCCGGCTACGGAAGATACCAATAATCTGGAAGGCTGGATTATGCTGCTACTTGCTTCTATGGTAGTATTTATAGGGGCGGCGATCTATTATCTAAGGGAAGTCAGAAACAGAAGACGAATGTGATAAACAACTGAACGGAACAGGGTACGATCTCTGTTCCGTTTTTAAAAAACGAGGAATGCATGAAGAAAGATAACCTTGGGAAAATATTAATAGGATTAATGGGGATAGCCCTGCTGATCACACTGATCGCTGCGATCAATGTGATCAGAATATCAGCGGATTATAAGCGATCTGAGGGAATCTATACTGAAGCGGCCGGCGATTATACAAGGATCGAGCCGGTTCATATATCGGAATCCTCAGCTGTTGGTGAAGAGAATACTAATAGTTCTTCCGAGGATTCTGACTATGGAAAGTCTTCTCTGAATATCATTGAGGCGGATATTGAAGGCTTAAGAAAGATCAATCCCGAGGTTGCGGGATGGTTATATTTCGAGAATGAAGATATAAGCTATCCCCTAATGCAGACTGTTGACAATGAGCGCTATCTTAAGGAAGCCTTTGACGGAACGAGATCTTCAGCCGGTTCTATTTTTCTTGATTACAGGAACAGTGTGGATCTGACTGATTGCAATAGTGTGATCTATGGCCACAATATGAAGGATCTCTCGATGTTCGGAAGATTAAGATATTATAAGACGGGGGAGGAATATACCGAGTCGCATAAGTTTTTCCAGATATATACGGGAGAATGTATCTACCGATATGAGGTGATCGGGTGTCGTGATATCTCGGCGAATAGTGACATATATGTCAGTTTTGATCTGAGTGACAGTGATGAGATTAGGCTGATGCAGAATGAGATCATGAAAGGTTCGTATATTAATAGCGGTGAGACACTGAGCGAGGAGCAAAGGTATGTCACCCTGTCGACATGTTCTGTGGATGAATCGGTCAGGTTCGTAGTGCTGGGAAAACAGATCGATATTATAGTACATGATACCCCGGATCCTCAGAGTAGCATTACCGATGGATTGTAATCATGAGTGTGTGAAAAGCTTTCATCGCTTCACAGGAATATTAAGGATAAAAGCCTTGGTGTAATCATCTCCAAGGTGATATCTGCCGATCTCGGGCTTCTGGACAAGGCGGAGCGAATAGCCGTGAAGTCCGGCGATCTTATATGATATTGCAAGTCCGAGTCCCGTGCCGTTCTTAGTAAGTCTTGACTCATCTCCGGTTACAAAGGGATCGAACAGGCGCTTAACAAGATCGTTAGGTATGGCATTACCGCTGTCGGATATGTATACCCTTATCTTCTCATGATCGCGCTTAAGGAAGATACCTATCTGAGTGCCTTTGTCGTTATGCTTGATCGCATTACCTAATATATTGAAGAACACACGCTGAAGCTGGAGACGATCGGCCTGTATCATGATCTTCTCCTCGGGAATATCTATTTCCGGAATATCTCCGGCTTCCTCCATATCAACGTAGAGAGAGGCAATAAGGTCTCTCAACAATTCGCAAATATCCAAATCGGTCGTGGTGAGCGAATACCCCTCACTCTCTAACTTAACATATTCAAAGAGTATCTGGATAACTTCATTCATCCTGCCTGACTTGGTAACGATTGAATCAAGATATTCGGGGATCTTGTCCTCCGGTACTATTCCCTGAGACAGTGCCTGCGCATAACCTGACACGGTTGTCATAGGCGTCTTTAGATCGTGCGCGATGTCGGAGATCATGAGGTATTTAGAACGTTCAAGACTCCGCTCTTTTTCAAGGCGGGCATTCTCAAGTGCGTTCAGCTCTCCGGTGATCGCTTTGATGAAAAAGAGCATAGCCACTATAAGCGGGATAAGCGACAGGATCAGAAACACCAGGAAGATCAACGCAAGTATTGCCCATCTCGTGGGGGAGATAAGCGAGTAGATATCCATGGCTCCGTTTAACTGATGGTTGTGATCGTTGAAGATCGAGAGCCTGTTCATGGCATTCGCGCCGAATGTGAAGATGTTATCGCTTACTAAGGGAAATATCTGCCTGATGAGATGGCTCAGTAAGAGTATCCCCAGGACAGAGAATAAAGATACGATGTTAGAGAGACTGAGGAGATTAACTGAGATCAGTTCCGGAAAAAAAGCGGGCATTATTATATAAGAGAAGATCTTCGTGTTGAGCGTGGTCAGAAGATACATCACTACGAAGGCACATAAAAAGGCTATGATAAAACGCTTTATAACAAATTGTTTTATTATCTTTTCTTCACTCATAACATCAGTCTTTCCTGTCATATTTCTTCATGCTGTATCCCGGATTGCTTAATGCAGTATATATCCGGTTCTATTTCGATTTTGTGTCCCGGACGTCGTAAATCAGCAAATTATTCCCGTTCTATTTTTCCATTCTGTATCCCAGACCTCTTAAGGTAGTAATATATCTGGCCGGGTCTTTATCGAGCTTGGTTCTTAATTTGCTGATTGCTACCATGATATTGTTATCTGCCACTATATAATCATCACCCCATGCGTATTCATATATCTGCTGCTTGGTGAATACCTTGCCGGGATTGCTCATGAACAGGCTGAGGATTCGGAATTCAACGGATGTAATGTCTATCGGCTGACCGCCCCTGGTAAGTCTCATGGATCCGGTATCAAGCTTAAGATCCCCTACGATCAGGATATCTTCGCCGGCTGTACCGCTTCCGAGCTTATAGAACCTGCGCAAGGCAGACTTGACTCTTGCAACTGCTTCGAGCGGGTTAAAAGGCTTGGGAATATAATCGTCGGCACCGATGGTGAGCCCGATGATCTTCTCGGCATCGGCTGTCTTGGCGGATATTATCAGTATGGGAATGTTGCTCTCTTTTCTGATCTCCTGAGTTAGCTTTAGCCCGTCCAATCCGGGCATCATGACATCCAGCAGGCAGAGATCGGGAGCATGGGTGCGAAATAGGCTGAGAGCCTCCTGACCGTCAGAGGCTTCTATGATCTCATAGCCTTCATTCTCCAGATACAGTCTCAGGAGACTTCGTATCTCTTTCTCATCATCTGCAATAAGAATCTTATACTGCATATGAGTGTTCCTCCGTTAATTGATAAGAGCTTCCGTCGCAAAAGGGCAGAAGCTCTTATTATTCTATAATGCAATACCGGGTTTGGCAATACTGCATATGTTAACTGTACATAGGCGTTTCCTGTGAATATATTTCCTGTAGTTATTCACAAAAATACGGGTGTGAGCAGTAACTTGTGAGGCAGTCTGCCTATTCGCCTGTATAGTATGTGGCATCCGCTACTTCGTCTGTGTAGCTATCAGTCTCATTGCCCGTGATCCCGTATCTTACAGCTTCATAGAAGGCAGCTTCGGTTGAAGCCTGATAAGGTATTGTGAAGAAGATCTCCAGCAGTCCTAATGTGAAGAGAGAGAGAATATGCCATCCTAAGAAAGAAAGCTGAAGTACGAAGAGGTTCCACTTATTGCCATACATAAGTTCCTTACTCTCTGCAAGAGCTTCGTCCTTGCTGATATCAGGGTTCTCTGAGAGTATATAAGGAACCAGGGCATATTCATACTTCTTGATGATGCCGGGGATGATCAACAGGAGAGACCATAATGCAATGTAAAGGTCACGGAAGAAATTCACCTTAACTATATTCATGTAATTCGCATCAAAGGCAAAACCCAGATTGCCGGCAGAAGCGGGTTCGTCGAGATTCTTCCTGAAGAAAGTACGTGCACCTGTCTCAAGAGGGTTAAACAGGAAGGCTTTTAAGCACATGCTGAATATAAATACGATCAGGAATATGATCATAAATATGACCATGCCGATACCGAGAAAGGCATAAATGTCATCTGAATCGGATAGTATGTCATTTTCTATAGAGCTGTCGGAGAATGCTTCGCCGAGAGCATCTTCGATAGATTCAAGGCCTTCTTTATCATAGGTATCGTCATAACCGGAGTCATAAGAATATTCCGTTTTGTTGTTGAAGATATTGCTGTCATCGCTTGAACCATAGGTTTTGTAATTAACGCGAAAGCCCCCGGTTACCAGCATCATAACAACACCTACAAGCACGGCCTTCCAATAATTGGCTTTAAAGGCTGCCATGCCTCTTTTCTTAAGATCAAAATTAGTCCACATAATTGTCTCCTCCTCACTGCGAACAGATTAATAAATGTTATGAGCTTATTATATTCATTATTTCTTAACGTAAAAATGGATAAACCTTAACGTAACCTTAACTTTGTTATATAATGTCAGTAAGGTTGTCTTATTGTTACCATTCAGTGACCGGTCGGCGGGAACTGAATAGTAGCGCCTGATCGTGTTCTGTATAACACCGGATCTTAATGATCAAAGACAACATTATTATATTTAAATGGAGACAGGTTAAATGAACGATCATGGATTAAGAGGCAGGGAGAAACATACCTCTGCCGGTTCCGGAAGAGTTGCTAAAAAGGGGAGCGGACTTGGAACAGGACAAGTGGGAAATGTAAGTTCTCACAGTAACACCGGAGGGGGTATGCACCTTAGCGGAGGTGGTACCGGAAGCGGAATAAAGAGAGGTGGCGGTATAAGCCTTCTGGCGATCGTTATCGCGGTTGTATTCTATCTGCTTCAGGGTGGTTCCGGTGGTTCGACCAATGTAGGAAGTATAGATCTTGGAGGCAGTTCTGACACGGGTTATCAGACTACCTATCAGAACAGCTATTCAGATACATCAGCAGATATGACAGTAGATCCGTCCGCACGTGCAAAGCAAACTGTTATAAGAGGTGATGGAACCGATACTGTTACCATAATGGTATATATGTGCGGAACCGATCTCGAGTCAAAGTACGGAATGGGTACTAATGATATCAACGAGATGCTCGACGCCAGACTTAATGATAAGGTCAATATCATCATATATACAGGCGGCTGTAAGAACTGGAAGAATAATGTGATCAGTTCTACATATAATCAGATATATAAGATCAGTAACGGACAGCTGATATGCCTTGAGGAGAACGCAGGCAACAACACAATGACAGATCCGTCTAATCTTGCAGGATTCATAAGATATTGTAACAACAATTATCCTGCCAACCGTAATGAACTGATCCTGTGGGATCATGGCGGCGGGTCGATCACCGGATACGGATATGACGAGAAGAACGCCGGCTCAGGTTCAATGACACTTGCAGGGATCGATTCAGCATTGTCTTCAGCAGGCGTGCAGTTCGACTTCATCGGCTTTGATGCCTGCCTTATGGCAACCGTAGAGAACGGTCTTATGTTGGAAAAATACGGCGACTACATGATCGCTTCCGAAGAGACTGAACCCGGCGTGGGCTGGTATTATACCAACTGGCTTACTTCTCTTGCCTCAGATACTTCAATGCCTACGGTAGAGATAGGTAAGAATATTGTAGACAGTTTCGTAGAGGAATGTGACAGGAAGTGCAGAGGTCAGCAGACTACTCTTTCGATCGTCGATCTGGCAGAACTCAAGGCAACGGTTCCCGAAGAACTTACAGACTTTGCACTGTCTACCAAGGAGATGATCAATAATAACGGATATAAGACCGTTGCCAAGGCAAGACGCAACACTCGCGAATTCGCAAGATCTTCGAAGATAGATCAGATAGACATGGTGCATTTTTGCGAGAATATCAATACAGCGGAAGCGCGGGATCTCGCTAAAGCCATCGAGGGGGCGGTTAAGTATAACAGAACAGCGTCGAGCATGACGGATGCACACGGACTTGCCATCTACTTCCCTTATCAGAAGACGGGAAAGACATCGACTGCTATCAATCTCTTTAATAAGATAGGAATGGATTCTGAGTATTCAAAATGTATCCGAGAGTTCGCCGCAACCGAGACTACGGGTCAGGTGGCAGCAGGCGGATCCTCAAGTCCTTATTCTTCACTTGCCGGATCGCTTATCGGTGGCGGAAGCATGAGTGAGAGTTCGGGTGGCAGCAGTGATCTGATCATGTCAATGCTCTCAGGCATGCTGACCGGATCGCAGTCAGGCGGCGGTTCCAATTCTATGGGACTCGATTCCTCAGTGCTTGGTCTTTTTACAGGAAGAGAGATAAGTGATGAGGATACAGCTGAGTATGTATCGGCCAATTATCTTGATGCCAACAATCTTGTATGGGATGACAGTACCGGAACACCTCTTCTGAGCATGGATGATTCTCAGTGGGATCTGGTACAGGAGTTGGAACTTAATGTCTTCGTGGATGATGGCGAAGGCTATATAGATCTTGGAATGGATAATGTATTCGATTTCGATGATAACGGGGCGCTTATCGGTGAGTATGACGGTACATGGCTTGCGATCAACGGACAGATAGTTCCTTATTATCATATGGATACGGTTGATAACGGAAGCGAATATTCTATCAATGGTTATGTGCCCTGCCTTCTTAACGGTGAGAGATCCGAACTGCTTCTTAGATTTGATTCGGATAATCCCGAAGGATATATCGTGGGTGCAAGAAGTGTATATGCTTCCGGTGAGACGGATGCGGTGGCCAAGAATGTGACTGAGATCAATAGCGGTGATGTGATGGAGCCGTTGTGTGACTACTATTCATATAGCGGTGAATATCAGGACAGCTACATGATGGATGAGGTCATCACGCTTAATGGCAATGACAAGATATCAAACGTTGCTATCGAAGCTTCGTCTGTGAGGGCAACATTCAGACTTACAGATATATATAATCAGAGTTACTGGACACCGGTCATTCCTTAATGGGGTGGAAATGATCGGAATGTATCGGTTACTAAGATATGAAGATTCTTGTCGGTCGAGATCGTATGGCATTGGTATTATCGGATGCGATGGATTCGGCCGGGGCATAGATTGGCTATGACTGTATTACAGGGGGACAAATATGAATCAGATATTGGGAATACTGCTGATAGTTAATTGTATTCTGGCGCTTGCAATGGGAATACAGCTCCTATTCAGAGGCTTGCTAAAATACGCGGAAAACAGAATGTGCCTGTTTACTGCTTTTTCCAGTGCGCTCTGGAGTGTAGCCTACGGACTGTTGTATATAGACAGTGATTATCAATCGGGCTTATACCTACGTGTGCTGGGAGTGACGGGAGCCTTCCTTTTCCTGATCTCGGCTCAGCTGCTGGTAAGTTACCTGTCGCAGATTCCCGCTGTTATGAAATGGCTGCTCTTTGCATTCACACTTGGAGGAACCGGAATATATTTCCAGATATTGCAGCGTAATAAAGGCGGCAATATTCTGTCTATGGACTGGCGCAGATTCAGTTATGACACTGAGATGATCGATGATTTCTTTGTGGCATATTCTACACTGGTTGCGATCAGTATCTTCATTGTTACGGTATATATGTTGGTGAAATCACCCTATAAGCGTGTCAGGAAATTCGCGTCAATGTTCCTTATAGTGGAACTGCTGATAATCTCCGGCATGGTGCTTGATATGAGATTGCCTGTCGCCGGTCTGCCGGATCGATATGGCAGTTCTATCATGCAGTTTTGGGGGATGGTTGTCCTGTATATCGCCAACAATGCATATCAGAAGACCCATCTTAATATGACAAACCTGTCAGAGTTTATCTATTTCTCTTTGAATGTGCCCGTGCTGGTATACGATAAGAGTCATAAACTGCGTGTATTTAACGATGCCACCAACAGATTCATGGGACTGAAGAGAGAAGATCTGCAGGATATGGAGCACTCAGTCACCTCTCTTTTTGACCTGAGTGAAGGTTCTGTATTCGCGTTTGAAGGCGAGTCTACCAGTATCGATACAAGGTGTCTTAAGAATAACATTACCTGTAATCTGACTGTCAGCAGGATCACAGATCCTTACGGCGATGACATCGGATTCATTGTTGTTATCACGGATCTGTCGGAACGTGAAAAAACACTGAAGACTCTGAGAGAGGCTAAGGCGGCAGCTGATGAAGCCAATCGTGAGAAGAGTAAGTTCCTGGCCAATATGTCGCATGAGATAAGGACTCCGATGAATGCCATAGTTGGCTTCTCGGAGCTGCTGATGAAGGAACAGGTATCGCCTGCGGCAGAGGAATATATCAAAGATATCAGGCAGTCTTCCAACAATATGCTGGCTATTATCAATGATATTCTGGATATCTCCAAGATCGAGTCAGGTAAGATCGAGCTGGCATGTCAGGAATATTATGTTAACTCACTAATGCGTGATGTAGCTCTTATCATAGGCGGACAGGCCAAGAATAAGGGACTGGACTTCACAATGCAGATCGACGAATCATGTCCCGGTAAGTTGTACGGTGATAAGGTTCGTATACGTCAGATGCTTATCAATCTGCTGAATAACGCGATCAAGTATACCAATGAAGGAAGCGTAAGATTGGATGCGGTAGTGCTCAGAGATTCCGAGAATGCGGCAGTCGGTCCTATTAAGGCAGGAGAGGAGATCAAGCTTATCTTCACTGTCTCTGATACAGGTATAGGAATAAGGGATGAAGATAAGGAGAAGATCTTCGAGAGCTTTACCCAGTCTGATTACAGGAATCATGCTTATATAGAAGGAACCGGACTCGGACTTCCTATTACAAGAGGTTTTGCAAGGCTTATGGGTGGTGACATCAGTGTCAGAAGTAAGCTTGGAGAAGGTTCTGAATTTGTTGCCGTTATCAGACAGAAAGTTGTCGATCCTCATGAGAGAGATTACGGACAGGGCGCCGAGGATACGCTTGAGAAGGCATATACTCTCGGTCAGATCAAGATACATGATGCGAAGATACTCGTTGTAGATGATAACGTGGTCAATCTTAAAGTTATCGTTAAGAGTCTTGCGCACTACGGTCTTACTGTGGATACAGCTGAAAGCGGACCGGAAGCTATTGAGAAGTGTAAGACCAATAAATACAATATCATCTTTATGGATCATATGATGCCTGAGATGGACGGTACTGAGGCGATGAAGAAGATCCGTGAGATGGATGATTATTATTCGCCTTCAGGTGAAGGTAAGATAGTAGTCCTTACAGCCAACGCCGTAAGCGGAGCCAAGAAAGAACTTATCGATGAAGGCTTTGATGAGTATATAGGAAAGCCTATCAATTACAAGAGGATGGAGAATATCTTCAAGAGATTCCTTCCCGCTTATATGATCGAGGATAGTGAAGAAGGCGAGAACGGTGAGGATGGCTCTGAGAAGGCCGGTTTTGCAGCGGTAGAGGAGACCGTTGAGCCGTTGGAAGCTACTTTGCTTGGGGCAGATGCCTTTATAGAGCCTTCGGTTGTAGAGGATAATAAGCCGAAGGATTCAGTACTTGAGAGTATTCTCACTGAGTTCAGAAGTTCACATGCTTTTGCCGGGGATGTTAATGAAGAAGCCGTAGTGGCATCAGAAGATCTGATGGCCCAAGAGGGTAATGTCGCTATACAAGAGGCAGAGGAATCTGTTGATGTTGAACCTGTTGTAGAAGAAGCAGTAGATGTTGAACCTGCTGTAGTAGAAGCAGTAGCTGTTGACCCTGTAGTAGAAGAAGTAGCAAACGCTGAACCTTCTGTAGTAGAAAAAACAGATACTGAATCTGCAATGGCAGAATCTGTCGTGGTAGAAAAAGCAGATACTGAATCTGTAATGGCAGAAGCTGCAAAGGCGGAACCTGTCGTGGTAGAAAAAGCAGATACTGAACCTGTAATGGCAGAAGCTGAGTCACTTAAGTCGGAAGCGCAGAGAGATGAAGAATCCGCACCGATCACGGTAGAGGCTCCTGTGGCAGAGGGATCGGCTTCAAGCGGTATTGAAGAAAATGTTGATTCGGTTCCTGTAGCAACATCGCAGGAAGCATCGGTTGCTGTACCTCCTGTATATAATCAGAGCAGTAAACAGGATATTCTGGCATCGATGCTACCTTCTATTAATGTGCGAAGCGGTATCAGAAATTGTGGCGGATATCTGGATGATTATATTGAGATTTTGGGGACGGCTTATACAGAGGCAAGACAGTCTGCCAATAATTTGATCCGCGCTTATGTCGATAACAGCATGCATGATTATGCTGTAAGAGTGCATGCCATAAAAGGAACTTTGCTTAATATCGGAGCCAATCAGCTTGGCGAATTTGCTAAGGCCCTGGAACTTGCAGGAAAGAGCGATGATGAAGAGTATGTGAAACTTAATCATACTATTTTCCTCCAGGCATACAGGAATCTGGTAAAGGAGATTCATGACGCTATATCGAGTGATGCATTGAATAATCCTATAACCGTAAGTACACCAAATGAAGCGTCCGTAGCAACAACCGAATCAGCTGAAGCAGAACTTCCCGAGGATGCAGCAGAGACTTCTAAAGCGGAAGAAGTGCCGGTTGAGAAGACTGAGTCTGTAAAGGCAGAAGCGATATCTGACGTGGTGACTGAACCCGTAAAGAGCGAAGTGGAATCAGACGAACAGGTTGAAAATGTAAAGAGCGAAGTGTCATCTGTTGAGGTAACAGAGCCGGTAATAACAGAAGAAGCACAGGGATCAAAAGAGAAAGCAGACGAAGAGGCTGAGAATACAATCGATAGCGATGAGAAAGTTGAAGACTTGCCCGAGATCGAGAAGTATGCATCTGAGCAGGATATCATCAGGAAGATCATGGCGGCGTGTAAAGACTTTGATTTCCCGACTATCAACAAGTATATTGACAAGATCAGATACGAAAAGCTCGACATAATGAAGACGGAGATATATCTGTCGATCTGTGAGATGAGCGATAATATGATGAATGAAGAACTGTACAATCTTCTTAAAGATTATCTGAAGGATACCTACGGAGAAGAAGCGGAACCGGAGACTCCTGTCGGGGAGGGTCCTCAGCATTTGCAAAACGAATAGTCAACTTAAGGCAGTAAGGATGACTAAATAATCGGAGGTGTGTCGACCTATGAAGAAAAGAGTAGCAGTATTATTATTATCAGCGGTAATGGTATTCACCGGTATGGGTGATGCCGTGATGCCAGTAATGGCAGCTCAGAATACTATCCCTGCAATTAGTGTGGGCGAGGCAGCAGAACAGGCTGCGTACACAGAGTCTGAGGAAGAGAGCAATACAGGAAGTGCGAATGCAGAAGAACCATCCATAGGCTCATCGGAAGAAGATATTAATGAAAAAGATACCGCCACTGAATCTGAGGCAACCGAAGAAACAACTGAGCCATACTCCGGATCAGAGACCGCGAATGATAATGACAGCGACAATGCGAACAGCAATGATGCGGATGTTGAAACCGGAGCTTATGCCGAAACTGAAGTTGAAGCTGATACTGAGGCTGAGACGGTAGAAGAGATATCGACAGCGGACGAGACAGAAACAGAGACAGAGACAGAGACAGAAACGGAGACTGTGATCGATCCGGAAGAGATATCGTTAATTATGACACCTGTGTCAGGAGATGACGATAAGGCTCAGATGATGTCGTTAGAGGCTTCGGCATTAACTGAGGCAGAGATGTTAGCGAATTGCCGCAATTTTGCGATAGCATGTGATGAGGATCCGGACAGCATCATAATGATGAAGGGTGATATCTGGATAGCAGGCTTTGATAAGGATAATTATGTGTATACCGGTAAGGCTATTCTGCAGGATATCCGAGTGTATGATAAGACAAGATTACTCGCTGAGAAGACGGATTATAAGCTGACATATAAGAATAATATCAATGTGGCAACAAGTGATTCGTCTAAGGCACCGACTGTGACGGTGGCACTTACAGGTCAGTATAGCGGAACACGTTCGTTTGCTTATACGATCCTGCCTGCAACATTTACGTCGGCAAATATAACGGTTACCAATGCCGGACAGGCATATAATTATACCGGTAAGGCAGTTAAAGCTAAGCCTGTTGTGTACTACAATAATAAGAAGCTGACTGAAGGAAGAGACTACAAGCTGGAGTATCAGTCGTATTTTGAAAACGGTCTTAAAGGTGATCCTAACGGAATAGAGGAGATCTTTTTCCAATTGACGGGTATTAAGAATTACACCGGTCAGAATATTGATTATTCATATTATATTGTAGGAGCTGATTATAATCTGTCCAAAGCGACGGTCGTAATGACCAATAAGAGTCCGAAGTTTTACGGGACGCCTATCACGGTTGATGATCTGGGATTAAGTATCAAGATAAAGGGAAAGGTGGTAGACCCTTCGTATTATACAGCGGTTCTCGAAGGTGGGGATGATGTAGGCAATGCTACTCTTAAGATCAGTGCTGCCACAGCTCCATATGCCGGGAATCTGGCCAAGACGGTGAAGATAGCAGCGGGATACAATTTCAAGAAGAATGCCGTTATAGATAAGGATAAGTGGAAGGCTTCGATCCCGTTCAGCAGTATTGATGCAGCTAATGGCGGTATCACACAGGATACACTGGGTCTTGTAAGCTACGACGGTACGGTACTTACGGAAGGTGTTGACTATACAGTTAAGTATTCGGCTAATACCAAGTGCGGTAATGCCAAAGCTGTCTTTACAGGATTGCATCAGTATGGTGGCAGTATAACTAAGACTTACAAGATCCTTCCGAAGGGTGATTTCACGATTAATAATCCTCCCGTATCGGTGACTTATACCGCACCGGGCACAACATATGATTTCCTGTTGAGTGATGACGAAGGAACCGTCTTAACGCTTAATAAGGACTATACCGTAAAGTATAAGAATAACAATAAAGTCGGAACTGCTTCTTATACGATCACCGGCAAGGGCAATTATTCCAATAAGGTCAAAAAAGAAGGTGAATTCACAATAGTTGCTGCCGAAATAAGTATGTGCAGCGTCAAATTGCCCGATAAAGCATATACTGACAAGCCAAAGAAGTGCTTATCGGTTCCTGAGGTCGCAGATAATAAGAATAATAAACTGAAAGCAAAAAAAGACTATGAGATCGTAGCATATTTATTGAAGAACGGCGATGAATGGGTAGAGATGCCTGATGTTATCACCGGTCCCGTGAAAGAAGTCACTGTCTTAATAGAAGGACGCGGCAATTATAAAGGACTGGTAGCAGGTTCTTATGAAGTATATGATCCCAAGAAAGATATATCGAAGTTCGTGTATGTGATCGAGGATCAGACATACAGAGGTGAGGCGATCGAGGATCTGACTCTTTCGGATTCATCGGGGAACGGTGATATTCATGTATATAGGAATTCAGCGGATAAGAAAAAAGGGATCGAACTGGATGCGTCGGATTATGTATCCATAGTGCCCGGATCTTATAAGAATAATCTCAAGGTCGGAAAGGCTTCTGTCACTTTGGCAGGTGTGGGAGAATACGGCAATCAGAAGACCGTGAACTTCAATATCGTTAAGAAGAGTATTACCTTCATAACGGTTAATTCGGTTAAGCTGAATAAGACGAGAATTACCATCACTCAGGGGCAGACAACGAATGATCCTGCGGACAGTACAGGTACTCTGGTACCGCTTGTCGCTACGGTCACCCCTTCCAATGCTGACAGTCCTGTCATAAAGTGGAAGACGGGTAACACCGGAGTGGCGACGATCGCGGTTGATGATCAGAATCGTTGTATGGTGACAGGCGTTAATCCGGGAATGACTATCATCACCGTTATGGCTACCGGATATAATGGCAAGACTGTATCGGCGGAATGTCTGGTTCAGGTTCTTGAGGATGAGGAAGAGATCAATCGAAGGATAATCGAGAATGACAGGATAGTAACTCCTCAGGATTACGGCGCAGACGGAACGGATGATAAGGCTGACGCTAAGGCGTTCCAGATGGCCATTAATGCAGTTCAGTCACTTGCTCCTGTGGACGGAACCATTCTTTATGTACCGGACGGTAACTATTATATAGATCCTAATGATGATGCTTACGACAGGATTCAGGTCAGATCCAATGTCAATATCAAGATGTCGAGCGGAGCTTATATACGTATCATGCCGACAGCTAAGGATGACTATAAGGGAATCTGGTTCATGGAAGCAGAGAATGCTTCTCTCAGTGGCGGACATATCGTAGGAGACAAGAATAATCATAAGGGTACGGCAGGTGAGAATGGTTGCTGTATTTCGGTATATGAATGTAACAATATATCGATAACCGGAGTGGAGATGTCGAACAGCTGGGGAGACGGTCTGTATCTGTCTTCGTACCATGCGGCTGATAAGACTAAATCGAATCGCAACATTTTTATAAGTAATTGTAATATACATGATAACAGGCGTAATAATCTGGGCCTGGTAGATGGTAAAAATGTCTACATCTTTAATTGTCACCTCGACAGGGCGTCCGGTATAGATCCACAGTTCGGTCTGTTGTTTGAGACGAATGATAACAGCAATCCCGTGGAGAATGTGTATGTGAGTGGCTGCTCTTTTACAGGTAATGTCAAGGGCGCTATGGGTGTTATCAGACCGGCTAAGAATCTCAGATTCGAGAATTGTACCTTTGACGGACAGGTTCATCTGTATGACGGTGAGAATATGAAGTTCATTAAGTGTACGTTCAAGAGCGACTTGATAATGAATTATCATTATGCGGAGCTGATTGATTGTGATCTGAGTGGAGGAAAACTGATCAGATATTAAGGATCATCATAGTCAGATCATGAGGTGATCATGGGAGGATATCGGTGTGAATGAATACCGTATCCTCCCTGTTTTGCTGTTTGCCGGATAAAATATACTTGCATTGAGAATTTCTTTAAGTTAGTATATCAGATAGATTGTTTAAAACGATACAATTGAGATCATGAGCGAGGGAGAAAACTAAATTGAAAAAGATCATTACCAAATTTAAAACTTGTAACTTATTATTAGGCATCGCATCTTTACTGCTCGCATTTATAATCTTCATTACCTTTTTTGGATGGCTTTTTAGGGATATGCAGAATCTGGATACTGTTGCAGTTGAAGATATACGTGAAGGCGCTTCAGAGATGACCGTTTACTATGTAGACGACTTCTTTATGTATAGTGGTTCCACACCGGAGAGCGCAACGGAAAGAGCATATTTTGTTCTTTTGGATCAGGCGGATTGCTGTATAGCAGTTGATCTTACAGGAAGTAAGAACAGACGTGCATATAAGCTGATGAATGACATCTATGATGCTATGGATGAGATGGATACAAATGGTGCAGAGCCGGATTATTCATCTTTTGACTGCTTTACAGTACACGGTTCACTTAAGAGGCTGAGCGGTGAAGAATTGGGATTCTATGAAGATTATGTCAGCAGTACGGCAGAGTATTATGGTATTACTGAGGAAGAGGTGGAGGAATATTATCTTCCTTACATTCTGAAACCGGATGAAGATATACTGTCTTTCTGGGGAATAGTAATATCGCTATTTATCCTTTTATTTATTGGATTTGGTTTCTGGCTGTTATATAATGGATTATTCAAAAATCCTCGCGATATTATTAAGAAGTATACTTCAACGAAGTCTAATCCCGATAAGGTTCAGGAAGAGATAGAGGATCTGTGCGATAATCAGGATGGATACAATGGTGTATGGATTAATGACAAATATTTTGTATATACTTCCGGGCTGCAAGTGAAGGTATATGATGTCGAGGATGTGTTGTGGCTGTTCAAGCAGGTGACAACAACAAGAGTGAATTTTATTCCCACAGGTAAGTCGTATTCTATATGCTTCGGTATGGCGGATAAGAAGAAATATCTGTTAAGGACAACTAAGAAGAAGTCAGATGCTGATCTGGAATACTTCGCAGGTAAGCTTCCGGATGTTATCTGTGGTTATTCAGATGAGATCTCAAGTATATTCACGAAAGATATTTCACGTATTAAGAACGAAGTTGCCAAGAGAAGAGCAGCACGAGTTAATCCTGCTGACAATTATATGGAGATGCCTGATGAAACAAATGAGTCATCTTACAGTGACGTGGATGATCTCTCATATGACAATGCATCAAACGATGAGAACTGATCCGATACGGTGAATTGACCCAAGTCCGATCAGTTGATATAATACTAACGTTGACGGGTGGGTATAGGAGTATTCACGTAGTATAGGAGGTAGTACTTTGAGCAAAGGTTTAATTATTTTTCTGATAGTTCTTGCAGTTATCATAGTGGCAATGGTTCTTCTGTATATCTTCGGTAAGAGAGCTCAGAAGAGACAGGAAGAGCAGAAGGCTCAGATAGAGGCGGCTAAGCAGACAGTATCAATGCTTATCATTGATAAGAAGAGGATGAAACTTAAGGATGCGGGACTTCCGCAGGCTGTTATAGAATCGACACCTAAGCTTATGAGAGGAGCCAAGCTTCCCGTTGTTAAGGCTAAGGTCGGTCCTCAGATAATGACTCTCATCTGTGATGAAGCTATCTTCAATGATGTTCCCGTTAAGAAGGAAGTTAAGGCTGTAGTAAGCGGTATCTATATTACAGGTGTTAAGGGACTTCACGGTAAGACTGTTAAGACAGAAGTGAAGAAGAGCGGATTCAAGAGATTTGTTGAGCGTATGCAGGAAAAAGCAGGTGCTAAGCCGTTGTAAATGTTACTAAACCTTATCTTTGATGTCGATAGAAATATTGCATTTACTTACAAATTGATAATTAACATCAAGAGAGTATTCAACATTGAGGAGCAGATTATTCTGCTTCTCTTTTATTGTTATGGAAGAAGTATCAACACCTAAGGTTAATACGCCAAAAGGTGTATTGTAGTTGTTCAGGCTTTTCTCATCCAATGTAAAATTGAGACTCGTATTGATGGGGCCCTTCTTGGAAACAGTAAGTGAAGTATCATTGAACTTGAGCATGTTACTGATGACATCGGTGCTTCCTTCCAGCGGTTCTTCATAGCATACATAATGAAAACCGTTGCGGTTATAATATTTTCCTGCCTGTATAACTTCGATATCGTCCGCAGAGATATCCTGCTCAAAATACATTCCTTTTATTGATATAAGTACATCTTTGTTCATATTGTGATCCTGTAAATATAAGATTAATAAGTAATAGTAATACTGTAGGTATATATGGCTGTCATACTACATCCGTTTATGCCTATTCAACACGATTTTCAACTCTTAGCTGGGCGATGATCGCGCGTTCCTGATGTGCGATATGGTCATGAATTGACTGGGTAGCCTTCTCGATATTCCTCTCAACGATCGCGTCGAGGATACTGCGATGCTCCATAACGAGGGTTGCGTGAATATGAGGATCTTTGATGTATTCAAATCTGTATCTGTACATCTGCTCGGCAAGGTTATTGACCATCTGCGAAAGACGGGGATTGCCACAGGCTTCGAAGATGATGTCGTGGAAACACACATCCGCAGTGGCGATCTTACGCGCATCCTGAGTCTTAACAGCATTTTCAAAATCGAGGTAAGCCTGTCTCAGTCGCTCGATCTGCTCATCGTTAATGCGCTCACATGCAAGCTTGACGGATAATTCATCGAGGGCAAGGCGCACCTCAAGAACATCCGACATATTCTTCTCGGTTATGTGTGCGACCTGAGCGCCCTTTCTGGGAACCATGATAACAAGTCCCTCAAGCTCCAGCTGACGGATCGCTTCTCTGATGGGTGTTCGCGATACACCAAGCTTATTGGCGAGATGGATCTCCATCAGTCTCTCGCCGGGCTTCAGTTCTCCGGTGAGGATCGCCTGTCTTAATGTCTTGAACACAAGATCACGTAAGGGTAAAAAAGCATCAAGATTGGCCTGCATATAATCTTCCATTTATAGCCTCCTGAATAAGAATACTGTCAGTCAATTATTTCAATGCCGTGATCCATCATCTGTGTGACGGATCCGGCTGCGAATGCAACTTCTTCATGTAATACGGCAAGTGCGGCTTCGGCAGTATCGCGGTCTGTGAATAAACCGAATACAGTGGGACCGCTTCCGCTCATCATGGCGCCCTCTGCACCTTCCCTTATAAGGATGTCCTTCATCTGCTGTATGATGGGATTGTCCTTAACCGTTACTGCCTCCAGTCTGTTAAAAAGAGCGGCACTTACATTACTGACATCATTGTCAGTTATCGCACTTATCATTCGATCAATAGGCGGATGAATGTGTTCGCCTTCCGAATCGATCTGCCTGTAAACTGTGGCAGTAGATATATCAATATCGGGCTTGGCGATTACAAGGCAGGTTCCGGTTGCAAGATCTGCTCCGGTCTTACTCTCAGGTGTATCTATCTTAGTCATTACTTCGCCTATGCCTTCGCATCTGTAGGTTCCGCCAACAATACAGAAAGGAACATCCGCTCCGATTGTGACACCTATGTCACATAATTCTTCCGTGGTCAGCCCAAGAGAAAGCAACTTATTCAGACCGATAAGTGTGGCTGCTGCATCTGCACTTCCGCCTGCCATTCCGGCTGCCATCGGTATCCTCTTGTTCAGTCGGATGATCGCTCCGAAGTCACGGTTTGAGTGTTCTCTCAGTCTCACCACTGTTTTATATATAATATTACTCTCGTCGCAGGGGAGAGAGGCATTGTCCGAAGTGATATCGATCCTGTTGTCGGGAGCAAGGCTTATATCAAGAGTGTCGTACAAGCCGACCGACTGCATGATCATGCTCACGTCATGATAGCCGTTGGGGCGTCGCCCAAGCACGTCCAGAAACAGATTGATCTTGGCATATGCATTAATCTTCATCTTAAGTTCCTTTCGGTTGGTTATGTTTGTATACGGTATATTGTATACAATGTGTAAATAAATTGTACTAAAATAAGTACAATATTGCAATAGTAAGCTTACTGAATGTATAATAATATGAATGTTTATTTGAAAAATGGAGGACAACATGAAAAAGAATTATTTACTGACATTAACTGCTGCTTGTCTTATGGCTCTTAGCCTTACTGCATGTGGTGATAATAATAACAATTCTGCCGATAACGCCGAAGAAGCCGAGACAGAGACTGCCGCAGCAGATGAGAACGTAAACGCCGCCAATGATGTAGTCGATCCTGCGGATATCGATCCCGATAAGTACATCACCAAGCTCGGAGATTACAAGGGAATCACCATTGCCGCAACAAAGAGAGATGTTACGGATAATGACGTTGAGACTAAGATCAATTCGATCATTTCTAACGCTACCGTTAATACTGAGATCACAGACAGGACTGATGTTCAGGAAGGCGATGTAGCCAATATCGATTTTGAAGGTAAGAAAGACGGAGTTGCTTTTGACGGAGGTACTTCACAGGGTTATGATCTTGAGATCGGTTCAGGATCATTCATTCCCGGATTCGAAGAGGGACTTATCGGTGTTAACGTAGGCGAGACAGTCGATCTCGATCTTACTTTCCCCGAGACATACGGTAATCCGGAGCTTGCAGGTCAGGCTGTAGTATTCACGGTAAAGGTTAATTCGATCAGCGCCAAGACAATTCCCGAATTGAATGACGAGTATGTTGCAGGCCTTGGTATAGAGAATGTAAGCAATGTTGATGAATACAGAGATTATATCAGAAAGAATCTTGAGGAGAGTGCAGAGGAGAGCTACATCGATGCGCTCAAGTCAAATGCCATTGATACAGTTGTAGCTTCAACCGAGTTTGCTGAGGATTATCCGACAGACTTATTTGATTATTATTTCAATCTTACCAAGTCTAATGATCAGTATTATGCACAGTACTATGGCTTTGAATTCTCAGAATACATCAATCTGGCATATGGTGCTGAAAGCGAAGAGGCATATGATGAGATAATCAAGGAAAGTGCTCTTAAGTTCGTTCATGAGACAATGACATGCAATAAGATCGCGCTCCTTGAGAATATTACGGTAAGCGATGAGCAGTACAGAGAGAATCTTGAGAAAGATGCTTCATCCGTAGGATATTCGGCAGAGGAATATGAGAAGAATATCAATGTGGATCAGTATAAGTTCTATATACTCGAGAATCTCGTGATCGATTTTGTGGTTGATAATGCCAATGTAACAGAGGCAGCCGCAGAGGAATAAGAGAATAGAAGGTGATTAGAGATGGATATGATTAACATTAGAGATATATACAGGGAAAAAGAGCAGTACATTGACAAAGAGATAACCGTCGGAGGATGGTTAAGAGGCAACCGTGATTCCAAGACATTCGGGTTCCTTGTAGTCAATGACGGTACTTTTTTCGAGACATTACAGGTAGTATATTCCGATAAGCTTGCTAATTTCGCAGAGATCACCAAGCTCAATGTCGGAGCAGCAGTGATCGCCAAGGGTGTCATCGTAGCCACACCCGATGCCAAGCAGCCTTTTGAGATGCAGGCAACCGAGATCATTATCGAGGGTGAATCCACAGCGGATTATCCTCTCCAGAAAAAAAGACATACATTAGAGTATCTTCGTACAATAACTCATCTCAGAGCCCGTACGAACACATTCGAGGCGGTATTCAGAGTACGTTCGGTGGCCGCATACGCAATCCATAAGTTTTTCCAGGAGAGAGATTTCGTATACGTACATACTCCCATAATCACGGGAAGTGATTGCGAGGGTGCCGGCGAGATGTTCCAGGTAACTACAATGGATATGAAGGAAGTTCCGCTTGCAGAGGATGGCAAGGTTGATTACTCAACCGACTTCTTCAATAAGCCTGTTAATCTTACAGTAAGCGGTCAGCTCAATGTTGAGACATATGCGGCGGCATTCAAGAATGTATATACCTTTGGACCCACATTCAGAGCTGAGAACTCCAACACGACAAGGCATGCGGCAGAGTTCTGGATGATCGAGCCCGAGATTTATTTCGCAGATCTGAAAGATGACATGATTCTTGCCGAGAGTATGTTAAAATATGTAATAAGATATGTGCTTGAGAAGTGTCCCGAGGAGATGAACTTCTTCAATAATTTTATCGATAAGGGACTTATCGAGAGACTTGAGCATGTAGTTAATTCCGAGTTCGGACATATTACTTATACAGAGGCTATCAAGATCCTTGAGCAGCATAACGATGAGTTCGATTATAAGGTGTTCTGGGGTTGTGATCTTCAGACGGAGCATGAGAGATATCTGACTGAGCAGGAATTCAAGAGACCTGTTTTTGTAACGGATTATCCCAAGGAGATCAAGGCTTTCTATATGAAGCTCAATGAGGACGGTAAGACTGTTGCTGCATGTGACTGTCTTGTTCCGGGAATCGGTGAGATCATTGGCGGAAGTCAGAGAGAGGATAACCTTGAACTGCTTGAGAAGAGAATGGAAGAGTTGGGACTTAAGAAAGAAGATTACCAGTTCTATCTTGATCTTCGTAAGTACGGTTCTGCAAGACATGCCGGATTCGGCCTTGGTTTTGAGAGATGCATAATGTATCTTACGGGAATGGGCAATATCAGAGACGTTATACCCTTCCCCAGAACAGTTAACAACTGTGAATTATAAAGCGATCGCATAGGGTAGAACCTTTAAGTGTGATCATGGAGCGGCTTAGGAGCGGAGAATGAGATCATCTATCGTAAAAGCTTTTAAGTTCATATTGTGCGTGGCGCTGTCGGTTGCAATGCTGACAGATACTGCGTATGCGACGACTGTCTCCGATATACGCAGGGAGAAGAAAGAGACGGAGAAACAGCTGGACAAGGCTAATTCCAAGATAGATGATATCACACGTAAGCAGGATGAACTTCAGGACCAGATAGAGGAACTGGACAGCCAGCTGGTGGAAGTCCTTGCGGCTATCAGCATGATCGAAGATGAGATCGAAGAGAACGAGAAGTTCATTGAAGAGGCCCGTGTTGAGTATGAGCAGGCCAAGGCTGATTGTGACGCCCAGTATGAGGCCATGAAAGTCCGCATTAAATATATGTACGAGAAGGGCGATAGGGGTTATCTGGAGTTCATAAGCGAGTCGCGTAATTTTTCAGAGATGATCAATAAGACCGAGTATGTCGAGAAGATATATGAGTATGATCGCAACATGCTCGTTCGATATCAGCAGGCCAAGCAGGATGTCGCAGACAGGAAGGCGGCTCTTGAAGAGAAGGAAGAAGAACTTGCTATCAGTAAGTATGAGCTCGATGAGGAGAAAAAAGGACTCGACGAGCTGATGGCCAATAAGAAAGAGATTGCGGAGGATTTCGACAATCAGCTGGCTAAGGCCAAGCAGGAGGCGGCGGCCTTCAAGGCTAAGATCAAGCAGCAGAATCTTGAGATAAAGAAGAAAGAGAAGGAAGAGGCTGACAGAAAAGCAGCCGAAGCCAAGCTTAAGGATAAAAACGAGGAGACTGCACCTGTCAAAGAAACTGACACAAGTGTCATAATTGAGACTGCGACCGGAAGCGGAACAGGTAAGGATATAGCCAATTATGCATGTAAGTTCGTGGGCAATCCGTATGTGGCCGGTGGCACGAGTCTTACGGATGGATGTGACTGCTCGGGATTCACTTATGCGGTGTATAAGGCTTTTGGATATACGATCCCCAGAACGTCGACATCTCAGCGTGGCGTGGGTACGAGTGTCAGTCAGGCCAATGCCCAGCCAGGGGATATAGTGTGCTATGCAGGACACGTGGCGATATATCTCGGTGGTGGCAAAATAGTGCATGCGAGTACGCCGGCGACAGGTATTAAGTACGGCGAGGTTAATTATAAGCCGATCATCGATATAAGAAGAGTGGTCAATTGACGGATCATCAAGGAATGCAGGAGAAGAGTAAATGAATAACGAGAAGGTTATTGTAATCGATTTTGGCGGTCAGTATAATCAGCTGGTTGCAAGAAGAGTAAGAGAGTGTAACGTATATTGTGAGATCTATTCTTACAAGACACCCATCGAGAAGATCAAAGAGATGGATCCGAAGGGTATCATCCTGACGGGCGGACCGAACAGCTGTTACGAGGAAGGCGCTCCTACCTGCACCAGAGAATTATTCGAGCTTGGCATTCCGGTACTTGGTCTGTGTTACGGTGCACAGCTTATGAATCATGTGCTCGGCGGACGCGTAGAGAAGGCGCCCGTGCGCGAATATGGAAAAACTGAGGTGTTTGTGAATACCGAGTCGGGGCTGTTTTCCAATGTCGGTGAAGGCACAGCTGACGATAAGGGATTCAGGTCAACTACTTGTTGGATGAGTCATTTTGATTATATAAGTGAGCCGGCTCCGGGCTTCGAAGTGGTGGCGTATACCGCTGATTGTCCAGTGGCTGCGGATGAGAACAGGGAAGCAGGCTTATATGCGATTCAGTTCCATCCCGAGGTTCTGCATACGGTTGAGGGAACCAAGATGCTGTTCAACTTCGTGAGAAATATCTGCGGATGTTCGGGCGGCTGGAGGATGGATTCGTTCGTGGAGACTTCCATCAAGGAGATCCGTGAGAAGGTTGGCGACGGTAAGGTGTTGCTGGCGCTTTCCGGCGGTGTGGATTCTTCGGTTGCGGCAGGTCTTCTTGCGAGGGCTATCGGTAAGCAGCTTACATGTGTGTTCGTGGATCATGGTCTTCTGCGTAAGAACGAGGGAGATGAAGTCGAGGCTATTTTCGGACCTAAGGGTAACTTCGATCTGAACTTTATAAGAGTGAATGCTCAGGATAGATATTATGGTAAGCTTGCAGGCGAAACAGAGCCTGAGAGAAAGCGTAAGATAATCGGCGAGGAGTTTATAAGGGTGTTCGAGGAAGAGGCCAAGAAGATCGGTACGGTTGATTTCCTTGCACAGGGAACGATATATCCCGATGTTGTTGAGTCCGGTCTCGGCGGAGAATCTGCTGTGATCAAGTCTCATCATAATGTAGGCGGACTTCCTGAGTATGTTGATTTCAAGGAGATAATCGAGCCGCTGCGTAATCTGTTTAAGGATGAAGTAAGGAAGGCAGGACTTGAACTTGGTATTCCTGAGAAGCTGGTATTCCGTCAGCCATTCCCGGGACCGGGACTTGGAATCCGTATCATCGGTGAGATCACCGGCGAGAAGGTTAAGATCGTTCAGGATGCCGATTATATATATCGTGAGGAAGTTGAGAAGGCTGCCGAGGAGTATAAGAAAGAGAACGGTTCGGTTGCTCCGTGGATGCCGGATCAGTATTTTGCGGCACTTACCAATATGCGTTCCGTTGGTGTCATGGGTGATGAGCGTACCTACGATTACGCAGTAGCACTCAGAGCGGTAAGAACTATCGATTTTATGACCGCAGAGGCTGCCAATATTCCTTTTGACGTACTTCAGATCGTAATGAACAGGATCATAAATGAAGTTAAGGGTGTTAACAGGGTATTCTATGATCTTACAAGTAAGCCTCCGGGAACGATTGAGTTTGAATAAATTGAAAACATCCCGCAAGCCTTGAAAATATTGGGTTTGCGGGATGTTTTTTTGCCTTTTGAGTACAATTTGAGTACAAAATCTATTATTTCTTCTTTTTTGAACTGTCAAGCAGGGCATTTCGTTTTGCTATA
>JAIKXM010000001.1 GCA_024684085.1 Lachnospiraceae bacterium | reverse complement strand
TATTTGCTCATAGAGCCTCCTTCTACTGCTGTCAGAAGGAGATATGAGCATACCATATATGTATGAATTGGTAAATTCTATTTATGCAGGAATAAATTCCACCGCACAAAGGAGCAGTGGAATTTAAAATTTCAATTTTGGTATGTTTTTTTTCATAAAGATTCGTTTGAATTAGGGGGCGGGATGTGATATTATATTTGGGATGTTGAAAAGTGCATCGTAAAAATAAAAGAAAAGAGGGGAAGAACATGGGATATGTAATTGTGGGCGCAATAATCGGATTGCTCGCGGCAGTAGTAACTACAGTTGCCAAGAAGGATGCCAAGGAGCGCGAAGAGATGGTATCCAACCTGTCTGAGGAGCAGAAGGAGCGCCTTGAGTCAGCAGAAGTAGAGATGGTGGAGAAGAATGCCTGGGTTCAGGATGCAATGGTTGCCAAGATGACTGAGAAGGGTGGCAAGTATAGTCTGAGACTTTTGTGGTGCAATAAGACTCTTAATAATAATGAGTTAAATCTGATCACAATAGCAGATACTTCTGTCACTAAGGCTGAAAAGGAAGAGCATGATATCCAGGTCGGCAGTTTTGTAAAAATGTATTTTGCACCGGAGAAGACAGTCGGCAGTGTAAAGGTAGTTTTCTGATCTTCTGAGTGATGTTGTTGTAGTAGTTCATTTTTTCGATCAAAGGGATAATCGTCAATTGGCGTATTGTGTCTTTGTACAAGTTTATACGGTATCTTACACCTCAAGGCAATTGTCTTGGGGTGTTTTTTGTGTAATAGCAAATTGCTATTACACAAAAAACACTCCGCTAAGGCTGCGCACTCGCACGAAAGGGGTCAATTGGAAAACTTATTCCCTCTTTTGCAAACCGGAAATAAGATTCAATTTCAGCACTCGCACGAAAGGCAGATGTAAAGCATCCGCACTCGCACGCGAGAACGTCGCAAGCGACATTCTTTCTTGCTAGTTTGAAAGAAAAACTCCTTAAGGCTATAATGTACACAGATAATATAATAGCTACATTAGTTGCCATGGCAGACTGGTTCTCTCCGTCCGATATTGAGGCACTGACTCTGGAAAACGGCAGAGATCATGTCAAAGATAATCATGCTCGCCGAGGATGATAAGATCAAGGATCCGATGATACTGGAAGTCATCGCCAATATAGAAAAGGATATATAGAATATGCTATAATTACTGCGTTATGCGGTGTCGGCGCGAGGCGTTTACAGTCAGCGCTGTTATGAGTAGAGTATTGGTTCAATGATTATAATAGACGACAGATCAAAGTGTTCCGGATGCAAGGCTTGTGCGAATGCCTGTCCGGTACAGGCTATTACATTTACATATGACGATGAAGGTACATGGTATCCGGAAGTCGATAAGGATAAATGTGTCAATTGCGGTCTCTGTGAGAAAGTTTGTCCGTTCAGGGATGACCATCATGGAGTTCCTGAAGACAATGAATGTTTTGAGACACAGTTTTTTGCTGCCCGCCTGAAGGATGATTCACTTCTTGACGGAGTTTCTTCGGGAGGAGCTTTTTACGGACTGGCAATGGCGGTTCTTACTGATGGCGGAGTAGTGTACGGAGCAGCACGTGAAGATGTTGATCATGTATTTCACACACGCATTTCTTCGGCAGAGGATCTGGTTAAGATCAGGAAGTCCAAGTATCTTCAAAGTGATATGGGCACTTGTTATAAGACTGCCAGGGAAGATCTGTCGGCCGGAAGAAAGGTTCTCTTTAGCGGCACGGGCTGCCAGATAGCTGCCCTTAATCGTTTCCTTGGCAAACAGCACGACAACTTATATACCTGTGAA
The DNA here is from genome assembly GCA_024684085.1 of Lachnospiraceae bacterium. Taxonomy (GTDB): domain Bacteria; phylum Bacillota; class Clostridia; order Lachnospirales; family Lachnospiraceae; genus Colinaster. Next base: position 65,818 of record JAIKXM010000001.1, on the reverse strand, counting down.
GTGATATGTCACGGCGTCCCCTTGCAGAGCGTCTGGAGCCTGTATCGTTCAGATAAAGAGAGCCGTGTGGGTAAAAAAATAGTTGATATTGACTTCAGAGATAAGAGCAAAGGCTGGAGTAATAATCAGTATAAGACAGTATATGAAGACGGTTCTGAAGAATATGAGTTAAGTGTCAGTCATCCCTTTCATGCCGGTTATCTTAAGGGGCTTTTTTACAGGCCGTCCTGCGGTACCTGTCCTTTTGCCTCGATGCCGCGTGTCGCCGATATTACGCTTGCAGACTATTGGAGATATGAGGGCAGATTAAAAGAAGGTAATCTTGGAGTATCTTTGGTGGGAGTTAACAGTCTTAAGGGCCTTAATATCATGAAGTCATTGGAGAAATGGCTTATTATGGAAGATTCTTCCGGGCAGGATGCGTTACTCAGCTGTCGTCATATGGACGATCATCCGGTTGAGAATCCGCTTCGAAGCGCTTTTTTGAAAAGGCTGTTCAAGAAGGGATATTATGCTGCCGCAAAAGAATTCATTATTGATGTCAGTATCATAAACCGGATAAAGAACAGGATCAGACGGATGGTCAGGAGATAGAGATGGATTTGGTTGATAACAGATATGTAGCAGACTATTATGCATTATTGGATAAAAAAGCTATTATACCCGAAAAGCTGACAGATGTCTTCAAGGTGGCCTTTGCCCCTTCAGGCAGTATACTTGTATCAGACAGTATTCTGATGAGGGTATTCGGAAGGCTCCGTAGGATGGAGAGAATATGTAAAGCAGATGCGGGAACCAAGTCGCTGCAGTTTTTCGCATTATCGGATGCATTCAGCCTGTTACATCAGAAAGGCGTGCCGGTATATTATTATAACAGGATCGGCAAGCTGAAAAACGGTTATCAATATTCGGAGAGTGAAGAGCGTCGAATGAAAGAAGGCTTGTCCTTTCCACTGATGTATCGGGATATTGATAAGTATGAAACTGAGTTGAAGGATATCTTCGGTGAATTATATTCGCGGGAATATATAGAAGAGATAGGCAGGATTCCGCAGGTGATCAAGGTCGGAAGTGTCTATGAACATGAGAATTATCAAAGTAAACTCATTAATGTAGATGACGGGAAACGTGTTACTCTTTATCAGCCCGCTGATCATACACGTTCGATCCATGTATACGGAAGGTGCGGGGTTTTTGGTTATGCTGTTGAGGACAGAGATACCCTGCCGTCGTTGCTTCAGAAAGAACTCATTGATAATGGGATCACTGATGTAAAAGTGATCAATCACGGTCTCTGGGGCGGTGAGGATGAATATCTTGATCATAACTTCCTTCAGGAAGCTATCGGTATGAAGCAGGGGGATATTGTCCTGTTCTACAGGATGCACTTTGATAAGAGGCTTCTTGCAGAATTCATCAAGCGCGGTGTTCGTTATAAGGAATTAACAGAAGAATGGCATGCGCGTAAAAATGAGGCGGTCAGCTTTTTTGACCGACCCGGTCATATGAATGCCGATGGATATAAGCTCGTAGCCAAATTGATATGCGAAGATCTGATGAGAACGGATCTTACCTGCGGGGAGGCGGAAGAATGCGAGTCCCCGATAACGGCAGATAATCTCAATTATTATCTTAAGTCACAGGCTGATGACGATCTTGAAGAGGAAGTTGGCAAGTATATCAATAACATTAACAGAGACTTTCCTTTGCAGGATAACTTGCAGAATAATGGTGCTATTGTGATGAATTGCAATCCGTTTACTTATGGGCACCGATATCTTATCGAGACGGCAGCAGCGCAGGTAGATCGGCTTTATATCTTTGTTGTTGAAGAAGACAGGTCTTTCTTCCGTTTTGAAGACAGATTGGAAATGGTACGAAGGGGTACCGAGGATCTTAATAATGTGGTCATCGTGCCCAGTGGCAAGTTCATAATATCTGCCTATACATTTCCCGAATACTTTATGAAGGATTATGTTAAAGAGAAGAGTTTTGATGTCTCAATGGATGTCAGGACTTTCTGCAGATATATCGCCCCGCCGCTGAATATCAGGAAACGTTTTGCGGGGGAAGAACCGTTTGACCCCGTAACGGGTAATTATAATGAGAATATGGCCCGTATACTTCCGGAATACGGAATGGAATTTGTTGAGATTCCGAGGTTGTCGCTTGACGGCGAGCGTGTCATTAACGCTACAAGAGTAAGAGAACTTCTTAAAGAGAAGAATACCGATGAACTAAGAGAGTACGTTCCGTCCGGTACTTTGGAAGTATTGATGAGTAAGTATTATTAATTAAGGTTGTGAAAAATATGGAGACATTTAGATTATCAAACGGATATGAGATACCTGTTATCGGATACGGAACATATCCTCAGAAGGAATCTCTTCCGCGAAATCTGGTGAATGCTTACAGAGCAGGATACCGTCTGTTTGATACTTCCGATAATTACGATAATGAAGCTTACCTCGGAGAAGGTCTGACAGAGATTGACCGGAATGACTGCGTTGTCATAACCAAGTATTCCAGATCCATGGGAGAAGTTCATTTTGCGGATGCCTTTAAGAACAGTCGGGATAAGCTTAAAAGTAATCCGGATATATACCTGCTGCATTGGCCTTATCCATTCCTGTGGAAGTATCACTGGAGACAAATGGAGAAGCTGTATCTGGCAGGAGAAGTTAAGGCTATCGGTGTATGCAATTTTGAAGTGGATAAGCTTGAGGCACTGCTAAGGTTTTGTAAAGTACCTCCGGTGATAGATCAGATCGAGAGGCATCCTCTTTTTCAACAAAAGGATATAGTGGAATACTGTGATTCACATGACATTCGTGTCATGTCTTATTCGCCGGTCGCAAGAGGCAATAAGGAATTGATGGAAAGCCCGGTGCTTAAGGAAATTGCAGGTAAGTATAACAAGAGCATAGGTCAGATAATCTTGCGGTGGGATATTGATACAGGTACCATACCGATACCCGGTGCTTCCGGTGAGGATCATATCAGGGATAATATTGATATCTTTGATTTTGAGTTGACCGATGAAGAGTTAGGCAGAATATCTGAGCTGGATTCGGGTGTGAGGATAAGATTCGCGCCCAAGACGCGTTTTACCCTGAAGCAGAAGATCCAATTTCTTATAAAGCGTTTAATCCTGATCCTGATAGGTTAAGAGACACGGCTCGGCCTGCGGGGGATCGATTAGTCACCACAGCTTCTTAGGGTGAAGCCGAAAATATACTTATAACGGTAAACGGGGGGAATATGATGGAATTAAGATCGGATTTTTATATCAACAGTGATGGGATCAGGCTTCATGCCGTGCTTGACAGACCCGCAGAAGGCTGTAAAGGGGCTTTGTGCATACTTGTCCATGGATTTACGGGTAACATGGATGAAGATCTCTTAAAACGCGTGAGAGACGGCATGAACAAGGCCGGAGTCATGGTGCTTCGCGTGGAGATGTACGGACATGGTCAAAGCGACGGGGATTTCGCTGATCATACCCTGTTCAAGTGGATATCCAATGCGATATCGGTCTTAAGATATGTAAGAAGCCTCGATAATGTGACGGATATCTATATAGCGGGACACTCGCAGGGCGGATTGCTCGCAATGCTTACGGCCGCTATGTATCCTGATACGATCAAAGCACTGATACCGTTATCTCCGGCATGGATGATACCTGAGAATGCACGTAAGGGTGAGATGCTTGGGATGGCTTTTGATCCTGATCATATCCCGGATAAGCTTGCGTGTTGGGATCATGAACTGTCGGGAGATTATCTTAGAACAGCTCGTATGCTGCATGTGGAGGATGAGATTGCGAGATACCACGGCCCTGTTCTTGTGATCCATGGAAAAGAGGATGAAGCTGTTCCTTATGAGGTGGGAAGACTGGCTTCGGAGTTATATGAGAATGCAAGACTTGTGACCATAGAAGGCGCCGATCATTGTTATACCGGACGCGAGGATGAAGTCTCGGAAGCAGTGAGAATGTTCATACAAGAAATGACAGATGTGTCATAATTGTCGTAATGTTATGATCGTCGTGGTATGAGTATATAGAAGTTAGTTGATATTGTGCGTGTGAATTGGGATCGTAATCAGATGGTTGATTGTGTTTGTGAGTTGGGATCATACAGGTAGTTGATCGCGTTTGTGGATTGGGATCGTACAGGTGGTTGATCGCGAGGGGAGGATCGGAGCGGAAATGGATGATAGACTTGAAAGGCAGTTGTCTTTTGCCCTTGAGATAGATAAGGAGAAGAACATACTTCGGCAGACACATCTCTCCGGACACGGGAGAAGGGAGAATGATGCCGAGCATGCCTGGCATATGGCTGTAATGGCCTATCTTCTTAAGGAGTATGCCAATGAACCTGTTGATATATCCAAAGTCATGATAATGTGTCTTATTCATGATCTGGTGGAGATCGATGCGGGCGATACATATTGTTATGATAAGGAAGCACTGAAGACGCAGAAGGAAAGAGAAGAGGCAGCCAAAGAGCGAATCTTCTCTATTTTGCCGGAGGATCAGAAGAATGAACTTACGGCACTTTTTGATGAGTTCGAGGCAGGTGAAAGTCCGGAATCACGATTCGCACATGCAATGGATAATCTTCAGCCGTTAATGCTGAATAACAGTAACGGCGGTGCAGATTGGGCAGAGCATAATGTGACATCGGATATGGTCTATGGTAGACAGAGGACAACTGAAGCGGGCTCTGAGCAATTGTATGAGTATACCGATAAGGTTATCAGGGATAATATTCAAAAAGGGAATATTAAGGAAAACGGTTCATAAGGTAACATTGAGGCAACAAGAAGGAGATAGATGAGTACAGCAGTAGTGATATTGAAAAAGGGCGAAGGACGCGTGATGAAGGCAGGCGGCGCCTGGATATACGATAATGAGATTGACAGGATAATGGGGCACTTTGAAGACGGTGATGTCGTGATAGTACATGATTTTGATGGTTATCCGCTTGGAAGGGGATTCATCAATATGAAGTCTTCGATCGCGATCCGCATGCTTACGAGGAATGTGGATCAGGAGATCACCGATGAGTTCATTGAGCAGAGAGTGAGAGCTGCCTGGGAATACAGGAAGGCTGTTATCGATACATCTTCATGCAGAGTGATCTTCGGGGAAGCGGACTTTTTGCCCGGAATAGTCGTGGATAAATATGAGGATGTCCTTGTCGTGGAATCGCTCGCACTGGGGATCGATAACTTCAAGAAGCTGATCTGTGACAGTCTTGTTAAGATCCTTGCAGAGGATGGCATCGTTGTCAGAGGTATATATGAGAGAAGTGATGCCAAGGTGCGAATCAAGGAGGGAATGGACAGGATAAAGGGCTTCATCAGTGAGCCGTTTGACACCATGGTGCAGATAGTCGAAAACGGTGTTAAGTATACAGTGGATGTGGAGAACGGTCAGAAGACGGGATTTTTTCTTGATCAGAAGGGTAACAGGATGGCTATGCAGGAGCTGGTAAGGAGGCTTACGGGGTCCGGAAGAGAGCTTAGGGTGTTGGATTGTTTCACACATACAGGTTCCTTTGCACTCAATTGTGCTCTGGGAGGCGCGACAAGTGTAACGGGTGTTGACGCATCGGAGCTTGCTGTTGACCGGGCTGTGAAAAATGCTGCTCTAAACGGTCTGGAAGACAGAGTGAAATTCGTTACGGCGGATGTGCTGGATCTGCTACCAAAGTTGATCGAACAGGGGGAGCGTTATGATGTGGTGATCCTGGATCCTCCTGCTTTTACCAAGTCGAGAGATAAGATCAGGCAGGCCATGAAGGGATATCGCGAGATCAATATCAAGGGGCTTAAGCTGGTTAAGGATGGCGGGTATTTCGCAACCTGCTCCTGCTCGCATTTTATGGATTATGAGAACTTTACAAAGGTGATCATGCAGGCGGCGGGAGCCGCGCACAAGAGACTTCGCCAGGTGGAATACCGTACGCAGGCAGCAGATCATCCGATTCTCTGGTCGGGCGATGAAGCCTCGTATTATCTGAAGTTCTATATTTTCCAGGTGGTGGATGAGAAGTAGTAATATATATGGCGCAGATCCATGTTTAAGGACCTGCGCCACATTTGTTTTATGTAATAGGAAATTGCTTCCTATTGATAGGTCATTGTAAAGTCTACGGGCTTAGCGGTGATCTTGTACTGTACCACTTTTATACCGCCCCAGCCTTCAGAATGATCACCGACAAGAATGGCCTTTCCTTTGAGCTTCTTCAGATCAATGGTATCGAATCCATCGATATAATAGCAATCATTTGTAAAGCCTGCAGGCTGCTTAGTGTAAGTGATCTGATCCTTGCTGTTTACATGTACCCAACCGTAGTTAATATACATCTGATCCTTTATCTTGAAGTTTATCTTGCTGATTGATTTCTCCTGAGGTACAAGATAATATTCAATTGCGATCGGGTCAGATTCATTCAATCTCTTCTCGTTGAAATTGCCTATACCCCTGATATATACCATCATGCGGATGAGACCCTTGTCGTCGGCCTTCAGAAGATCCATATTACCGTCGAAGTCTGTAGCTGTATTTTCATCAAAGTACTGATACTTGACTATCTCGTAGTCTTTACCCTTCTTCAACTCATTTCCATGATCATTGAAGACATAGAGCTTGGGTTCATACTTGCCCTTAGCCGGCTTATCCTTGTAGGTTACATCATCCGCTATGCAATAGCCGATAGATCCTTTTTCGATCGTGAACGTCTTGGTCAGAGTGCCCTTGTAATTCTTCAGGAAACTGATCGTGACAGTAGGAGTCTTGGTTCCGCCGACTGCCTTATTATTGGTGTACTTAACCTTATAATCAATTCCCTGACGCAGGTACCGTTCATAATTATAGTCATATATGACTTCCAGATTGACGGTTGCGTCTTTGGTATCATAATATCCTACCAGATTGTCTGTCAAAACATCCTGATCTAATCCTTCGTCCCAAGTCCACATCTTGACACTTATCTTATTAGACTTAGAAGCATCAAGGGGTAGGATCTTGAAGCTCTTCTTAACGGAAGTTCCGTTATATTTTCCACGACCGTAGATCGTGACATTAACCTTGCCTACATTAGTGTTGTCCTCACTGAGCTCATAGTAGAAGTCTTCGTCGGGGTTCAGAAGAGTGGTATCGGTCTTACTCTTTTGTAATACGATTTCAGGCCATATAGGATCTCCGGTGTATTCTTTGTCTTCAAGGCCGGATACTACAACAGCATTCTTGATCGGAAGACCGATTATCTTGAACTTAAGATCCTTAGAGCCGGCAAAATCATTGATACCTATTACTGATACATAAGTATCGCCGGGCTCTCTGTCATTGGAGTACCTTAAATAGTAGTCTATATCACGCTGAAGGGCTTTACCCTTATAAGTGATCTTGATCTGGTCATCAAATACTCCCCACTCATTGGTTGCAATATTATAATTGATCGATTCACCGTTGTTATAATCCACCTTCTTAGGCCAGGTGATCTTAGCCTTTGAGATGAGAACACGGTCGTTATTAATAAGAGTTTCTTTAATTGTAAACGTTCCGGTATAGTTGCCTTTACACTTGATAACGACATTATAAACACCGGCCTTCTGGTAGGCACCATCAGTCGTATCGGGATATTCAACGGTATAATCTTTCTTGGCTAACTTCTTGCCATTGTAAGTCAATACAGGTGCAAGTTTTTGTACCTTACTGCTTGCGGGTTTTGTCATTGCCGTTATGTCGATCTTGAATGTATTCGAATCTGCTTTCGCAAGATTAATAGGCAGAATATTGAAGTTCACAACACGGCTGCCCTTGTAGTTCTTCAGACCGGTAACAGTAGCTGTTGCAGTTCCGACATTGGTGTTCTTGGAATAAGCAACCTTGTAATCAACACCTGCCTGGAGCCATCTGTCTCCATCGAATACCTGTACTTCGGGCTTTATCGGCTTGCCGGTATATACCTGATCTCCGATGGGGTTGACATACATTGTTTCGGGTTCAACTTCCTGGAATCTTGCAATTATCTTATTGAAGCTTCCGTCATATGCAGTCCAGGGATGAAGCTCAACATTATTCTCATTGTAGAAGCCAAGGAAGCGATAGCCGTCCTTATACGTGTCAATATAGCCAAGCAGATCAAGTGACTGACCCATATCAAGCTTAATGGGATCATGTGCTATACCTTCGAAAGATTCATACTCTCCGTTATCTTTAACCCGAGCTGATTCGAACGTAACAGTGGCTTTGACTACATTGAAATCAATGCTTGCTATTCTTGTTGCGGGCGTTTCGTCACCGATAGAGTCGATCTTAACTTCTAAACGGTATTTTCCTTCAACATTGTCGGTAAAGATCCTGATCGTTTTGTTTATCTCATCGGTGTCCCAACTGATATGCCCGCCATGTTCATCGTTGGCCGGTGTGCCATCTTCCTTAAAGACATTGATATCATAGCCGCTCTGAGTCATATAATCGCTCGGAGTAAGATTAACAATGATAGTCTTATCAGAATTTGTCAGTATGTCATTACTGCCGTCTTCAAATGACAGGTCTACTCTCTGAAGAGCGGCCTTTACGGTTACGTTGTACTCCAGAGTCTTCTTGAAACCGGCCTTGCTGTCATCGATAGATACGGTTATCTTTGCCTTACCGACGGATCTTGCTTCCATTCGTCCTGACTGAGATCCTATCCATACAACAGATTCGTCGCTGCTCGTGAATGTGCATGCCGAACTGTCAAAATAAGCGTTGTCAGGGGTGATTTTGATGTCGTTGTATGCCGAATCTCCGACACTTAGTGTCATGGAACTGAATGAGAGAGCAGCATCCGTTATGGCCAATCCTGTGTTGAACCATGTCTCATTGAAGTTCTCGAAGTCCTGAGGATCGCTTGGATTATACGTCATTACCAGGTAGTCGTAAGCTCCGTTAACTTTTGTGAAGGTAATTTTGTATAAGCCGTTAACGTCAGTGCCATCTTTTTTGACACGTTCTACCGTAATATCATTCTTTGACTGCTTCCGACCATTCTGATCCTCGGTGTATGAGCTGTAGATCAGAGATCTCTTATCATCGTTTGTCTCAGGATCATAATCGTTAGGATCGATCTCGTAGAGTCGTAAGAACTTTTCGCCTTTCCATTCGCCTTCATCATCGACATACAGATAGATGCTGTCGTTGTCCTTGATGGCGGTTCCCCATCCGATATATGTCTCGTCAGAGATTACATCACTGTTATAGAAGCCGATTCTCTGGAGAGATACCGGAATGGTTGTATAATCATCATTGATCGTGTTATAGATCCTGTATGTTCCAAGTTTGTTGAAAGTCAGTATGCTTGATATATAGATATCAGGTTCGCCGGGAGTGGGGGAGATATCAGTTCTGATATTAATTTCATATTCTGAACTGTCTGCCTCTACCCATTCGCCTTTGGCATTCTGTTTCTTTACAATAAGTTCACCGGTGTAAGGGGTGAAATCATCACCCTGTCTGATCGCAAACTGAAGCTCTTCAGGTCCGCAAATAGCTGCAGGACGCAATCTTTCATATTCGCCGTAATCCTGCTCATTGCGATAGTATCTGAAATAGAATCCGTCTGAAGGTCTTGTCAGGTGAACATGGTTGTGTTCATCCCAGTTGAATGCGTCAGGATCATCATTATCCCAGTTCCAGTATGTAACTGCCTCAAGATCGATAAAGTCATTAATTTCACCTATCTCGATCTTGTAAGCAGGATTGCCGTCAGCATCCTGTATAGGTGTAACTACGAAGTTCTTGTTATCGGATACCTTATCCTTGTCACTTTCATAGGTGCTGTAGATAAGCTCGCCGGGAGAACCCTCTCCGTAGTCAACCATAGGCTCGATTATATACAATCTGAGATTGCACGATCTAACCCATTCGAAGTTCTCTTCATGGAAGATATATATTGTATTATTACCTGATATTGTATAATCGTTACCTATGATTGTCTCTGCGCTCTTATATGCATTGCCATCTATAGGAGAATAGAATCCCGTAGAAGGGAAGCTTGTGATAATATTGAATGCGCCTGCATATCCGTCGACACTAAAACTGATCTTCCTAAGTTTATCTATGCCTCCAAATCTGAAAAGACCATTTCCAAGATACTCCAGAGTATTCTTATAGTCTTCGACTATTGGTCCGCTCTGCGAGTCGGTATCTACAGCTGTGAAAGATACATTTTCAAAAGGTATGTCATTCAGGACATCAACGACCCAGTCGCCATGATCATCCTGATGTCTGTAGCCGACTACAAATTCCATATCCCGTCTCAATATACTCCATATCTCATTAGTCCAGAAAGGAGTATCGGGATTCTCGGGATCATACCTCAGTCTGTATGAACCGTCTTCTTCCTTGTCGAAGTCAGTGGTAAATACGAGACCGTTTGGATCTCCCTTGATCCATGTTGAAGAGAAGAACCAGTCATCATTACTGCCATCGGGTACTAACTCACCTTCGAATCTGACATCAAAATCTATCCCCGGGTTTATAACTGTAACCTTAAAGCCTTTGAGGGTATCCTGAATCGTACCGGGTATAGGTTCGATGTCTACAATATTATTATGGAAGCTTTCTTCGCTGTTGAGCTGATCCCAAGTGATGTGATCTCCTTCAATAGGATTGAGTTCACATGCTACGGCATCACCGTTCACGAACATACGAAGATTTGAAATCTTTCTTTGTGCTGAACTTTCATCAAATAGAGTATAGAATACATTGTTACCGCTAACATCACACTGGTATTCATCTATTATGAATTCATAAGAAAGTTCCTGTTTGGTATAGCTGTATAATCTCGGCATATCAAAATCAAAATACAGCTTGTATTCGTCTTCGATCTCACCGGGAGAGTATGCGAGCCAGAAGTCCGGCTGAACCTTATCATAAGGATCGGCCGTGAATTCAAATGCTGTATATTCAACTCCGCCGTCTGAGATGGTCTTGCCCTCGATCGGAGCGAACAGCCTTCTTCCGAGCATTCCTTCGCTTGAGGACATGTAGTCATCGAGATTGGTAATCGGGATCCATTCACTTCCGTTATAGAATTTGAATACAAAGGAATCATGGATCGATACATTACCAACATGTTCGGTGGGCGGAATATAGAAGATCTCTTCGGGATGTTCACCGTCATAGACCCATCTGAGTTCATAATCATCCACACCCTCAAACCAGAATTGGTAGACAGGGAATGCATACAATCCCGTTGCAAGAGTCTGCTCACTGACAGGCTCCGACTTGATTGCAGCCTTGAGGGCATTTTGGGATATATCCGCATACTCGTCTATGTCTGCATCAATGTCATCCGATTCATCCATTGCTTCATCTTCATTACTATCATCAGATGCCTCCTCAGAGATAGCGGCATCATCGGTAGTGACATCAGTGTCATTATCGTTGGTGATAGCATCATCTGCATTGATCGCGGTGTAATCGTTGCCGGCATTATCAATAGCATCATCCGCATCGACAGTACTGTCAACTTCAGCGATCACATCGTCAGTGGAGATGTTCTGCCCGTAATCATCGACATCCGAGATATTATCCTGTGAGATGTCAATTATCTCACTTGCTTCAGCTGCATATGCCGGCATTGATACATTCGGCACCATCATGCAAAAAGCAAGGAGATAGGCAAGAAGTCTGTTTAATCTCATTTTTTTCATCTGCATTTCCCTCTCTTCCTGAATACCGGTCCATGTATATTGGACAGAAGTCTCAGACCGGTGCTCCGTTTTAAGTTGTTCTTCACAACTAAGCCCGGCAGCTTATGAATAGAACAGTATCTTCTGTGGCGTGAATAAGCCCGTATCCCTATTCATGTTAAGCGTAGAGCATACATCTATTCTATCATTAAATGCGAAATTTGTATAATCAATTCAGATAAATAACGGGTGATTTTTGCGAATTTCGAGATACATATGCTGTTATCTGAACAATTAAGGGCAGACATTGAATAAACACACGCTTATGAGGCATGAGAGAGGAGATGAATGGTTAGAGGAACGGTAAAAAGAAAAGCTCCCATATCACCATAGATATAGGAGCCTCTCTTTTATAGTATCTTTTTTATTACTTTATTACTGAACTACCTTTGTCATTATGGCTGAATCTCTTCTGCCATGCTCATTGGCCGGAGTATATCCGAACATATATGAGACACTTACTCCTGAATTCTCAGGTGTTGTAAATGTATAATAGTTCTCCTTGCTGTAGTCACGACTCATTACAGCGCCTCTCATCTGCCAAAGCTGGGCATTGGGTACATTCTCGATCCAGTATACCAGAGGAACCATCTCGTTGGGATTAGCGTAGCAGTAGAAGGTAATAGTACCATCGCCGTTGCACTTGTATCCGAATTCACCTTCGGGCTCTTCAGGCTCTGCTTCTTCTACAGCTTTTGAATCTGCACCGCTGATGCTTACTACGGGAGCGTCGATTCTGCCGTACTCACCAAGAGGTGTGTAACTTAATATATATGAGAAAATATCGGCTTCTGAGTATGTTGCGACAGTTGTATAGCTGTAATAATCGCTGCCGAACGCTGTATTCTCCTGCATGCCTGATCCAACCATTCTCCAGAGAACGGGTTCGCTCATATTGACACCGTAGTATACCATGGGCTTAAATGCCGTATTTGCTGACTTTACGTAGAAAGTGACAGTACCGTCATCATTCATATGCATTCCTGAATCATCTGTAGGAATGAAAGGCTTCTCAGGCTTGGGAGTAACAGTAGGCTCAGGAGTTACCGTAGGCTTGGGAGCAACAGTAGGCTCGGGAGTAACAGTAGGCTCAGGAGTTACTGTAGGCTTGGGAGCAACAGTAGGCTCGGGAGTAACAGTAGGCTCGGGAGTAACAGTAGGCTCGGGAGTAACAGTAGGCTCAGGAGTTACTGTAGGCTCGGGAGTTACAGTAGGCTCAGGAGTAACAGTAGGCTCGGGAGTTACAGTAGGCTCAGGAGTAACAGTAGGCTCGGGAGCTACAGTAGGTTCGGGTGTTACTATGCCGCCGCGGTTGCTGATCTTGTTCATATAATCAGCTATATCAGAGCTGCCTTCGGGCTTATATATTCTGACATAGTCTACAAGCATCTCACTGCTCGTGAAGTTGGCATCGGGACGTCTGCCGCCGTCGAATTTTCCTCCGAGTGCAAGATTCATAACAATATAGAAGTCTACATCGAAGGGAGCGGTAGCTGAATTCATATTACTCTCGGAATACCAACGCTCCTTGGGAACATAGTAATAGAAGTTACCGTCTACATAGAATGTGATATTATCTTCTTCCCAGATTACGCTGTATACGTGATATCCGTCATCATAGCTTGTTCCTCCGGGGAATGTGTATTTATCACCCAGATTCTTGTTATTCGGCCACTTGCCTCCGAAATGGATCGTTCCGTATGTGAGGTTATTAGAGCTGCCTCTTGCTTCCATTACATCGATCTCACCTGAAGCTGCCCATGTACCGTATGTATCGTCATCGGGAAGCATCCAGAGAGCGGGCCATACGCCGTTACCTGAAGGAACCTTGGCTCTGAAATCAACTCGTCCGTAGGTGAATGCGATCTTATTGCTTGAGGTGATCTTGCCTGAAGAGTAGTCTGCTGTCACCTGTGTATGATTGGCATCGGTACAGGTGAAAGTCTTGCTCTGCTTCTTAGCTACAAGGTGGAGATTGCCATCCTGTAAGAATATATTTTCTTTGCTGTCAGTGTAGTACTCCAATTCTTCGTTACCCCATCCGAATGTGCTGGGAATAGAAGGGTCGAGGAAGTATCCGGGATTATAGTTCCACTTGCTCATATCGAGTTCGGAGCCGGAGAATTCATCGCCGTCGATAAGAGTCCAGCCCTCGAGAGCGGTAAGTTCACTTGTATTATTAACGGTTATATTATCAACAACAATATCAATGGGACGGTAAGCACCGGGAGCGCCAATTATGGTATATTCAATATAATTATCGCCGCAGTCGGAGCCCTTCTGGCCGTTAAGCGGGTAGTATACTCTTAACTTCAGATCCTCTGTTACAGGCTGGAACCAGAGTCCGTATACATAATCATCGAAGTATCCCCATTGATTCTTGGAAGTAAAATCCTGGTATCCGCTGTTCTGGTAGAACCAGTTGCTGTCAACGGGATCGGTGAAATTAACCCATGAATCATTCCACTGCATATACATCTTGAATACGAAATTATCAAGTTCCTTATTGGTGGGAAGGAAGTCATCGCCCGTTCCGCCGATATAAGGTAATACAAGACCGCATGAACCGTTCTCTGCATTGGCTGTTATAGTTGTGCTACCATTGGCATGAAGGGTGTAATCGCTTCTTGCGGTATCGGAATATGTAATGCTGTATACGGTGTTGACTGCCTCATTGCTCTTAAGGCATACCTTAACGTTGATCGAACCTGATTCGCTTACCTTGAACCAGTAACCGTACTGCTCAACACCGAAGTTCTCATTGAAGATCCAGCCGCTTGCAGCGTTGTTGTCTATATTGACATAGGCTGAATCGGGATCAGAAGCCTTTTTTACATATACAACAAGGGAGTCGGCATCTGTTCCGAACTGTGCTCCGTTCTGTATTGCAAAAGGGAAGGCAATGAAGCCTGTGCCGGTTCTGTTAGCTGATATAACAGCGTTACCGTTCGGTGCGAGACCGCTGATCTGATTCATATCCGGCTTGTTAAAGTAAAGATTATACTGAAGAGTAACCTGCGGATTGCTCTTTGAGTATAACTGAACGTGTGTTGTCTCACTTACCGTGAACCAATATCCGTTGAAACCGCTGTCTGACCATATACCCCAATTTGAGTCATAGCGGAAGTCACTTAATGAGTCGATATCAACCCACTGACCGTTAACAAGAATGTTAACTCCAAGATCGCTGCTTACTTCTGAGAACGAACTTGCACCGTCATTGAACTTAGGCATATTGAAACCGAAGCTCGCCTGTGTTGTTCCTGACTGTGTGAAGTCAGGACCGTTGTCATAGGTCATTTTGCTGATAGTTGATTCGGCAGCGTTGACTGTAAGAGTCATCGATTCGACAGGTACCATACCTGTCACTACCAGTGATACTGCTAAAGCAAGACCCGTAATACATTTTGTGATTTTTTTGAATAGCATCTTCTCATCCTCTCTTAAGAATTTTTCCAACAAAAAAGAACTCCCGGTTCTTAGCTATCGGAATATACGCCGGTTTAAGGCGCGGTTGATAAAGCTACGAAACAAGCGTCCCCTCGAGCTTGAATGAGCGAAAAAATTGCTCGACTTATCAGAAAAAAGAGCACAGATTAACTCTGTGTTCCCCCGTAATGAACCGCCTTCCCACATCCGATTCATATACTATATTTAGTATATCTGCACAGAAACATTAAATCAATACGTTTTTATGGAAAATGATGCCGAAAATTGTTATTTTTTGTCGAAATTTGCTTAAACGCTACAATTTACGCCATTTTATATAGGACAAAAGTACTATAAAAAGCCAAAAATGGAGCAATTTTTTATAAAAACGTTTGAATCATTGTGCAATATTAACAAAGAAAATTACAAGATATAGTGATACTCAGAGCTTGTCCGGATCCTCCGGATGTTCAATGCATAGGCTTTTATAGGGGATAGTGTAAGGTGGTTTAATAGGTAGGTATTATGACACCGAGGTATTAGTATATGACACTGCGGTATTGGTATGTGACACTGCGGTATTGGTATAAGAATTAATATATTCTTAATGTTTGGTAAGGGTCATAAGTGGTATTATATATATTGGGCGTCTTAATAAGGATGCAGCATGAGGCAGCACAAGGCCTGTAAGAATTTATGAGACATTCAATAAGTTGAGGATAGTAGCTATGGGTAAATATAAAGAGATCTTTATAAGGGCAGTATGCTTCATAATGGGTGTGGTAATAACACTTACCTTTGTGATGGCGAGAGAACGGTTGATGATTTCTGATAAAGAGAATATAACTAAGGATTCGGAAGCAATGGATGATCCTCAGGCTGACATTACATATGAGGAGGATGAGACCGTCGCGATTTATGAAGATAAAGAGGCCGGAGCCGTAGAGACAGAGGCCGGAGCTGTAGAGACAGAGACCGGCACAGCAGATCCTGATAAGAGCAGTAGTTCGGCATCAGGCTCCCCGGATGATAAGACTTCTGATCCTCAGTCATCAGCGGGTGATGCATTTATGATAGACGGTAAGCCGTCTAAGCTTAATTGGAATGTGGAATGGCCTTTGATATCTGAGGAGAATACTTTAGAATGGCATGCTGCAAGGGAGACATCCTATGATTCTACGAAGAAGGTCAATGAGTATGATAAAGCAGTCATAGCAAACAGTGCCATCGATTTTTCCGGTGTTAAGATCACAATTCTGGGCGATAGTATAACGGCGGCAACTAATCTTACGGAAGAGGAGCGAGAGATATATAATTATCCGAAGATAATGAGTGATATACTCGGGTGTGAAGTGGTCAACATGGGTATCGGCGGATCGGTTGTCAGCAGATGTGCTTCTAATCATCCTATGGTGGACAGGTGGAGCGGAATCCCTGCCGATACGGACGTTATCATAATAATGGGCGGAACAAACGATTGTCTTTTTGAGAATAAATGGCAGTTTGGCAATATCGAATATGAGCTTAGGATGAATGAAGGGACTTTTTGCGGTGACCTTGATGAGATGTGTTCAGGAATTAAGTGGACTTTTACCGAGCATAATCCTGACAGGTATGTCAAACTGATATATATCAATCCGATGTGTACTATCCTGAATGATGGCGTATATGCTACCGATCCGGGAAATATGGTTGAACAGCGTACTTTTGCTGAGGCGATCAATGCGATCGCTCCGGGATATGGGTTTGATATTATCGATCTGTATAATGAGAATTTTCTTAATTCTCACGATCCTGATGTTAACCGCGAGTGGGTAACCGATGGTGTTCATCCAAATGCGGAAGGTTACAGGATTCTTGCAGAGCATATCGCCAGTCAGATCATTCAGAGGATCAATGAATAGTGTGAGATAAAGGTTAAATAAAAAGGTGATCACCCAAACGTGATCACCTTTATTTAATGAAAATCAAGATCATACTTCGTCGATAAATGTGAATCCTTTTTCACTGAGGAGTTTCTCGGCAGCTTCATTGTCTGCTACACGGAATACTACGTAGGCACCCTTATCTTTGCTGGCTGTAAAAGCATAAGAGTAGTCAAGATTGATTTGGGCATCTTCCAGAACCTTAAGGATCTTGTAGAGCGCACCGTGAATGTCGTCCATCCTTACTGCTATAACGTCGGTCACTTTGACAAGAACATCCTCTTCAAGAAGCTCCTTAGTCTTGGCCGTATCTGACACGATAAGTCGAAGGATACCAAAATCTCTGCTGTCGGCAACACTTAAAGCACGAATGTTGATACCGGCATCGGCAATCTTCTTGATAACATCTGCCATCTGTCCCTGTCTGTCTTCAATGAAAATAGATATCTGTTGTATTGCCATGTTTAATACCCCCTTGTTTTTTATAATAATATTTTAATACATTTTGCAGCAAATATCACCGCCTGAAGTAATATTTATCAATGCAATTTGCGGTTATCGATCACGCGCACAGCCTTGCCTTCGCTTCTGGTGATACTCTTGGGAGCGCATATGTGAACCTTGGGACCGATACCAAGCATTGTACGCATGGCAGCCTCAAGCTGTTTCTCCATCTTCTGGATATCAGCGATCTTATCTGAGAACTGATCGGGAGTAAGCTCGACATTGATATCAAAGGTGTCGGTGTTATCTTTTCTGTCAACGATTATCTGATAGTTGGGAGTGTAACCCTCGTTAAGAAGAACAGTTTCGATCTGGCTCGGGAATACATTAACTCCACGGATGATCATCATATCGTCGCTTCGTCCCATTGGCTTGCACATCTTTACAAAATTTCTGCCACATGAGCATTTCTCATGTGTAAGTACACAGAGATCTCTTGTACGATATCTGAGAAGAGGGAAAGCTTCCTTATCAAGCGCAGTAAATACCAATTCGCCAACTGAGCCTTCGGGAAGTACTTCTCCGGTTTCGGGATCGATGATTTCGGCATAGAAGTGATCCTCGTTGATATGCATACCGGTCTGGGCTTCACACTCGAACGCAACGCCGGGACCGCTTGTCTCTGTAAGTCCATAGATATCATAGGCTTTGATACCAAGGCTTGATTCTATATTCTGACGCATCTCTTCAGTCCAGGGTTCTGCACCGAAGATACCTGCCTTGAGCTTATTGTCTGAAGGCTTATAGCCTGCTTCGGCAAGAGATTCGCCGATGTAAGCCGCATATGAAGGCGTACAGCAGAGGATGGTTGAGTTAAGATCCATCATGAACTGAATCTGACGATCGGTATTACCTGAAGACATGGGAAGAGTAAGACATCCTACCTTGTGTGATCCGCCATTGAGTCCTGCACCACCGGTAAAAAGACCGAATCCGTAACATACCTGTACTACATCTTCCTTGCTTCCGCCGGCAGCAATAATAGCTCTTGCACAGCAGTCATCCCACAGATCGATATCATGCTGCGTATAGAACGCAACTACACGCTTACCTGTAGTACCGGATGTAGAGTGGATGCGTACACAGTCCTTTAAATCCGTTCCCAAAAGTCCGTAGGGATATGCCTCACGCAGGTCTGCCTTGGACAGAAAAGGAAGCTTCCTGATGTCGTCAACACTCTTGATGTCTTCGGGCTTAACACCCTTCTCGTCCATCAGGTTCCTGTAGTATTCAACATTGTCATATACATGCCTGACCTGTTTAACGATTTTTTCATTTTGAATCTTCAGTAATTCTTCGCGGGATGCAGTTTCTATCTCCGGCTGAAAATAATTACCCATTTGTCTACCTCCTAATAGCTCTATGCAACTAATTGATCGATCATCTGTATAAAAAAGCCCGCAATTGACGCGTTCTTAAGCTTTATTACATTTGAACACATCGTGAATATTTTAGCATATTTCGATCGTCAGATAAAGATATTTATATGCAACATTATCGGCTGAACATTATCGGACATTGTATGTCTAAAACCGTGTATAATAGGACGTTACTGTTCACACCCGTGTTTTTGTAAATAGCTACAGGAAATATATTCACTGAATCGGAGCGAGAGCGCCGTTTCAGTGAATATATTTCCTGTAGCGGACAGACATCTGTGAACAGTAACAATAGGACGTCTTGGGGACGTTTTGTTTGTAGCCATTTAATGGTGACAATTATAGAAAATGATATAATGATCATAAGAAGTATGATTTAGCTCGCTTGGATTTAACGATGTAGTATTTGTGTGACAGGATGTATTGTCATTAAGCAGTGAAAGTGATATGGATTCAATATATTGTGTTACTTTGCAAAGAAGATCAAGATATAGGGTGCTTTTTGGGGGAAATATGCTATAATTATCATGTGTGTTTTAAAATTACGATCATAATGTAACGGTGGGAGGTTTCTTATGGACAAATTAGTAAAGATTTTGATAGTTTTACTTATCGCAGTTGGATTGTATTATTATATTCCGACACTTTCATTTGGCGATAAGACGGTAGACGATGTTCCGAGTCCGAGCTTTAACAAAGTATTCGGCAGGGAGACGGTTGAAGTAAATGGGGTAAAAGTTGATATTAAAGAGGATTATAAGTGTGAAGTCAGTGGTATCGTAACATTTATAGAGAAGTATACCGATTCTGATGCTGCTAACAAAGCCTGTCCTGTTGATATGATAATAGCTTACGGTAATGCTGCCAAGTATAATAATAAAATTGATTATGAGTGCATGCTTACTAGAAGAGAGGCAATTATTTCTACTGGTTTTTCATCCGTTCCGGCAGGAGTGTCTGAGAATGATAAAGCATTGGATCAACATTTGTTCTGCCGGTTGATTCCATCCAATGATGATGTTAGGACTCAGATGTTAGATTTGGACGAGAATGATTATGTTAAGATTGTAGGAATGACCGGAGATGCAACCTTTTATAATGAATCCGGTTCTGCTTCATCGAAGTTTACAACAGATACGAGCGGGGGGACGGCAGTTATCTACGTTATTTCAATTACTGAGTTGGATTGATGAGTTTGCGGTTATTGCAATGCCATTGTAGTGATCTGGGTAATATTGGAAGCCGGATGCCTGCGTGCTAATTGCGCAGACATCCGGCTTCTTTTTAAACTACTGTGCAATGGTCTCCAGAGACTCGCGTACGGTCTTAACAACATCATATACCTGATTGATACGATTCTCTGTGTCCTGAGAAGTTGTATTAAGATTATTGGTACTCTGTAATACCTGTTCGATATCGGCCAGTATGGAGTCAGCCTGCTGCTTGATAGAGCCGACTTCTGTCTTGATATTCTGGCTGTTGTTATTAGAGTCGGTAGCAGTGCTGGCTGATGATTCGGCAAGCTGTTTGATCTGATCTGCGACAACGGCGAAACCGCTTCCTGCTTCACCTGCTCTTGCAGCCTCGATGGAAGCATTAAGTGCAAGAAGATTAGTCTGGCTTGCGATACTGATAACCTGATTATTGTTGATATCAAGCTTATCCATCAGTGCGTAGATGCTGTCAAGCAACTGATGCATCTCTTTTGAACTGTTCTGTATATTGGCGATCGATTCGCTTATCTCATTGATCTGAGTAAGATCAGACTTGGCACTTTCTTCGATCGAATCAATGGAAGTAATGATAGAGTTAAAGTCTTCATTGATCTCCTGAGCCATCTGCTGATTGCGAAGGTCGTCGGCTTCTTTCTTGGCACTGATCTCATCAGCGAGTTCTTTGTTGCGGATCTGTTCGCGGATCGCATAATCTTTTGTGTAGTGAACGCAGTTCTCTTTGTAATTAAATCCGTTATGAATTGCGATCGCCATATCCTGACAGCTGTTGTAACCACAGCAACCACAGTTAATGCAACGCTTTTCTTCAGTGTCTTTAAGAAGGTCTTCGTAGATCCTGTTAAGATCCGCCTGAGTAGGCATATTGATCTTAACTATTGAACTTTTATCCGAATAATGTCTGATGAAATCATCAAGCTTCAGATTCTTGAATTGCTTATTGAGGGCTTCAAGACGCTTCTTGGGATCATATTTCTTGTTCCATGCGTTCTTTTTCTTATCGTCTTTACTCTCTTTTTTGATATCGAGGATATTGAGGAAGGTAGACTCATTGTGATCATTTTCTTCTTCAATTCCGGTTCCGTAGAGACATCCCCCTATACAGTTAAGAGCATCTATGAAGAGATAGGGCAGTCCTTTTTTGATAAGTTCCGAATTTTTCTCAAGATACTCATACATTTGCGATTCGCCCTCCATCTGACGGATAAGGGCATCTTCGCCTAACAGCCAGTATACATTCTCTTTAAGACCACCGGGCATAGGATAGATGGAACCGAGTCCGTATTCGATCTCATCGGTATACGGCTTATAGTTCTTAACCGGGTGTTCCTTGAGGTACTGCATAAGATGCGAGAAGGTTACATTGTATGATACATATCCTTCCGTATTGGGATCATCTATCTCGTTCTTCTTGGCTATACAAGGACTGATAAATGCAAGCTTATCATCAACATGCATATATTTTTTGACATAGATGGCACCACACATAAGAGGAGAGTGCACCGGCATAAGCTTGTCTATTAGTTCAGGCATATATCGTTCTACATATCCTACAACGGCAGGACACGGCTGTGATATTCCGCCCAGGAAGTTATTCTCTGTTATATATTTGATGTATCCCCATGTGGTTATATCAGCTCCGAAACTGATGCTTATGATACGGTTCACACCTGCTGTTTTAAGCATTCCGAGAAGCTGTTCATATTCATCTTTGTAATTCGCCTTGAAAGCGGGTGCAAGCAGAATAGAGATTTTCTCACCGGCGGCAAGATCTTCGAAGAAACGTTCAGTATCATCTACAAATTCTCTTGCATGATGTTCACAGGCGTCTATACATGCACCGCAGCCTATACACCTGTCCGGATCGACTACGATCCTGTTGTGCCCGTCTTTGTATTCGGCTATATTGGCTCCCATACAACTACATGCACTGATACAGCGATTACAACCGATACATTTGTCATTTGTTCTTACTAATTGCCCCACAGTGTTACCCCCTTTTTTAATATTTCCCTTGGACCACTATCAATGATCCAAGGGATTGTTTTTAAGATAACCTTAATAGATTTGATTCTATGTTTCGGGTTGTTTACTCAGTATCTACAAATCATTTTTAATATCAATAGATCTTTTTCCACTGAGCATAGAAGGTTACGGTGCTTTTTTTCTTGGATGTAAGCTCCTTTACTTCTTCGCCGGGTTCATAGATCCTGGCTCCGATAACAGAGGCGTTCTTGACTGTACTCCAACCTATGAATTCATACTTGGTTGTATCGCGGACGATCTCACTCTCGTTAGGTAAGGTAACAGTAGCTGTGTAAGCTATGTTAGCCTTATTGGCAAGAGAAGTCCTTGTAGCCTTTTTACCTCCGTTAACATTGAACTTGATGGTGTATGTATTGATCTCCCACTTGGCATATGCATTAACATTGGAAACATTGCCCTTTTTGACAGAAGTCAGCTTAGTGGTGTAATAAGGATCTGCATACCATCCCTTGAAGGTGTAACCTGTCATAATCGGAGTGGGAAGCTTGAGAGCAGCATTGGAAGGTGCTATCTGCTCATAATATACTTCCTCAGCCGAAGGATTGAGAACATCAATAGCGCCAAAGTACAAGCGCGTTGCACGCGAAGAGGAGATGATTCCGCCTTCGGTATGATAACTTACGGTATAATATCCTACATTTACCGGAGCCCACTCAGCATAGAGGGTTACATTTTGCTTATTCTTGGTAACATTGAGAAGCTTAGCTGTGTTAACATCAGCACCGAGATCAAAGTGAATACCCGTACCGTTCTTGGCTGTATTCCATCCGATGATCACACTGTTAGTCTTGGTCAAATAAATATCAGCTGAGTTATAAGCCGCTTCGATAGCTGCAGCTTCTTCAAGAGTGATGATCCCATCTTCGAGGGCAGAATCTACAAGATCTATAACAGAAGTACCCGGAAGAGTTACAGGATCAAAGTAATCATGCGGCTGTTTAGCCAACCTGGCATTGGTTGCTGCCTTGGCAGTTGCATCCTTGGGGAACTTGCCGCTGTTGGCATTGAATATCAAGGTATAATTGTTGCTCGTCCATTTAGCATGAAGAGTAATGGCCTTCGAAGCAGTGAAGTTCTTCTTATTAATACTCTTAACTGCTTTGCCGCTGCAATCTGCATTAGTATACCAACCGCCGAAGGTGTAACCTTCACGAGTGGGATTGGCAAGTTTGACTGTAGTAAGCGAATCAAGCATTACTGCAGGATTGCCACTGTTATCGGCAGGATAAGCAACGTTGTCATGAAGTTCATAATTAATTGTATATACCACGGGGTCCCAGGTCGCGTAGAGGACAACATTGGTCTTATTCTTGGGACTTAAGTATGTAAAGGTTGCCCCGGGCTTGTAGTCGCACTCCTTGCTTGCTGTCTTATCATATGACCAGCCCATGAACCTATATCCGGGCCTTACTGTTTCATCACCTAATTTTATTGCATCGGTGATAGTGATCACTGACTTTTCGGTGCCTGAATTGAGATTGGTCATCTTACCCGGAAGGGCTGCAAGCTTGGCATTACCACCGTTAATATTATAAGAGAAGTTATAGGTGTTAAGGAGCCAGTACGCATACAGTGTGACATCCGCCTTCCTGCTGCCGTCGAGAACAGTGATCTTATTACCTGCTCCATTGGGCTGATCATACCAGCCGGCGAAGGTATAACCGTTTCTAACCGGTGAGACAAGGTTGAAGGTCTTGCCGTATGTGATCGTAGCAGGATTCTTACTGTTATCTATTACTTCGCCTTCATTGGCACCAAGGTCATAACTTACATTGTAGGTACAAGGTGTCCAAATGGCGTAGAGCGTAGCCTTTTCATCTTTTTTATAAGAATTGGCCCGTATTACGGTGAGATAATCATCATTGGCCGGTTTGGTTGCTGCCTTATACCATCCAGCAAAGTTATAGCCGGGGCGAACGAGAATATCACTGCCGTTAGGAAGTGTCTGATCTATTGTACAGATATATCTGGCTGTGTTGCTGGCGCCCTGAATGAATGAAGCATCATCTGCATTCTTGTCAAACGTAATGGTGTAGTATGTAGCAGGAACTGTTTCCAGCTTCAGTCCAATAGTTATGTTGGTCTTGCCCGTTGTATCACCTATGATATCTTTGATCGCTATCGTGTCGCCGAAATGATAGATATCTTTGGTCACGCTGTTGATGATATTACCGGTCAGTATTACATTGGGATTAACTTCGAATTCTGACATCTGCGGCAGTGTTATCGAACTGAAATAATTGTAGCCTTCAGGGAGTAACGGATAAGAGGTTACAGCCGCATTGTTGTATTTGATATTACCGTCTCCTGAGATGCTTATCAAAGTCCAGGCAGGATAAAGCATTACGCTGGTTGCGGGGGTGCCTTCATTACTGCCGGCAAGACCGGATACCTCTGCTCCGGGCTCATATATTGTCTTAGTATCGCGATTGGTATACCATCCGTGAAGTATCTTATTGGTATATGCAGAAGCTTGGAACACTTCCTGAGTCGGAAGATTGAATGGCTCCTGATCATTGACATCGTTATATGTCTTAACAAAACCATCAACATAAGTTCCCGAATAGGTCAATGTATATTTAGGCGCATATACCCACTTCGCATATACGGTCAGATCTTCCGTTAAGCCCTCTGTACTGGTGATCTCCTCAGTGAAATCGGGATCTTTATACCATCCTGAGAAAGCATATAATTTCGAGGAAGGAGCAAACAGGATAACGGGTTCTTCAGGAATATACGATTCCGGATTGCGTGAGTTATTCTTGGCATCAGTTGCAATGCCCATATCATAAGTAATGGTGTATATTCCATCGGAAGAGACATTGATGTTTCTGTCAGTACAATAGGTGTACATGGGGGTGCCTTCCAGAGTATATACATGCAACTTTTCCATGTTACAGCCGGAAAATATGTCTGTGCCTATATTTCTAATGTTATCTATAGTGGTCGGCGAATAAACATATGACATATTTGTGCAATTCTTAAAGGTATAATTGCCTAAGGTGGTTACGCCTGCGGGAATACAGAAATGACTGATGGCTGTACATCCCTCAAATGCGTTTGAACCTATAGAAGTTACATCATGACCGGCGAAGCGGATATGCTGCAATTGCTTACAGTCTTTGAAGGCATAGTCGCTTATTTTAGTAACAGCGGCCGGTATCTCGATGGAGGTGAAAGTACATCCTGTAAAAGCGTTCTGCCCGATCGATGTAACGCCTGCGGGGATCGAGAAATCCTCAAGCTTGGAGCAATACGCCAAAGCGTAATTGCCAATAGCTCTTAAGCTATCTTCATCTTCAAAATCAAGCTTCACGATATTGGACGGTGTATTGGCAGTGCCTGCGAAGGCATAATTACCGAGTTCGGTAACTGTAGCCGGAATCGTAATATGCGAATTATTCTTAAATGAAGCCTGATAGAACATATTGGCAGGGATACTCGTGATCCCTTCGGGCCAGTTGACTTCTTCGATGGCTACAGTGCCGCCAAAAGTGCCCAAACCTGTGAATTTGATAGCAGGATTGAGAAATGTAATGCTCCGGATACCGGTGTTATAGAATGCCTGTTGACCAACTGAGGTAACTGATGCAGGAATCGTAAGGTTTTCTACCGCTTCACAACCTTGAAATGCATAGTTACCGATGGTGGTAAGCTGCTGAGGCAACCGGAACTGATCAAATTCATCCTGTAAGTGTATCAGAAGGATACAACCGCAGAAGGCCTGTTGATCTATAGTGGTTACGTTCTTCAGGCATATGTAGCGGAGATTCTGACAGTTGTAAAAGGCTCTTGAGTTAATTGCCTGGACTGTAAGAGGAAGTTCAATATCCGAAAGTTTTTGACATTCTTCATAAGTGCTGGCACTGACTTTCGTTACATTGCAATGCTCAGGATAAATTACATATTCGAGTTTTGAACACCCTTTGAAGGCGTAACTTCCGATAGATGTCAGAGCGGATTCGTCTTCGAATTCTACTGTAGTTAGTTTGAGGCAGCTCTGGAAGCAGCAGTCTCCGATGGTGGTGATGGTATTACTGAAATTCAACGCTGTGAATGAACAGCCGGCAAAAGCGTATCTGCCTATCGTCTTGATCTTGTCGGACATTCTGAGAGTCACTAATGCCGTATCCGACTGGAATGCATATTCACCGATCTCTATGATGTTATCCGGAATATTGATGTCGCTAAGGAGTGTACATCCCTTGAAACAATTATTGGGAATAGTTGATAACTGACCTGAAGGCAAGGTTACATCGGTGAGTTTGGTACAGCCGTTAAACGCACTAATCCCCAGATTATTAACGGCATTCGGTATAACGATCGATGTCAGACCTGATGAATCAAATGCATTGCTCTCGATGCTTGTAGTACCGGAGGGCAGATTGATAGTACTGAGTGAAGTACATGATCTGAATGCAGAGGCACCGATCACCATGCTGGATGATTTGAAGGTTACAGTGGTCAGGTTCTTGCAGCTTTCGAATGCCTGATCACCTATTTCAGTGAATCTTGCCGGGATCTCAATGGCAGTGATGGAAGATTTCTGGAAGAATCTGTCGGGGACATCATCTATGTCCTCACTGAAAATCACCTCGGTAAGGCTTGTGTTACCTTCGAAGATACCCTGACCTACTGCGGTAAGGGTCTTGGCATTATCTGTTACTTTTGTGATCTTTGAATTCTTGAAAGCTGAATCACCTATCTCGGTAAGACCGTCTGTCTCCGTTCCCGGGAAGGTGACTTCATTAAGGGCGGTACTCTCGAACGCACTCTTACCAATTTTATGCAGATTGTCGGGAAAAGTGACTGTAGTTAATTTATTACAGTTCTTGAAAGCACTATCATCAATCTGGGTAAGAGATGAACAATTACTCAAGTCAACTTCAGTAAACTGTGCATCTAAAAAGGCATTGGCATGAATGGTAACAAGGGATGTAGCCTCGCTAAAGTCGACTTCTGTAATATTAATATTGTAATTGGTTCCGGTTTTGGTGCCGAAAGCATAGGAAGCTATACTGGTACATTCAGCCGGGATCTTGATAGAGGTCATATCATAATATCCCTCAGCCAATTGGGCGATCATTGTGCCTGACCATACAAACCAAGGATATTGGAGCATCAGTTCATATTCAATGGTACTTGAATCTGTCCCAAGCCCCTTAACAGAAGTGCGTGAAGCATCTGCTCCGATAACAGCTTCATCACTGATGCTATCTTCTTCTACTTCCGATACGACAGTATCCTCTTCGGGTACGTCCGAAGCTTCGCTTTCGATAGCGTCCTCTTCTGTGTCAGTTACGGCTGAAGATGTAACTTCTTCGGCCTCTTCGGTCGTGGCAGTCTCGTCAAGAGGGAGTGATGCTTCCTCTGTGATCGCGGCCACGGTTTCGATTGGTGCTTCTGCAGCAAAAGAAGTGATGTCTGTGCAGTCGAAGACCATGCATGCAGACAACACTATTGCAAAAACACGAGCGCTTAATGTTGATCTCTTCATAATATCCTCCTTAATACAATGATCCATTATAGCTTATTTGCCGGAATGAATATTGCTGATCGCAACCGGCACCGATCTGTCTTCTATATATTGAAGTGATCTGGGATGCAGCCGATCCACAGAATGACCTGTAGAGTTACAGTCCAGCCACGAGCTTCGCACTACGCTCAGAGGCTACGGGAAAACATATAAAAACAGCCCTGTAGAAAACAACCGCAAACTTATAATGATTATACCATAAAAAGCTGTGGGTATGGTAATATATTATTTGTAGGAAATGATCCGGGCGGAAGCACCGTTACTGTTCACAAAAACACGGGTGAGAACAGTAATGAAACGCTGTTTCAGTGAATGTATTGTCCGGCAGCGTAAGGTGCCTTCGGACGGTAATATGCCAAGTGCGATTATGGGGGGAGTGCAAGTGAAGCCTGTCAATATATATCATTTAAGCAGATTATCATCGGTAGAGCGAGCACAGATGATGGAGAAACTCATGGCGGGAAGAGAGCGTCCTCTTCATATTCGTGTCTGGGAGTTCGACAGTATGTGCCGCCTGGCCGATCATATGATGAGCATACTCGGCAGAGCAGAGCTGTTTGATTACTATTATTCCTTCACTATACCTAAGCTCGGTAAGGAATTCGACCTCTTAAGGATAGGTGCCGAGAGTGTGATCAATATAGAGCTTAAGAGCGGGACAGTGTCTGTGGAACAGATAGCCAGGCAACTTGAGCTGAACAGATACTATCTTGCTTTTCTTGGGCGGACAGTACGCTCTTATACTTATCTCAGTGAAGATGACAGACTTGTCAGAATGACCAACAAGGGCAGGGTGATCGATGCCGAATGGGACGAACTCGCGCAGGATATAGCCTCGCAACAGGATATATACAGAGGGAATATCGAAGATCTGTTTAAGGAAGAAGAGTACATAATCTCTCCCTTAACTGATCCGGACAGATTCTTAAGAGGAGATTACTTCCTGACTTCCGGTCAGCGGGATATCGAGAGGAAGATATTAAGGAATATTAAAGATAGTAAGAGGCTGTTTCAGGGATTTACGGGCAGTCCGGGCACAGGCAAGACTCTTCTTCTCTATGATATCGCCATGGCCCTTTCGAGAAGACAGAGGGTATGTATACTGCATTGCGGCTCTTTTCCCGTGGAGATGAAGGAACTGGATGATGTCCTGAAGAGGATCGATTTCCGCAGGTCCGAGGATCTGCCGGATTTAGATATGAGTGTATACAGTGCCCTTCTCGTGGATGAGGGACACAGGATGGGGGCGGACATACTTGAACGCGTAAGAAGCATGGGGATGGAATATGACATTTCTGTCATATTCTCGTACGATTCCGAAGAATGCATTGCACCGGAAGAGATGGCTGCGGATATAGTATCCGATATAGAGAGGCTTGACGGCTATGAATTGTATCGCCTGACTAACAGGATAAGGACCAACAGGGAACTGTCTTCCTTCGCACATCTGGTATTGCATAATGAACATAACAGATTCCGCAGCTACAGTACTGCTGTCTCTGTGGCGTATGCCGAGGACGAAGGCGAGATGGAGCTTATCCTCGATGGCTACAGGGCGATGGGATATACATTTATATATGATGAGAGTGACCGGACTTCGGGCAATCTTCTGCGAGGGGTCAACGATGTGAGTATAAGTGAAGTCACCTGCAAGGAACTGGATAAGGTTGTGATGCTCATCGATGGTGGCTTCTATTATGATGAGAGAGGATATCTCAGGAGTATCAACAGTGGGGACGGAAGAGTGAGACGCTTGTTCTCCGGTCTTAGCCGCGCCAGGAACGCACTTGCCGTTATCGTGGTGGACAATCCGCCGGTACTGGATAGCGTTCTCAGGCTGGCATCGGCCTTCCGGGAACGCGAATAACGAAGTGGACCATAAGTGGACCATGGGGACGGGGGTTGTGGACCATAATGAATCGATCATGAGAACGGGAGCCTGCAGACATCTGACGGCTTCGCAATCATGGAGCGTGAGAACGGGGGCCTCGGACCATTAACGGTTTCACGATAATTATGTAAGACAGAAAGGATAATATGATCAATGTACTTCCAATGATCATATAAGCTCGGCATGAAGGATAATAATCAGAATGATAATAATCAGAATGAGGAAGTAAATAAGCAGATTGACAATGATCAGAATGAGGCAATAAATTCACAGAATAACAATAATCCGAATGAGGACGTGAATAATAAGAATAAGAAAAAGCTGGTCGACGGACTTGTCTCTTACATATCGATAATGGCAGGCGCTTTTATGGCAAGCTTTGCCGTTGCCTGCATTCTGTTACCCAACGATGCCATAGATTATGGAACGGCGGGAATATCAATACTTATCAGTAAGCTTTCGGGATCGAATCTTGCGCTGACCGTATTCCTCGTGTTCATCCCCTTCTTGCTGGCGGGGCGTGTCTCCCTCGGCTGGGAATTCACCTTCAAGGCGATGCTGGGATCCCTTGTGTACACCTTGGGATTATTCTTCCTTGAGAGCATCACACTGGAGCTAAATACGGAACACTTCATCGCCGTTGCCTTCGGCGGAGCCCTCCTGGGAGCCGGATTGTCACTTATATTGAGGAACGGCGGTTGTATAGACGGCTCGGAGATACTGGCCAACATAATAGTCAAACACATATCGGACAAGACCGGACGGGATTACAGCATGACCTATATACTTATCGCTTTCAACGCGTGCGTATATACCGCTGCATTTATCATACTCGATCGTAATGCCGCACTTTTGAGCCTCCTCGTATATGTGGTTGCGACCGCGATAATCGATCACTTTACGGACCATTTTGAAGCGATCAAGCAGGTGACCATCATCACCAAGGATCCGGATTCGCTGGTCAGGATGATTAAGGAGGAACTTAACAAGACCTGCACCATGATAGATTCCAAGGGTGCAATATCAGGCGAGAACTGTACGCTTATCTGCTATATCAATTATTTTGAATTACAGAAGATGCGCAAGATCATCATGAAAAACAAGGGGACATTCAGTACTGTCTCCACCGTTGATGAGATCCTGCGTTAGCGATCATTAAGAAAGGACGGGGTGGAGTTGTCACGCCTTATATCATAATATGAGTTCTTTTTCAGACAGGACATTCGGTATGATCTGCCGATTTATTCCCCGTCACGTCGGGAATGGTATGGTGCTTACCATATTAGAGGTGCTGAGAGTGTTGGGGAAGCTTAAGAGGAAGGATCATGCCGTTTGTAACAGCAATATAACGCAGCCTTCGGAAGATGAGCTTGGTCGCCGTATGGTCAATGGATATATTGAAGATCAGAGATTGTTTCGCGATGTGAGTTACGGTGTTACCGATGTGGGATTCGCCGGCTGCGAAGTGATCGCATTATTTAATGCGCTACGGGATCTTGGATATGGGAGATATTCATTTGTCAGTCTTTTGAGACAATTCGAACACAACGGCATCCTTCACGGAGGGCTTTGGGGAACATCTCCTCTGGCTCTTGGGAACTGGCTTAAGGCTGAGGGATTACAGGTGTACATGGCTAAGAAACGTAAGCGATTCGAAGAGATCACTGCCATAAGTGATGCGATGATCTTAACTTTTTATAATGACGGGAATGATCTTGGCAAGCAGATCCATACCGTCAGTATTACATGCAGTGGCGGAGGCCTTATACCTCATAATGCCAAAACTGTCGGAGGTGATAAGATCGTGTACCATGATATTGCAGAGTTGTGCCAGAATCTGGCAGACGGTAATATAAAGCCTTTGTTACTCATCGGGATTAGAAGGAGACAGTAATGAGATTATTACATACTTCGGATTGGCATCTGGGAGCTTCATATACCGGAGAAGTCGACTGTTCTGAGGATATAAAGAATGTGATCGGAGAGATACTTGATATAGCGCAGACTCGAAAGGCCGACGGGATAATGATAGCCGGAGATGTATTCGATAAGGGCATTCCGGCGCAGAGTGCGATAAGGTTATATGATGATATCGTGACACATATCTGTCGTGACATGAAGATGCCTTTATTCATGATCGCCGGCAATCACGACGGAGCCGACAGGTTGTCACAATGCAATGCTCTGCTTAAGAGCAGCGGCCTGTATATAGCGGGTTCGCTTAAGACAACGCCTTATGTGGAGAGCATAGGTGATGCGGATATATACATGCTTCCATGGATATCAACTGATAAGGTCAGGAGCATATACCCTGACATGGCTGAAGAGATCAATACTATGGAGGATGCATTTGAAACGGTTCTTAATGATTACAGAGCTCACTTCAGAGAGGGCAGGAAGAATATCCTCCTGGCACATGCATTTGCTGTCAATGCTGAGACATCCGTGAGCGACAGGGCGGCCGTGGTCGGAAGAGCGACCATGGTAGGGGCTTATGTTTTTCGGGATTTTGATTATGTTGCTCTTGGGCATATCCATGGACCTCAATGGATAACAGACAGGATAAGGTACTGCGGATCTCCCATATGTCTGTCATTCGGAAATGAAGAGAAGCAGGTTAAGAGTGTTACGATATATGATACAGAGTCGGGAGAGGCGGAGATAATCCCGCTTTCATCAGGCCGGCGTTTGCATACGATCAGAGGGAAATATCATGATATCATAAGTGCCGATTATCCTAATGAGATCAAGGATTCTTATATACGCCTGGAGATAACTGATATCTATATAAGTCCTGATACATATACGTCTTTGAAGGGGATATTTCCGCATCTGTTGGAAGTTTCGGGACGGGATTATGAATATGATAACGGTAGCATAACGATGACTATTGAAGAATTATACAGATCCGAGACTGAGCCAAAGCTTGTGTTCGAGCATTTTTGCAGGGATATTATAGGTGATGAGCCGGATGATCATCTGGTGGAGCTCTTTGATAGGGCGCTCGAAGCCTGTGCGAAAGAAGGTGAAGGATCATGAGACCATTGATCGTGGAGTTTAGTGCATTCGGACCTTATCCCGGCTATGAGAAAGTGGATTTTGAGGATCTTGCATCCAAGGGACTTTTCCTTATATGCGGCAAGACAGGCAAGGGCAAGACCATGATCCTGGATGCCATGACATTTGCCCTTTACGGAAAGAGCAGCGGGCATGGAAGAGATTCTTTTGAGGCCATGCGCTGTACGAATGCTGAAGATAATGTGGATACTTTCGTGAAATTCACTTTTGAGAGTAAGGGTGAGGTATATGTATTCACTCGTACGCTTTCCAAGAAGCGTACGAGATTTGCTGCCGAATTCAGTGCAGTTAAGATTGACAAGGCCGGTAACAGCACGGTGCTCTTCGAGAATGCCAGGGAGAAGGATCTTAACGGACTGGCCAGGGAACTGATAGGGCTTGAATATGAACAGTTCAGACAGGTTATAGTCCTTCCTCAGGGACAGTTTGAGAGATTGCTCGTGAGCAATTCCGACGAGAAAGAGAAGATACTTACCAGTATATTCGAAGGTGATAAATGGAAGAACGTCGTTGACAAGATGTATGAAGAAGTTACCGGGAAGAAGAAAGCTCTGGACGATAAGCTTCTGAGGGTGAAACTGCTCCTTCAGGATGAAGAGTGTGAAGATGTAGAAGAACTGAAGAGCAAGATTGACACCAGTGTCATACGCCTCGAAACCTTGAAAAAACAGGAAAAAGAAGGCGAATATGACAAGCGTGTCAACTCGCTTCGAGAGAGTCTTGCAGTGGTCGAAAAGTTCGCAAACCTAAGAGATTCAGAGAGAAAGCTTGCCAAGCTGGTCGAAGAAGAACCTTATATCGATGCGTTACGAGACAGATTAACAGGCCTAAGGAAAGCCGAGAAGGTGAAGGCTTACCTTATAGCTTTGGATTCTGCTAAAGCGGATATGACTTTAAGGGAAGAGGAATGCATTAAGATAAAGTCAGATTGGCTTCGTTCGGAAGAAGATATGCAGGCTGCCGGCCGAGAAATGGAACAACATACCGGTGCGGCTTCCGTTAATGAGGAACTTGTTGGCCGAAGGAAACTGTATGAGTTAAGAACCTCCGAATATGAGCGTGTGGATGAACTGACTCTGCAATATAAGTCTTCATGTGATGAACTTAAAAGAATTACGGAGAAAGAGGAGAAAGACAGAGCGGCGCTTAAGGCTGCTGAGGGAGCCCTGCAGACTGCCGAGGCAGAATACACTAATATAAGGAAGGAACACGATCGCATCAGAGCGGCATATATAAAAGGGATAACCGGTATACTTGCGTCAGAACTTACAGAAGGAGAGCCCTGTCCCGTGTGCGGAAGCAGGGAACATCCGGCCAAGGCCGTATCGGGAGATATCAATGTTTCAAGTATGGAACTTGATGATGCAAAGGCAGAAGAAGATCTTGCGTATGAGAATCTGAACGATAAGCGCAGGCTGATGGAGGAAGCAAAGGCTGAACTCGATATAAATAAATCATTGACTGATTCGGTTAAGGATAGAAATCTGGCGCTTGGCGAGCAGCTGAAACATGTAAGAGAGGGGCTTATAGAAGGCATTGATTCCCTTGCTTCATTGCGTAAGGCTGTTGATGACCTGGATGCGCAGATTAAGGAATATAATGAAAGAACGGTATCATTAAGGGAAGAATATGAGGAGGCTTCAAGGAAGCATTCAGCATTAAGAGCCAGGTTTGAAGCAGGTGAACTTGAATTGAAAAAGGCTTCGCAGGCTTACAGTCTGGCTGTTGAAGCTCTGAATGATATAATGACCCAAAATGGATTCGGCTCTATTGAAGAAGTAAGGGATAAGGTTGCCGATCTTGATAACGGGGAGGCCTTGACTGAAAAAGTCAATTCGTATGAAAGTGCTCTGAAAGCCGCGGGTGAGGTGGTAGCAACTCACAGTGCCGCTGTTGAAGGACTGACAGAACCGGATGAAGACAAAGTCAGGGAAGCTTTGGCACAGGCAGACAAAGAGAGGTTGGAGCTGTCATCCGAAATGGGAGCACTTGAAGCTATGATTGATCATCTCGAAAAACGTCTTGCGGATATAGAAGAAGATCTGACCGGTACAGAGGAGGAACGTATCCGGCTTGAAGATGATCTGGCATTTCTAAAAAAAGTAAGAGGAGATACGGGAATAGGTCTTCAGAGATATGTGCTGGGCATAAGATTCGCTTCCGTGATCGAAGCGGCCAATGCGATGCTTGAGAAGGTTCATGGCGGAAGATATGTGCTCTTCAGAACGGATGAGAAGGGACAGAACAGTAATAAGAGAGGATTGGAACTAAAAGTCTTTGATAAACATTCGGGCTTGACGGAAGGGAGATCTGTCAGCACTTTATCCGGAGGTGAGAAGTTCCTGGCTTCACTTGCATTATCAATAGGAATGTCTACGATAGCAAGGGGGAGCGGTATCAAAGTCGAGGCTCTTTTTATAGATGAAGGATTCGGATCATTGGATGAAGATTCCATAACAGATGCTATGGATGTCCTTAATGCAATCAAAGAGGCTAACGGTATGGTGGGTATCATCTCTCATGTTCAGCTTCTGCAGGAGAGGATCACGTCCAAACTTATAGTCAAAGATAATGAAAAAGGAAGCTATATCACAAGGTCTATTGGATGAAAAAGCCAATTGCAAAAGAACATCGCCTATGCTACAATATATAGGCGTGACAATGATAAAAAAATAACAATCTTAATTTTATAACATGAAAGGAGTCATATAATATGGCAAAGAAAGTAGTTATCGCAAGTGCATGTCGTACGGCTATCGGTACTATGGGCGGTTCTCTTAGTACTACACCTGCTGCAGAACTTGGTGCGATCGTTATCAAGGAAGCAGTTAAGAGAGCGGGTATCAAGCCCGAAGATGTTGAGCATGTATATATGGGATGTGTAATCCAGGCAGGTCTCGGACAGAACGTTGCCCGTCAGGCATCTCTTAAGGCGGGTCTTCCTATTGAGACTCCCGCAGTTACATCCAACGTTGTATGTGGTTCAGGTCTTAACTGTGTTAACCAGGCTGCTCAGATGATCATGGCAGGCGATGCTGATGTTGTTGTTGCCGGCGGTATGGAGAACATGTCAATGGCTCCTTTTGCAATACCCAATGCACGTTACGGTTACAGAATGATGTGGCCCAGCCAGAGCCAGGGCGGTCTTGTGGATACAATGGTTAAGGATGCTCTTTGGGATGCATTCAATGATTATCATATGATCACAACAGCTGATAATGTGGCTAAGCAGTGGAATCTTACAAGAGAAGAGCTTGATGAGTTCGCTCTTAAGAGTCAGCAGAAGGCTTGTGCAGCTATCGAGAACGGTGCATTCAAGGATGAGATCGTTCCCGTTGAGATAAAGAAGAAGAAAGAGACAGTATTATTTGATACAGATGAAGGCCCCAGAGCAGGTTCTACCATAGAAGGTCTTGCCAAGCTTCGTCCTCTTAATGCAGACGGTGTCGTTACAGCAGGTAATGCTTCAGGTATCAATGATGGTGCTGCAGCACTTGTTATCATGAGCGAAGAGAAGGCTAAGGAACTCGGTGTTAAGCCTATGGCTACATTCGTTGCAGGCGCACTTGCAGGTGTTGATCCTTCTATCATGGGTATCGGTCCTGTAGCAGCTACAAAGAAGGCAATGGCTAAGGCCGGATATAAGATCGAAGACTTCGATATCATTGAAGCAAATGAGGCTTTTGCAGCACAGTCAGTTGCAGTAGGCAAGGATCTTGGTATCGATGTTGATAAGCAGCTCAATCCTAACGGTGGTGCTATTGCACTCGGACATCCTGTTGGAGCTTCAGGTGCACGTATCCTTGTTACTCTGCTTCATGAGATGAAGAAGAAGGGTGCTAAGAAGGGTCTTGCTACTCTTTGCATCGGTGGCGGAATGGGTTGTGCCACAATCGTTGAAATGGATTAATTTTTACAGAACAGACAATATGAGCAACCGTTTACTCCGGTTGCTCATTAGTGTGTAAGTTCGTAGTTATTATAATAAGGAGAGTTACAATGGATTATATTAAGTATGAAGTTAACGGTGCGGTAGGTGTCATCACCATCGACAGAGAGAAGGCTCTTAATGCTCTTAATTCACAGGTTCTTGATGAACTGTCAGCTACACTCGATTCGGTAGATCTTGAGACAGTTCGTTGTCTTATCCTTACGGGAGCCGGCGAGAAGAGTTTTGTTGCCGGTGCCGATATAGCAGAGATGAGCACTCTTACCAAGGCTGAGGGCGAGGCTTTTGGTAAGAAGGGTAATGATGTATTCCGCAAGCTTGAGGTATTCCCCATTCCCGTGATCGCAGCTGTTAACGGTTTTGCACTCGGTGGCGGATGTGAGATATCAATGAGTTGTGATATAAGAATTTGCTCTGATAATGCGATCTTTGGTCAGCCTGAGGTGGGCCTGGGTATCACTCCCGGCTTTGGCGGCACACAGAGACTTGCTCGTCTTGTAGGTGCCGGAATGGCTAAGCAGCTTATCTATACAGCACGTAATATCAAGGCTGATGAGGCTTACAGGATCGGACTTGTTAATCAGGTAGTTGCTCCAGAGGTCAATGAGGCCGGTGAAGTTGTTAAGTCTGCCAAGGAAGCTCTCATGGATGCAGCTATGAAGATGGCAGGTGGCATTGCCAAGAATGCACCTATTGCGGTTCGTAATTGCAAGAAGGCGATCAATGACGGTCTTCAGGTTGATATGGATCAGGCTATCGTTATCGAAGAGAAGCTCTTCGGTGATTGCTTCGAGACAGAAGATCAGAAGGCAGGAATGGGCAACTTCCTTGAGAAGGACAAAGAGAAGAAACTTAAGGTTGTTCCTTTTAAGAACAGATAGGAAGAAAAAGTCTTTCCCGGTAAGAACAGAGTGATAACACATATTCGTTCGCCGGTAAGAACAGATGAATAACTTAAGGTTGTCTGTTTTGACAGATAAGAAACTGTCAGGCCCAAGGGCTCTGATATAACAATATTAATTAATAATGGAGGACATACTAATGAAGGTAGGCGTAATCGGCGCAGGTACAATGGGACAGGGTATTGCCAAGGCATTTGCCCAGACAGAAGGTTATGAAGTTGCTCTTTGCGATATTAAGCAGGAATGGGCTGAAGGCGGTAAGGATAAGATCGTTAAGGGCTACAGCAAGCTTGTAGCTAAGGGAAAGATGACACAGGAGGCAGTTGATGCTATCACAGCCAAGATCACTCCCGGTCTTAAGGAAGATCTTTGCGCAGACTGCGATCTCATCGTTGAGGCAGCTTTTGAAGATATGACAGTTAAGCAGACAACATTCAAGGAACTTGATGCTATCTGCAAGTCTGAGTGCATATTCTCTTCTAATACATCTTCTCTTTCTATCACAGAGATCGGTAAGGGCGTTAACAGACCTGTAGTGGGAATGCATTTCTTCAATCCCGCAGACAGAATGAAGCTTATCGAGGTTATCGCAGGTGTTAATACTCCTGTCGAGACTGTAGATGCTATCAAGAAGATCTCTGAAGAGATCGGCAAGACACCTGTTCAGGTTAATGAGGCAGCGGGATTCGTTGTTAACAGAATCCTCATTCCTATGATCAATGAAGCTGCTTTCATCAAGATGGAAGGCGTATCTAATATCGAAGGTATCGATTCAGCAATGAAGCTCGGTGCCAATCATCCCATGGGTCCCCTTGAGCTCGGCGATTATGTAGGTCTTGATATCTGCCTTGCTATCATGGACGTACTCTATAATGAGACAGGCGATTCCAAGTATCGTGCATGTCCTCTTATCAGGAAGATGGTTCGTGGCGGTAATCTTGGTGTTAAGTCAGGTAAGGGATTCTATGTATATAATGAGGATCGTACCAAGACAGCAGTTGATGCATTATAATCAGTGTTGATAATTGTGTGATCGCTTATGCGAACACATATTGATATTATTTTTATGGAGGATTAGAATCATGGATTTTACTTTACCAAAGGAACATGAGATGGCGAGACAGTTGTTCAAGGATTTCGCCGAGAACGAAGTAAAGCCACTTGCTCAGGAGATCGATGAGCAGCACAGATTTCCAAGGGAGACTGTAGATAAGATGGCTAAATACGGCTTCATGGGTATTCCCGTGCCGAAGGAATATGGCGGACAGGGTTGTGATATTCTCACATATGCAATGTGTGTAGAGGAGCTCTCTAAGGTCTGTGGTACTACAGGCGTTATCGTATCGGCTCATACATCTCTCTGTATAGATCCTATTCTTACATTCGGTACTGAAGAGCAGAAGCAGAAGTATGTTGTACCTCTTGCCAAGGGTGAGAAGATCGGTGCTTTCGGTCTTACAGAGCCCGGCGCAGGTACCGATGCTCAGGGACAGCAGACCAAGGCTGTGCTTGACGGTGATGAGTGGGTGCTTAACGGATCTAAGTGCTTCATCACTAACGGTAAGGAAGCAGATGTATATGTAATATTCGCTGTAACAGGCAAGATCGAGAAGCGTGGCAAGTTCATGAAGGAGATCTCAGCATTCATCGTTGAGAAGGGTACACCCGGATTCACCTTCGGTACCAAGGAGAATAAGATGGGTATCTGTGCATCTTCAACATACGAACTCATCTTCACTGATTGCCGTATTCCCAAGGAGAACCTGCTCGGAGCTAAGGGTAACGGATTCAAGATCGCGATGCATACTCTTGACGGCGGTCGTATCGGTATTGCCGCTCAGGCACTCGGACTGGCTGAAGGTGCTCTTGAGACAACTATCCAGTATGTTAAGGAGCGTAAGCAGTTCGGTCGTTCTATCGGTCAGTTCCAGAATACACAGTTCCAGCTTGCTGATATGGCTACCAAGGTTGAGGCTGCCAAGCTTCTGGTATACAAGGCAGCAAGGAAGAAGGATGAGTATAAGGCTAATCCTAAGGTATCTTACACATTCGAAGCAGCTCAGGCTAAGCTCTATGCTGCAGAGGTTGCTATGGAAGTTACTACCAAGGCAGTTCAGCTTCACGGTGGTTACGGTTATATCAAGGAGTACGATGTTGAGCGTATGATGCGTGATGCCAAGATCACAGAGATCTATGAAGGTACATCAGAAGTTCAGCGTATGGTTATTTCCGCACAGTTACTTAAGTAATACAGCATAGCGGTTAATGATATATCAATATCCGTTATCATTCGAATAAATATAAAGGAGTGTTAATACAATGAAGATAATCGTTTGTATAAAGCAGGTACCTGACACAAAGGGTGGCGTTAAGTTCAACCCTGACGGTACTTTGGACAGAGGCGCAATGCTTGCCATCATGAATCCTGATGATAAGGCAGGTCTTGAGGCTGCTCTCAGACTTAAGGATGAGGTCGGTGCGGAAGTTACTGTTCTTACAATGGGTCTTCCCAAGGCTGCCGACGTTCTGCGTGAAGCAATTGCCATGGGCGCAGATAAGGGTGTTCTCGTAACCGATCGTGTACTCGGTGGTGCCGACACATGGGCTACATCTACAACGATCGCCGGTGCGATCAGAAATCTTGATTATGATCTTATCATCACAGGTCGTCAGGCTATCGACGGTGATACCGCTCAGGTTGGTCCTCAGATCGCTGAGCATCTCGGCATCCCTGTTATCTCATATGCACAGGAGATCAAGGTCAACGGTGATAAGGTTACTGTTAAGCGTCAGTATGATGACAGATATCATATGGTCGAGGCTAAGATGCCCTGCCTTATAACAGCTCTTTCAGAGCTTAATGATCCCAGATATATGACACCCGGTGGAATCTTTGATGCATGTAAGGCAGAGATCACAACCTGGGGACGTGCAGATCTTAAGGATGTTGAAGATTGCAACTTAGGTCTTAAGGGTTCACCTACCAAGATCGCCAAGGCATCTGATAAGGTTCGTAAGGGCGCAGGTGAGAAGGTTACTCCCGAGTCACCTGAAGATGCTGTTAAGTATATCGTAGGTAAGTTAACCGAGAAGCACGTTATCTAATATAGGAGGAGAATACAATGCAGAATTTAGAAGAATATAAAGGCGTATTCGTCTTCGCACAGCAGGTAGACAATAAGGTTGACGGAATCGCTTACGAATTACTTGGAAAAGCTAAGGAACTTGCAGCGCCTCTTAATACAGAGGTTACAGCAGTTCTCATCGGATCTAATGTTAAGGATCTCTGTGATAATCTTGCTCAGTACGGAGCAGACAGAGTTATCCTTGTAGATGATCCTGAGCTTAAGGATTACAGAACTGAGCCTTATGCACATGCACTTGCTTCAGTTATCAATGAGTTCAAGCCTGAGATCATGCTGGTCGGTGCTACAGCTATCGGTCGTGATCTTGGCCCTACAGTATCAGCAAGAGTTGCTACAGGTCTTACAGCAGACTGTACAGTACTTGAGATCGGTGACTTCCCTCTTGTTGCTATTCCCGGTAAGGAAGCAGAGCAGAAGCATAATCAGCTTCTTATGACACGTCCTGCATTCGGTGGTAATACTATCGCTACCATCGCATGTCCGGATAACCGTCCTCAGATGGCTACAGTAAGACCCGGTGTTATGCAGAAGATCGAGCCTATTGCAGGTGCCAAGGCTGAGATCGTAGAATTCAATCCCGGATTCACACCTGATAATAAGTATGTTGAGATCAAGGAGATCGTTAGAGCCGTATCCGATATCAAGGATATCATGGATGCTAAGATTCTTGTATCAGGCGGTCGTGGTGTTGGTTCTTCAGAGAACTTCAAGATCCTTGAGGATCTCGCAGCAGCTATCGGCGGTCAGGTATCATGTTCTCGTGCCGTTGTTGATTCAGGCTGGAAGCCCAAGGAGCTTCAGGTTGGTCAGACAGGTAAGACTGTAAGACCTAACGTATACTTTGCTATCGGTATCTCAGGTGCTATTCAGCATGTAGCAGGTATGGAAGAGTCAGATATCATCGTTGCTATTAACAAGGATGAAGACGCTCCTATATTCGATGTTGCTGATTACGGTATCGTAGGCGATCTTAATAAGATCGTTCCTCAGTTAACAGAGAGCATTAAGGCAGCTAAGGCAGCTAAGGCTAACAGCTGATAAGCTCTTTGGATATGAGATATAATAACTGACATGATCGGGATGAATACAGATTGATCAGTCGTATTATTAACAGATAAAAGGCCATTTCTTACCGAAATGGCCTTTTAATATCAGTGCGCCGGGCACACGTTTTAACGGATGAGAGTCACTGATCTGTCCGGTAGTGGGATGGATACAGTCAAAGGCAAGGGGGACAATCGTTAGGTGGAGAGGAAGGCGGTTAGTCACCGTCTCCTACCCGATCAAAGATGATAAAGATTAGATGAATGGTGATCGAATGGATAATATACTTAAATTTGAAACAGTTGAGCTTGATACAGAGAAAAAGGAACTTGTTATAATCGATCAGACGAAGTTGCCTGAAGATATTGAGATTATCAGACTTAAGGAAGCACAGGAGATCTGGGATGCAATATATCTTCTTAAGGTCAGAGGCGCTCCGGCTATCGGAGTGGCTGCTGCTATGGGATTATATGTTCTTGCCTGCAGTATTGACACAGATGTCACTGACGTTTTTCTTGCAGAATTGCTTAAAATAAAGGATTATCTTAATTCTTCCAGACCGACAGCCGTTAACTTAAGTTGGGCATTGGAGAGAATGTATAGACTCGCTGAGTCAATGAGAGAGAGCACGGTTACGGATATATTAAAGGCGTTGAAGGATGAGGCAATAGCTATCAAGTCAGAGGATATTGCGGTATGCAAGGCTATAGGAGAGTATGGGCTTGCATTGATCAAATCCGGAGACGGGGTACTTACTCATTGTAATGCGGGGCAACTTGCTACATGCCGGTACGGGACTGCTACAGCGCCGATCTATCTTGCACATGAAAGAGGAATGAACATTAAGGTATATGCAGATGAGACAAGACCTCTGCTGCAGGGCGCGAGACTTACTTCTTTTGAACTGAGTTCAGCCGGAATAGATGTAACATTAATATGCGATAATATGGCCGCAACCGTTATGCGACAGGGTAAGGTACAGGCGGTGTTCGTGGGGTGTGACAGAGTCGCAGCCAATGGAGATACTGCCAATAAAATCGGAACATCTATGGTCGCAACGGCGGCAGCTCGATATGGAATACCCGTATATATATGCGCGCCAACATCTACTATTGATATGAATACTCCTAACGGAGAGGCAATCAAAATTGAAGAAAGACCGGCTGAAGAGGTGACTGAGATGTGGTATAAGCACAGGATGGCACCTGAAGGTGTGAAGGTGTATAATCCGGCATTTGATATTACAGACAATGATCTTATAGCGGGTATAATAACGGAGTATGGTATAGCAAAGGCACCATATGATAAGTCGCTTAAGGAAATATTCAATGTTAAATTGTCAAAAAAAAGGTAAAAAGCAAAAAAAGGTTGCTTGATATAAATACTTAGGTATGTTACACTCCTAAAAGTTAAGGAAAAACGTTTTGTTGAGAGGTAGGAAGATGAGAAAAAGATTAGTTGCACTATTACTTGCTGTGTCAATGATCGCTTC
The DNA here is from genome assembly GCA_024684085.1 of Lachnospiraceae bacterium. Classification (GTDB taxonomy): domain Bacteria; phylum Bacillota; class Clostridia; order Lachnospirales; family Lachnospiraceae; genus Colinaster. The sequence goes on along the minus strand of JAIKXM010000001.1, from coordinate 22,511 downwards.
TGAGGGAAGTGTGAGTTTTGCGGCATCTGTTGATGCAGGTTTTCCCGAAGCCTATACCGAAACGGTAGAGGACGGTGATCTTACTGAGATAGCAGACGCTATTGCGGAAGAGGTTGTTGAAGAAAGTGTAGCAGATGAAGCAGTAGTCGAAGAGATCGTTGCGGAAACGGTATCACCGGATGAGACTACCGTTACGTCTGAAGAAGAGAGTCAGTCTGAAGCGGAAGATGATACTGCGATTGAGGCAGAAGATGATGAAACGGAAGCTTATGCAACAGAGGCTGAGACTGAAACAGAGACAGAGACAGAAGCAGTATCGGAAGTTGATGAAGTAAGCGAATATGCTGATATGTTCGAAGGCATGAACGGAGAAGCTAAGCTTGTCTTATCTTCCTCAGATAAGGCTGACAAGAAGACCCTTGTCAAATACAAGGACACTCTTTCGCTCGAGCGGTCCGGAATCGATTATATTGAGAATGAGATCATAGTATCCATTGACAATGAGAGTCAGGCATACGAATATGCCAAGATGTATTCAGGTGCTGTTAAGGACATTCAGGAGAATTATGCGCTGATCGAGCTAAATGCCGATCCGACCAAGAATAAGGCTACTGTTAAGGATGCAGTTGCAGCTTCTATGCTGGAGAACTCTGTTCTTCCTGCTGCATGGCCTAATAATATTAGAAGGACTTTTGCTGAGCCCTTTTCATTCAATGACCCTGCGCTGAAGGTGACTAGCAGTAATTATCAGTGGTTCCATGATCTTCTTGGAAGTAAAATTGCATGGGACGAAGGATATACAGGCGAGGGCGTAAGCGTAACGGTTATTGATACCGGTGTTTGCTATTCCGGAGGTACGCACGAAGATCTTAATATTTGGGGAGCATACGATAGGGATAATTGTCATCCTAATGAACCTGAGTATGCTCGTGATCTGTATATTGGACATGGAACTCATGTATGTGGTCTGGTTGGAGCTAAAATAAATAATGGGGTTGGAGGTTCAGGAATTGCCCCCGGATGTGACTTAAGTTCTATAAATGCTGCAACTATTGAAGAAGATGCAGATGGTAAGAAATACGCTACATTTGGGACATGGGATTTAATTAATTCCATCACATACGCAAGAACAATAATCGATACTGATATAATCAATATGAGTCTTGGCGGATATTCATACAATGAGTTCGAGGCCGAAGCAGTTAAGGAATGTTATGATGAAGGAATTGCAGTATTTGTTGCAGCCGGTAATGAAGATACTACTTCGATAGCTTATCCTGCCGGATATAAGGGAGCTATAGCCATTGCGGCAATCGATCAGTGCAGCCAGAAGACTGACTTCTCTAATCACGCAGGTCCTGTTGACTGGGCTTTTCCGGGCCAGGATATCTATTCGACATATAATGAATCTGCAAGTTCATATACATTTATGGACGGTACCAGTATGGCATGTCCGATAGCTTCCGGAACTGCAGCAGTTATACTTGGCTATGCAAGAAAGAATGATATTTATACAGAGACAGAAACATATAGGGATGTAGATAATCTGATCAAATTGATGAAGAAGGGTGCTGTCAAGGCTAATGGTTCGGGGCTTGGAGCCGGATATGTCAATATTCCCAAGGCATTAGGCCTTTCTACAGCCACCACCAAACCCGGCAAGCTTGCTTTCTCAGTGAAGTCAGGTACAACCTTTAAGAGTGAGTCTGCTGATATTGTGATCTCGGGATGTGATTATGGCTGTACAGTATATTATTCATATACCGGTAAGCTTACATACAAGAATGGTGTTGTGGACGGATTTGATGATTGGGCTACCGGGAAGGGATCGGTAAGTGTTACTATTCCGGGTAATAAGTCGGTGACTTTAAGCGCAATTGCGGTTAATAATGCATCGGGGCTTGCAAGTCCGATCGCTACGGCAACTTATAAGTTCAATCCATATCCTACAAAGGTTGAGGTTGCCAGTGAATTAGGTGTTAAAAAAGTTGTTCCCGGATCTAAGCATAAGCTTACAGCAGTTGTGAGTCCTTCTTATGTTAAGGATGCTTCCGTTGTATGGGAAAGTGATAGTAAGGATGTTACTATTTCAAAAACCGGAGTTATGTCGGTGGCTCCAAAGGCTTCAGCCGGAACATTCAAGGTAAGAGCTCGTTCCAAACTGACCGGTAAGAATGGTGATCCTGTATACAGTCCTTATATGACATTTACAATTGTGGATAACAATCCCGTTACCAAGCTTACAGCCGGCAAGAAGAGTGTTACTATAACTTCCAAGACTGATATTGTTGAGATACCTTTCACTATGATCAAGAAAGATGGCAGCAAGGGCGTTGGACAGGTTGATCTTGGATATAGACAGATATCAGGTGATGTTCCGAATACCGTTAATATATCGTTAGATACCATACGTATTGGTTATCCGTCAGGGTATGATAAGACCGGTACGTCGGTGTTCGAATTCTATACTAAGGACGGTAGCGGTCTCAGTGTTACCGTAAAGGTCAATAATAAGGTACCTGTTATACCGGGTCAAGTGAAGATAACGGGTAATGATTACCTTGCTGCAGGTAAGAGTATTAAGCTTACGGCAGAATTTACCCCTGCAAATGCGACAGATAAGAATGTTATATGGTCGGTTGAGGATAATGACGGAAAGGTTACTATTGACAGTAAGGGAACTCTAAAGGCATCAAAGGATGCCACCAATAGGACTTATGTTATTCGAGCTACTATGAAGAACAATACACTTGTTACAAAGACTAAAGTTGTTAATGTGGTAGCCGAGAAGGTTAAAGGAATAACACTCGGAAGTCTGAGCAATCAGGTGTTCAGAGTAACAAATGAATTCGGAGCCAAGACATCGGCTACGATTCCGGTTACTCTTAATGGCGGTAATCCCAATGCATGGAAAGTTACCAGTTCCAATACAGACATTCTCATGGCTTTTAAGACTAATTCAAATACAATCTCTATTAACTCTATGGGTACTGCAACCGGTAAGGTTAAGGTCGATATTGTTACAACCGATGGTACCAATCTTAAGAAGAGTATTACAGTAGAAGTATTGAATCCGGCAACATCCCTTGCTATAGGCATCGCTAAGGATAGATGTAATACCGTAGCTTATGGTAAGACAATGAAGTTAGGAGTTGCTTACGGTCAGGGCAAGGGTGTTGTTAATAAAAAGAATGTTAAGCTTAAGTGGACATCTTCGGATGAATCGGCATTCACAGTTGATGCCAACGGTACGGTAAAGGCAAAGACATGGGATTCTAAGAGTGCAGTGATCACTGCTACAGCACTTGACGGAAGCGGATTATCAGCATCAATAAAACTCTATACATGTGATACGATCAAGAGTCTTACGCCATACTATTTCCCGTTTGATTACTATTTGGGGTTGAATCTTTATCTTTTAGAGCCTGGTGATTACAGTAATGTTATTGTGGCTGAATATACTACAACTCATGGCGGATATCCGTTTGGAGTGATTGATGACAAGTATATTGCATCGAAAGCTGTTAATATTACATCATCAAGCGCCATAATGGCAGTTGCCGACCCTGTGCAGTACACTGACGGATTTGCAGCAGGTATACTCTGTGCAAGGAATATCGGTAGTGGAAAGCTGAATATTAAGATGAAGAACGGTGATTCCAAGAAATGTTCATGGTCATTCTTAATCGAGAATTAGGATTAATATCACCCAATGATCATAGCAAGGGATGCAGTATCTGCATCCCTTGTTCTGTCATAACAAAAGGCAAGGATTACTGTTCACACCCATTTCCTGTAGTGGACAGATACCTGTGAACAGTAACAGGCAAGGATTACGAAGGCCGGTAAAACAATGTAGATTCTTGATTAAAAGGATAAATAGTGGTATTCTATAGATTGACTGGCGTTATCGGAATGGACGTCAGTCAATTTGCGGTTTATAATGAATCCTTTATCGAAGGATCTTACTTTAATAATATTCTAAGGAGATAGAAAGATGAGCAAAACATTTGATGAGTTGTTGTCGCAGGTTAATGAGTGCCCGATCAAGAAGCTGTCAGTAGCTGTTGCACAGGATAAGGCAGTATTAGAGGCGGTTAAGATGGCTAAGGAGCGCAAGATCGCTGAATCCATTCTGGTAGGTGATGAGGCGCAGATCAGAGAGATCGGTGCATCTATCGGAATGAACATGGATGATTATGAGATAATCAATGTTGAAGATAAGACTGAGGCTGCAACAAAGGCTGTTTCGCTCGTATCTGAAGGTAAGGCTGATATGTATATGAAAGGCCTTGTAGATACCAAGACATTCTTAAAGAGTGTACTTAACAAGGAGGTTGGTCTTCGTACAGGTAATCCTCTTTCTCATGTATGCGTATTCGAGATTCCGGGCATTGACAGACTTCTGTTCCTGTCAGACGTTGCATTCATGCCTTATCCCACACTTGAGGATAAGCAGTGGATCATCAAGTATTCGGTAGAAGTTGCAAGAGCCTGTGGTGTGGATATGCCTAAGGTAGCACCTCTTGCCGCAGTTGAAGTTGTTAATGACAAAATGCCTGCAACTGTTGAAGCAGCAGAACTTACACGTATGTGTGAGGCCGGTGAGATCAAGGATTGTATAGTTGACGGTCCTCTGTCTCTTGATATTGCTCTTTATAAGGAAGCGGCCGAGGAGAAGGGTGCACTTGACCGTAAGGTTGCAGGTGATGCAGATATCCTTCTTTTCCCTGATATTCATGCAGGTAATCTTGTATATAAGACCATGGTACATATGGTTGACGGTAAGAACGGTAACATTTTAACAGGAACCAAGGCTCCGGTAATCCTTACAAGTCGTTCGGATGATTGCGAGACTAAGGTTAATTCCATTGCTCTGGCTGCAGTAGTAGCTGAGAAGCAGAAGAATATGGAGGCGTAAAATGAGCATTAAGAGTTTGATCATTAATCCGGGTTCTACATCTACTAAGATCGGTGTATTTGAGGATGAGACTTTATTATTCGAAGAGACTCTCCGTCATTCGACAGAAGAGATCGGTCGTTATGCAACTATCGCAGATCAGAAGGAATTTCGTAAAGAGATAATCATGAACCTTCTGAAGGAGAAAGATTTTGATATCAATTCTCTTGGTATGGTTGTTGGCCGTGGCGGTATGCTTAAGCCTATTCCGGGTGGTACATACGAAGTTACAGATGAACTTCTTCATGACCTTGAGATCGGTAAGCAGGGACAGCATGCATCTAACCTTGGTGGTATGCTCGCAAGAGAGATCGGTGACTCGATCGGTGTTAAGAGCTTTATCGTAGATCCCGTTGTTGTAGATGAGTTGTGTGATGTTGCAAGATATTCCGGCGTTCCGGAACTTCCAAGGACATCTGTTTTTCATGCGCTCAATCAGAAGGCAGTAGCCAAGAGATATGCCAAGGAGACTGGCGTTAAGTATGACAGTCTGAATCTTATAGTTGTTCATATGGGCGGTGGTGTATCGGTAGGCGCTCATAAGGAAGGTCAGGTTATAGACGTATTCAATGCCCTTGACGGTGATGGTGCTTTCTCACCTGAGAGAGCAGGCTCGGCTCCCAGCGGTGCGCTTATCAAGATGTGTTTCTCAGGTAAGTATACCGAGCAGGAGATATATAAGAAGTTTGTAGGTAACGGCGGTTTCAATGCATATATCGGTACCAATGATATGAGAGATGTTGAGAAGCTTGTCGATGAAGGTGATGCCAAGGCCAGAGAGATCAGAGATGCCTTTATATTCCAGGTAGCCAAGGATATAGGTTCTATGGCCTGTGTACTTAAGGGTAAGGTTGACAGGATCATCGTTACCGGTGGTATCGCATATGACAAGGCTGTTGTTGAAGGACTTAAGGAAGCAGCTGAATGGATCGCACCTTTTACCGTATATCCCGGTGAAGATGAGTTGCTTGCCCTTGTTCAGGGTGGCCTTCGTGTTATGAATAAAGAAGAGGAAGCAAAGGTTTACTAATAAATGAGTAAGATAGTTGATAAGATTTTCGGAACTCACAGTGAGAGAGAACTGAAGAGAATAATGCCCCTTGTGGACAAGGTCGAATCACTTCGTCCCGATATGCAGAAGCTGTCTGATGAAGAGCTTAAGGCTAAGACTAAAGAGTTCAAGGACAGACTGGCTGAGGGCGAGAGCCTTGATGACCTTCTGCCCGAAGCCTTCGCGGTCGTTCGTGAGGCGGGCAAGAGAGTACTTAATATGGAGCATTATCCGGTTCAGATAATCGGTGGTATCATCCTTCATCAGGGACGTATCGCAGAGATGAGAACAGGTGAAGGTAAAACATTGGTGTCTACACTTCCTGCATATCTTAATGCGCTTAAGGGCGAGGGCGTGTACATTGTAACCGTCAATGATTATCTGGCTAAGCGTGATGCTGAGTGGATGGGACAGATCCATGAGTTCCTTGGTCTTAAGGTTGGCGTTGTTCTTAACGGCATGACACCGGAAGAGAGACAGGTGGCATACGGCTGTGATATCACTTATGTGACCAATAATGAGCTCGGATTTGATTATCTGAGAGATAACATGGTCATATATAAGGAACAGCTCGTATTGCGTAAGCTTGGGTACGCCATCATTGATGAGGTGGACTCAGTTCTTATCGATGAGGCCAGAACACCTCTTATCATATCAGGCCAGAGCGGTAAGTCTACCAAGCTCTATGAAGCCTGTGATATTCTTGCACGTCAGCTCCAGCGAGGCGAAGACATGGAAGATCTGTCCAAGATCGATGCCATTATGGGTGTTGAGCAGCAGGAGACCGGAGATTTTATCGTCAATGAGAAGGATAAGAATCTTAATCTTACAGAACAGGGTATATCCAAGGTCGAGAAGTTTTTCCATATTGAGAATCTTGCCGACCCTGAGAATATTGAGATTCAGCATAATGTGATCCTTGCTCTCAGAGCACATAATCTTATGTTCAAGGATCAGGATTATGTTGTGAAGGACGATCAGGTTCTGATAGTTGATGAATTTACGGGACGTATCATGCCCGGCAGAAGATATTCGGATGGTCTTCATCAGGCGATCGAGGCCAAGGAGCATGTTAAGGTTAAGAGGGAGAGTAAGACTCTTGCTACCATTACCTTCCAGAACTTTTTCAATAAGTTTGAGAAGAAGGCCGGTATGACCGGTACGGCTCTTACCGAAGAGAAAGAGTTCAGAGATATCTACGGAATGGATGTAGTGGAGATCCCTACCAACAAGCCCGTAGCAAGAATAGATTATCAGGATGCAGTATATAAGACCCGTAAGGAGAAGCTTCATGCTATCGCTGATGCGGTAATGGATGCTCACAGAAAGGGTCAGCCTGTACTGGTAGGTACCATTACCATTGAAGCCAGTGAGGAGCTCAGTGCGATCCTTAAGAAGAGGGGCATAGAGCATAAGGTCCTCAATGCCAAGTTCCATGAGATGGAAGCAGAGATCGTTGCCGAGGCCGGTATACATGGTAAGGTTACCATTGCTACCAATATGGCAGGTCGAGGAACCGATATCAAGCTTGATGATGAAGCAAGAGAGGCAGGAGGCTTAAGGATCATCGGAACCGAGCGTCACGAGAGCAGGCGTATAGACAATCAGCTCCGTGGTAGATCGGGAAGACAGGGTGATCCCGGTGAGTCAAGATTCTATATCTCGCTTGAAGATGATCTTATGAGACTCTTCGGCCAGGATAAGCTTATTAATCTCTTCAATACCCTTCGTATCCCCGAAGGACAGGAGATCGAGCATAATATGCTGAGCAAGGCTATTGAGAATGCTCAGAAGAAAATAGAGAGCAACAACTTCGCAATACGTAAGAACCTTCTTGAATATGATCAGGTCAACAACGACCAGAGAGAAATCATATATGAAGAGAGACGTCGCGTGCTTGACGGTGAGAGCATGAGGGATGTAGTCTACAAGATGTTCACGGATATCGTGGAAGCAACTGTAGACAATGTTATCGGTGAAGATAACAGACCGGAAGAGTGGGATTACAGAAGTCTTAATACAGAACTTCTGCCTATAATACCCTTAGAGCCGATAAGCCCCGATACGGTTAAGGCGGGCAATAAGAGCGCACTTAAGCAGCAGCTTAAGGAGGAGGCGGTTAAGTTCTATGAAGCCAAGGAAGCTGAGTTCCCTCAGCCCGAGACTATAAGAGAACTTGAGCGAGTTGTATTGCTTAAGACAATAGACCGTAAGTGGATGGATCATATCGATGATATGGATCAGCTCAGACAGGGAATCGGTCTTCAGGCATATGGACAGAGAGATCCTCTTGTTGAATACAAAATGAGCGGATATGAGATGTTCGATGCAATGACCGATGCGATCAGGGAAGAGACAGTCAGGATACTCTGCCATGTTCGTGTTGAAGAGAAGGTTGAGCGTGAGCAGGTAGCCCAGGTGACCGGTACGAATAAGGATGATTCCGTTGCCAAGCAGCCTGTTAAGAGAGCGACGGCAAAGATCTATCCCAATGATCCTTGTCCTTGTGGCAGCGGCAAGAAGTATAAGAACTGCTGCGGAAGACAATAAAGGTTACAGTTATATCAGTTAACGAAAGCTAAATATATGGTTGAATTAGATCAGTTTAAGGTCGAATTACAGGGATTAAAAGAGCCTTTGGCGCAAGTCAGAGGCTCCCTTGACTTAAATAACAAAGAAAAAAGAATAGAGGAGCTGGAGCGTGAAATGGAGGCTCCCGGCTTCTGGGACAATCCGGAAGATGCCAATGAGAAGATGAAGACCCTTAAGGAACTTAAGGATGTAGTCGATAAGATGTCGGCTCTTGAGACTTCTTATGAAGATATTCAGACTCTTATTGAGATGGGTTATGAAGAGGCGGACGAGAGTCTGATTCCCGAGATCAGGGAGGAACTTGATTCGCTTATATCAAGACTGGATGATATCAGGATAGCTACACTTTTGTCGGGAGAGTTCGACGGTGAGAATGCGATTCTTAAGCTTAGCGCCGGAGCGGGCGGAACAGAGAGTTGTGACTGGGCTGCCATGCTCTACAGGATGTATACCAGATGGGCAGAGAAAAGAGGATTTACCGTCGATGTCCTTGATTATCTTGACGGTGAAGAAGCCGGTATTAAGTCAGTGACTTTCCAGGTCAATGGTACTAATGCCTACGGTTATCTCAAGGGCGAGAAGGGTGTACACAGGCTTGTAAGAATATCCCCCTTTAATGCTCAGGGCAAGAGGCAGACTTCTTTCGTATCGCTTGATGTTATGCCTGATATTGAAAAAGATATTGATATTGAGATCAATGATGACGACATCAGAATCGATACCTACCGAAGCTCCGGAGCCGGTGGACAGCATATCAACAAGACTTCTTCTGCTATCCGAATCACTCACTTCCCAACAGGGATCGTGGTTCAGTGTCAGAATGAGAGAAGTCAGCATATGAACAAGGATAAGGCTATGCAGATGCTGAAAGCCAAGCTCTATATGCTCAAGTTAGAGGAAAATAAAGAGAAACTTGATGATATAAGAGGCGAAGTGACAGAGATAGGATGGGGTAATCAGATAAGGTCTTATGTATTCCAGCCTTACAAGCTTGTTAAGGATCTTAGAACAGGTGAGGAATCCGGTAATGTAGATGCCGTAATGGACGGTAATATCGACAGATTCGTCAACAGTTATCTTAAATGGATCAACACTTCGGATTCACAGTAGAAAGTCAGTTCCTTGATCGGTATCAGTGGAGAAGAGATTTTGGATAAGTTACTGTATCCCGTCAGTTCCTTGATCGGTATCAGGAGAGAAGAGATTTTTGATAAGTTAATGTATCCTGTCCGTCAATAAATGTATCGATTCTTCTGTATTATGGCAGAGGATTGTGACCGGTTGATAATATGAATGAAGAATATAATAATCTTAAGCCCATAGAGAATGATGAGAGACTTGCGGGAGACAGACTGGCTCATATAGCGAGCATCTTAGGCCTGGCGGCATTGGTAACTCTGGTATTCATTCCATATCTGCCGTTGTGCCTTGCCGGAACGGCCGTGATCATGGCTTGCATATCACGAGGGAGCAGACCGTCATTTCCCAATAGAGCTGTTTATGCCCTTATGAGCGGTGTCGGTATCATCATCCTTCATGTGGTCCTGATAGGGGGACTGTTATTGGTCTTCTATACAGATAATCCTGTTAAGAAGAGATTCAATGATGTATTGATTGAAGAGATAGGCCATTCCATGGAAGAGTTAATGGAAGATGCCGGGGATGGTAAATTTGATCTTGAATATAAGGTAGACCCCGAGACATTTTTGGGGTATAATTAGAGTAGGGTAATTGGTTTTAGTTGGATACGTAAGGCGAGCAGCTTTTCCAGGGAAGGAGGAGAGGCTATGTTACCGATTGGATTTGATCCGTACGGAATGTACAATTCCATGGCAGGAATGGGTTTCGGTGGTTCTGTAACACAGGAAAGTGCCGAGGCCGGTAAAGTGCGGCCTGTTGTCAATCCCGGTGAATCGCAGAAGACTATGCCGGGTAAGAAGGTATCGCCTGCCGAGTGTAAGACCTGTAAGGAACGTAAGTATCAGGATGGTTCGGATGAGGGTAATGTATCCTTCAAGACTGCCCAGCATATATCTCCTCAGGCTGCCGGAAGTGCGGTAAGGGCTCATGAGGGCGAGCATGTATCCAATGCTTATAAGAAGGCATCTCAGAATGGTGGCAAAGTGCTTCAGGCCAGTGTTGCTATACATACTGCGGTATGTCCCGAATGCGGAAGAACTTATATATCAGGTGGTACGACTACTACTAAGATCAAGTATTCCAATGAAGAGAATCCTTATGTTAAGAATATGAAGTCAAGAGACGGAGGTATGCTGAAAGGGATCAATATCGACCTTGGGGCGTAAGTGAGTCTTAATCAGACGATACAGGAGAAAAGCGATAGAGTTATTGTATAAGCGGTTTCAAGAACCAAACGTCGTTATCTCCGGTAGTGTTGAGAAGCACTGAACGGACGAAGAAGATATATCCTTATCTGTGAACGATTATGAACAGAGTAACATCTGCAATTGATATTAAGAATATAAAAAGTTCAGCACGAGAAGCCATATTACGTAATTATGGCTTTTTTTGCGGTCTTAATTTCCTTATCATCTCCATAACATTTCTTGTATGTTATATAGTGGCGCTTGTATCTGACCTTAACAGCAACGGAGGAATGATCATATTCGGCGTTATTATGGTGGTAATGACGGTTGTATATAATCTTGCAAGAGTAAGAGAACTCCTAAGTTACAGCTTAAGGATGGATAAGCTTAAGCCGGGAGCAGTACTGACCGGAAAGTTCTCGGTGGAAGGCAGAATGGAGTCCCAGCTTCGCCTTGTCCTGGGCAGCAGTCTTGATTACAATAAGCTGTCTGTAGGTGTTTTTATCTTACTACTGATACGTTTTCTGGCGGTCGCTCTTCTTTATCTGATATTTGCTCTTATCGGAGGCAGTGCCTTCACGGGCGTCGGTTCGGCTGAGACCGCAGTACTTACGGATGAAGCGTTTCGTCTGTCCGGGATATTTTCCGATCCAAAAGTAATATGGATCAATATACTGTGGATGATATGCATGCTGATCTTGGGGGCTCTGATAAAAGGCTTCTATATGTCATGTTGTTATCTCTTTGTTACTGAAGAAGAGCTTGGTGTGATAGCTTCCGTGAAAAAAGGACTTACCGTGATTATGCCGAAGATCGGTCAGTATCTTCTTCTTTGCATAAGCTTCGTACCTTTGCATATAGTGGGATTATTAAGTTTTGGTATCGGAGAGTTCTTCCTGCATCCATATACGCTTATGGCCGACCTTTTCTTCATGAGGGATTTTTGCGGAAACAGTATTGACATAGCGGTATCGGATGAGTAATAATATCCTTTGGCGGGTAAAAATGCCCGTACAACTAAATAACTTCAGGGCAGGGTTAGATTCCCGACCGGTAGTGATGCCTTAATGGACAAGTCTACGACCCACCGAATACCGGGTGGCTGATATGGTGTGAATCCATAACCGACAGTATAGTCTGGATGGAAGAAGGAGAGTAAGATGGAAAAAGAGAGTTTATTGTCGCAGATTGCGGAGAATGTCGGCTTTGTGCTTACATTCGCAGGTATTGTACTGGCGTTTATCCTGATCGCTTACGGGGTTGAAAAGCTTACCAAACCCAAGAGCGATACTGAGAGAGTTCTTTCTACAAGAAAAGTTGTAGTTACGGGTGTTTTCTCAGCGATAGCAACAGTACTTTTTTTATTTGATTTTTCCGTTCCGTTCGCTCCGTCGTTCTATAAGTTGGACCTTTCGGAGGTTCCGGCCATCATCGCCGGATTTGCTTATGGACCGGTAGCGGGAGTAATGGTTGAATTTATTAAGATCGCTCTTAAGCTGATCATAAAAGGTACGGATACGGCTTTTGTGGGCGAGCTTGCCAACTTTGTTGTGGGCTGTTCATTGATCCTTCCTGCAACGATCATCTACAGGATCAAGAAGAGCAAGACGACTGCGATAATATCGCTGATCGTAGGAACTATTGTCATCACGGTTGTGGGAAGCACATTCAATGCACTTTATCTCCTGCCTGCATTCGCTAAGCTGTATGGAATGCCTCTTGATGTGATCATCGGTATGGGAGCAGAGATCAATAAGTCAGTGACTAATGTATGGAACTTCGCACTTATCTGTGTTGCACCGATCAATCTTGTTAAGGGACTGATAGTGAGCGTTATCACAATGTTGATCTACAAGCCGCTTCATCCCATCCTTAAGCAGGATAAGCATCAGGCTCAGTAGAGTATATAAGTTACATCTGAGTCGCAGGTTGATGCCGGTTGCCGGTTGAGGTGATTCGAAATCAGGTGTTAGGATAATAGCCACCGTCTGATGGTCAGGACTGATCATGCAGCGGTGGCATTTTTATGTAATAGGAAATTTCTTACTATTACATAAAAATGCTCCGCTAAGGGTGCGCACTCGCGCGAAAGGTAGATGCCAAAGCATCCGCGCTCGCACGAAAGGTAGATGCCAAAGGATGCGCACTCGCACAAAAGGAAGATGTCAAAGCATCCGCGCTCGGCGCAAGAATGTTGCAAGCGATATTCTTTATTATGCAATATATAAAACAAAAAGTGAGGAATGAGCAGATGGATATTATCGGTAAGATAACGGAAGAACTTGGTGTCAGAAGGGCACAGACGGAGGCGGCCGTCAAGCTTATTGAGGAAGGCAACACGATTCCTTTTATAGCGAGATATCGTAAAGAAGCTACGGGAGCCCTCAATGATGAACAGCTTCGTAATCTGAATGAACGCTACAGAGCTCTCTGTAATCTTGAAGAGAGGAAGGAACATGTGCTCGCCACGATCGAAGAACTGGAGATGCTAACTGATGAGATCAGGGATAAGATCCTGGCGGCAGAGACTATGGTCGCCGTTGAAGATCTGTATCGTCCGTATCGCCCCAAGAAGAAGACCCGAGCCGGAATGGCACGAGAGAAGGGATTGGGACCTCTGGCCGATCATATCATGGCTATGAAGGCGACGGAGCCGGTTGAGATTAAGGCTAAAGAGTTCATTAATGAAGAGAAGGGCGTGCTTACTGAGGCTGATGCTATTCAGGGTGCCCTTGATATTATCGCCGAAGTCATATCTGATAATGCCGATTACCGTGAATACATAAGAAAGAATACTTGCAAAGAAGGGGTGATTCAGTCATCCGCTAAGTCCCTTGAAGAGAAAAGCGTGTACGAGATGTATTATGACTATTCGGAACCGGTTTCAAAGATCGCAGGCCACAGGGTGCTTGCGCTTAATCGCGGTGAAGCTGAGAAGATACTAAATGTGAAGCTCGTCGTTAACACGGATAAGATAATGACATATCTTGAGAGGCACGTGATAAAGAAGGATAATCAGTACACAACTCCGCTTCTTAAGGAGGCTATTTCGGATAGTTACATAAGATTGATCGCTCCGTCCATCGAGAGGGAGATCAGGAATGAACTTACCGAGAAGGCGGAAGACGGAGCCATAGCTGTATTTGGTAAGAATCTCAAGCAACTTCTGCTTCAACCTCCCATAGCGGGTAATGTCGTGCTCGGTTGGGACCCTGCGTTCAGGACAGGTTGTAAGCTGTCGGTAGTAGACCCTACGGGAAAAGTACTTGACACTGCTGTCATTTTTCCGACAGCACCACAGAATAAGGTGAAAGAATCGATCGCGGAAGTATTGCGCCTTGTGAATAAATATAAAGTCGATTTAATATCGGTAGGTAACGGAACGGCATCGAGAGAGTCCGAGGCTGTTATAGTCGATATAATCAGGCAGTCTGAGAGACCGCTCAGATATGTAATAGTTAACGAAGCAGGGGCCAGTGTGTATTCTGCAAGTTCTCTTGCAACAGAAGAATTTCCTGATCTGGACGTGGGGCAGAGAAGCGCTACATCCATAGCCAGAAGGCTTCAGGACCCGTTGTCCGAACTGGTCAAGATAGATCCAAAGTCCATCGGAGTGGGGCAGTATCAGCATGATATGAATCAGAAGAAGCTTAGTGATTCGCTTGACGGCGTGGTCGAGAGCTGCGTTAATTCCGTTGGCGTGGATGTCAATACCGCCTCGGCAGCTCTTCTTGAACATGTTGCCGGAGTGGGCAAACAGCTGGCTAAGAATATCGTCGCTTACAGGGATAAGAACGGAAGCTTCCATAGCAGGAAAGAGCTCCTTAAGGTGGAGAAGCTTGGACCGAAAGCATATGAGCAGTGCGCCGGATTCCTTAGGATAAGAGAAGGTGACGATCTATTCGACAATACCGGTGTGCATCCCGAGAGTTATAAGGCGGCTGAACTTCTGCTTAAGGAAGTCGGCATAGCCAAGAGTGATCTTGCATCGGGCAACTGGAAGGATATTGAAAAAAGAGCAGGCGAACTGAGTGCGCTTATAGGCGTCGGTGAGATGACGCTCAAGGATATCATCACAGAGCTGGAGAAGCCCGGAAGAGACCCGAGAGAAGAGATGCCCCGCCCCATCCTTAAGAAGGATGTCATGGAGATGTCAGATCTTGAACCGGGAATGGTACTTAAGGGAACAGTCCGCAATGTCATTGACTTTGGTGTCTTTGTGGATATCGGTGTTCATCAGGACGGACTTGTGCATATATCACAGATAACCGATAAATATATCAAACACCCGCTTGATGTCTTGAGTGTAGGAGATATCGTGGATGTCAGGATCATGAGCGTCGATATGGAGAAGAAGAGAATATCGCTTACGATGAAGATATAGAGGGGCTTCGAATAAGCTAAGAGAATTCAGATGTCGGTATCTGTAAGGAGGCCTATAGGTCAGATTATAGAGGAGATTATATAGCAGACCATACGTTACTATTCACACCCGTTTTTTGTGTATGGCTAAAGGAAATATATTCACTAGAAACGCCTATGTGGGCGTCGGCACTTAGCGAGGCAAAGCCGAGCTTAGTGTCCGCTACGCTCACATCG
Organism: Lachnospiraceae bacterium; assembly: GCA_024684085.1. GTDB lineage: Bacteria > Bacillota > Clostridia > Lachnospirales > Lachnospiraceae > Colinaster. The sequence goes on along the minus strand of JAIKXM010000001.1, from coordinate 6,982 downwards.
GAGCGAAAGCGCCGTTTCGGTGAATATATTTCCTGCAGAGGACAGATACCTGTGAACAGTAACGACCATACGGCATTTATAAGGCGACCTTGGGGCTTATATTGAAAAAAACGGCGATTAATTGTATAATTATTCTGATATTTTGCGTTCTTTGGTCAAAAGCCGGACGCCAATGTGTATTTGGAGATTTGTTATGGATTTTGAGATAGATATTAAGATGAACTTATCAGCCTTGTATGATTATAACATGTATTATAATTATTCAAGGCCTGTCGGCTTGATCGGATCGGTGATAGGAGTGTTCTGCCTTATCTTTTACGCGCATTACGGTGCACTGTATTATCTTATGTTTGGGTTGCTCATACTCTTCTATACACCCATAGAGTTGTATGTAAGATCTCTTAAGCAGTTCAAATTGAATCCGGTGTATAAGAAGTCAACTCATTTTCTTATGAATGATGATGGCGTGAGTGTGACAATAGGTGAGCACAGCATGACGGTTGAATGGGACCAGATGTATAAGGCGGCTTCCACTAACCAGAGCATACTTCTCTTTACAGAAAAGGGGAGCGCATGGGTCTTCCCCAAGACTGAGCTGGGAGAGAGGAGATATGAGCTGATCGAGATGATATCTACTCATATGCCTGCGTCAAAAGTTAGGATAAAACAGTAATACTGACCGGAGTGATATATGAAGATTTTGGGAATAGACAGTTCTGGACTTACGGCCTCAGTAGCTGTTGTGGAAGATGATATAGTTATCGGAGAATATAATATTAATTTCAGGAAGACGCATTCGCAGACTTTGCTTCCAATGTTGGATGAATTGTCAGGGATGATCTCGCTGGATGCTGCGACGATCGATGGGATAGCAGTATCTGAGGGTCCGGGATCTTTTACCGGATTAAGGATTGGAAGCGCGATGGTCAAGGGACTGGCAAGGGCATGGGAGAAGCCAATCATACCTGTGCCTACGGTAGATGCGCTTGCTTACAATATGTACGGAAGCAGTGATCTTATATGTCCGATCATGGATGCGCGACGCAATCAGACTTATACCGGATTGTATGAATTTGTTCCGGAGGGAGACGGTTATAAGATGAATGTCCTTCTTGACAGGAGGGCTGTTGATCTTGGCGCGATAATGGCGGAGGTTAATGCGAGTGGACGAAGGACGGTTTTCTTAGGAGACGGTGTGCCTGTGTTCGCGGAGCAGTTGAGAGAAGAAGTCAGGGTGGAGTATTCGTTTGCTCCGGCTTTTATGAACAGACAGAGAGCTGCGGCGCTTGCCGTACTTGCAGCTTCATATATGAGAGAAGGCAGGACCTGCACAGCTGCCGAGCATGCACCTGTGTATCTCAGGATGTCGCAGGCTGAGAGAGAACGCATGGAAAGCGGTCAGTAGGGTGACATAAATAAGGCACAGGGTATGGTGCAAAGTGCAAAATGCAGGATACAAGGCGTAAGAAGCAAGGTGTTTGATGCTTGGGACGCAGGATATGATGCGTATGGCACGTTGCAGGATGCGTTAAAAAACCGGAAGGATTAGTTGTTATGTTGGAAGTATGCCTGTTAGGTACAGGAGGAATGATGCCTCTACCGCAGAGATGGCTCACCTCACTTATGGTGAGATATGGCGGAAGGAGCATTCTTATAGATTGTGGCGAAGGAACCCAGGTCGCACTTAAGGAAAAGGGATGGAGTCCGAAGCCGATAGATATTATGTGTTTTACCCATTTTCATGCGGATCATATCTCGGGACTCCCGGGGATGCTGTTGACGATGGGCAATGCTGAACGAACAGAGCCTCTTACCATCGTGGGACCGAAAGGCATAGAGCAGGTGGTCGAGAGTCTTAGGATAATCGCAAGAGATATCCCCTTTGAGATCAGGTATATCGAGCTTAAGTCCAAGGAGGAGTCTCTTGATTTCGGCGATTTCAGAATGAAAGCTTTTAAGGTGAGTCATAATATCACCTGTTATGGATATACAATGGAAGTGGACAGAGCCGGCAGGTTCGATCCCGATAAGGCTAAGGTCAATGAGATCCCGATGATGTATTGGTCGAGACTTCAGAAGGGCGAAGTGATCGATGACGGTGAGCGTATCATCACACCGGATATGGTTCTGGGACCTCCGCGAAAAGGTATTAAGCTGACGTATTGTACGGATTCACGCCCGACCGAATCCATCGTCAGGAACGCAGAAGGTTCGGATCTCTTCATATGTGAAGGTATGTATGGCGAGCCCGACAAGCTGGCTAAGGCCAAGGAGCACAAGCATATGACCTTTTATGAAGCTGCTTCTATCGCAAAAGAGGCCGCTGTTAAGGAATTGTGGCTCACACATTACAGCCCCTCGCTTCCGAAACCAAAGGCATATACGGCTGAGGTTCGCGCTATTTTTCCGGATACGGTCGTAGCTTCCGACGGAAGGACCGTAGACCTCAGATTCGATGAAGAATAATTAAGATCTTAGATTCGAACAGGAACAGCATTGGTCTTGGACCCCGGCAAGGTCTATTCAGGTCTTGGACCCGGTGAAGACTGAGTTGGCCCAAGAACCGGTGAAGACTGAGTTGGCCTAAGAACCAATGAAGACTGAGTTGGCCCAAGAACCGGTGAAGACTGAGTTGGCCCAAGAACCGGTGAAGACTATATATTCAGATGATCAGGGAAAGGAGGTAGCCCGTGAAACGTTTCAAAGGAATAAAGGGAACAATCATTCTCGGTATTTTAATAGCGCTTATATTGGGCTACTATTATCACCTTTCCAACAGGGAGATTGTAGTGGATGAAGCTGCGGAGAGTATAACTCCGGCCAAGGAGATCATGCTCTATGATTACAGCATTAATTATCCGCCCACTCCCAAGGAGGTTGTTAAGGCCTACCTGTATATAACTAAGATCCTTCACAACGATTCCCTCAATGATGAGGAGATAGAAGGTGTGGCTTCCAAACTCGCCGAGCTTTTCGATGACGAACTTGTTGCCAACAAATCCAGAGAAGACTACTACATGGATATGAAGAGTGAGATCATATCCTTCAAGAACAGCAAGTATTCCATAGTTAATTATTATGCATCGCAGAGTACGGAAGTTGTCTATTTCAGCGATGACGGATATGATTTTGCAAAACTGTACGGCACTTACAATATTCACACCACCGAGGGTACGAAAGTGCTCGTTGATGTTTTTATATTAAGAAAAGATCCTAACGGCAGGTGGAAAATATATGGCTTTAAGCCTTATGTCGGAGAAGATAACGATCAGGTCGCCAAGACGGGCATTAATCCCTGAGGAATGTTCGGGATTAGGCGGGCTTTGATAAGCGTACATATCTGAAGTGTGCGTATATTCGTAACGGATGAAGAACGGCATAGGCAAAGTAAGTCATCTGTTTGATAAGTATAATGTCAGGTGGCAGATTGGAGATTGATATGAATATATTGGCAATTGAATCATCCTGTGATGAAACAGCGGCATCTGTAGTCCGTGACGGGCGGCAGGTGCTTTCTAATGTTATAGCATCGCAGATAGATATACATACTCTTTACGGCGGAGTCGTTCCGGAGATCGCCTCCCGTAAGCATATCGAGCAGGTAGATCCCGTTGTTATGCAGGCGCTTGCCGATGCCGGCATGACCTGGGATGACATAGATGCCATCGCGGTCACATACGGACCGGGACTTGTAGGAGCTCTTCTTGTCGGACTCTCTTATGCCAAGTCTCTTGCTTTTGGCCTTGGGAAGCCCCTTATAGGAGTGCATCATATCGAGGGACATATATGTGCCAATTATATAGAAGATCCGACTCTTGAACCGCCGTTTATGTGCCTTGTGGTATCGGGCGGTCATTCCCATCTGGTGAATGTTAAAGATTATTGCGAATATGAGATACTGGGACGTACCAGAGACGATGCGGCCGGAGAGGCATTTGATAAGGTTGCAAGAGCTATCGGTCTCGGATATCCCGGTGGACCAAAGATAGATAAGGTGTCTAATGATGGAGACCCTGTTGCGATCGATTTTCCGAGACCAAAGTTCAGTGACAATGAGTATGACTTCTCATTCTCGGGACTTAAGTCGGCGGTGCTCAATTATCTTAATCAGTGCGAGATGAAGGGGATACCGATCGTGCAGGCCGATGTGGCGGCTTCTTTCCAGCAGGCAGTCGTGGATGTGCTTGTGGGGCATTCAATGCAGGCGGTCGATATGTATAAGGTGGACAAGCTGGTAATGGCCGGGGGTGTTGCGTCCAATTCACATCTTCGTGCCGCTATGGAAAAAGCATGTGCTGACAGGGGTGTCAGGTTTTATAAACCGTCTCCCATATTGTGTACGGACAACGCGGCCATGATCGGAGCGGCGGCCTATTATGAGTATAAGAAGAACGGATGCTCGGGATGGGATCTGAATGCGGTTCCGGGCCTTAAACTTGGCGAGCGTGTTTGAACTAAACAGGGATGCACTTTGGAAATGTGCAAAGAGCATATAGGAGCATTTACTTAACAGATATGAGTGAGATCGTTATCAGAGAATTGAGAGATGAAGATATAGATGAAGTGTGCCGGATGGAGGAAGAGTCTTTTTCCATGCCATGGCACAGGGAATCTTTTGAGGATATGATACGTAATCCCAATGCTCTCTATATCGTCGCTGTGGAGGACGGAATAGTCTGTGGGGCGGCAGGACTTTTGGCTGTGGTCGGAGAGGGCGATATCTGTAATATAGTTGTGGATAAGGCTCACCGAAGTAAAGGGATCGGTAGTAAGCTTGTGGCTGAGCTGATCAGGCTGGGCAGAAGAGATTACGGGATAGGAGATCTTACGCTTGAGGTGAGAGTATCCAATGAGACGGCGATACATATGTATGAAAAGGCCGGTTTTCGCTCAGAAGGAGTAAGGCCGCATTTTTATGATGAGCCGGATGAGGATGCATTGATAATGTGGCTTCGTTCGCAGTGATTGCCGGAGCGACGGAATGAAAAAGATCGGGAAAGGCAGATCGATATATGTCGGAAGAGATGATCAGAGAGACTTACAGTGAACAGGATACATATGAACTTGGATATTCCCTCGGACGTGAGGCTGTTGCGGGACAGATAATCACTCTTGAGGGTGATCTTGGCGTGGGCAAAACGGTGTTCACTAAGGGTTTCGCGGCCGGACTTGGGGTGGAAGAATATGTGAATAGCCCCACTTTTACGATAATGCAGACGTATGAGGACGGAAGACTTCCTCTCTATCACTTTGATGTATACAGGATATCCGATCCGGAGGAGATGTACGAGATAGGATTCGAGGAGTTTATCTATGGGAACGGAGTCTCTCTTATCGAATGGGCAGGGCTTATAAGCGAGATCCTTCCGAAAGATGTTACGTCGGTGCTGATAGAGAAAGATCCGGCCAAGGGATATGATTACAGGAAGATCACTATTAAGTAAAAAACATGGCTGATCAAAAAATGTGAAGTCGGCTATCGCGACGGCCGTGAGAAAGCGTAGAGTGAATTCCGAACGGCGGGAGAAAGCGTAGAGTGAATTCCAAACGGCGGGAGAATCCGGATGGCGAACTTTGCGGAGACATAAGGATTGAGATATGAGTAATTACGGGATAATACTTGCGGCGGGCAGTGGCAGCAGGATGAACAGCAATATCAAGAAACAGTTCATGACCCTTAAGGGCAGGCCTCTTGTATGCCACAGCCTTCAGACCATGCAGGACAGCAACATCATAACTGACATCATTGTCGTAACCGGCGCGGATGATCTTGACTATATGCGGAATGATATTATAGGAAGCGGCAACTACGGTAAGGTCAGGACAGTCGTGACCGGCGGTGCGGAAAGATATCATTCGGTCATGAACGGACTTGAGGCAGTACAGAAGCTGCGACAGGACAGACTGAAGAATGACAGGACGTCGGATCGGGCGGAGGACTATGTCTTTATCCATGACGGCGCGAGACCGAGGCTTACGGAAGATATCATAGTCAGAACTTACGAAGCGGTTAGAGAGGTCAAAGCGGTAACGGCAGCAGTCAAGACCAAAGATACTGTAAAAATAGCGGGCCCTGACGATTTTGTTGAGTCTACACCTGACAGAAGATTCGTATGGAACATCCAGACACCGCAGGTATTCGAGGCCGATCTTATATATGAAGCTTATTCTAAGCTAATGGATGCATGCAACAGAGATGAATCTGTGCAGTTGACAGATGATGCCATGACGGTTGAGATGTTCACCGGAAGAAGAGTAAGACTTGTGGAAGGCTCGTATGAGAATATCAAGGTAACGACTCCGGTGGATATTACATTTCTGGAGTCTCTTGAATAGGTTACAGGGGGCTTGTGCCGGAGCATATAAGGGCATTACAGATGGGCATTTAGGCAAGCTTTCGGCTTGGCTTTCCGGTAATTAAAAAAATTACAAAAAAATTATTGAAATAGTGTTGACACGAGGAATACTCTTTGATAGAATAACACTTGCGTCACGGAAATACAGACGTACGAACAGCATATGGAGAGGTATCGAAGTGGTCATAACGAGGCGGTCTTGAAAACCGTTTGTCCGCGAGGGCACGTGGGTTCGAATCCCACCCTCTCCGCTCCTTATCGAAAGCCTTTAAAGGCATGAGATAAGATACAGAACCTTGACAAATGAACAGCAATGCAACCCTGAAAGATTCCAAAGGATCGATAGCAACTCTGGCTTACGATCCGAGAATAATTCAGAGAACAGACAAAACCTTTAAAGAGGTAAATTAGGATTAAGATAGCTAACGTTATCTTGTCCGGGACAAAACTTTAAACATGAGAGTTTGATCCTGGCTCAGGATGAGCGCTGGCGGCGTGCTTAACACATGCAAGTCGAACGGAAACTTATCGCTGAAGCGATTTCGGTCAAATCATGATAGGTTTTAGTGGCGGACGGGTGAGTAACGCGTGGGTAACCTGCCTTACACAGGGGGACAACAGTTGGA
>JAIKXM010000024.1 GCA_024684085.1 Lachnospiraceae bacterium | reverse complement strand
TTGCAAGAGATATAAGAGGCGGACTTGGCGAGAGAAGAGTGTTCAAGGTTATCCTTAAATACATGGCTGAGTGTGAGCCTGAATCAGTTAAAAAGAATATCGAGTTTGTTGCAGAGTATGGCAGATACGATGATCTTTTGGCGCTGTTTGATACACCGGTAGAAAAAGAAGTATTGGCATATTTCGATAAAGCACTCAAAGCTGATATTGCGGCTCTGGAAGCTGATAAAGAAGAGGCGGAAGTATCTCTTTTGGCAAAATGGCTTCCTTCAGTAAATACAAGCAATAAAGAAGCTGTTGGAAATGCAAGGAAGATAGCAAGAGCAATGAAAATGTCTGATGCTGAGTATCGTAAGACACTCTCTGTTCTCAGAGCACAGATCAAGATCATAGAGAATAATCTCCGTGAGAGAGACTACTCTTTTGACTATGCGAAGCAGCCTTCAAAAGCTCTTTATAAGTACAGACAGGCTTTCATCAGAAATGATCAGGCAAGGTATGAGTCTTTTATTCAAAAGGCGGCTGAAGATCCTTCGGTTATGCACACTGGAACACTTACACCTTATGATGTCATAGCTCCTGTTATAAGCAGAAGAGAGTTCTCTAAAGCTGAAAGACAAGCTATGGATGCAACGTGGAATGCACTGGAGAATTACGCTGGCGCTGACAATTCTCTTGTTGTGGTTGATGGCTCTGGCTCAATGTACTGGAATGCTAATCCAAGTCCTGCAGCAGTGGCACAGTCACTGGGTATCTACTTTGCAGAAAAAAATACCGGAGCATTCCATAACCACTTCATAACTTTTTCTACAAACCCAAGACTCATCAAGATCAAGGGCAGAGACATAGTTAATAAAGTGCGTTACTGCATGAGCTTCAATGAATGCAGCAATACAAATATTGAAAAGACATTCATGTTAATACTTCAGACTGCTGTGCACAATAGGCTGAAACAGTCCGATATGCCTGAAAAGCTATTCATCATCTCTGACATGGAATTTGACTGCTGTGCGGGTGATGCAAAGGCAACTAACTTTGAAAACGCCAAAAGAGAATTTGAGAGATGGGGCTACAAGCTTCCCCAGGTGATCTTTTGGAATGTAAATAGCCGCAATTTGCAACAGCCAGTCAGAAAGAATGATCAGGGTGTGGCGCTTGTATCAGGTGTTAGCCCACAGATCTTTTCAATGTTAAAAGAGGGCAACCTCGAACCATACAAGTTTATGATGAGCGTCCTTTCATCAGCACGATATGAAAGGATCGCTGCATGATTTAAAGATGACGGCTGGCATAATCATCGTTGATAACGGCTTTCAGACACAGGTAGGTGCTTGAGAGAATAACCGGAGATAAGAGAAGGCAGCAAATTGAAATATGAGCTGATGCAGTATGAACTCATTGAATAAAGAACAGGATTAAGTTGCATTATTTTTTCTGATCACATACTTGCATATGGGATTCCCGATGGAAGAGAATTTCTCTTCATATTCCGTCATTATATTGCCACGGCATAATTCTTCGTCGGCATGGAGATCGAAGGTAGTGACCACGGGCTCGAATCCTCCGGGAGCTATCTCTTCGAGTGCGAAGTCGAAGAGATCTCTGTTATCGGTCTTGAATTCGATCGTGCCCGAGTCGTTGAGGATGTTATGGAAGCGATTAAGGAACTGCCTTGAAGGAAGACGCCTCTTGGCGTGTCTGTCCTTTGGCCACGGATCTGAGAAGTTAAGATAGATCCTGTCTGCTTCACCCGGTGCAAAAGCATCTTCGATATATCTTGCATCTATACGCAGAAAACGTAAGTTATTAAGGTCGCGTTCTTCCATCTTCTGAAGACCTCTTAAGAGTACGCTCGAATACATCTCTATACCTATATAGTTGATATCGGGATTGGCTTCCGCCATATCCATGATAAAACGTCCTTTGCCCATACCTACTTCGATATGAAGGGGATGGTCATCATCATCTTCTCTTATTTCACGGAAAAAATCCGACCATTTGCCTTTGATAGCGGTCGGATCCTGTACAACGTATTTGTTGGCTGCGATCGTCTCTTCAGCCCCTTTGATATGTCTTAATCTCATTATAACCTCATTTGCCGGAAGGAAAGCCGGAATTATTACTTGTTGGAATGGAAGGTGAATTGTCCGTTTTTCACCATATCGCGAATGGCTTCCTTTGATACACCTGTCATCTTGCTGGTGGTGGTGATATCAGCACCGGGACAAGTCTCAAGAAATGCTCTGACAGCACCGTAATCATCGTATTCAATGTTGCCACAGCTGCATTCATATTCGCCAAGCCCTTTGTAATGGAGAGGCTTGCCGCATTTTGAACATATAGCGCTTTTTCTGAAAGAAAGATTGTCATTGGAGTACATTTATCTGTCTGCGCCTCCTGTCCGATATTGATATAGCCATGCGTCGTAAGGTTAACAGCCTGAACACCCGGCATGATATGCTTTGTTGGCCCTGGAGCTCAAAGCTACCTTCATAATATCATAATGATAAATATGATGGCAACAGGTCAAAATTATGGTATTATATGAAGAAGGCCTTTCCATCGATATAAGGCATGATACTTACGCTGTTTTGCGGATGTCACCACACGGATGGAGCAGTAAGGTCTTATTCCGGAGAAGCTTAAGAGGAAGAGATATGAATTCATTTGATCCAGATATTATTTATCTTGTCACAGGAGCGGCGGGCTTCATAGGCTATCATCTGAGCAAGAGACTTCTGTCTGCGGGAGCGAGAGTTGTGGGTATGGATAATCTCAATGATTATTATGACACAAGGCTTAAGAACCACAGACTGGAACTGTTGTCAGACTATGAAGGCTTTTCTTTTGTAAGAGGCAATATTGCCGATAAGGAGAAGCTTGAAGAAGTATTCGAAGAGTATCATCCCGATATTGTGGTCAATCTTGCGGCCCAGGCAGGTGTTCGTTACAGTATCGAGAATCCCGGCGCATATATAGAATCCAATCTGGTCGGTTTTGCGAATATACTTGAGTGTTGCAGGCACAATCCTGTTAAGCACTTGGTATATGCCTCTTCAAGTTCGGTTTACGGCGGTAATAAGAAGGTGCCCTTTGAGACTACGGATCAGGTTGACAGACCTGTGAGCCTCTATGCGGCGACCAAGAAGAGCAATGAGTTGATGGCCTACTCATATTGTAAGCTGTATGGGATCAAGGCAACAGGCTTACGATTTTTTACAGTATACGGTCCTCTGGGAAGACCGGATATGGCGGCCTATAAGTTCGCACTTAAGATGATCAAGGACGAGCCTATCCAGATATACAATAACGGAGATATGCTGAGAGATTTCACCTATGTTGACGATATTGTCACAGGTGTATTCAACATCCTTAACAATCCTCCGGCTCCCGATGATCTGGGTGCTGCTTATAAGATATATAACATCGGTAACAATAAGCCCGAGAAGCTTATGGATTATGTTGCGGCTCTTGAGAAGGGGCTGGGTATGGAGGCTAAGAAGGAGTTTCTTCCCATGCAGCCCGGCGATGTATATATGACCTATGCTGATGTAAGTGAGTTGGAGAGAGATTTCGATTTTAAGCCGGATACCTCCATTGAGGAAGGTATGGCAAAGTTCTCCGAGTGGTTCAAGGAGTATTATAATATCAAGTGATCTGTGATATATATGGATCGCGTCAGGTAATTCTATGATAGTTAGTTTTTTGGTCTTGTTGATTATAATGGGAGTGATTCCCTTGGGGTTGGGTGTTCTGCCTGCGCTTTTTGTAGACAGGAACAGCCGTAGCATACCCTTCATATATGTGGCAGGATTCATCACATCCTTAGCAGTCTTTCAGCTGGTGGCCGTTCCGATCATCATTGTCGCGCCCTTTGGGTTCAGGATCATTGTTCCCCTGTATCTGATTCTTACGATCTTGCTCGCGACGGCAGGCTATGTTCTTATGGCTTTGGATATCAGGAAAAACGGCAGACTGTTCAAGGATGAGAATGCGACAGGAAGACTGATCAGCCGTGAGGAGAAGTTCGAGTGGGTTATCTTCTTCATTCTCTTCGGGTTTCAGCTGATAATGTATTTCCGAATGACAAGCTTCGACGGTGATGATGCCTATTATGTGGTTCAGTCTCTTCTTACTTATGAGACGGATACCTTATACAGGATAATGCCGTATACAGGTCTTTCCACTGCGATCGATCTCAGACATTCGTTTGCTACGGTACCTGTGTGGATAGCTTATATAGCTAAGCTGTCCGGTATACATCCCACGATAATCGCTCATTCGGTCATAGGTTTCGTGTTGCTCACCGTAACATATATGATCTTCTATCTGAGCACGGGGATATTGCTTAAGAAGGAGCCGAAGAGAGTTCCTATCATGATGATCCTGATATGTGTCCTGCATATATTCGGAAATGTATCGATATATACCAATGCGACTTTTCTGCTGACGAGGACATGGCAGGGTAAGTCGATGCTTGCCAATATAGCGATCCCGGCAGTCATTTGGCTCTTACTTGCCATCTTCGATACCGAGATCGAACAGAAGAAGCGTCTGGGATATTGGATAGTGTTGTTCCTCATTAATGTTGTGGCTGCGATGTGCAGTACTGCCAGTGTGTTCCTTATAGCGATGCTGGTCGGACTGTCGGGCGTGGTACTAACAGTGATCAATAAGAATATTCAGATACTGCTTAGACTTATGATCACCTGTGTTCCGCTGGTCATCAGCGGTGTGTTGTACCTGCTTCTGTAAGATGTTGTAGAGGTATTTATGACAGAGATTCTTGAGATATTCAAAGCATATAACGGAACCGGGTATTACTGTATCTTATTCCTGGCTGCTCTTATCTACCTCTGGTATTCGGAGACCAATAAGACGACCAGAGCGATAGTGGTCATTACACCGCTTCTGATACAGCTGATATTCTTTATTCCGTATTTTTATAAAATATATAACAAACTGGATGCGGGCACTTATTACAGGATACTGTGGCTTCTGCCGATGACTCTTGTGATCGCTTACGCCGGATGCAGGGTTATAGGCAATCATGTCAGAATGGGGCTTGCCATCGTCTGCGTGATACTGGTGATAAGCGGAACTTATGTATATAAGAACATTAATATAACACCCGCCGAGAATGCCTATCATCTTCCTCAGGAGTGTATTGATCTGTGCGATATGGTGAAGCCTGCGGAAGGCAAAGAGCGAGTGTGGGTTGCTTTTCCACCATCGCTGGTGCACTTTGTGCGACAGTATACTACCGAGATACAGCTTCCCTTCGGAAGAGACAATATGGTAAGCACGTGGAAGTCTTACGAGAATCCTCTCTATGATCTCTATTGCGGTTCGGTGATGCCGGCGGACAAGCTGTCGGAGTATGGAACTCAGTATAATTGCAATTATTTCATACTTGAGCGTAAGATGCGCGTGTACGGCAATCTTGAGGATTATGATATTTTAAAAATAGGGGAGACTGACAATTACATTGTATACCGCAATAAGAGCGTGCCCTTATGGGACAAGGTTGCGGAATAACAGGAAGCCCCATCTGCTGTCGTTTGTTTGCCCGTCTGTCAAAGGACATACGACAGCGTTCACTCAGATATAAACGGATGTTTATAGAGGAGAGTTAAGAATAATGTGGATAGCTGATAATTGGAAAGAATATAGAGTTTTGGATACTGCTTCGGGAGAGAAGCTTGAGAAATGGGGGGACTATACCCTTGTAAGACCCGATCCGCAGGTCATCTGGGACGGGGAGAAGAAGAATCCGGGCTGGCGTAAGATGAACGGACATTATCATCGCAGCAGAGCCGGCGGAGGTGAATGGGAGTTCCATGATCTGCCTGAGGAATGGCAGATCCATTACAGGGATCTCACATTTAATTTGAAGCCTTTTTCATTCAAGCACACGGGACTTTTTCCGGAGCAGGCTGTTAACTGGGACTGGTTCTCAGCCATTATCAGAGATGAGATAGCTTCGGGAAGAGATGTGCAGACAGATCCTGTTAAGGTGCTTAATCTCTTCGCATATACGGGAGGGGCTACTCTGTCTGCAATGGCAGCAGGTGCTCATGTGACTCACGTGGATGCCAGCAAGGGAATGGTCGGCTGGGCTAAGGAGAACGCCGTGAGTTCCGGAATAGCTGACAGACCTGTCAGGTGGCTTGTCGATGACTGTGTCAAACTCGTTGAGCGTGAGATCAGACGAGGCAACAAATACGATGCCATCATAATGGACCCGCCTTCATACGGTCGTGGGCCAAAGGGTGAGACATGGAAGATAGAGGAGAGTATATATCCCTTTATCAAGCTGACTATGGATCTGCTTAAGGACAGACCTCTGTTCTATCTTGTTAATTCATATACAACAGGGCTTCAGCCGGCAGTACTCTCATATATGCTGAACAGTACTATAGTTCCTCGCTTCGGAGGAAAAGTTGATGCCGAAGAGATCGGTCTTCCGATCGAAGACAGCGGTCTTGTATTGCCCTGTGGTGCTTCCGGAAGATGGCAGAGGTAAGATCAGGAAATATATGTAAGTAAAGAGTGGTATGATATGAACAACCGGAATACAGATAGAGATCAAGTTGATATAGAAGAAATTGATATAGAGGAAATAGATATAGACCGGATTCAGACGCCTCAGGGACGAAAGTCTCAGGGACATAAAGAGAAGGGTCGCAGGGAAAAGGTTCATAAAGAGAATATTCCTCTTATACACCTTATCATCTGGGGGATAGCCGTTGTTATGATAATAATAGCGGTGGCTGTCATCATCAAATGGAATAAGGGAACCAAGTCGGATTACGATCCCGATAATCTTATGGACGGATTCGATGTTGAGACCAATGATTATATTCAGCCGTTGAGCAGTGAGCAGCTTGCCGGCAAGGTGGATGACGGAGTTACTACGATACTTACTCTGGGCAATTCTCCTTTTGCGGATAACGGCGATGATAATAATCTTGCGGCTGCATTGGGCGCGACCATGAATGCCACAGTCATTAACGGCGGTCTTAAGGATTCGTATATTTCACAGAGAAATGACTCTGTAAGCGAAGATTACAGATATGACGGAATGAGTCTGTATCAGGTTGCGAAGGCTCTCACAACCGGTGAGTTCGCTGACCTTAAGCGTTATTCCAAGGCGACTTCCGAAGAGGCAGGTGCAGTGGCTGAGAGATTGTCCGCAGTGGATATGACCTCGGTTGATATGATCGTGATAATGTACGATCTGGAAGAGTATATAGATCACAGACCCATAACCAATGAAGGAGATCCTGATGATATTACAACGGTTACGGGTGCTCTGAATCAGGCTCTTGGAATGATACAGGATAAATACCCCTATATCAGGATAGTCGTATTATCGACTCCTGCATCAGGTAAGACCATAGATGACTATTATGTTGATGGCGATACGGTGGATCTGGGATATGGTAATCTGACCGACTATATGGGAATGGAGATCATCACCTGTGTTAACAGAGGCGTGAGCTTCGTCGATATCTACTACGGCGCTATCAATATAGATGATCGTGATAAATATCTCTATGATGATTATCATATCAACGACGAAGGCGCGAAGCGTATCGCTGCAAGAGTGTCTGAGCTGATAAGATAACCGAAGACATGAAGAGTATTGTCACCAAAGTGTCCGGACAATAAGATGTGTGAGGTCATGAGGCGTATCTTGGCCTGAGCAGCTGGATCGATAACAAAGATGAGGTCATGAAGCGGATCTAAAGGAAAGGGTAGTCATAAAGTGAATCGGATAAAGAATATTATTCTCCTTCAGGGAGTGGTGATCATCTATACTCTCAATTCCATTCTGGCTAAGTTCAGTTCCGGCAAGGAAGTCTTTAGTATGGGATTCTTCATGTTCTATGGAGCGGAGATCGCTATACTCGGCATATATGCGATACTTTGGCAGCAGATGATCAAGCGGTTCGATCTCTCGGTCGCCTATGCCAATCGTGCCATGGCTCTGCTCTGGTCTGCCGTGTGGGCGGTTGTGATCTTTGGCGAAGACATAAGCCTCAAACAGCTTGTCGGCGTGGCAATGGTCATCCTCGGTACGGTCATAGTGAATACCGAGTCAGGTAAGGAGGAGAGCAAGGCATGAATATGTATTATTGTCTGGCAATCGCCGGCGTTGTGATCGCCTCCTTCTCACAGATCCTGTTAAAAAAAGGGGCGAATGAGGATCACGGCAGTTTTATCAGAGATTACCTCAATCTACCGGTCATCACGGGTTATATACTCATGGCAATGACACTTGTCCTGTCCATGCTGGCCTACAGGGGTGTGCCTTATATGAACATTCCTGTCATCGAAGCGGTGGGATTTGTCCTGGTTCCCATCCTGTCATATTTCTTCTTCAAGGAGAAGATCACGTTGAAGAAGTCCCTTGGGATAGCGGTCATTATGCTGGGGATCGGGATATATTATCTGTGATAGCGTTGTTCGCTTGGGTTAATATACGTTTTTCAATGTCTGAGAGCAGATATTCCGGTTAAAACTACTGTTTTACCTTCTGTACGGGTTAATTTATTTGTATTGAGTAGTGTATGATAATAATAACACTACCAGAGCGGTCGAAAGACCCGAGTTTAACGATTTGGTGTGGGTATCCCAATAGTGATAGGAGTGTATATTAACACACTTCTATATGAGTATTTTTAAGAGGTGAGAGGTATATAAAATGGGACTCTTTGATGTTCTCAAATCAAACAATAAAGTGGATAATATCCAATGGACGTTTCGTGTTGCTGAAGATGAGTTGCCAGTCGAATCGGAATCATTTGAGGTTAATCTTGATAACTTCTTTCAAGATCTCGAGATGGGAGATATAGAGTTTATCGTGATGTCTCCTTCGGAAGTAGTTAATGGTATAGCGTTTCTACAGGTGACAAGTAACAACAATGGTTATATGCATATGGAGGCTGGCCTTGACGAGAAGAACTCACAGGGATGGCCAAGAATCTTGTATCGTGATGATATCAGCATTGGTGAATGCTTTGATATGTTTATTGCTTTTTATAGACAGGGTAAAGTAGATACTACCGGTTGGGAAGACTTAACTTGAACTTTAAATAAATAATTTTCTTAATTCACGAAAAGGCTATTATAATAAAGTTGGTTAGGACTGTCGTGCTAACGACAGTCTCTTTTTTGCCAGTGGCTTCCAAGCTTGTAGGAACCGATTCCGTTCAGGGAATCTGCCTGAACGAGAATGTAGCGTCAAAGCATGTGCTGCAGAAGTGTGGATTTGAGCCTGTTTTTGAAGGCGTTGGAGATTATCAAGGAGAGAAACGAGAGGTATTTAAGTCTGTTTGGAAGTTGGCTTGATTTATTTTATGGCGCAAGTTTAATTATAATCAAGTTTGAGGTTGAAACTCAGATCACATCTACGTATAATCAAATATGATATTTTTTGGAAAGGAGCGTAATTTCTTATGAGAATTAGGGTTGTTAAGGCTCAGTAGTCTGAGCTTAAATAATTGATTGAATCGTAAGCTCAGATGAATCCTAAGAGAAATGTTGTTAGGAGGAGCATGATGAGCTATATAAAGGCAGAAACTGTACTGCCACAGG
>JAIKXM010000034.1 GCA_024684085.1 Lachnospiraceae bacterium | reverse complement strand
CAACGTGATCGGATATATTACGGAATGCGAACAGGACGGGGATCATTTCCGTATCGTATTTCAAAGCGAGAAGAAAACTTCATTCATCACGTTTGAAGGACAACGGACAGAAGATGGATGCCGATTAATACATACTGAGGCGTTCGGACTCACAAAACCGGTAATCGAAGCCTTTATGGAAGAGTACAGATGAGCTCAGACGAAGCACTTTGTAAGCTATACAAAATAACAGATAAAAAGTTATAAAAAAAAGAGACCAAAAGGTAGAGCTGAGCCGGTGGCCAAATTAAAAAATATGTTCATTTTTCGGAGGGGCATTGATAGCATTATTTCGTTGACATTGGGAGTGATTATCGTATAGAATTAATATATATTGATACATGGGCAAAATAGGGGAAACCCTATGACGCAAAGCTATAGGGACTGTAAGATGTCAGCCAGTTGCATTTATCGATCGGACACCAGAGAGCCCTTGTACTCTTTGGTTCTTTTTCTTTTATGGTATTCGTGCAGATCACAATGAGGTAAATACTCAGAGATGAAGCACAGGGCATCTTAATACAATCCGGTAAGGGGAATTAGACATGCTTCGGCATGATTAAGGAGCTCTTCAGAAGTCAATAAGAAGGCAGATCTAGATTCCATGGATGAAGATGAATGACTTGATACATATCGCAGGGGGAAGAGATAGTGTTGTTTAAGAAGAAGGATACATGCAGAAAAACAGTAGAGTACGATCCGGAGACACAGATCCCTATACTCAGATGTAGCATCTGCAACGGGGAGCAGGTTGCGGGATTCAAAGACTTAAGGTCGGGGAGTTTTACGGAAGTGTGTTTGATAAGGGACAGTAAGGAGTTGGATGAATTTAAGCTCACTTACGGTTTGAGTGATATTACCAAAGAGTATTAATGTGCAGGATCCGGGGATATCATCCATATGTAAGAAATAATATAATTGTATCTTATTATTAGAATAGGATTATATTTAGATGAGCCTAACATCTTGAGTTGTGATCAGTAATTGCTTAAGATACGAGAGTGGTATTAAGGCACGGTGTCACCGTGCCTTTTATATAATTTTGACTTGGGTCGGCTATGCTATTATTATATTTATAGTTGAGCGGATCAAAGCGTATCTGATGCAAACTATCGGATCGGTCACATAATAAATAAAAGGGGAGATCATATGGGCAATGAGGTAACCAATGAGCAGTTAGGTAAATACGAGGCTCTCAAACAGGCTTTGAGGGAGTATGGGCGAGTCGCGGTAGCTTTTTCAAGTGGTGTTGATTCGGCTTTTCTATTGTATGCGGCGAAGGAGGCTTTGGGCGATAATGTGATCGCCGTGACTGCCAAGTCGTGTTCCTTCCCTGCGAGGGAGTTGGATGAGGCGAAGGCGTTTTGCAAAGCTCACAATATCCGTCATGTGATCTGCGAGACGGATGAGTTGAAGATCGAGGGATTTGCGCAAAATCCCAAGAACAGATGCTACCTGTGTAAACGGGATTTTATGGGAAAAATACGGGCGATTGCGTCTGAGGAGAACATTGAAGTTATATTGGAAGGCTCTAATCTGGATGATAACGGCGATTATCGTCCGGGATTGCAGGCGGTAGCGGAGCTGGGGATAAAGAGCCCGCTCAGGAGCATCGGTTTTACCAAAGAAGATATAAGAGCATTGTCCAAGCACCTGGGACTGCCTACTTGGAGTAAGCCGTCATTCGCGTGTCTGGCTTCCAGATTCGTGTACGGAGAGACGATCACAAAAGAAAAACTTGCAATGGTCGATAAGGCTGAACAGATGCTGTTGGATCTGGGATTTCGACAGGTGAGGGTTCGTATACATGGCACTATGGCAAGGATCGAGATACTGCCGGAGGAATTTGAGAAGTTAATGCGAGAGGATACGCGCAGTAAGATCACTGAGTCGTTCAGGTCGTATGGGTTCAGCTATGTAACAATGGATCTGATCGGATATCGTACCGGAAGTATGAACGAGACTATAAGAAAGAATGTCGCTTGCGACATTATCGCGCTGGGCGCGGATGCAATAAAGCAGGATCTGGAGGAGAAGAGGTAATGGTTAAGGTTTATTGTTATTCAAGATGTACAACATGTAAGAAAGCGTTAAAGTGGCTTGACGATAATAAGGTTGAGTATAAGCTGATCGATATTAAGGAAGATCATCCGGATGAGAAGACTCTGAGACAGCTTCATAAGAAGAGCGGACTTCCTCTTAAAAGGTTCTTTAATACAAGCGGGCAGTTGTATCGTGAGATGGAATTATCCAAGAAGCTTCCGGATATAAGTGAGGATGAGATGTTTGGGCTTCTCGCGTCGAATGGTATGCTGGTAAAGAGACCGCTTTTGGTTAGTAACGACAAGGTCCTTACCGGATTCAAGGAAGAAGAGTGGCAGAACGCAGTAGACTGAAGTATGAGCTGATGCAGTATGATCTCATGGAGTAGAGAAAGTGCAGTTATCATATTCATTGTAAAAGGGTTTCGTATAAATTAGTGTTCGTTGACCCCGTAGGAGGAGAAATGGGTTCTTTATTACTTGCAGTTATATATCTGATATTCGTTAGTCTCGGACTTCCGGATTCGCTTTTGGGTTCCGGCTGGCCGAGAATGCAGGTGTCATTCGGCGTGCCTTCTTCTTACGCGGGCTATGTGTCCATGACAATAACAGGCATGACGATAGTCTCTGCTCTTTTCAGCCCTAAGATCATAAGTAAGGTTCACACTAAATGGATCGTTATTGTATCCATATTCATGACGGTATTGGGACTCTTGGGCTTCTCTTTTTCAAAAGAATACTGGATGCTGTTTCTGATAGCGATCCCCTACGGTCTTGGAGCCGGCGCCATCGATGCATCGGTGAATCACTATGTTGCCAACCATTACTCGGGATCCGCCATGAGCTTCCTCCACTGCTTCTATGGTGTGGGAGCGGTCATCAGTCCGTATATCATGTCGCTTGCTCTTAGAAAGGCAGGCTGGGAAGAGGGATACAGGTGGACGGCATTTCTTCAGATCGCCATCCTTATGATATGCATTATTTCATTGCCTCTGTGGGGCAAAACAGAACGCACTGAGGATGTGGAAGAGATCAATGACAGTGCAGGCATCAGGGAATCAATTAAACTGCCCGGAGTAGTTCTTACGCTTATCGCATTTTTCTCTTATTGTTCGGGAGAAGCAACCTGCGGTGTCTGGACTCCGAGCTATTTTGCAGGAACAGGTTATCAGCTCAGCGATGAACGTATAGCGTCTTTCGGTTCACTTATCTTCGGGGGCTTGATGCTTGGCAGATTCATATCGGGGTTTGTATCCAATAAGCTTGGAGATAAGCGAATGATCAGAGCGGGTATCGCGGTTGAGTTAGTCGGGATAGCAATGGTCATGCTGCAGAGTTCCCATTATGTGATAGCAGCCATCGGATTCGTGGTGATCGGTACCGGTATGGGACCTGTATATCCTTCCATACAGCATATGGCGCCGATCAATTTCGGCAAGAGATATTCGGCATCCGTTATCGGCTTACAGATGTCTGCGGCTTACGTCGGATCTACTTTTATGCCGCTGCTGTTCGGCATCCTTCAGCAGAAGATAGGCATCACAATAATGCCGGTATATCTTCTCATATTCGCAGTTATGAATATAGTACTTCTTGAATTGGCATATATGAAGTTAAGGACATAAACTTTAGGTTGCCCCCCGGTATGGGGGAAGCTTATATTTGATCGTTCACTTCACATGATCTTTCACGCTTCTCCTGTATAAATATGTGGCACTGCAATTTTTGCATTTCTCTGAAAAAAGATGCAATTCGGTATTAAATATAGTACAAAATGGGTCTTTTGCCTGTATGAATTAAGACAAATCACTTCATCTTACTCAATTTGATTGACTTTATGACACAAAAACGTCATAATAATTACATCTGTTAATATTTGGCAAAGCATGTGAAAGCATGTGACGCAAAGCTATAGGACCTTTAATATGGTAGCCAGTTACACTTCAGCATTGGGATATAGCTATGATCGTCTCAATGCTTTTTATTTGCCGGGTCATAGTGGTATCGGTTGGATGCTGTTCGGTTCGAAGCGGCCGGAAAACGAATGGTGGCATCAGTTGTGCAGTATGTTGTGAAGATTAGAGGGGAGATCTTGACTATGTTTGATGATTATGATGATCTTGACGATCTTGATTCGATTGATGATGATTATCTCTGGGATAAGGAACATGGCTTCATTAATGACGACGTTGAATATGAAAATTGTGGTGATATAGTCAATGAAATCCTGTTGGGGCTTGATGAAGTTGATATCTGGCTCTTGGAAGCCTCCGGAATAGATATTCTTGAATATGAAGAAATGGATGATGATCAGAAGAGGCGTGCGTTGCGTAAGGCCAACCTCGATCCCAATGATTTCGGGATATAAGAAGAAGAAATAGACGATGATGACGATGACGTCGAAGACGAAGAAGACGAATACGATGATGAAGAAGAAGATGACGTCTGTGACGATGATGAATATGATCGTCTAACAATGGAATTACTAGTATAGTACTTTCTAATTAGTTGTACATTTCTGACTTTTATGATATCATATAGATATATCAAATGAAGGATGGTATATCTATATGAAATTTGTAATAGATCCCGAACACAGAAGTACATTAGAAAAACTTGCGAAG
>JAIKXM010000019.1 GCA_024684085.1 Lachnospiraceae bacterium | reverse complement strand
TACTTGTCAGTGATCGAGGGTAGAACCGAGCACATGAAGAAGCTAACAGAAGAGCTCTTTGAGTACTCGCTTATGTCAGGAGGAGAGATTACAGAGGACAAGCAGGAAGTAAATGTGAACAGAATGCTTGAAGACTGCATTATGAATTACTATCCTGTCCTCAAGGTGAGGGGCATTAATCCTGAGATATACATCACTGATGAAAAGATTGTGAGAAATCTCTATCCAACTTATGTGGAGAGAATACTGAACAATCTTGTGAGTAATGCCCTTAAATACAGTGATGGGGATTTGGAAATCAGTCTTTCTGATGAAGGAATCCTTAGGGTTACTAATTCCTCCGATAATCTTTCAAATGTCGATGTTAATAAGCTTTTTGTCAGATTTTTTACAGTTGAAACAGGAAGCAGGAATTCAACCGGTCTGGG
Organism: Lachnospiraceae bacterium; assembly: GCA_024684085.1. Taxonomy (GTDB): domain Bacteria; phylum Bacillota; class Clostridia; order Lachnospirales; family Lachnospiraceae; genus Colinaster. Next base: position 87,966 of record JAIKXM010000019.1, on the reverse strand, counting down.
CTTATCAATAGTGAAGCTGTTTACGGAGCGCATGGATTTAAGTCTTCATGCGACTTATGAAAATGGAAAGATTTCGATTGAGGTAGTATTTTAGTATGGCATCAAGGAAGAAAGATAGGCGCAACCATTGTAATTTTGTTGTAATGGTGGCCATATCTTTTCTTATTTTTCTGATGGTCAAACTTTTTCATACCGTATTATTGCGCCGGATATACATGGGGTGATCACGATACTGTAAATGTAGATTCTCTTGTGGCACTTGGTATGCTCGTGCCTACACTCGGCATGCTCAGAGTACGGTGACATTTCTGCTTAATACATTGCCGTTAACGGCATTCGCGGTATAATACAGGCTGGGTTACTTGAAGAGGCGACCCGCTTGCGTTATAATGAGGCGACTTGTTATGATATGGAGATCTTTAAATGACACTTAAGGAACTTGAGATTGGCAAAAATGCGGTCATTGAAACGGTTGGCGGAACAGGAGCTCTGAGACAGCACTTTCTGGACATGGGAGTGATTCCGGGTGCGAAGGTGCGGGTCGTTAAGTATGCGCCGATGGGTGACCCTATGGAATTGTATATTCAGGGATATGAGCTTACGCTTCGTCTTGCCGATGCGGATAAGATCACGGTCACTCCTGTCACTTCCGTAGATCAGACGGAGGAGAAGCGGAAGGAATATAAGCGTACAGAACACCTTGGCCTCGGCGAAGGCGGTAAGTATCATCGTAAGGGCGAGAGTGAACCGCTCCCCAAGAAGACGGTTCTGCACTTTGCGCTCGTCGGCAACCAGAACTGCGGCAAGACCACTCTGTTCAACCAGCTTACCGGTTCCAACCAGCACGTGGGCAATTTCCCCGGCGTTACCGTTGACAGGAAGAACGGCCCTATCCGTGGCAACGCATTCACCGATGTCACAGACCTGCCCGGGATCTATTCAATGTCTCCGTACAGTAATGAAGAGATAGTTTCGAGAAATTTTGTACTGAACGAGCATCCCGAGGCGATCATCAATATCGTGGATGCCATGAATATAGAGCGTAATCTGTATCTTACGATGCAGCTGATCGAGATGGATGTGCCCATGGTAGTCGCCCTCAATATGATGGATGAGATGGCGGCTAACGGTGGTACCATTGATGTCAATGAGATGGAGGCCATGCTGGGCGTGCCCGTTGTCCCGATCTCGGCTGCCAAGAACTCAGGCGTTGACGAGTTGGTCGAACACGCCATTCATATAGCTAAATACCGTGAAAAACCTCTGAGACAGGATTTTTGCGATGAGAATGATAACGGTGGAGCCATCCACCGGGCTATCCATGCCATTATCCATCTGATAGAGAGTAATGCCAAGGCTGCGGGACTGCCGCTCAGGTTCGCAGCAACCAAGGTGATCGAAGGCGATTCCATGGTTATAGAGCGTCTTAAGCTCTCGGAGACTGAGATCGCTACCATAGAACAGATCGTCAGACAGATGGAAGAAGCAAGAGGCCTGGATCGCTCTGCTGCCATCGCCGACATGAGATTCTCTTTCATTAAGCGAGTATGTAAGAGCACGGTTCACAAGCCCAAGGTCAGCAAGGAGCGCATAAGAAGCGAGCGGATCGACAAGGTGCTTACAGGTAAGTACACGGCTATTCCGGCTTTCATAGTGATCATGGCGTTGGTCTTCTGGCTTACATTTAACGTTATCGGAGCCTGGCTACAGGGCCTCTTGGAAAAACTCGTCGACTGGGTTGTGACTCTGCTCGATAACGGACTTCATGCGATGAATGTCAACCGGACCCTGCACAGTTTTGTCATAGACGGTATATGCGCGGGCGTCGGTTCTGTTATAAGCTTTTTACCTATAATAGTCACGCTGTTTTTCTTCCTGTCTATATTGGAAGACAGTGGCTATATTGCGAGAGTGGCCTTCTTCATGGATAAGATGCTGCGTAAGATCGGTCTTTCGGGGCGCAGTATCGTACCGCTTCTCATCGGGTTCGGATGTACGGTTCCGGCGGTCATGGCTACGAGAACTCTTGCCAGTGACAGGGATCGTAAGATGACTATCCTGCTGACACCTTTCATGAGCTGTACTGCCAAGCTTCCGATCTATGCCTATTTTGTCAGTGCATTTTTTCCCGGAAGGGGCGCTCTGATAATGGTGGGGCTGTATTTTGTCGGCATGATCATAGGTATTATCGTGGCTTATGTATATAGGAAGACCATCTTCAGAGGCGAGGCGGTTCCTTTTGTTATGGAACTTCCCAATTATCGTGTTCCCGGAGCCAAGAATGTGCTTCAGCTGTTGTGGGAGAAGGCAAAAGATTTCCTGACAAGAGCGTTTACGGTGATCCTGCTTGCTTCGGTCATGATCTGGATATTGCAGAGCTTCGATCTTAAGCTGAATGTGGTGGTGGATTCGAAAGACAGTATCCTCGCTGCGATATCGGGCATAATAGCTCCTCTTATGGCACCGTTGGGACTTGGTGATTGGAGGATCGTTACTTCTCTTGTGTGCGGTTTCATGGCTAAGGAAAGTGTGGTGTCTACGCTTGATATATTGTTCGCCGGAGATGTTACCGGAGTGCTGAATACAGTATCGGCTTCATCCTTGCTCATATTCTCACTGCTCTATACTCCGTGTGTTGCGGCTGTTGCTTCCATAAAGAGAGAGATGGGAGCAAAGTGGGCGGTTACAGTGGTGATATGGCAGTGCGTCCTCGCCTGGTTCGCAGCCTTTGCGGTAAGATTGATATTCCTTGCCATGTAGAAGGAAAAACGTGGTAAGGGCATTCTTGGATTTGTAGAGTGCGTTATTGGCTGAAATGTGATCATGTACCTTGGATGATTGATAATAAACAGATAGCCTGACAGGTAATAATCAATTATTTGTCGGTAGGAAGGCCGATGGCGGTAATGCCGATGGAAGTAAGTCCGATGGCCGGTGAGAGCGATGGTAGTAAGATCGACGGCCGGGAAGAGCGATGGCGATAAGGCTGATGGAAGTAAGGGGCAATGATAGAAGTTAAGGATCTTACAGACGAGAGATTAAAGATATATACGGGCATGAATGAGAACGGACTTAAGCGGATATATGAGCCTAAGTCCGGTTTGTTCATTGCGGAGAGTCTGAAAGTGATTGAGCGTGCGTTAAGAGCAGGCTATGAACCGGAGTCTTTTCTGATAGAAGAACAGGTTGCATTCGGTGAAGCAGAATGGCTTGTGCGTGAGTACGAAGCGCAGGTTCCTGTTTATATCATGCCTTATGAAGAACTCAAAGGTCTTACCGGATATGCGCTTACGGGAGGAGTGTTTGCTGCCCTTAAGAGAAAAGAATTACCTTCGCCTGAAGAGATCATTAAGGGGGCGAGTTGTATCGCGATACTTGATAATATTGAGAATCCAACTAACGTCGGAGCTATCATTCGTAACGCGGCTGCATTGTCTCTTGATGGGATAATATTAACTTCGTCTTCTGCTGATCCTCTGTACAGAAGAGCTTCCAGAGTGAGTATGGGAACAGTCTTTCAGATTCCGTGGACTGTATGCAGGGAGGTTCCTTTTGAGGCCTTGCGAAAAGAAGGATTTGTAACTCTTGCCATGGCGTTAAATAATGACACGCTTGTCATTAATGATGAACGTCTTAAAGGGTTGCGAAGAAGTGCGATCATCCTGGGTAACGAAGGAGACGGTCTCACCGATGAGACCATAAGCAGGGCAGATCATGTAGTCAAGATTCCCATGAGAGAAGGCGTTGATTCGCTTAATGTGGCTGCTGCATCAGCCGTAGCGTTTTGGGAATTGCGAAGTCATACCACTGAATGATCCCGAGGATAGTCCTGCCGCATCAGCTGTAGCGTTTTGGGAATACCACCGAATGATCCTGAGGATAGTCCTGTGGCCTCCGGATAAAAAGGTATTAAGCCGTATCAGGTGCTGATACGATAGTGACCGATCAGAATACGCTCAGCATGATACCGACGATAATGACGCCGGCGCAGATAAGTTTGTGGCCCACATTTTTTTCCTTGAAGATGAATTTGCCGGCAAGGATGGTGACAATGGCACCGGCCTGCTTGATAAGGGTCATGACTGTGACCTTACTTGCGGGATCGGCATTGGCGATGAAGAGCGCTCGGTCTGCAATGACGAACATTACGGCCAACAGCCATATCCATTTGTTACGAACGGCTCTTTTGATGCTGATGTTTTCTCTGACTGCAAGCGCATATAAGATATAGAAGAGACAGAGAAAGAGCATATACCAGAACTGAAGCTGTGAGCTTGTGATATAACGGGTAAGGATCTTATCCATAAGACCTGAAAGAGAGTTGAGCATGCAGGAGATAAGTGCGATGATCACTATTCCTGCGGAATACTTTCTTTCTTTTTTTATTATCTCTTTCGGAACGGAATTGGGACTGTGAGCAGGCGACATCGGCTTGAACTTGAGCATAAGGAGACCGGCGCATACAAGCGACAGACCTATAATGTGAAGCGTTCCCATATGTTCGCCCAGAACTGTCAGACCGAGCAAAGTAGCGAAGAGGACTCTTGACAGGTCGAGGACTCCGTACATTGAGAGCGGCAGATGTTTGATGGCGGAGAAGCTTAAGATCCATGCCAGGAAGATGATCAGTGACTTAAGGGCTACGAAGAAGTAGAACTTAGCCTCCATACCCATGGCGTTGCCGGCATCCGGTACTACGAGCAGGAATGATACGCAGGTATATATAAGCAGGACTTCTATAGAGGGAGAGGTCTGTAATGCTTTTTTCTTACATACTTCCCGGCATCCTTTGAGTAATCCATATAATAATACAAGCCAGATCCACATATCTCTTTAGCCTTTCTCTGTTTCACAGTTCTTTCTCGGAGATCCCTTCAATAATACAGGTGCTTCTGTAACCATTCAATCTTTTTCTTTATAAATTCTTTATAATTATCGTATTGACACTATTCCGGCGTGGTGGTATCTTAAGTGCAGAAGAAATGTTAGCACTCAGATTGGGCGAGTGCTAACAAACAAGTATTATGGGAGGTGCCAGGTGGAGTTAAGTGAACGTAAGATGACTATTCTTAAGGCGATCGTTCGTAATTATCTGGAGACCGGCGAACCGGTCGGTAGCAGAACGATATCCAAATATACCGATCTTAATCTTTCTTCGGCGACCATCCGTAATGAAATGGCAGACCTTGAGGAGATGGGATATATAGTCCAGCCTCATACCTCTGCGGGACGTATTCCTTCGGATGCAGGCTACAGAGTATATGTAGATGTGATGATGGAAGAGAAGACCAAGGAAGTGGAAGAGATCAAAGTCAATCTCCTGGAGAAGGAAGCCAAGCTTGATCAGTTACTTAAGCAGACAGCCAAGCTTCTCGCAACCAATACCAATTATGCATCAATGGTATCGGCTCCGGTGATACAGGGCAACAGACTTAAGCTGATTCAGTTATCGAGGATGAGCGATCGTCAGCTCCTTGTGGTTATCGTGGCAGACGGTAATATCATCAAGAACTCGATCATACCCTTATCCGAGTCGATCAATGAAGAGACGGTACTTAAGCTGAACATTCTGCTTAATACTAACCTTAACGGATTGGAGATAGAGAATATCACACTTGGACTAATTGCTTCGCTCAAACAGCTGGCAGGTATTCATTCCGATATAGTAGGAGAAGTTCTTGATGCGGTAGCGGATGCGATCCACGCCGATGAAGATCTTGAGATATATACCTCGGGAGCCAACAATATCTTCAAGTATCCGGAACTTACGGATAATAATATGGCAAGTTCCATCATCAATACTTTTGAAGAGAAGCAGGATCTTAACAGTCTTGTGGTAAGGAATCTCGAAAGCGAAGACAATAACGGGATCAGGGTCTATATCGGAGAAGAGTCACCCGTGGCATCCATGAAAGACTGTAGTATAGTCACGGCAACATATAATCTGGGCGACGGTATGAAGGGTACGATAGGTATCATCGGACCGAAGCGAATGGATTATGACAAGGTTGTAGATAATCTGAAGGATGTAATGCATCAGTTGGATTCAATTTATAAAAAATAGAAGAAAGGGTCATAGAAGTGGAGGATAAAGATATTAAGGTAACACCGGAAGCGGACAATGAAGTCGAAGAGAACGTTGAAGTTAATACTGATACGGAAGCGATCGATAACAGTGATCCGGATAAGGTGACAACGGAAGCAACTGCGGAAGATGCAGGTGCTGAGAACACGGATACAGAGACATCCGATATGGCAGAAGAAGAACCGGAGGATGATGCCGAGAAGGGACACAAGAAGAAGTTCGGTAAGAAGGGTGACAAGAGAATGGAAGCCCTTGAACTTAAGAATGCCGAACTGGAAGACAGAGTCATGAGGCAGATGGCCGAATTTGAGAACTATCGTAAGAGGACGGAGAAAGAGAAGTCCCAGATGTTCGAGATGGGAGCCAAAAATGTGATAGAGAAGCTACTGCCTGTTGTGGACAATTTTGAAAGAGGTCTTGCGGCAGTAAGTGATGCTGATAAGGAAGATCAGTTCTATAAGGGGATGGATCTTATCTATAAGCAGCTGATGGGAGAACTCGATAAGATGGATGTTAAGCCCATTGAAGCACTTGGAACCGAATTTAATCCCGACTACCACAATGCGGTCATGCAGGTGGAAAGCGAAGAGTTTGAAGAAGGTGTTGTAGCTCAGGAACTTCAGAAGGGTTATACATATAAAGATACCGTTATTCGTCACAGTATGGTGGCAGTAGCTAAGTAAATAAACATTTGTATGAAATGGAGGAATACATTATGAGTAAGATCATTGGTATCGATTTAGGTACAACAAACAGTTGTGTAGCTGTTATGGAAGGTGGTAAGCCCACCGTTATCGCTAATACAGAGGGAGCAAGAACTACACCTTCTGTAGTTGCATTCTCTAAGAACGGAGAGAGACTTGTAGGTGAACCTGCCAAGCGTCAGGCAGTTACAAACGCTGACAAGACGATCGCTTCAATTAAGAGAGATATGGGTACTGACAGAGGTCGTACTATCGACGATAAGAAGTACTCACCTCAGCAGATCTCTGCTATGATCCTTCAGAAGCTTAAGGCTGATGCCGAGAGCTACCTTGGTGAGAAGGTATCTGAAGCAGTTATCACAGTTCCCGCTTACTTCAACGATGCACAGAGACAGGCTACCAAGGATGCAGGTAAGATCGCAGGCCTTGAGGTTAAGCGTATCATCAACGAGCCTACAGCTGCCGCTCTTGCATACGGTCTTGATAATGAAAAAGAGCAGAAAATTATGGTATACGACCTCGGTGGCGGTACATTCGATGTATCGATCATTGAGATCGGTGACGGTGTAATCGAAGTTCTTTCAACAAACGGTGATACACACCTTGGTGGTGATGACTTCGATCAGAAGATCATCGACTGGATGTTAGCTGAGTTCAAGGCTGCAGAAGGTGTAGACCTCTCAGGTGATAAGATGGCTCTTCAGAGACTTAAGGAAGCTGCCGAGAAGGCTAAGAAGGAATTGTCAAGTGCCACAACCACTAACATCAACCTTCCTTTCATTACAGCAACAGCAGAAGGCCCTAAGCACTTCGATATGAACCTTACAAGAGCTAAGTTCGATGAACTTACAAGCGACCTTGTAGAGAGAACAGCTATTCCTGTTCAGAACGCCATGAAGGATGCAGGTCTTACCAATGCAGACCTCGGACAGGTACTTCTGGTAGGCGGTTCAACAAGAATCCCTGCCGTACAGGATAAGGTAAGGATGCTTACAGGCAAGGAGCCTTCTAAGAACCTTAACCCTGATGAGTGTGTAGCTATCGGTGCTTCTATCCAGGGTGGTAAGCTCAGCGGTGAAGCCGGAGTTAACGATATCCTCTTATTGGATGTGACACCTCTGTCACTTTCAATCGAGACAATGGGTGGCGTTGCTACAAGACTTATCGAGCGTAATACAACCATCCCTACCAAGAAGAGTCAGGTATTCTCAACCGCAGCTGACAATCAGACAGCTGTTGATATTAACGTAGTACAGGGTGAGAGACAGTTCGCAAGAGACAATAAGTCACTCGGACAGTTCCGTCTTGACGGTATCCCTCCTGCAATGAGAGGTGTACCTCAGATCGAGGTTACCTTTGATATAGATGCTAACGGTATCGTTAATGTATCTGCCAAGGATCTGGGAACAGGTAAGGAGCAGCATATCACGATCACAGCAGGATCATCAATGTCAGATGATGAGATCAACAAGGCTGTACAGGAAGCAGCAGAGTACGAGGCACAGGATAAGGCTCGTAAGGAAGCGATCGATGCACGTAATGAGGCAGATTCATTCGTATTCCAGACAGAGAAGGCTCTGAAGGAAGCCGGTGATAAGATCGATGCTTCTGCAAAGGCTTCTGTTGAGGCTGATCTTGCAGCACTCAAGGAACTCCTTGATAAGTATAAGGATACAGAGATGAACTCTGATCAGGTTGCTGAGATCAAGGCTGCACAGGAGAAGCTTATGACAGGCGCTCAGGCACTTTTTGCCAAGATGTATGAGCAGGCTCAGGGTGCAGCAGCAGGTCCTGACATGTCAGGTATGGGCGGAGCAGCTCAGACAGCACAGGATAACGGTGCTGCTCAGGATGATGATATCATCGACGGAGATTTCAGAGAAGTCTAATATGAACTCAATATAGTGTCGTGCCCGGTTGGCACGACACTATATACACGTACATCCTGCGATTTTTAATTTTTGTAACTATATGTAATAGAGGAGTTAGTTATGGCAGAACAAAAGCGCGATTATTATGAAGTGCTGGGCGTTGACAAGAATGCCGATGAAGCCGCACTGAAAAAAGCATATCGTGTTCTTGCAAAAAAATACCATCCCGATGTTAATCCGGGAGACGCCGAGGCTGAGAAGAAGTTCAAGGAAGCTTCGGAGGCTTATGCCGTCCTCAGTGATCCTGAGAAGAGACGTCAATATGATCAGTTCGGACACGCTGCCTTTGATGGCAGCGGAGCCGGAACCGGTGGATTCGGATTCGATTTCAGCGGGGCTGATTTTACAGATATATTCGGAGATATATTCGGAGATCTGTTCGGCGGTGGCAGAAGATCTTACGGCGGCGCGAATAACGGCCCCATGAAGGGAAGCAATGTGCGTACCAGTGTGCATATAACCTTCGAGGAAGCTGTATTCGGTTGTGAGAAAGAGATCGAGCTTACAGTCAATGAAGAATGTAAGACCTGTCACGGAAGCGGAGCCAAACCGGGAACGAGTCCCGTTACCTGTACGAAGTGTGGCGGTAAAGGTCAGGTTACTTTTACAACGCAGACTTTGTTCGGAACGATGCGTAATGTTCAGACCTGTCCGGAATGTCAGGGTAAGGGCAAGGTCATTAAGGATAAATGTACAGACTGTCGCGGAACCGGATATACTCCCATGCGTAAAAGATTCGCGGTTGATATTCCGGCCGGCATAGATAACGGACAGTGCAAGCGGCTGACCGGACTGGGTGAACCGGGTATTAACGGTGGTGCAAGAGGCGATGTTCTTGTTGAGATCAGAGTCGGGAGACATCCTATCTTCCAGAGGCAGGAGACCAATATCTTCTCTACTGTTCCGGTATCATTCGCTGTGGCGGCTCTCGGTGGAGATATTATGATCGATACCGTGGATGGCAAGGTTATATATAATGTTAAGCCCGGAACACAGACTGACACGCGTGTCAGATTGAAGGGCAAGGGTGTACCTAATCTTCGCAATAAGGATATCAGAGGAGATCATTATGTGACTCTGGTGGTACAGGTACCCGAGAAGCTTTCTCATGAGGCTAAGGAATTGCTGGCGAAGTTCGATGCAGTCAATGATGATTCTCTTCATGCTGCAGATCGTTATATGGAGTCACAGAAGAACAATACCAAAGAGAACGCAAAAGAAGGCAAGAAGAAGAAGAAGTTATTCTAAGCAGATGTTTGTATGAATGTATATCGTAGTTGGAACGAAGACATACACTGATACAGGATGTTCATGAATAACTGATCATTAAAAACATAAGACCGTTACCCTCTGTGTATCGATCCCAAATAGTTCGTGCAGGAATCTGACGATTGGGGATTGGTGCAGATAAGTGAGGGGGCGGTCTTTTTTGACCCTAATGTCATTATGTGGTAAAATAATGGGCGGTATGGATACTAAAGTGATATCGATCAATGAAGATAATATAGATATACGTCTTATGGAAGAGGCAGGGGATATCATCAGGTCAGGTGGGCTTGTTGCCTTCCCGACGGAGACTGTATATGGTCTTGGCGGAGATGCTCTGAATCCTATGTCCAGCAGGAAGATATATGCTGCCAAGGGACGTCCGAGCGATAATCCTCTGATCGTGCATGTGGCGGATATGGAGTCTGTTGAATCTATTGTGACTTCCGTTCCTGACAAGGCGAGAGTGCTTGCGGATAAGTTCTGGCCGGGACCTCTGACCATTATCATGAATAAGTCGGATAAGGTTCCTTACGAGACGACCGGTGGGCTGGATACTGTGGCGATCCGTATGCCTGTGCATAAGACGGCACTTGCTTTTATCAGAGCATCAGGCGGATATATTGCAGCGCCCAGTGCCAATCTCTCGGGCAGACCGAGTCCTACGGCGGTAAGATATGTTAAGGAAGATATGAGCGGCAGGATCGAGATGATAATCGATGGCGGTGATGTGCCTATCGGGCTTGAGTCTACGATAATCGATCTTAGCGGTGATGTTCCGATGCTGCTTCGCCCGGGTTTCATAACACTTCGGATGCTCGAAGATGCAATAGGTCATGTTGAGACCGATCCTACTATCATGTCGGGTGATTGCAAGGAGAGACCCAAGGCTCCCGGGATGAAATACAGACATTACGCTCCAAAAGGAGATCTGGTGATCGTCGACGGAGCGCGGGATGCGGTCATAGATCATATCAATGCACACGCTTCCGAGGAAGCGGGTAGCGGCGGTAAGGTAGGTATCATTGCAACAGATGAGACGGAAGACTTATATAGAACCGGAACTGTTAAAAGTGTGGGACACAGGCAGGATGAGAGTATGATAGCTCACAGGTTGTATACAATCCTGAGAGAATTCGATGACGAAGGTGTCACAAAGATATTTTCGGAGAGCTTCGACAGTGACGGAATGGGTCAGGCTATAATGAACCGTTTGCTTAAGGCTGCGGGTCATCAGGTGATAAAGGTATAATGCTTTTTCAACATAAGAAGAATCGGAGGGATTAAGATATGAAGATTGCACTTGGAAGCGATCACGGTGGATATGATCTTAAGGCAGAGGTTATTAAGCACCTTGAGAGCAAAGGAATAGAATGTGTGGATTATGGTTGTCCCGATAAGGCATCCTGCGATTATCCGATATTCGGAAGAGCGGCTGCGGAGGCTGTGGCCGACGGCGCTTGTGATATGGGTATAGTCATTTGTACCACGGGAATCGGTATTTCGATCTCAGCTAATAAGGTTAAGGGTGTCAGATGTGCTCTTTGTTCGGAGCCTTTATCTGCCAAGATGACAAGGCTTCATAATGATGCCAATATGCTCGCTATGGGCGCAGGACTTGTGGGCGTCAATATGGCTAAGGAGATCGTGGACGTATTCATCGGAACCGAGTTCTCCGGAGAAGAAAGACATCAGAGAAGAATAGATCTTATCGAGGGGTAGATCTCGTTTTGTAAAAGCGGATGATCGATGGTATGCAGCTAAAGAGTTTTTGGATAATTAAGAGAAAGAAGGTATGGCAATGGCGAAGGTAATGATTATGGATCATCCTCTGATCCAGCATAAGATTGGGTATATCAGGAGAGAGGATACCGGAACAAAGGATTTCAGACAGACTATCTCAGAGATAGCGATGCTTATCTGTTATGAGGCTACAAGAGACCTCCAGTTAACAGATGTTACTATTAAGACTCCTATCTGTGAAACCACGGTTAAGGAATTAAAAGGTAAAAAGATGGCGATCATTCCTATCTTAAGAGCCGGACTCGGTATGGTGGACGGAATGCTTTCCATGATACCTGCGGCTAAGGTCGGACATATAGGACTTTACAGAGATCCTGAGACACACCTTCCGATCGAATACTACTGCAAGCTTCCTGCGGACTGTGCAGAGAGAGAGGTCTTTGTTGTAGATCCCATGCTTGCAACAGGCGGTAGCGCGGTTGCGGCCATTCAGATGCTGAAGGATAAGGGATGTAAGAAGATTCATTTTATGTGTATCATCGCTGCTCCCGAAGGAATTGAGGCAATGACTAAGGCACATCCTGATGTTGATCTCTATGTCGGCGCTAAGGATGAGAGACTTAATGAGAATGCATATATCGTGCCGGGACTCGGAGATGCGGGAGACAGGATCTTCGGTACCAAATAATATCTGAGGGGTTATATGAAAAGAGAAGACTACATTCGTTGGGACGAATACTTTATGGGGATAAGTAAACTTGCGGGGATGAGATCCAAGGATCCCAATACGCAGGTGGGGGCTTGTATAGTAGGCCCTGATAATAATATTCTGTCGATGGGATATAACGGTTTTCCGAGAGGCTGCTCGGATGATGATTTTCCATGGGACAGGGATGGCGATATGCTGTCCACCAAATACGCTTATGTTACTCACAGTGAGCTGAATGCGATCCTTAATTACAGAGGCGGAAGCCTTCAGGGCGCTAAGTTGTATGTGAGTCTGTTTCCCTGCAATGAATGTGCCAAGGCTATCATTCAGAGCGGAATTGATACGGTCATCTATGACAGTGACAAGTATAATGGAACACCGGGGAATATAGCAGCCAAGAGAATGTTTGATTCCGCGGGGATCACATATAAGAAGTATGAGCATACGGGAAGGGTGCTGGCAATAGAGGTATAGTATGGGCAAAAATGGCCATCTTAGGGCTGTGGTTGCGATACTGGTCATGTGTATGGCGATATCAGGTCTTCCTCATGGTCCGGCATATGCCAAGACAACCAAGGAGAAGCTGGAAGATTTGCAGAATCAGCATACGGACACCAGCAATAAGCTCAAAGAGACTAATGACAATCTTAATAAGCTGAATAATGAGAAGGGTTCTCTTCAGGCGGAATTGGACAATCTTAACGATCAGCTTACTCTGATAAGTGATCAGCTGGCTCAGCTTGAAGAGATGATACGGGATAAGGAAGATGAGATCGAACAGGCTCGTAAAGATCTTGAGGAAGCGGAGAGGTTAAGAGACAGTCAGTATGAATCCATGAAGAAGAGGATCCAGTTCATGTATGAGCGTCGTAAGACGTTACTGTCTGACGTTCTTTTTGACACTGAGGGATTCTCTGATGTGCTTAATCGCAAAGAGTATATCGTTCAGATCGAGCAGTATGACAAAGAGATGATGGATGAATATTCCGAGACCTGTAAAAGGGTTGAAGATAATAAGGCCATGCTCGAGGCTGATATGAATATGCTCGATACATATCAGAAGGAGATCAAAGAGAAACAGGAGAATGTATCTGTCTACGTGGATAATACGGTCAAGGCGATAAGCATGTACTCGGGTCAGATCAAAGAAGCAGAGAGAACGGCTGATGCCTATGCCAAACAGTCTGCTGCCGAAGAGGCTGACATTGCGGCTCTGAAGCGTAAGCTTGCGGAAGAGATAGCGATGTCCAAACTGGCAAGTCAGTCTGAATGGAGGACGATAGGCGATGTCACCTTCGAAGAGGGAGACAGGTATCTGCTGGCTAATCTTATATACTGCGAAGCCGGCAACCAGCCTTATGAAGGCCAGCTGGCCGTTGGCGCGGTAGTTATCAACAGATTGTTAAGTTCGGTCTATCCCAATACCGTTGTCGGAGTGATATATCAGCGTAAGCAGTTCTCACCCGTTCTGGATGGACATCTTGCTATCGCTCTTGCTCAGGATAAGGCGACGGAGAATTGTTATAAGGCTGCGGATGAAGCCATGAGCGGTAAGACCAATGTAGGAGGATGTGTATACTTCAGAACTCCCATTGAAGGCCTTACAGGTATTCAGATAGGCGGACATATATTTTATTAAAAAAGAACACTCACTGAGTGTTCTTTTTTAGTACCTTACTTGCCGAGGAATGGTGACAGCCTGTCGGTGTACTCGCTGAAGCGTCCCTGTTGAATGGCTTCGATGAGCTTGCCGAGCTGTTTGACTGAATTGAAGAACTGGCCTGCAGTGATGAAGTTCTTCTCTCTTGCCTCGCAGAGTTCGTCAATGTCTAAGATCGTCATCTTGCCACTGTAATCAACGGTTACGTCAGCAAGAAGATCGGTGATCGTAAGTGTACCCTGTTCTTCATTGGGTGAGAATGAGACAATGTCGCAATACCATAAGAACAGGCTTCCGTCTTCACGAAGAAACTGGCTTACCTTGATGCCTTCTTTGAAGAAATAGCATGAATATCCGTGATGAAAATCATCTCTTGGCTTAAGTGTACGCCACTTGGTTACCATGATCTCCTCGTCCATAAAGAGTATCTCGTCATTATCAAGAGGGATACATTCATTTGGTATCAGTCTCTTTCTGAAAAGTTTTGGATACATAGGCATACACCTCCGTTGATGTTATCTAATGAAAAAAGCCTGAAAAGGCTTGTCGGTTTAAATAATAGTACTAGTTTTGTATAAAATAGTCAACAAAATAAGACAACGAAATACAAGGAAATACAACGAAATACAGGGTGTTAATATTTACACTTTTTGAAAAATTTTGTATAATCAAATAAGTTGTGTAAATGAGAGGGAAGGCATGTGAAGAATCAGAGGGAAATCAACAGGATACTAACCTATTTCACTCAGTTTACCATCAACATGCTTGTTCCTATTTTTTTATGTTCTTTTGCGGGTTATTATATCGACGGTAAGCTCGGAACGGAATGTTTTTTTGTCATCCTGTTCTTCGTTGGAGCTTTGGCGGGATTTCGTAATATCTACATAATGGTGAAGAAGAATATACGTGATCCAAAAGACTGATAAGAGGATAATGTCTTGACGGGATTATTAGACAGGCCGGATGATACACTTGTTGAACTCTGGACAGGTATTATAGCTTACGGGGTATTATGCTGTCTGGTCGGCGTTTGGTGGGTCGATTCCGGTGTGAGATACTTGCTCGGAGTTGGGATAGGTATACTGTTAGCCTTGGCGTGTGCCTGGCATATGTGGTGGTCTATCGATCGCAATCTCGAATATAATGCGGGCAATGAGAAGGCTGCCGGAGCATATGCTCTTAAGTATTCCATGATAAGATATGCTTTTATACTCTGTATATTCGCTATGGTATGCGTAACGGATGTTGCTTATCCGCTGGCGGCATTCCTTGGCATTATGGGACTTAAGGCAGGAGCATATCTTCAACCTTTTGTTAATAAGATTCGGAGCAGAATCAAAAATAGAGATAATAATATATAGGAGGTGAGTGCATGAATCAATGGATTCTGGCATCTGCAGAGAAAGATGTCGATTTTATGATCCATGGCGTTTTCAGTTATGAATTGTTCGGACATACTGTTTGGATCACGACAACTCACATATGTATGCTGATCGTACTTTTGACATTGATGACCTTCATGTTCATATCCGGACGAGTGATGAAGAAGGCAGACGAAGTGCCGGGCGGTTTTCAGAATATTGTTGAGCTTATAGTATCTTCGCTTGACAATATGGTCGACGGTACAATGGGTAAGAACGGTAAGAACTTCCGTAATTATATCGGTACGATCTTCATGTTCATACTGTTCAGTAATATATCGGGTATACTGGGACTCAGACCGCCGACAGCTGACTACGGTGTCACATTTCCGCTCGGTATCATGACCTTCACGCTGATATTCATCAATAAGTTAAGATATCAGAAGGTTTCAGGTTTCATGAAGGGATTGATGGATCCATGGCCTTTCTGGATGCCCATCAATATCATAGGAGATCTGGCGGTTCCTGTATCGCTTTCGTTGCGTTTGTTCGCCAATGTTTTGTCCGGAACGGTTATGATGGCGCTGGTATACGGGTTGCTCAGTAAGATAGCTTATGCATGGCCGGCTGCCCTGCATGTATATTTCGATCTGTTTTCCGGTGCGATACAGACATACGTATTCTCAATGCTGACGATGACTTACATATCGGATGCGATGACGACGGATTGATCATAATAGGGATATTTGCAACGCGGCCATGTCGTGTTTGTGAAAATTGATAGATGTATAAAACTAAATTTCTTAGATTACTTTTAGGAGGATGTAGACATGGAATTTAACAGAGAATTTATCTTAGGATGTTCGGCAATAGGTGCTGGTCTTGCAGTTATCGCTGGTATCGGACCCGGTGTAGGTCAGGGTATTGCAGCAGGTCATGCGGCAGCAGCAGTTGGACGTAATCCCGGAGCAAAGGGTGATGTAACAAGTACCATGCTTCTTGGTCAGGCCGTAGCAGAGACAACAGGTCTTTACGGTTTGCTTATCGCCATGCTTCTCTTATTCGTTAAGCCTTTGGCAAAATAATGCCTTCAATTTAATCTGATAGAAAGGAGGCACTAAGTTGGACTTAATGCAGAGTATGAATTATGTGCTTGCAACTGCGGGAGAGATGGAGCCGAGATTATTCGATCTTGATTTTCAGCTCCTTCACGATTCAGTTTTAACACTGATAGCAGTTATTGTATTATTCTTTTTTGCATCTTACTTCTTCTTCAATCCGGCAAGAGATTTCCTGCGCAGACGTCAGGAGAAGATCGCCCGGGAACTGAAAGAAGCCAAGGAAGATCAGGAAGAAGCGGCACGACTCAAAGCGGAATATGAGAAGAAGCTTAAAGAAGTGGACAAAGAAGCTGAGACAATATTGAGCGAGGCCAGAAAGAAAGCTATTGACAGTGAAGCCAAGGTTATAGCCGGAGCGCGTGAAGAGGCTGCCGGAATAATCGCAAGAGCCAATACTGAGGCTGAGCTCGAGAAGAAAAAAGTGGCTGATGATGTTAAGAAGGAAATCGTTAATGTCGCTTCCGCTATGGCTGAAAAAGTTATCGGAGCCAATATGAGCGGAGATGTTCAGGAACGCCTTGTTGATGAGACATTGAAAGAAATAGGTGACGGCACATGGCTAAGCTGATATCAAAGACCTACGGAGACGCTCTTTTAGAGCTGGCAGTAGAGGAAGACAAGCTGGATACCATAGCTTCACAGATAGGGACTATCAAGGACATTCTGGATGCTAATCCCGAATTTGGTGTTCTTATGAATAATCCCAGAATAGATCTGGATGAGAAGCTTAAGGTCGTTAAGGAAGTCTTTGAGGGCAGAGCTGAAGAAGAGATAGTCGGCTTCTTCAATATGATCGTGGCTAAGGGAAGATATTCCCAGATCGATGAGATACTTTGTTATTTCCTGAATGAAGTTAAGGCCCTTAAGGGTGTAGGAGTAGCTTACGTTACGACTCCCGTTTCGCTTTCGGATGTTCAGAAGAAGGAAGTGGAAGCCAAGCTTCTTAAGACTACCAAATTCAGATCCATGGAGATGAATTATATTATCGACGAGTCACTGATCGGCGGTATGCAGATCAGGATCGGTGACCGTGTGGTGGACAGCAGTGTTCGTACAAAAATAAACAAGATGCAGCAGCAGTTGATGGGAATAAGACTTTGATCACTGCTGAGAGGAAGAAAGGAAAGATCTATGAATTTAAGACCAGAAGAGATTAGTTCAGTCATAAAGGATCAGATCAAGCGTTATGCCAACGAGCTTGAGATATCAGACGTTGGTACAGTTATACAGGTTGCAGACGGTATTGCCCGTGTACATGGTCTTGAGAAGGCTATGCAGGGTGAGTTGCTCGAGTTCCCGGGCGGTGTGTTCGGTATGGTTCTTAACCTCGAAGAGGACAATGTAGGTGTCGTTCTTCTTGGTAACCATAAGAATATCAACGAAGGTGATATCGTTAAGACTACAGGACGAGTTGTTGAGGTTCCTGTAGGTGATGCAATGATCGGACGTGTCGTTAACGCTTTGGGTCAGCCTATCGACGGCAAAGGACCTATTGAGACTGATAGATTTCGTCAGATTGAAAGGGTGGCTTCGGGTGTTATCACACGTAAGTCGGTTGATACTCCCTTACAGACAGGTATTAAGGCTATCGATTCCATGGTTCCCATCGGACGTGGACAGAGAGAACTTATCATTGGTGACAGACAGACTGGTAAGACCGCTATCGCGATCGATACTATCATCAATCAGAAGGGTCAGAATGTTAAGTGTATCTATGTTGCCATCGGACAGAAGGCTTCAACTGTAGCCGGAATCGTTAAGACTCTTGAAGAGTTCGGTGCAATGAGCTATACAACTGTAGTTGCTTCAACAGCCAGTGAGCTTGCACCTTTACAGTATATCGCTCCTTATGCAGGCTGTGCTATCGGTGAGGAGTGGATGGAAGCAGGACAGGATGTTCTTGTTATCTATGATGACTTGAGTAAGCATGCGGCTGCATACCGTACACTTTCATTGCTGCTTAAGAGACCACCCGGACGTGAGGCTTATCCCGGTGATGTATTCTATCTTCATTCAAGACTGCTTGAGAGAGCTGCAAGAATGTCTGAAGAATACGGCGGAGGTTCTCTTACAGCACTTCCTATTATTGAGACTCAGGCGGGCGATGTATCCGCTTATATCCCGACCAATGTTATCTCCATAACAGACGGTCAGATATATCTTGAGACCGAGATGTTCAATTCAGGTTTCCGTCCTGCGGTTAATGCCGGATTGTCAGTATCACGAGTTGGTGGTGCCGCTCAGATCAAGGCTATGAAGAAGATCTCTGCTCCTATCCGAGTTGAGCTCGCACAGTACAGAGAGTTGGCAGCATTCGCACAGTTCGGTTCTGAACTTGATGATGATACAAGAGAGAAGCTTGCTCAGGGTGAAAGAATCAAAGAGATATTGAAGCAGCCTCAGTATAAGCCTATGAAGGTTGAATATCAGGTAATCATTATCTATGCCGCAACCAATAAATATCTTCTTGATGTTAAGATTGCAGATATTACAAGATTCGAGTCAGAGCTCTTTGAGTTCCTCGATACCAAGTACCCTGAGATTCCTTCTGCCATTGCTTCTGAGAAGCAGATATCAGAGACAACTGAGGAAGCATTGAATAAAGCGATCAAGGAGTTCAAGGAACAGTTCGTATAGACTTAGAGATTGGATGGTGATATACAATGGCGTCAATGAGAGATATTAAAAGACGTAAGAGCAGTATACAGAGTACCGGACAGATCACTAAGGCAATGAAACTTGTATCTACCGTTAAGCTTCAGAGAAGCAAGACGGTGGCAGAGAACAGTAAGACTTATTTCAACAGTATGTACAGGACGGTTCAGTCTATACTGGCCAAGGCCGGCACGATCAATCATCCGTACGTACTTCCTGCGAGATCTCCTAAGAAGGCTGTTATCATGATAACAGGTAACAGAGGTCTTGCAGGCGGATATAACTCTAATGTAGTCAAGCTGATCACAAGAGGCTCTTTCAATAAAGAGGATCTTGTAATGTATACCCTTGGTAAAAAGGGACGCGAGGCTATGCACAGATGGGGATATGAACTTGCTGAGGATTATTCGGAGATGATTGATTCTCCCGATTATATCGACGCAATGGGCTTATGTAATGTCCTTATCAATGAGTTTAAGTCGGGTAAGATAGGAGAGATCTATCTTGCATATACAGGTTTTAAGAATACGGTAGTACATGAACCCAAAGTGATCAAGCTTCTACCTATCGAGAAGTCAGAGGTACTTGAAGGTACGGACGGATCGGATGATTCCGATGAAAGATTTGTACCCATGAATTTCGAGATGGATGAAACAGAAGCATTGGAACTTATCATTCCCAAGTATATGGCAAGCATAATCTATGGCGGAATGATAGAATCCGTTGCCAGTGAGAATGGAGCCAGAATGCAGGCGATGGACAATGCTACGACTAATGCTGAGGAGATGCTCGGTAAGCTGACACTTCAGTATAACAGGGCACGTCAGGGCTCTATTACTCAGGAATTGACAGAGATTATAGCAGGTTCACAGGCTATATCTTAGCATTATCTTTTGAAAAAGAAAGGAATTAAAAATGGCAGAAAAGACAATCGGAAAGATTACGCAGATTATCGGTGCCGTTCTTGATATAAAGTTTACCGATGGTAAGCTGCCGGAGATTAATGAAGCGATCAGGATCACCAGATCGGATAACAGTACTTTGGTTGTGGAAGTGTCACAGCACCTTGGTGATGATACAGTAAGATGTATTGCCATGGGCCCTACAGACGGTCTTGTAAGAGGTATGGACGCAGAGGCAACAGGAGCACCTATTACCGTTCCGGTAGGAGAGATCACACTCGGAAGAATATTTAACGTACTCGGTGAGCCCATTGACAATAAGCCCGCTCCCGAAGCTACAGAGTATTCACCTATTCACAGACCTGCACCTGAATTTACCGAGCAGGCTACTGAGGCCGAGATCCTTGAGACAGGAATCAAAGTTGTAGATCTGTTATGTCCTTATCAGAAGGGTGGTAAGATCGGACTTTTCGGTGGTGCCGGTGTTGGTAAGACAGTTCTTATTCAGGAGCTTATCCGTAACATCGCAACAGAGCACGGAGGATATTCCGTATTCACAGGTGTTGGAGAGAGAACAAGAGAGGGTAACGACCTCTATTACGAAATGAAGGAATCGGGAGTTATCGATAAGACCACCATGGTGTTCGGTCAGATGAATGAGCCCCCCGGAGCCAGAATGAGAGTTGGTCTTACCGGGCTTACAATGGCTGAGTACTTCCGTGATAAGGCAGGTAAGGACGTTCTTCTCTTTATCGATAATATCTTCCGTTTTACTCAGGCTGGTTCCGAAGTATCGGCTCTTCTTGGTCGAGTTCCTTCGGCAGTAGGTTATCAGCCTACACTTCAGACAGAGATGGGTGCTCTTCAGGAGAGAATTACATCTACCAAGAACGGATCTATCACATCTGTTCAGGCTGTATACGTACCTGCGGATGACCTTACAGACCCCGCTCCTGCAACAACCTTCGCTCACCTTGATGCAACAACGGTTCTTAGCCGTTCCATCGTAGAGCTTGGTATCTATCCTGCGGTTGACCCGTTGGAGTCTACATCACGTATTCTGGATCCAAGAATCGTAGGTGATGAGCATTACAGTGTTGCCAGAGGAGTACAGGAGATCCTGCAGAAGTATAAAGAGCTTCAGGATATCATCGCTATCCTTGGTATGGACGAATTATCAGAAGATGATAAGCTTGTCGTATCAAGAGCAAGAAAGGTTCAGCGTTTCCTGTCTCAGCCGTTCTTCGTGGCAGGACAGTTCACCGGTCTTGAAGGTAAGTATGTACCTGTTGCAGAGACTATCCGTGGATTCAAGGAGATCATCGAAGGTAAGCATGATGACGTTCCTGAAAGCTACTTCCTGAATGCAGGTACTATTGATGATGTGCTTGCACGTGTTAAATAGCATCGGGCGGAGAGTGGATCATGGCAGAAGAGAATAGCAAATATTTCAAAATAAAGATCATTACACCTAACAGACTTTTCTATGAAGGTGAAGCAGAGATGGTAGAGTTCAATACTACCGAAGGCGAGATGGGTGTATATAAGCATCATATTCCCATGACTGTGATTCTTAAGCCGGGCGTGCTTACGATCACTGGAGAGGAAGTTAAGAAGGCAGCTCTTCATTCCGGTTTTGTTGAGATAACCGGAGACAGTGTTACTATTCTTGCAGAGATCATTGAGTGGCCTGACGAGATAGATGGCGATAGAGCCAATGCTGCAATGGAGAGAGCTCAGGACAGATTATCAAAGAAGGAATCTGGGATTGATATTGCAAGAGCCGAGACTGCTTTGCTTAGAGCTGTTGCAAGAATAAATACTATCAAGTAATATGAGATATGTAGCTGCGCTGCAGGCATATCTGTCAATAAGAGACCGTGCTGTAGCAGTACGGTCCTTATTTATATCAGGAGTTGTGCCAGGACCTGCACAGCTCTGTCAGAGGGTTGGGTTGGTAACCTTCCCTAAAGATCAAACCGGAGTATATGGATGAAGAAGAAACTGATTCGGAGACTTGTCATACTGGCCGCTTTTCTAATATCATTTGTCGGATTTTTTATCCTGTTCAATCAGGGTACTACCGATCTAACGGCTGAGATGTCGGAGGCAAGCTTTCCGCTTATATATATCAAAGAGAGCGATTATCTCATCAATGAGATGCACGGATACACGGACCGGATGAATACCGGCGCATTACGTGACAGTATAACCACGATAGGTGAGGACAGAGTCTGTAACTTCGTGGTCGATAAATACGGCACGGGTGTGAGTTCGCTTAAGTTCGAAGTGCGCAGCATAGACGGAGAGCGCCTTATAGAAGAGACAAGGATCCTTGACTTTGATGAGGACGGCGATAAGATAACCGGTTCAATAACGCTTAAGGATCTTATTGATGAAGGAATAGAATACAGTCTGGCCTTTATTGCAGGTCTTGAGGACGGCAGGACTGTATATTATTATACGGTCATCATTCAGCAGGAGAATGCGGGGATCAAGGACATGCTTGACTTCCTTACAGACTTTAACGAAAAGACTTTCTCTAAGGAAAAAGTGCGGGAACTCGCAACCTACCTTGAGCCAAGTTCCGACAGTGATAATACGAATCTCGGAAGCGTCAATATCCATAACAGCCTTGACCAGATATCATTCGGCAGTATGAATCCCAAGATCGTATCGGACAGACAGTATACCATTAAGGAGATAGAAGAGGGGATAGCGTGTATCGGGCTTAAGTACTCAGTGGCCGCTGGCTCCGGCGAAGATCAGGCATATTATGATATATCCGAAGTATACAGGATAAGGAAATCCGATACGAGATATCATCTTTTGTCTTTTGACAGGACGATGGATCGGATCTTCGTAATGGATAAAAATGCCTGCGTCAATGATAAGATCATGCTGGGTATACTAAAGAGTGAGCCTGAGATGCTCGAGAGCGACGGCGGTGAGGTTCTGGCTTTTATAAATGGGGGGCGTCTCTTTACTTACAATGTTACCGATAACAAAATGGCCCGCCTTTTTGCATTCTTTGACGATTATGAGAATGATTATCGTGACAGGATCAAGGAGAGTGATATCAAGATCCTTGATGTGGAAGAGAACGGTAATGTGTCTTTCGCTGTGTATGGATATATGAATCGTGGTATCCACGAGGGCAAAGTCGGTATCGAATTGTGTTACTATCACAGCCCTGTTAACACGGTTGAGGAAGTTCTGTTTATTCCGGTTAAGGAGTCGGCGTCCGCCTGCATAAGTGACAGTCGTAGGCTTAGTTATGTTAACAAGCGAGGTGTATTTTTTTCATTGATCGAAGGTAAAATATACTCGATCGATTCACAGGATCACAGCTGTGAGATAGCGGTGGATGATTTTGATGAAGATTCCTTCTATGTGTCGGAGAGTAACCGGACTGTGGCCTGGAGCGAGGAGAAGAACGGCAATACAAGTGTCTGCGTGATGAACCTCGACAGTGGGAATAAGAGGACGATAGAAGGTCATGGCGAATATATCGTTCCGATAGGATTCATGAAGGAAGATTTCATATACGGGGTGTGTAATATCTCCGATAATTACGTGAATGTACTGGGCGACAGTACCACGATGATGAACCGTATTCTGATAATGTCCGATGCGGGTGAGATACTTAAGGAATATTCAAGACCGGATATATATATTACATCCGGAAGCATCGAAGAGAATCAGATCACTCTGAAGAGGGTGTCGAAGTCGGCAGAGACAGGTACGGTGACTCCGGTGATAGATGATTACATCACCAACAGTGAGGAGAAAAATTCCGGTAAAAACAAGGTCGTTAAGGTTGCGACCGATCTCTATCAGAACATCTATCAGATTCAGGTGAAGAGCAATATCGGTAAGAAAAATATCAAGTTCCTGACGCCTAAGCAGGTGCTGTACGAAGGTGAGAGATCTGTTGTCATACCGGAGGAAGACAAGACTCGATATTATGTATATGGTAATGAGGGAATAGACGATATATTCACTTCGGCCGGAAGGGCTGTCAGTAAGGCGTATGACCTGAGAGGAACAGTTACGGATGATAAAGGTATGGTGATATATCGCAGAGGTGCTCTTAAGAGTCGTAATCAGATAATAGCGATCACCGAGAGGGGCATCGGAGAAGGTGAGACTTCATTGTCTGTGTGTCTTGATACCATGCTTAAGTTCGGCGGTATATCCAAGAATACAATGAGCCTCATAAGTTCAGGCGTTACCGCTGACAGGATATTGGAAGATAATCTGCCGGATGCCTATATACTTAATCTTACCGGATGTAAGCTTGGAAGTATTTTGTATTATGTTAACCAGGATATCCCGGTGCTTGCCATCACAGATGATGACAGAGCTTATCTTGTTATAGGTTTCAATGAGCAGAATATTGTGCTTATGGATCCTTCGAGCGGTACTATATACAAGAAGGGCATGAAGGATAGCGAGAGCTTTTTCGAAGAGAACGGAAACCGCTTTATGACTTACGCGAGGAAGAAAACAGATTAATCTTTGGAATAGACTTAAAAGCTTTGATTGTCCTAATAAAGATAAAGACGTCCAACTCATGCCGGACGTCTTTATCTTTATGTTATTGATAATCATTAATCCTAATCTGTGATCATTAATCCTGACCTGTGATTATTAATCCTGATCTGTGATCATTAATCCCGATCTGTGATCATTAACCCTGACCAGTGATCATTAACCCTGGTCTATTATATCATCTCGCCGTTTCTGTATCTGGCTGCGATATTCTGAATCCTTTCATTGGGAACAAGAAGATCGCTTATAGATGAATCATGATTAAGCGTATCGATTATGTAAGCGATGTACTTGCTCATGTCACAGCTGATATACCATTCTCTCTGAAGAAGTTCAGGTGACTGATATATAACATTAGTTGTAAGGATCCTGTCGATAATCCCCTTCTGATAATACTCATCGAATTTCTCAAGGCCGTTAGTGAAGAGGCCGAAGGTTGAGAATACGAAGATCCTGTTAGCCTTACGTTTCTTGAGCTCACCGGCAACCTCTAACATACTCTCGCCTGATGAGATCATATCATCTATGATGATAACGTCCTTGCCTTCAACGTCGGTTCCAAGGAACTCATGTGCAAGGATAGGATTACGTCCGTTAACGACTCTTGTATAATCTCTTCTCTTATAGAACATACCCATGTCAAGGCCGAGAACGTTGGCAATGTATATCGCACGGCTCATACCGCCTTCATCAGGGCTTATTACCATCATATGCTCGCTGTCAAGCTTAAGATCCTTAACGTTCTTAAGAAGACCTTTGATGAACTGATATGCGGGTGTAACTGTCTCGAAACCGTGAAGAGGGATCGCATTCTGAACTCTGGGATCATGTGCATCAAATGTGATGATATTGTCTACACCCATGCGTACAAGTTCCTGAAGTGCAAGAGCACAGTCAAGAGATTCTCTTGCGGTACGCTTATGCTGTCTGCTCTCATAGAGGAAAGGCATGATCACGGTGATCCTTCTTGCCTTACCGCCGACAGCAGCGATGATCCTCTTAAGATCCTGATAATGATCATCAGGTGACATGTGGTTAACATAACCACTCATTGAATATGTAAGTGAATAGTTACATACATCAACCATGATATAGAGGTCTGTACCTCTTACTGACTCAAGTATCTCACCTTTTGCTTCACCGGAACCGAATCTGGGAACTTTAGTACCGAGAATGTATGAGTCGCGCTGGTATCCTGCAAAAGCAAGACTGTTCTTGTGCTCATTCTCTCTTTCAGTTCTCCACTTTACAAGGTAAGAATCAACCTTCTCACCAAGAGATGCACAACTCTCCAAGGGAATGATCCTTAAGGAACCTACCGGAATGGATTCAAGATTACGTTTTTCTTCACGTGTAGCCATTGAGGCAAACCTCTCTTTCGTTCGTATGTGTTGTAGTTGTCAAAAGTTTACATATGCTAATCGCATAAGCATCATACCATTATTGAAGTATATCCGACAATGATAAAAATGACTATATTGCGATGTATTTACGCGGGTTGTTTGAGCAAAATACAGTAAACAGCCATATTCCGTTAAGATCAATATCCTTTGAGCATGCGTATATCCGGCCCTGTAAGGTTACAAAAGCGGAAGTTCGCACTTAATCTTGAGAATATTCGATCGGTATAAGTCTCCTGAAGCTGTATCAGAGTCTGATTGGTTGATATGATAACAGACTTCCGACGATTGAATCTCTCATTGATGAGATTGAAGATCGACGAAATGGTGAAGCTGTTGATAAGCTCCGTTCCGAGGTCATCGATGATGAGCAGATCGCATTCATAGAGATTATTGACTGTGGAATCATCCCTCTTGCCCGATGAGAAAGTATAATCGGACAGGGCTTCAAGGAGTGCGATCGCACTGAAATAGATCACGGAATGGCCGCTGTCGAGAAGTTCTTTGGCTATGCACGAAGACATCAGTGACTTACCTGTTCCGACAGTACCGTAGAAGAGAAGATTGTCGTAGGTTTTGTCAAAGTCCCTGACAAATTCCCTTGCCTTCTCATATGTTTTATTGAAATTGATAAGATCCGAGCCTTTATAATAATCACTGCTGATCATTGAAAAATCAACCTGCGACAGGATCTCTTTCATGTTGGAATTATCATACAGAAGCGTAAGAACTTCCTGCTTGAAGCAATGACACTTTTGTCCGTTTATATAACCGGTGTCCTTGCAGTCGTTGCATATATAAGATGCGGTAAGATAGTCTTCGGGAAGTCCGGCAGATATGAGAAGTGCCTTCTTCTGTGAAGACAGATCGTCGATCAGAGAACCCAGATCGGAGAGCGCGTTCTTATCACCTGAAAGAGCCGCCTTTGTACGCTCAACCGAGAGCGAAGCAACGGCATCACACAGTTCCTTATAACCGTCCACATGTGAGTAGACATAGTCACGACGCGAATTAAGCTCATCTGCTGCACTCATTCTTCGTGCATCGTATCTGCTGATAATGGAATTGTATTGTGAATTGGAGATTCCCATAACGTCCTCTGATAAAAGTTATTTATTAAGTAGTCTTTGCTCAAGTGCAGCAAAGTCGTAGGTGTTTTGCTCTATCTGATGGAAGCTTGTATTGAACTTGCGCGGAGCAGTATTCTGAGCGTAGTTAACGGTAGATTTCTGAGCAGTGTCAGAAGCAGCCCCGGTACTCGTACGCTTGCCCATTGAGCGGATGAAAGCCCGGGCTTCCTTAACGGTGCTGATATTATTCTGAGCCCAAGTGATGGCTACCTTATCTATATAAGCGAAATTGATCGATTTCTTCTCTTTCTCCTTGATATCCACACAATACTGGATCATATGATCGATAACATCTTCGCTGAGTCCAAGCTCGTCGGTATAGAAGATGATCGACTTGATGTCATTGGCAGAGAGAGGCTGCTTAAGATATTGCTCGGCGATGAAGATAAGGTTGGAGATATCTTCACGCTTGCGGCATGCATTAAGTTTGCGGACAGAATAATCCGGCTTGAAATACTTCTTCTGAGTATCATCCGCATTGGATTCTAAGACAGTCTCCATTCCGGAATTTCGGGCAGCAGAAGAAGACTCTTCGGACATAATGCTCATCACCGGTGTGAACATATTATTATTGGATGGCATGCTGCGTTTGTTGGGCTGAGTGGGATCGAACATGCGCAAGCCCACGATCCCTCCGTTCTGGTCGTAGTCAAGAGACAGGAGTCCCTTCTTCTCCCAGTAACGCAGAGCACGACATATATCCTTCTCTGTATGATTGAACTTATCAGCAATATCGCTGATGTTGGTGGGACGACCCGCATTGGTCATGCGAATAAGATAAAGGTAGACCTTTATCTGCGCGTCGTTGGCATCAGCCAGATATTCATCGATAAAACAATTAGAGACAGCTGTACTGTCTGTATTATTCTCCCTGTAGAGGGCTAAATCACACATAATTTCACCAATCCTTTTTTCTTAAGCAAGTCGAATTATAGCACAGAGATGAAAAAAAATAAATAGATGAAAAGTCCGCAAACGCCGTAAAATCAAGGGTTTTAAGGGCGTGTGGATAATGTGGATAAAGTGGATAAGTCAGACGAGATATTCGAAAGATTCCTAAAAACCGCCGTTTGGCAAAAATAAAAATATCCACAAAATCGAGTATCATTAAAGGTGCACGATTTTGTGGATAATGTGGATAATTATATGCCAAGCAGACTTTCGCCGATGTTTACAACATCTCCGGCTCCCATAGTTATCAACAAGTCACCGGTGGAACAATTTTCTAAAATAAAATTTTCAATTTCGTCGAAAGTCGGGAAGTATTCGCATTCGGTTCCGAGTTCTTCGATCTTTTTCCTGAGATCGTCAGATGAAATACCTATGGTGTTCTTCTCTCTCGCAGCGTATATATCGGCGAGGACCACAAGATCGGCTGCGGACAGCGCTTCGGCAAACTCATTAAGGAAAGCCCTGGTTCTTGTGTAAGTATGGGGCTGGAAGATGACTACCAGTCTTTTGTAATCAAGATTGCGGGCTGCACTCAGAGTGGCTTTGATCTCTGTCGGATGATGAGCATAATCATCCAGGATGGTCACGCCGTGAAGCTTGCCTTTATATTCGAACCTTCTGTCAGTTCCGGTGAAAGCTTTAAGTCCCTGAGATGTCTTCTCCCTGTCGATCCCGCACACATCCGCACAGGCAAAGGCCGCGAGCGAATTGGATACATTGTGCGCGCCGGGAACCGAAAGAGTGACTGCAGCGGTTCCTGAAGGCGAATGCAGGATGTATGTCGGGTGACCGAGTTCATCATATGTTATATCCGAAGGATAATAATCGAAGGATGAGTCGGAACCATATGTTATGACCTTACATTCAAGATCTGATGTGATCTCGCCGACGTTATCTATCTCACCGTTGATGATAAGTGTACCGTCCTTAGGAAGGAGTTCTGCAAAGCGCCTGAACGATGAACGTATATCATCGATATCCTTGAAAAAGTCCATATGATCTTCTTCTATATTCAGGATAAGAGCCACTTTTGGGAAAAAAGACAGGAAACTGTTTGTATATTCACAAGCTTCCGTAACGAACAGATCCGAGTGACCTATCCTTATATTGCCTCCGATGGAACGGAGGATACCGCCGATCGAAAGAGTAGGATCCGCATCGGAATCAAGCAACACCTGTGAGATCATGGAAGTGGTCGTTGTCTTACCGTGAGTACCTGCGATCGCAACGGGTACAGGGAAGTTCTTCATGATCTCTCCGAGAAGCTCCGCTCTTGAAAGGGAAGGGATATTCTTCTCTTTCATGGCTACCCATTCGGGATTGTCTTCGTGTATGGCAGCAGTATATATGAAGAGGTCGATGTCGTCCGTGATATTGGATCCGCGTTGACCTATATATACCTTCATGCCGGATGATTCAAGATTGTCTGTGATCTCACTGCGCTTCATATCAGAGCCTGAGATCCTGAAACCGCGGCTTAAGAGTATCTCTGCAAGACCGCTCATGCTTATTCCGCCGATACCGCAGAAATAAACGTGTATCGGTTTATTAAAATCAATCTGATACATTTTGCCTCCATTGTACCGAGCCGGACAGCGGGATCAAAGATCATCGAAATCGTCCGCTTTCAAGACAGCGGGATCAAAGATCATCGAAATCGTCCGTTTTCAATACATATATTTGCTAAGACTTCTTATTGATTATACGTTTGCATGGAGAAATATGCAATATTGTGTCGGTAATTATATACTTTGTTACACTAATGTGATAATATGATAAGGCGGTGACATGATAAAATATATACGATTTATTGTCTGTATTCAGTCTCGCTGTGACCGCAATAATCTTGAAAACGCAACTGACGTTAATAATATACAATAAAATGACTGAATAAAGCTCGTTTTTTGTAAAAAATATTCACTAAAATGTGTAAATGTGTTATAATTTTAGTACAATTTATAAAGGGCTAAAGAGGTGAGTCTATGATCAAAAAAGAGATGATTGCCATGCTTCTGGCAGGAGGTCAGGGAAGCAGACTTGGTGTCCTTACATCCAAGATGGCAAAGCCTGCAGTATCTTTCGGAGGGAAATACAGGATTATCGATTTCCCATTGAGTAATTGTATCAATTCCGGTGTAGACACGGTAGGTGTACTTACACAGTATCAGCCTTTAAGGCTTAATACTCATATCGGAATAGGTATATCATGGGATCTTGATCGTAATGTCGGTGGTGTTACAGTGCTTCCACCTTATGAGAAGATGGATAACAGTGAGTGGTATACCGGTACAGCCAATGCTATTTATCAGAACATAGATTATATAGACAGTTATAATCCCGAGTATGTTCTTATCTTGTCCGGTGACCATATCTATAAGATGGATTATGAAGTCATGCTGGATTTCCATAAGCAGAACAAAGCAGATTGTACCATAGCGGTTATGCCCGTTCCCATGGAAGAGGCTAAGCGTTTCGGTATCATGATAACCGATGATAACAGGAAGATAACGGACTTCGAAGAGAAGCCTGAGAACCCCAGAAGTAATCTCGCTTCCATGGGTATATATATCTTCAACTGGCCAGTGCTCAAGAAGGCATTGCATGATGAATCCAACCAGCCTAATCTCGATTTTGGTAAGCATGTCATTCCTTATATCCATGCTAAGGGTTCACCGATGTATGCTTACGAGTTCAACGGTTATTGGAAGGATGTAGGAACTCTTAATTCATATTGGGAAGCCAATATGGAGCTTATCGATATAGTGCCCGAGTTCAACCTCTATGAGGAGTATTGGAAGATCTATACCAAGAATGACGCTCTTCCTCCTCAGTATTATTCTTCCGGCAGTAAGATCGAGAAGAGTATAGTAGGTGAAGGTACCGAGATATACGGTGAGGTATACAATTCCGTTATCGGTTGCGGAGTTACCATAGGTAAGGGAACCGTTATCAGGGATTCCATTGTAATGAACAATACCGTGATCGGTGAGAATTGTGAGTTGAATAAGACTATAGTGGCCGAGAATGTTGTCTTCGGTAACGGCATCCGTACAGGTATAGGCGAGGAAGTTGATAATGAGACAGATCCTCATATCTATAATCACGGACTTGTCTGCATCGGCGAGAGAAGCGAGATACCCGACAATATTACTATAGGCAAAAATGCCTGCATTTTCGGTGTGACCGACGAGTCAGATTATGACAAGAATACTTTGGCGAGCGGTAAGACTTTGAACAAGGCAGGTGATAACAGATGAGAGCGATAGGTATTATATTAGCCGGTGGTAATAATCACAGAATGAGGGAACTCTCTCAGAAGAGGGCGGTCGGTGCAATGCCCATAGCAGGAAGCTACAGGGCCATCGATTTTGCATTGAGCAATATGTCCAATTCACATATCCAGAAGGTGGCTGTATTTACACAGTACAATGCCGGAAGTCTCAATGAACACCTTAGTTCTTCAAAATGGTGGGACTTCGGTCGTAAGCAGGGCGGTCTGTTCGTCTTCACACCTGCTGTTACTTCGGACAACAGCTATTGGTACAGAGGAACGGCTGATGCCATCTACCAGAATCTGGAATTTCTTAAGACCAGCCATGAGCCTTATGTGGTAATAAGCTCTGCGGACTGCGTATATAAGTTGGATTATAATAAGGTTCTTGAATATCACATTGAGAAGAAGGCAGATGTAACGGTAGTTACCAAGGATATGCCTGCCAATGTTCCCGTTGACAGATACGGAACACTCAAGATGAATGAGGACAGCAAGATCATTGAGTTCGAAGAGAAGCCGATCGTGGCTAAGTCCAATACCATTTCATGTGGTATCTATGTCATCAGAAGACGTCTTCTTATTGAGATGATCGAGGCGAGTGCACGTGAGGACAGATTCGATCTTGTTAAGGATATCCTTATCAGATATAAGGATCAGAAGGCTGTATACGGATATAAGCTGAAGGAATACTGGCGTAATGTTGCATCGGTTGATGATTATTACGGAACCAATATGGATTTCCTTAAGCCTGAAGTAAGAGAATACTTCTTCAGACAGTATCCCGATATCTACTCTAAGGTTGATGACCTGCCACCTGCCAAGTTCAACAGGGGCGCTCATATAATGAACAGTCTTATCAGTTCCGGAACTATCGTTAACGGTACTGTTGAGAACTCGGTTATCTTCCGTAAGGCATTTATCGGCAATAACTGTACCATTAAGAATTCTATCATTCTTAATGACGTATACATCGGCGATAACTCATACATAGAGAATTGTATCGTTGAGAGCCGTGGCACGATCAGAACCAACTCTTACCATAAGGGAGAGAATGGTATCAAGATCGTCCTCGAGAATAACGACAGATATACAATGTAAGTTATTATAGAAGTGCATATAAACAGAATGAAGCCTGCATCGGGTTTGACCTGATGCGGGTTTTTCTGTTTTTAGTGTAATAGGAAAGTGCTTCCTGTTGCATTAAAAACGCTCCGCTAAGGATGCGCACTCGCGCGAAAGGCAGACGATTAAAGTATTCGCGCTCGACGCGAGAATGTCGCAAGCGACATTCTTTCTTGTAAGAAATTGTGCTATACTATCAGCATGCATATTATAGTTGGACTGGGGAATCCCACAGAAGAATACAAAAATACAAGACATAATGCAGGTTTTATGTGCATAGACAGAATTGCCAAAGATTATGACATTGATGTCATGGAGAAGAAGCACAAGGCGCTTATAGGAAAGGGCTATATTGACGGCGAGAAGGTCATTCTCGTTAAGCCTCTGACTTATATGAACCTTTCGGGCGAATGCGTAAGGGCGGTGCTTGATTATTATAAGCTTGATAATGACAGCCTTATAGTACTCTATGATGATATCGATCTTGAGGTAGGACGTCTGCGGATAAGACCCAAGGGAAGTGCAGGAGGCCATAACGGTATCAAGAACATCATCCTTCATACGGGATCGGATGTTTTCAAACGTGTGAGAGTAGGCGTTGGCGCCAAACCGGAAAAAGGAGACCTGGTGAATCATGTACTCGGACGATTTGATGCAGACGATGCGAAGGTGATCGAGGAGACACTTAAGAAGGTGAGTGAGGCGGTGACCCTTCTCGTTCATGATGAGACCGAGATGGCAATGAACCGATTCAATACTTCGGCTAAGAAGGAAAAGTAAGTGAAGGATCACTTTGATCTCGCTGTCGGATAAGATAAAGCGGACGGTGGATCATTTTTGTCTGATGCAGACAGGGTAAGACGGTGATGAATCGATTCCGCTACAGATAAGGCTAAGTAGGATGAACTCAATTTGTGAACCGGTCAGGGACTGGGCCGACTATGAGAGCGTTACGCGCTTTCTTAATGCCGATAAGCCCGGAACCGTGACAGTATCGGGATGTAGCGATTCCCAGAAGATGAATATAATGGAAGCGGTGAGCGATGGTTTTATGTTTAAGATCATCGCTACTTATAGTGAGGCAAGAGTCAGGGAGATAGTATCGGACTTAAGACTCTACGAACGTAATGTCTTCACTTATCCCGCCAAGGATCTTATCTTCTTTCAGGCGGATATATACAGCAACAGGCTGACCACGGACAGGATCAAAGCTATCCGGAGGATCGCCGAAGGCAGACCGATGACTCTGGTCACAACTTTTGATTCACTTATGCTTCCCATGATCCCTCTTGAAGTGTACAGGGATCATACCATAAGGCTTGATAAGAAGACTCTTGTCGAGGAAAAAGCATTGGCGATCAAGTTGACCGACATGGGATATGTACGAGTCCCTCAGGTGGAGGAACAGGGACAGTTCTCTGTCAGGGGCGGTATCGTCGATATATTCGATCTTACCGAAGACAATCCATACAGAATAGAATTATGGGGCGATCAGATAGAGTCCATGAGGACTTTTGACATATATACACAGCGTTCGATAGAGAATCTTGAATCGCTCGCTGTTTTTCCCGCAAGTGAGCTTATACTGGATGAGGATAAGTTGAGAGCCGGCATGAAGGCTATCACCAAAGAGGGCAAGGCAAGCGTTAAGAAGCTAAGGGATGCGCTTAAGGGTGACGAAGCCCACAGGCTTGAAACGGCGATGAAGACTCTGGAACAGGACATTCTGGAACTTGGGCGAATGACCAATCTGGAGAGTTATATACATTTCTTCTATCCGGATACTTGCAGCCTTACGGATTATTTTGCCGACAGGAAGACGATGATCGTTATAGATGAGCCGGCAAGGGTCAGTGAGCATGTGGATGCTGTAAGCTTCGAGTTCGCGGACAGCATGAAGAATCGTCTGGAGAAGGGCTATATCATACCCACGCAGATGAAGCTTCTGATGAGCAAGGAGGAGACTAACGCGCGTTGCCAGCGTTATCCGCTGTTACAGCTGTCGACACTTGAGAACAGGAAGGGGCTTATCAAGCCGGGACTCAAGGCGGAGATAACGGTT
Source organism: Lachnospiraceae bacterium (assembly GCA_024684085.1). Classification (GTDB taxonomy): domain Bacteria; phylum Bacillota; class Clostridia; order Lachnospirales; family Lachnospiraceae; genus Colinaster. Next base: position 53,336 of record JAIKXM010000019.1, on the reverse strand, counting down.
AAGAGTATCTCCACTTATAAGAATAATTTCGAGATGCTTGTAAAAGATCTTGAGATGTACAGGAAGAGAGAATACAGGATACTGTTGTTATCAGGATCTCGTACAAGAGCGAAAAGACTTGCCGGAGAACTGAGAGACCGCGATTTTACAGCTGTATATACGGAAGATCCCATGAGGGAGAATCAGCCGAGGGAAGTCGTGTGTATGTACGGCAATGCGCTTAAGGGATTTGAGTATCCGTTGCTTAAGTATGTTGTCATATCAGAGAGTGATATCTTCGGTTCTTCAGATAAGAAGAAAAAGCCCAAGAGCTCATATAAGGGCAGGGGTATAAGTGACTTTAATGAGCTGCATGTGGGTGATTATGTGGTCCATGAGACTCACGGCCTCGGTGTGTATAAGGGTATCGAGAAGGTTGAGGTGGATAAGGTCACCAAAGATTATCTGAAGATCGAGTACAGGGACGGGGGCAATCTGTATATTCTCGCGACCGGGCTTGATGCCATTCAGAAGTATGCTTCCGTTGATACCGAGCATAAGCCTAAGCTGAACAAATTGGGAAGCAAGGAATGGGTCAACACCAAGCAGAAGGTTAGGGAAGCTGTTGAGATCGTTGCGGAAGATCTGGTGAATCTGTATGCGGCAAGGCGGGCTAAGAAGGGCTTTGTCTTCGGACCGGATACGGTATGGCAGCAGGAGTTCGAGGAGCTGTTCCCGTATGAGGAGACGGCTGATCAGTTAGAGGCTGTTGCGGATACCAAGCGCGATATGGAGAGCGATAAGATAATGGACAGACTTATCTGCGGAGACGTGGGTTACGGTAAGACCGAGATCGCTCTCAGGGCTGCTTTTAAAGCGGTATCAGATGGCAAGCAGGTGGCGGTACTTGTGCCTACGACCATTCTTGCGGGACAGCATTATAATACCTTCAAGGACAGGATGAAGGACTTCCCTATCAGAGTTGAGATGTTGTCGCGATTCAGGACGGCATCGGAACAGAAGAAGGTCATCGAAGATCTGAAAAAGGGAATGGTGGATATCGTTATCGGTACTCACAGGCTTCTGTCCAAGGATGTTGTATATAAGGATCTGGGGCTTCTCGTGGTGGATGAGGAACAGCGTTTTGGCGTGACTCATAAGGAGAAACTGAAGACCCTCAAGGAAGAGGTTGATGTACTGACGCTGTCGGCTACGCCGATCCCGAGAACGCTTCACATGTCGCTTGTGGGCATACGTGATATGAGTGTGCTCGAGGAACCGCCGGGAGAGAGAATGCCTATACAGACTTTTGTCTGCGAGTATAATGAGGAGATGGTCAGAGAGGCCATTGTAAGAGAGATATCAAGAGGCGGACAGGTCTATTACGTATATAATAAGGTGAGCAATATTGCGGATATCGCATCCATTATCGGGAAGCTCGTTCCGGAGGCCAATGTGTCTTATGCGCATGGTCAGATGAAGGAGAATGAGCTTGAGAGGATAATGTATGATTTCGTAAACGGAGAGATCGATGTTCTTGTGTCCACTACGATAATTGAGACAGGACTGGATATCTCCAATGTCAATACGATCATCATCCATGATTCGGATAAGTTCGGCCTGTCACAGCTGTATCAGCTCAGGGGTCGAGTGGGAAGGTCTACGCGGACCGCTTATGCTTTCTTAATGTATAAGCGCGATTATATGCTTAAAGAAGTGGCTGAGAAGAGGCTCGAAGCCATAAAAGAGTTCACGGATCTGGGCTCGGGATTCAGGATAGCACTCAGGGATCTTGAGATAAGAGGAGCCGGCAATCTCCTTGGCAGGAAGCAGCACGGACATATGGAAGCTGTCGGTTATGATATGTACTGCAAGATGCTCAATGAAGCAGTCATGCGTCTCAAGGGAGAGGCGGTAGATTCCGAAGAAGAGGGCACGCAGATAGACCTTGATGTTGATGCATTCATTCCTGCTGATTATATTGTGAATGAGATGCAGAAGCTTGAGATCTATAAGAGGATCGCTTCCATCGAGACGGATGCCGAAGCCGATGACATGAGAGGAGAGCTTAAGGATCGTTTCGGTAAACTTCCGGATAGTGCCGATAATCTGCTTAAGATAGCACTTATGAAGGCTAAGGCTGCGAAGGTGTATATTGCTGATATCAAGGGCGGTCGCGGTGAGATCAGGTTCACCATGCGCCGGGATGCCGCGATCAAGGTGGATAAGATCCCCGATCTAATGATCACTATGGGCAAGGGCTTCGATCTTGTGACCAAGGGTGAACCATACTTCAGGATGAAGTATCCGGTAAGTGACATGAGTGTCATAAATGAACGTACGCTTATCGAGAAGACGGGAGAGGTCATCGAGGAGATGCAGAAGATTCTGCTGTAGCATGACGACCGGCTTTAAGCTGCGATCATAAAGGTGTGATAAGGAGTATAGATTTGTGGAAAAGCCGTCATTTTTAATCTATATCATAAGGAATTATTCATTCTTTAAATTTGGTCAGAACTCGCATATCTATGTCAGAAACGGAGTTTTTAAAATAGGGGAATCCGGTAAAGCCGGAAGCTATTTTGGGTTACTGTTCACACCCGTGTTTTTGTAAATAGCCACAGGAAATATATTCACAGGAACGCCTATGTGGGCGTCGGCACTTAGCGAGGCAAAGCCGAGCTTAGTGTCCGCTACGCTCACATCGGAGCGAGAGCGCCGTTTCGGTGAATATATTTCCTGTAGCGGACAGACACCTGTGAACAGTAACTATTTTGGCAATATGGAAGGCGGAGAAGACCTAAGTGTATGGATTTTTGCACGGGCATGTGTTAAAATAGACTGATTATAATCTGAGATCGATGAGATTGAAGAAGGTATATGGAAAGGATACAAAGAAAATGTACAATCCGGTTGACAGTAATCTGAACTTTGTTGACAGAGAGAAAAAGACTCTTGAATTTTGGAATGAGCAGGATATCTTCCGTAAGAGTATGGAGCAGCGTGAGAAGTGCGAGACTTACACTTTTTATGACGGACCTCCGACCGCTAACGGCAAGCCTCATATAGGTCACGTGCTTACACGTGTCATTAAGGATATGATTCCCAGATATCGTACAATGAAGGGATATTACGTGCCTCGTAAGGCCGGTTGGGATACACACGGTCTTCCTGTTGAGCTTGAGGTGGAGAAGATGCTTCAGCTGAACGGTAAGGAACAGATCGAAGAGTACGGAATGGAGCCTTTCATTGATAAATGTAAGGAGTCTGTTTGGAAATATAAGGGAATGTGGGAGGATTTCTCGGGAACAGTAGGTTTCTGGGCTGATATGGATGATCCCTATGTTACTTATCATGATGATTATATCGAGTCAGAGTGGTGGGCGCTTAAGGAGATCTGGGATAAGGGCCTTCTCTATAAGGGATTCAAGATCGTTCCCTATTGTCCGAGATGCGGAACTCCTCTTTCGACAGCTGAGGTTTCACAGGGTTACAAGACTGTTAAGGAACGTTCGGCTATCGTTCGTTTTAAGTGTGTAGGCGAGGATGCTTACTTCCTTGCATGGACAACAACACCTTGGACTCTTCCTTCCAACGTTGCTCTCTGTATGAATCCCGAGGAGAGCTACTGCAAGGTTAAGGCAGCAGACGGATATACATATTATATGGCCAAGGCGCTTCTTGATACTGTTCTCGGAAGCCTTGCCACAGAAGATGCTCCCGCTTATGAGATCCTTGAAGAGTATAAGGGAATCGACCTTGAGCATCGTGAATATGAGCCTCTTTTTGAGTGTGCGAGAGAGGTTGCAGACAAGCAGGGCAAGAAGGGCTTCTTCGTTACCTGTGATGATTACGTTACAATGTCAGACGGTACAGGTATCGTACATATAGCTCCCGCCTTCGGTGAGGATGATGCCGTTGTAGGTGGCAGATATGATCTTCCTTTTGTTCAGTTCGTTGACGGCAAGGGCGAGATGACCGCCGAGACTCCTTTTGCAGGTCTTTTTGTAAAAAAAGCCGACCCTGAGGTATTGAAAGACCTCGATGCAAGGAAGCTCCTGTTCGCAGCACCCAAGTTCGAGCATGAGTATCCTCACTGCTGGAGATGTGATACTCCTCTTATCTACTATGCAAGAGAGTCATGGTACATCAAGGAAACAGCGGTAAGAGACGATCTTATCCGTAACAATAATACAGTTAACTGGATACCGGAATCCATCGGTAAGGGACGTTTCGGTAACTGGCTTGAGAATATTCAGGACTGGGCTATCTCACGTAACAGATACTGGGGAACTCCTCTTAATATCTGGGAGTGTGAGTGCGGTAACAGAGAGTGTATCGGTTCAAGAGAAGAGCTTGCCGAGAAGAGCGGCAATCCCGATGCAGCCAAGGTGGAGCTCCACAGACCTTATATCGATGAAGTTACACTTAAGTGTGAGAAGTGCGGCGGCACAATGAAGAGAGTGCCCGAAGTTATAGACTGTTGGTTCGATTCAGGTGCGATGCCTTTTGCACAGCATCATTATCCTTTTGAGAATAAGGAACTCTTTGAGAAGCAGTTCCCTGCACAGTTCATCTCAGAGGCAGTCGATCAGACAAGAGGATGGTTCCATTCACTTATGGCTGAGTCGACATTGCTGTTCAACAAGGCTCCTTATGAGAATGTAATCGTTCTTGGCCTTGTTCAGGATGAGAACGGTCAGAAGATGAGTAAGTCTAAGGGTAATGCGGTAGATCCTTTTGATGCTTTAAGGACTTACGGCGCGGATGCAATAAGATGGTATTTCTATATCAATTCAGCACCCTGGCTTCCTAACAGATTCCACAGCGGAGCGGTTGTGGAAGGGCAGCGTAAGTTCATGGGTACTCTGTGGAATACATATGCATTCTTCGTACTCTACGCCAATATCGATGAATTTGATCCTACTAAGTATACTCTTGAGTACGATAAGCTGCCGATCATGGACAAGTGGCTCTTATCCAAGATGAACTCAATGGTAGCCGATGTAGATAATAACCTTGATAATTACCGCATCCCTGAAGCGGCAAGAACTCTTCAGGAGTTCGTGGATGAGATGAGTAACTGGTATGTAAGACGCGGACGTGAGCGTTTCTGGGCTAAGGGAATGGAGCAGGATAAGATCAATGCTTACATGACCCTGTACACGGCTTTGGTAACGGTATGTAAGGCTGCGGCTCCCATGATCCCGTTCATGGCAGAAGAGATCTATCGTAACCTTGTTTGTTCCGTTGATAAGGATGCTCCGATCTCCATCCATCTGTGTGACTTCCCTGTAGTAGACAAGGGAATGATCGATAGGACTCTTGAGGATAAGATGGAAGAAGTTATGAAGGTGGTAGTAATGGGCAGAGCCTGCCGTAATACCGCCAATATCAAGAACAGACAGCCTATCGGACAGATGTATGTTAAGGCTGAAGCTGAACTTGATGACTTCTATAAGGCAATAATCACAGACGAGCTTAATGTTAAGAATATCACCTTCTCGGCAGATGTAAGAGATTTCACAACTTATACATTCAAGCCTCAGCTTAAGACCGTAGGACCCAAGTACGGTAAGCATATGGGCTTCATTCAGAAGACTCTTGCTTCTCTTGACGGTAATAATGCAATGGATGAGCTTAATGAGAAGGGTGCTCTTGTATTCGAAGATAGCGGTGAAGAGATCAGACTTACAGAAGAAGATCTTCTGATCACAATGGTCCAGAAGGAAGGCTATGTAACGGAAGCTGACAATAAGATGACAGTTGTACTCGATACCACACTCAGCGAAGAGCTTCTTGAAGAGGGTAACGTCAATGAGATCATCAGTAAGATCCAGACGATGAGAAAAGAAGCCGGTTTTGAGGTCATGGATCATATTAAGGTATCTATTCTCGGTAACGATAAGCTTGCCGGTGTTGTGAAAGCCAATGAGAAGGCGATCGCTGATAAAGTTCTTGCAACCGGATTCGATTTCGAGACTGAAGGGGCAGTTAAGAAGGAATGGAATGTCAACGGTGAGAATGTGACCATCTGTATTGAGAAGATATAAAAAATTGGGGACTTAAATCAAACGGCGGGAGGACTTTTATGGCAGCTAAAAGTACAAAGAGTAAATTAAGTTTTGACAGAGAGTTATTCAAGAGAAGTGTGCTCTACAATGTTAAGACCCTTTATCGTAAGAGTATTAAAGAGGCCAGCATGCAGGAGATATTCCAGGCAGCAGGTTATGCGATCAAGGATGCGATCATCGACCACTGGATAGATACCCAGAGGGAATATGAGAAGAAAGATCCTAAGATCGTATACTATATGTCGATGGAATTCCTTATGGGAAGAGCTTTCGGTAACAATCTTATCAATCTTCAGGCCTATAATGATGTTAAGGAATGTCTTGAGGAGCTTGGTCTGGATATCAATGTTATAGAGGATCAGGAACCCGATGCAGCATTGGGTAACGGCGGTCTCGGACGTCTTGCCGCATGTTTCCTTGATTCGCTTGCTACTCTCGGATATCCGGCATACGGTTGCGGTATCAGATATCACTACGGTATGTTCAAGCAGGAGATAAGAGACGGTTATCAGGTGGAAGTGCCGGATAACTGGTTGGATACCAACAATCCTTTTGAACTTCCCAGACCCGAATATACCAAGGAAGTTAAGTTCGGCGGATATATCAATGTATATCAGGATGAGAACGGTAAGAATGTCTTCAAGCAGGAGAATTATCAGTCAGTTAAGGCTGTTCCCTATGATATTCCCATTGTAGGTTACGGTAACGGCATAGTTAACACATTAAGGATCTGGGACTCAGAGCCTGTTATGTGCTTCCAGCTTGATTCCTTTGATAAGGGTGATTATCAGAAAGCGGTTGAGCAGGAGAATCTTGCCCGCAATATTACCGAGGTACTGTATCCCAATGATAACCACTACGCAGGTAAGGAACTCAGACTTAAGCAGCAGTACTTCTTCATATCAGCTTCGGTTCAGGAAGCGGTTTCGAAGTATATGCGTACACATAATGATATCAGGAACTTCCATGAGAAGGCTACATTCCAGCTGAATGATACACATCCTACGGTTGCCGTAGCAGAGCTTATGCGTATCCTTATGGATGACTACGGCCTTGAATGGGATGAGGCCTGGGCAGTAACTACCAAGACCTGTGCATATACCAACCATACGATTATGGCAGAGGCATTGGAGAAATGGCCTATCGAGCTCTTCTCAAGACTTCTTCCCCGTATATACCAGATCGTGGAAGAGATCAACAGAAGATTCATTATTGAGATAGAGGCTAAGTACGGTTACGATCAGGAACTTAAGGATGAGAAGATCCGTAAGATGGCTATCATCTATGACGGACAGGTTAAGATGGCCAATCTTGCCATTGTTGCCGGGTATTCCGTTAACGGTGTTGCAAGACTTCATACCGAGATACTTAAGAATCAGGAATTGCGTGATTTCTATGAGATGTATCCTGAGAAGTTCAATAACAAGACTAATGGTATCACACAGAGAAGATTCCTTCTTCACGGCAATCCTCTTCTTGCTGACTGGATCACGGAGAGGATCGGCGACGGTTGGGTAACAGATCTCTCAAGGATCAGCAAGATCAAGGCTTACGCAAGCGATAAGACAGCCAGAGAACAGTTCATGGCTATCAAGTATCAGAATAAGGTGCGTCTGGCCAATTATGTGAAGGAACACAACGGAATCGAGATCGATCCCAATTCAATATTTGATGTACAGGTTAAGAGACTTCATGAATATAAGAGACAGCTTCTCAATATACTTCATGTAATGTATCTCTACAATCAGATCAAGGAGCATCCCGAGATCGATATGTATCCGAGAACATTTATCTTCGGAGCAAAGGCTGCGGCAGGATATAAGAATGCCAAGCTGACCATTAAGCTGATCAATTCGGTTGCTGATGTTATCAATAATGATGAGTCCATCAACGGTAAGATCAAGGTCGTATTCATCGAGAACTACCGTGTATCCAATGCGGAGATAATCTTCGCGGCAGCTGATGTATCAGAGCAGATATCTACAGCAAGTAAGGAAGCATCAGGTACCGGTAACATGAAGTTCATGTTAAACGGTGCGATCACTCTCGGTACTATGGACGGTGCCAACGTTGAGATCGTTGAAGAGGTCGGAAGTGACAATGCTGTCATTTTTGGACTGAGTTCGGATGAAGTTATCGCATATGAGAATAACGGTGGTTATGATCCGATGGAGATCTTCAACAATGATGAAGATATAAGAAAAGTACTTATGCAGTTAGTGAACGGTTTCTATTCCAAGGATGATCCGGAGAGATTCCGTATACCTTATAATTCACTGCTCAATACTCAGTCTACAGAGGTAGCCGACAGGTACTTTATCCTGAAGGATTTCAGATCATATATTGAAGCTCAGCAGAAGATCGAAGAGTTCTACAGAGACGAAGAGAGATGGGCTAAGGCAGCCATGCTCAATGTCGCTGCTTCAGGTAAGTTCTCTTCAGACAGGACCATCCAGGAATATGTGGATGATATCTGGCATCTTACCAAGGTTAAGCTTCCTGCTAAGAAGGCTGAACAGTAAGTCGATAGTAAGCTTAATGAATAGTTCAATGCTAAGTCGATAGTAAGCTTAATAACATTGTAATACTGATAATAGATTGCGGGTTTTTACCCGCAATCTATTGTCATGAATAGAAGGAGTCTTTTATACGTAGTACTGTAAGCAGTGTTGCGGAGAGGACATCCGGTAACATTATGTAAGATATTAATAAAAAAGAGGAGAATCTACAGATGATAACATTATCTCAAGGCGGAGCCTATCTTGTAGGCGGAACCGATATCATTCCTGCCGACCCCGAGGCAGCAGCAGCCATCAAGGCTAAGACAGGTAAGGATATTACCGAGAAGGCAGCTGCAGAGAATACCATCGCTTACGGTATACTCAAGGCTCACAATACTTCGGACAACATGGATAAGCTTAAGATCAGATTCGACAAGCTTACCAGCCACGATATCACATTCGTAGGTATCATTCAGACAGCGCGTGCTTCGGGAATGGAGAAGTTCCCTATTCCTTATGTACTTACCAACTGCCACAATTCACTCTGCGCGGTAGGCGGTACGATCAACGAAGATGACCACATGTTTGGTCTTACCTGCGCCAAGAAGTACGGCGGTGTGTATGTTCCCCCTCACCAGGCAGTTATCCATCAGTTCGCTCGTGAGATGTTAGCCGGCGGTGGAAGGATGATCCTTGGTTCGGATTCACATACACGTTACGGTGCTCTCGGTACGATGGCTATGGGCGAGGGCGGTCCCGAGCTTGTTAAGCAGCTTCTGAATCAGACTTATGATATAGACAGACCCGGTGTCATCGGTGTATATCTCAGCGGAGAGCCTGTTAAGGGCGTTGGTCCTCAGGACGTTGCCATTGCACTTATCGGCGCAGTATTCGCTAACGGTTATGTCAAAAATAAGGTGCTTGAGTTTGTAGGCCCCGGCGTTAAGAATCTGAGCGCAGACTTCAGGATCGGCGTAGATGTTATGACTACAGAGACGACCTGTCTCTCAAGTATCTGGGCAACAGATGATCGCATTAAGGAGTTCTATGATATTCACGGAAGAAGTGAAGATTATGCCGAACTCAATCCCGGAGAGGTGGCTTATTATGACGGAATGATCACTATCGATCTCTCTACGGTTAAGCCTATGATCGCAATGCCTTTCCATCCAAGCAATGCATACACGATCGAGGAAGTTAATGCCAACCTCAAGGATATCCTTGCCGATGTTGAGAAGAGAGCGAAGGTGAGCTTCGGTGATGCCGTTGAGTTCTCGCTTCAGGATAAGATCAGAAATGGAAGACTGTATGTAGATCAGGGTGTTATCGCCGGATGTGCCGGTGGTGGATTCGAGAATATCTGTGCTGCAGCTGATATCCTTAAGGGCAAGTATATCGGCGCCGATGAGTTCACACTTAATATATATCCTGCTTCAACACCTATTTATATGGAACTTATGAAGAACGGTTGTGCAGCTTCTCTCTTAGAGACAGGTGCGATCCTTAAGACAGCATTCTGCGGCCCCTGCTTCGGCGCGGGTGATACTCCTGCCAATAATGCATTCTCTATCAGACACAGTACACGTAACTTCCCTAACAGAGAAGGTTCTAAGGTACAGAACGGTCAGGTTGCTTCCGTCGCACTTATGGATGCAAGATCTATCGCAGCTACAGCGGCTAATAAGGGTTATCTTACACCTGCTACCGACTTCGATGGTGAATATACTGATTACAAGTATTACTTTGATTCTAATATATACAAGAATCGTGTATTTGATTCTAAGGGAGTTGCTGATCCTTCTGTTGAGATCAAGTTCGGTCCCAATATCAAGGATTGGCCTAAGATGACAGAATTGCCTTCGAACCTTGTTCTCAGAGTTGTAAGTGAGATACATGATCCCGTTACTACGACCGATGAACTGATCCCTTCGGGCGAGACCTCTTCATTCAGATCTAACCCTCTTGGACTTGCAGAGTTCACACTCTCACGTAAGGATCCTGCTTATGTTGGTCTTGCTAAGGAGATCCAGAAGGCTGAGAAGGCACTTATGGCAGGCAATGATCCTGTTGCAGAGGTGGACGGACTCGGAGATGTGATGGATGTCATCGTCAAGGCTTATCCCGAAGTAGATGACAGCAATGTGGGCTTTGGTTCTACTATCTTCGCAGTTAAGCCCGGTGACGGTTCTGCGCGAGAGCAGGCTGCATCATGCCAGAAGGTTCTTGGCGGATGGGCTAATATTGCCAATGAATATGCGACCAAGAGATACAGATCCAATCTTATCAACTGGGGAATGCTTCCTTTCCTTATCGAAGAGGGAGACCTTCCGTTTGCTAACCTTGACTACCTCTTTATTCCCGGTATCAGAGCTGCCGTTGAGAATAAGGATGAGGTTATTAAGGCGTACGTTGTATCGGGCAGTGAACTTAAGGGCTTTGACTTAAGACTTGGCGATATGACAGATGAGGAGAGACGTATAATCCTTGCCGGTTGCCTTATCAATTATAATAGAGTATAAGAGGTACGATCTTCGTGAAGCGAGACGCGCAACTCAGTTCTCAAAGAGATAATTATCGTTCTCAAAATGTTAATTTTCGTTCTCAAAGAGATGATTTTTTCTCTTTACAAGAGAATATTCGAGATTTTATGTCCCGGAAACCTGTTTTCAGGTTTCCGGGTTTCTATTAGATAGAAGTCTGATTTCCGCGCCTTGATTGCGTGAACTTCTTAATCTGCTTGATTGCAGATCTTAATTATTTTAATTTGAGTCAATCGTCGTGGATTGTTAGATTGACCGCAAATCCAGTACCGCTCTAAATGGGTCAACTATAGTGATGAAATAAGTTGACTTAAGTTTCGTTATTATCTGATGTGAGTCAATTTCTAAGTATATTTATTCTGATGAGCAATGAACAACTTCCCCCAAAATCTATATCAAAACAATAAGCTATGGGGGAAAGTGGTATGCTAATTCAATAGTTAATCCGAACCTCTCGGTAATAAACATGTTTTGGCTAGTTCTGATGATGCGGAAGTATCAAAGCTGAAATCCGGTAAATAATCGGATGTAAAAAGATTTTGACATTGAAAATACCAATGTAAAAGCCGTTTGATGATAAGTTTCACTATCTCGTTATCCTAAGGAAAAAGAGAGACATATAACTATGGAAGTTGGAAACAGGATCAAAGAATTAAGGAAAACACAAAATATTAACCAGGATGAATTGGCTGAGAAACTTTTTGTTTCAAGGCAAACTATTTCTAATTGGGAAAATGATAAAAGCTAACTTAAGCAGGAGCCAAAGAATTTCATATTTTAAATATTTTACGTTCAAAACTTATATAAAATTGTGAGATTTGGACTATAAACAATTCACAGAACGAAAGTTTTGAGGTGGGCAACAGCGTATTAATCGAGTAGTGGGAGCCCCCTACTCGATTAATATGCATATCAGAAGCACGACCTATTGGAGGCACTGTGCATTGAGATTATTATACTAATTGGCAAGATCGAAGTGATGAACCGTGCCGGCGCCGCTTCCGTCTTCGTATAGGAAGAAACCGGTCCGTCTCATCACGCCGTTTATGACACTATTGTCAGAAGAGTTGAAGGTATGTTCATTCGCAACAGAGTGGAGACATATCGCTCCGACACCTTTATCCTTAAGAGAGAAGGTTGACAGATTGCCTTCCTCATCACTTACCAGTATCTTAAGCCGGTTGAAAAACGCATCGCCTTCATCTATCCATCCGTTCATGTCTTCATCATAAGTCGCAAGATCGGCGAACCCGTTGCCACTTCGTGTGCCGAACAGTTCCGAACCGTCATTGATGATACCGTCACCATTAAGATCCAGAGACAGAAGTCCGCTGCCGGTGCCGGGGAGGGATATATCATCCGGTGTTCCGTCTGCATCAAGGTCGAAGACGAATTTAACGTCGGTAAGGGTGGGCGGCGTGCCCTCGTAACAGATAACCAAAGGGTCGATCATATCTACTATCTTCATACCTTCCTCCCTGTAATATGATTCGAAGGATGAAGTCAACTCAAGCGTGAGCTCGAAGTCAATTGTTCTTCCGTCCGCAGTTGCTACATTCCCGCTGGCCTTGAATGAAGTGGACTCATATATTGATGTCGTGACTTCCTGAACCGATTGAAGGGTAATGGTTGAGAAACCGGACGTAGGTCCTGCGGTTGCATTCTCCGCCGGTGTGATGCCATAGTGTTTGGCGAGGCGGTCACATTCGCGATCGCCGAAAAGGCAATGCCAGAGGTAGAGCACAAAGCGTTCCCTGATGTCATCAAGAGTTCTTGAGACACCGGCTTTGTTTACATCCCTAACCGGTCGGTTGCCGATCTGATTCATGGCATCTTTGAAGTCAAAGGGTGTATTGCCTTCTGTTAACGAAGTATCTGTGGCCAATCCCATGGATGCGCCAACGGTTAACTTCCTTGTTGTGAAAGAACTGTAAGTTCTTGCGGAATCCATTCCTACTGAATAGGAATCGATCTTCAATAAAATGCTCCTTTCAAAAATACTGAACTTGGCGTAACGCAAGGCACGGACAGTCAGGCATTCTGTCCGGTCTAAACAACGTTACACGGGTACGGTTATACATTATGTATCGGCTTTTTATGGGTGGTCAATTAGGTCACTTAAGAGTATAATTAAATAGGTTTGAGTAAAAAACGGAAGGACCAAGATACAGATGTCCATTAATATAAGATTACCGCTTGCGATCAGACTGGCTGTGATGATCCTTCTCATTCCGGTGATCGTAATGTTTGTGCCGGAAACGGCAATAGCGCAGGAACCTCTGATAGCTGTTGACGAGAGAGGATTCCTTCACAGTGCCAAGAAAGTCTTCTATATAGAAGAACCGGTTAAGAATAAGGAATTTGTGATATTTGATACCGTTAATAAGAAGATCGTGTTCACGGGGCGACTTCAGGAAGTTGAAGCCGGAAGTGAGCTTAAGCAGGGCGATTTCAGTTCGCTTACGGATAAAGGAACCTACAGAGTCTATCAGTCTGAGGTTGGATTCTCAAGTGAGTTCGTCATAGATGATGAGTTATATCACAAATTATATAATGATATATATACCGATCTGATGCTGTCGGGAGATATGGAAGAGACGGATGAATTGGAGTTTCTCTGTTATCTTATGGCAGTTAAGGAGATATATCCGGATGCCTATATGAATGACAAGGCATTGAAGGACAGGATCACAAGTCTCTACGATAAGAAGGTTCCGGAGTGGTTTGAGATGCTAAGCGTCCGTCAGGATGTGGAAGATCCTGCGGTTATCGAAGAGATCAATAAGACAGCTGTTTTTACAGGATTATTGTCGGAAGCATCTGTGGTATTCGGTGATGACGAACTCTTTGTCAATGAATATCGCAGGACTGCAAGGCTTCTGTACCAGTATATATCTTCATATTCAAAGGCCATGGACAGGGATGCGCTCTATTATTCTCTGACGGAATTGTATAAGGCGACGGGGATATATACATATCGAAGAGCCGTGGATATCATGAAGAAAGAAGAGATGGCGAAAGCTGTGGTGGACGACGGTACGGCTGTGGACGTAGAAAACGCTATAACAGGCGGTGGCGTTGTGGCGGGTGATGCTTCTGCTTCTGAAGCGAATGTGTCTGCGGACAGTGATGCGGAAGAACATCATGATTCAGCTCCGTTTAAGGAACCGACAGGATATGGTGATTACAGATTTCTTGGAGATATCGCTTATCTGACTACGTCCTTTAAGACCGATTATAATCAGTGTGAGGCTATCCTCAAGGAGTATGTGGATAAAGCGGCTGATCTGTCGAACAGGTCTGATAAGGCACATTATTATGTTCAAAATGATGTGAAGGATCTTACGATAGAGGAATATATTGACAATACTGTTATATTGGGGCTTGTGAGCTATATACTCACGGCGCACGAATATGCCAGTGTCAGGGACAATTATATTCACTATATGATGGGGCTAAACAGCGACAGGACAGATTATTATACGGAATATCTGACCGGAAACGGCAGTGAGGATATCAACAAAACGGTCTGTTATGTGAAGATGCTCTTCACCCTGGCAGGCAATTCGTAGAAGTACACCCGATAAAGGGAAAGATCAGATCTGATAAAACAGAGGAGCCTTTTTGGGGTCGCACGCATTCTGTACGACATTGTAAAACGGACACCCGGCAGAGGGAAGAATTTAGTAAGGTTTATTTAGAGGAGGCAACATGAAGATTGTATGTTTGGCAGGAGGCATAAGCTCCGAAAGAGATGTATCTCTTGTGACAGGTAAGAATGTATATGAGGCTCTGCGACGCAGAGGACATGAAGTAATATTACTGGATGTGTATCTGGGAACCGATAAAGGCGTTGAAGAGGCATGGAATGCCGATATCGACTGGGCCGGAAGCGTAGGTGCCATTTCTGCACAGAATCCGGATATTGCGGCTGTTAAGGCATTAAGAACCGATGGAGACAAGAACTTCTTCGGACCCAATGTCATCGAGATATGCCACAGCGCAGATGTTGTGTTCATGTGTCTTCACGGTGCGATGGGCGAAGACGGTAAGATTCAGGCGTTTTTTGACCTGAGCGGTATTAAGTATACCGGAACCGATTACTGCAGTTCAGCCATCTGCATGAACAAGTCGCTGGCCAAGGAACTGTTGGCATATAATGGCGTAAGCGTTCCGAAGGGTATCCATGTATATAAGGGTGATGAGATCACCAATACCGTTGGCCTTCCCTGTGTTATCAAGGCTTGTAACGGCGGTTCCAGCATAGGTGTGACGATCGCCCGGACTGAGGAAGAATTTGCGGAAGGTATAAGATGTGCTTTCGAGCTCGATAATGAGGCTGTTATCGAGGAATATATTAAGGGACGCGAGTTCTCTGTCTGCGTCCTTGAAGGTAAGGCTCTTCCGATCATTGAGATCGAGCCTTTGCAGGGATTCTATGATTATAAGAACAAGTATCAGAGCGGTTCATGCAAGGAGACATGTCCTGCAGAGCTTGACGATATATTGACCAGGAAGATGCAGCATTTTGCCGAGGAGGGATTCAAAGCCTTAAGACTTAGAGGCTATGCCCGTCTTGATTTTCTTATGAAGGAAGACGGCACGATGTATTGCCTCGAGGCCAATACGCTTCCAGGCATGACACCTACTTCGCTTGTTCCTCAGGAAGCGGCTGCGATCGGCATCGGATTCGATGAGCTCTGTGAGAAAATAGTGGAGACTGCTTTATGATCAATATGACGATTGATAATATCACCAAGGCGGTTGGCGGCAGGCTGTTCACGCCTGACGGATGGCAGAAGGACGATAGTCGCACGGCAACGGGTGTGTATATCGACTCCCGTCTGGTCACTGAAGGCAGTGTGTTCATAGCGACAAAGGGCGAGAGGGTTGATGGTCACAGCTTCATTCCTCAGGTCTTCGAAAAGGGCGCGCTTGCGGTGATCTGTGAAGAGGTTCCCGATAATTACGGGGGAGCCTGTATCCAAGTTGCTGATTCTTTTCGAGCGTTAAGGGAACTGGCGGCCTTCTATAGGGACAACCTTCCGGTCAGGGTCGTAGGCATAACGGGCTCCGTGGGCAAGACTTCCACCAAGGAGTTCATCGCGACTGTCCTTGAACAGCACTTTAACGTGTGCAAAACAGCGGGCAACTTCAATAACGAAGTGGGGATGCCTCTGACTATCCTCAGTGCCAGGGAGGGGCATGAGGTGCTGGTACTTGAGATGGGTATCAATCATTTTGGCGAGATGGACAGGCTGAGTGCCATTGCACGGCCGGATGTCATGGTCATAACCAATATAGGTATGTGTCATCTGGAATATCTCGGCGACAGGGACGGCGTGTTCAAGGCCAAGACCGAATGCCTGCCTAATCTTAATGATGGCGCGCGTGTGATTCTAAACGGCGATGATGATAAGCTTGTGCGGGTAGATGAAGTTATGGGCAGGAAGCCTGTATTCTTCACGAGGATGAGCGATAAGGGTGATTACAGGCTGATAAGTGCCCGGAGTCTCGGACTCAGGGGAAGCAGGGCTAAGCTTGCAGGCGCTGACGGCGGAACGATAGATGTTCGGATACCTTTGCCTGGTGAACATATGATAAGCAACGCTCTGGCGGCATTTGCGGTCGGAGAGGCCATGGGACTTAGCCGGGATGAGATAAGTAAAGGAATAGAGGCGGTTAAGGCTACTAACGGCAGAAGTAATATAATAGATACGGGCAATCTTGTGCTGATCGATGACTGCTACAATGCCAATCCCGTGTCGATGAAGGCTGCGATCGATCTTCTGGCAACGGCAGATACACGTCGCGTGGCTGTTCTCGGAGATATGTTTGAGCTTGGTGAAGAAGAAGCACTGATGCATGAAGAGATGGGAAGATACGCTGCAGATAAGGGAATAGAGCTTATTATCGCAGTGGGAAGCCTGTCAGAGAATATATACAAGGGCGCGGTGGAAGCCGGAGCCGGTGACAGAGTCAGATGGTATGCGGATAATGCCGGAATGATTACAGAAATTAAATCCATATTTAACAATGGGGATTCTGTTCTGGTGAAAGCATCACACGGAATGCATTTTGAAGAGATATTGGAAGAACTTAAGAAATATTGATCGGCGGATCAAAAGGCTTAAGAGTTTCCGGTTGGATGATCGTAGGCTTGTTTCCGCTTACAGAGAGGTTAGTTACGGAGGATTTTTTAATGCGAATGATATTGGTAGGATTGTTTTTGCTCTTATATTTTACGGCGTCTTTGGTTGTTCTGCCGGTTCTGTGGATCATAGGCAGGTTCAACTTAAGGACCAAGAACTACATATCATTCAAGATCGTCAGATGGGCATTCAGGGTTATCCTGTTCATTGTCGGTGCCAAGCTTACCGTGATCGGTGAGGAGAATATTCCGGATGATCGCAGCGTTCTCTTTATGGGTAATCACAGAAGTAACTTCGATGCTCTTATCCATTATGTGAATGTGAAGATTCCGATGGGATTTATCTCCAAGAAAGAGGTTAAGAAAGTGCCTCTGCTCAATATATGGATGGACAATATCAACTGCCTTTTCCTTGACAGGGATGATATCAAGCAGGGTATGCAGATGGTGCTTGATGCTATCAATATGATAAAGAAGGGTATCGGCATATGTATATTCCCCGAGGGTACGCGTTGTAAAAAGGAAGGCGAGCTTCTTCCATTTAAGTCGGGTAGTTTCAAGATAGCGACAAAGAGTAAATGTGATATTGTTCCGTTCGCGATCAACAATTCTGCGGCTTTGTTCGAAGACAGTCCGCATCGTTTTTTCAGGAAGGCAAATGTTGTAATAGAGTATGGAGCACCTATTCAGACCTCTGAGATGAGCAGGGAAGATGTTAAGGAGCTTCCGGATAAGGTAAGGGATATCATAGCTGAGATGATCGAGAAGAATGCCGCTAAGGAAGCGGTATGATGTGATAACGGCAATGGCGGATAGGATGAAAGGGAATATCAGGGAAATATGATAATTCTTAAAAATGGGACGGTTGTAGATCCCGCAAGCGAACTTAACGATAAGAGAGATCTTGTGATCGATGAAGAGGGATATCTTAAGATACTGATGCCGGGCGAAACCGGTGAGTATGAGAGGTCTAACGCAGCAGAGATCATTGATTGTGATGGGATGATCATAGGCCCCGGACTCACGGATATACACGTTCATTTCAGAGATCCGGGATTCACATATAAGGAAGATATCTGTACGGGAGCAAAGGCGGCAGCAAGAGGCGGCGTTACCAATGTAATACTTATGGCCAATACCAAGCCTGCTGTCGATTCTGCCGAGACGGTAGAGTACGTTGTTCAGAAAGGCTCGGAGACGGATATAAATGTATATACCTGTGGCACGATAACAAAGGGGCTTAAGGGTAAGGAACTTACTGACTTTGATGAATTACTGGAGGCAGGTGCTGTCGGGCTGACAGATGACGGAATACCGATACTTGATGAGGAAGTTGCGCGCCTGGCTATGCAAGAGGCTGCCAAGAGGAATGTTCTGTTAAGCTTTCACGAGGAAGATCCGGCGTATATTGAGAATAACGGTGTTAACAGGGGCAAGGCTTCGGCCTATTATGGTATAGGCGGAAGCGATCGCAAGGCCGAGATCAGTATGGTAGAAAGGGATATACGACTTGCTATAGAGACAGGAGCAAGGATCAATATCCAGCATATAAGTACCGCTGAAGCTGTTGAACTTGTTCGTCAGGGTAAGAAAGTAGCTCCGGACAGGATATTTGCCGAGGCTACACCTCATCATATAGCTCTTACGGAAGACGCTGTTATAGAATACGGAACAAATGCGAGAATGAATCCGCCGCTAAGGACGGAAGAGGACAGAAAAGCGATTATATCAGGAATTAAAGATGGTACGATCGACTGTATTGCCACTGATCATGCGCCTCACAGCGATGAGGAGAAGGCGAAGAATATTGTAGATGCACCCAGCGGGATCATTGGTTTGGAGACGTCGTTGCCTATATCTTATGACATTTTAGTGAGAAAAAACGGATTTTCCATTCTGCAACTATTTTGCATAATGTCGCAGAAACCTGCAGAAATGTATGGAATAAATGCAGGGAAACTTGCAATTGACAGAAAGGCCGATTTGGTTGTTTTTGACCCGAACAGAGAATATGATTGGACGAAACATTACTCAAAATCCTTTAACACTCCGTTCAAAAATGCCAAAATAACAGGCGATATTGTTATGACATTTGCCAAGGGTAAGTTGATATACAGGGCATAGGAGCCCGTGCTAATTATTAGATAATTATCTGAAATGGGCAGACAGAAGGCTTATTTTTAGAAAGGTTGTAAGAATGAAGAAAAAAGTAAACAGTACGGTATTAAGTCAGGAAGAACTTGCATCCGATATCTATAGCTTATGGATCGAGAGTGAGCTGGCGGCAGATGTGAAGCCCGGACAGTTCGTGGGAGTGTATCCTTCGGATAAGTCGACTTTGCTTCCAAGGCCCATAAGTATATGTGAAGTAAATGATGAGCGGACAGCACTCAGACTTGTATACAGAACAGCAGGTAAGGGAACAAGGGAGTTTTCTCATCTTAAGAAGGGGCGTAATGTACAGCTTCTGGGAGTTCTCGGTAACGGCTTCCCTGTTGATGAATGCGAAGGTAAGGATGTTATTCTGATCGCCGGAGGTATTGGTGTACCGCCCATGTTGCAGTTGGCCAAAGAGTTGAGCGGTTTTGCAGGCGAAGGTGTTCGTAAGGCCAAGAGCGTGACTGTGGTTCTCGGATACCGAAATGCCGATGTTTTTCTAAAGGAAGAATTTGAACAATATGCCGGAGTTGTGATCGCTACCGAAGACGGTTCGATCGGAACTAAGGGTAATGTGGGAGATGCAATAAGAGAAGGAAAAATAACAGGCGATATTATAATGTCGTGCGGCCCTATGCCAATGCTGAGAGCTGTGAAGAGCATAGCTGCCGAGATGGGAGCAAAAGCATATATATCACTTGAAGAGAGAATGGCCTGCGGAGTGGGTGCATGCCTGGGCTGTGTATGTAAGACAACTCACAAGGATGCGCATTCGCTTGTCAATAATGCAAGGATCTGTACAGACGGACCTGTTTTTGATGCTGAGGAGGTAGATATATAATGGCTGATCTTAGAACTGTGATTGCCGGAGTGGAATTTAAGAATCCTGTTATGACGGCATCGGGAACTTTCGGTTCCGGTATGGAATATGGAGAATTTGTTGATCTTAACAGATTGGGAGCGGTTGTGACCAAGGGTGTCGCCAATGTTCCGTGGCCGGGTAATCCGACACCGCGTGTTGCGGAGGTTTACGGAGGAATGCTCAATGCCATAGGATTGCAGAACCCCGGCATGGAGATGTTCATCGAAAGAGATATTCCTTTTCTCAAAAAATACGATACTAAGATCATCGCCAACGTATGCGGTAAATCGGTCGAGGATTATCTTGAAGTGACGGAGAGGCTCTCGGATACCGAAGTTGATATGCTTGAGATCAATATTTCCTGCCCAAATGTTAAGGAAGGTGCGATAGCATTCGGCCAGAAGGCGGAATCGGTCTTCAATATAACTTCTAAGATCAAGAAGGTCAGTAAGAAGCCTGTTATAATGAAGCTCAGTCCCAATGTAACGGACATAACAGAGATGGCTAAGGCTGCGGAGGCGGCCGGCGCGGATGCTCTGTCGCTTATCAACACGATCACGGGTATGAAGATAGATATCAACAGAAGATCCTTTGTGCTGGCTAATAAGACAGGCGGTATGTCGGGCCCCGCCATCAAGCCGGTTGCAGTCAGAATGGTATATCAGTGTGCCAATGCGGTTAATATACCGATCATCGGAATGGGCGGAATATCCAATGCCGATGATGCGGTTGAATTCTTGCTTGCGGGTGCAACTGCTGTGGCTGTTGGCGCATATAATTTTATTAATCCATATGCAACTGAGGAGGTCGTGGATGGTATCGATGCTTATCTGGATCGAAACGGATTCGCTTCGGTGAAGGATATAATAGGAATAGTAAAATAGGATGCGGATGAACATGTGATCACAAATCCACGCAAAATTAAATCGAGAGTTAACAATTGAGACCTGGTGCTGTCGTTGAGCTCCGGCGTATTGAGCTTGAAATAATCGACGCTGAGAATAGTGAACTTAAAGGTGTTGAACCTGAAATTATCGGCCTTTGAAAAAAGTGAACTTAAAAAAGCATTTTAATAATCGGACTTGGGAAATTGAACTTGAAAAGACACTGTCGTAGCATTTGTTACCGACAGTGCCTTTTTGATTATGGTTTTTTCTAAGAGTATCATCCGTATGATGATAATGATCTATGCTGCTTGCTTTAATGACTAAATAACTAAGAATGATCATCGATGATAATTGCATTAGTTCTCAGTTGCTCTGATTCTCAGCTGCCCATTCATCGAATTTCTTCATTGTGGCTTCATAAGTCTTCTGGGAGATATCGGGAAGGGTGTCGCCCCAGGTCTTGGTGGCTGATTCGAATCCCTTCTTGAAAGCTTCTCGCATCTCTTCGATCTTGGAAGGATCTCCGCCTGTGAGTGCTTTTGCGAAATCGAGTATTCTGTCGGAAGTCTGGTTTACTCCCCAGTATCCGTCTTCAGCGATATCTGCTTCAGCCTGAGCCTTTGTAGCTGCATCAACTGTAAAATCACCTTTTCTTAAGAAGCTCCAGATATCGTCTGCCTGTCCGAGTGCGTTACCCTGACCGCTTATAAGTTTCTCTACGATGGATCTTAAGTTAGCAACTCTGGCTTCTGTATCTGCCTGAAGTTTGGCTACGAGATTGGTATCCTGTACGTATTTGCCGGATGCCTTTGCTGTTCCTTCGCTTGACTTTTCGTATACGACTCCGCTTTCTGCTGCGGTTTCTTTCGCTTCTTTTGATTCGGTTGGCTTGGCGGAAGTTGTTGTACCTGAACTTCCGTAGGTGTTATAAGTCTTTGTTGAATCGTTAATCCCGTTTAAATTCATCCCGCTACCTCCTTGTAAATGCGCGTTGATCAGTCGAGCTCCATACATCCTGTATCTGATCGGCTGATCCTAAGTCCGTTAGTTAATAAGTAAAATGAGGGTATATTATGATTCTTTTAACTTATATCGACATTTCATGAAAAAAGTTAATGCATTTTTTAAAAAAACTTCAGGATATTTAATTTATATCGTTTTTATTTGTAAATCTGATGTTGCAGTCCTTAAGATTATGGTTTAAAATAGGTGTGTTTGCTTATTATAGGTAGAAAGTGCCTGAGGTCAAGCATTTTTTTTATAAAGAATGTTTTGTAACAAGCATTTTTGAGTGATATTTTGGGAGGATAAAATAATGGGAAACAATGCTAAACAGGGTGGCTGGCGCGAGAATAAGTGGCTTCGCGGTGCGATCCCTGCATTATTACTTCATATGAGTATCGGTACAGTGTATTGCTGGTCACTCTTCAGTCAGGAGATCGCCTCATATATTGGATGGTCTAAGTCATCAACTGAGTGGGCATTTTCTTTTGCAATCTTCTTCCTTGGTATGTCGGCGGCATTCCTTGGTAATATAGTAGAGAAAGATATTCATAAGTCATCACTTCTTGCCACATTCTGTTTCTCAATAGGTATGGCAGGAACAGGATTCTTCATCTGGTACGGTGGTCTTCACCAGAAGAGTGTCGTAGCACTTGTCGGAATCTATCTTTCGTATGGTTTTATAATGGGTGTTGGTCTTGGAACCGGTTATCTGTCACCTGTTAAGACACTTATGCTGTGGTTCGAGGATCACAAGGGTCTTGCTACAGGTCTTGCGGTTGCAGGATTCGGTGCAGCTAAGGCTATCGCTTCACCTATCATGACATCAATGCTCGACGGCCTCAGTGTTAATAAGATCAATGAGGTGGGCGATGGTGTATACAAGATGTTCTATGTACTTGCAGCTGTATACTTCGTAATGATGTTCGTTGGACACCTGCTGCTCAAGAAGCCTGCCGGATGGCATGAGCCTACAGCCGCCGAGAAGGGGCCCAGCAAATTCGAAGTTATTAAGTCTAAGCCTATCGGAACATATATCGGTATCTGGGTAATGTTCTACCTTAATATTACATGTGGACTTGCTCTTATCTCTCAGGAGAAGATGATCGTAAAATGTATCGGACTCGCTGCAATGGCAGGTGTAATGTCCACAATCTCCGCTGTTTTCAACGCAGGCGGACGTCTTGGATTCTCAGCTCTTGCTGATGGAATGAAGGATCGTAATACTGTATATAAGATCATTTTCGTTATCTCACTGGGTCTTACCGTGCTTACGGTTATCACCAAGGGTATTCACAACGCATATGACTTCGATACCAATACACAGAACATGGTACTTGTTATTCTTGTGTTGGCACTTATATTCATGGTCAATGCCGGATACGGCGGCGGCTTCTCGAATGTTCCCAACCTGTTGGCAGACCACTACGGCATGAGCAATATCTCTGCTATTCATGGTCTTACGCTTTCAGCTTGGGCTATTGCCGGACTTACAGGCAATCAGATGGCAAGCTATATCGTTAATAAGGTATACGCTTCCAAGGCTTACGAAGTAGTGATCGATGGTCATAATTATACTGTTAATCCTGAAGGATATCAGGCAGTTCTTGTTGTGACAGCAGTTCTCTATGTTGTTGCTCTTGTAATGTCACTTGTGCTTGTTAGACCTTCGGCTAAGGCACTTGAAGCAAAGGCTGCCAAGAAGGCTGCTAAGGCAGGAAAGTAAATATAACTGTTTGTTTTTAATATTGTTTTTGCTTGAACCAAATTGTGCACTGCGGTGCATGATTTGGTTCAATGATTTTTTGCCGTTGGTTCGTTGAGTAATAAGAAATGTATGTAATTATGATAATAATAGAGATACTGAGTTGTGCATTTTGGTGGATACTGTTTTTGGGGACTGAATCCTATATAACTACATTTTTGGCGTTATCTGTGTTTGGTATCACTTGTGTTTGTTATACCGGAATATCCTTAAAAAAAACCAAGTGTGTTCGGAAAAGAGAAGATATCCCATATATAGTGTTGGGGATTATTACTTCCTTCTTTTTTACTGTTAATGATTACAGTTTATTTATTTCAGGTAACATCAGGGATGCTGTAAAAGGCGGAATGGCTTTCATATTGGGAAGTGTTGTTCTTGCGTCTATATATAAAGGTGTTGCTTTATATCTCAATCAAAAGCATTCGTTCCTAATCGGGAGCCAATGCTCAAGATTCAAGGGATGGCATATTTTTGCTTTGTCTTCATTTAGTGTAGTCATATCATATTGTATCTATTTTTTTATGATCTGTTATCCGGGGTGGTTCGGAGTTGATAATGCGGATCAGATCAATCAGATCCTTACCGGCAATTATTCTAACCATCATCCGTACTGGCATACGATGACTATCAGAGTGTTCTTTGAGCCGATCTATCGAATGACCGGTTCCGGTAACGTGGCTATTGCGGCGTTTGTTCTATTTCAGATTGGTATGATGGCGTTGGCTTTTTCATACATGATGATATCTTTACACAAAGGCGGTATGAGAGATGCGGTCTTGATATCGTTTATTGTGCTTCGTGCGATAATGCCTTATCATATTGGGATGTCGTGTGCAGTTGAAAAAGACACAATGTGGGCCGTATTTGTATCGATATTTGCTACGGCATTATATCGCAGGATTAATCACTTGGATAAGAGTGATAAGCTATCAACCTTAATATATGGGATCGGAGTAATGGGGACGTCCCTGTATAGATCAAATGGTACTTTTGTGGTTGCCATATTGCTTCTTGTTATGTTTTTGTGGTTGCTTGGAAAAAGGAAGGATAGGGTGCTCGGAGCTACGGTAAAAGCTACATTTGTTTTTTTACTGTTGTCATTGTTGATGAATAGAGCATATTTGTCGTATAAGAATATACCGCAACCGGATACGGTTGAATCCTTGTCGATACCTCTTCAGCAGATAGGAAGAGTACTGTTTGATAAGAGGGAATTGAATGAACAAGAGGAAGAGTTTCTTGAGTTGATAGTTAGTACAGATGCAATTAGAGAAGTATATAACAGTTCAAGTTCGGATAATATTAAAAATCTTATCAGACGTGAAGGTAATCAGGAATATCTTTCTGACCATATGGGAGATTTTATTAAGCTATGGATGCATTTAGGTTTACGATATCCATATAATTACCTTAAAGCCTGGGTTGACGAGACAAGGGGGTATTGGGCTCCTTCGGGATATTATTCTATTTGGGATATTGGCATATCTGAAAGAGTTGATCTTATTCAGTATGGTATTTACAATACAACTAAGAATCAAAGCGCGATGAGACTGTGGGAAAAATGGAATGAGCTGATAGCTTTAAATAAGATTCCTTTTTTTGAAATAATCCTTTCGTGTGGGATTCGATTCTGGTCGTTGCTTTTTATGGCGTTATGGATGTTCCGCAACAATGATAAGAATGCGCTCCTGGCTGTTATTCCTGCATTGATAGTTTTTTCGTTGTGGATAGCTACGCCGACAAGTAATATGTTCAGATATGTCTATGCTGTATATGCAATGTTCCCGGTTGCTGTGATGAGTGTATGCTCTTCTAAAAATGACACAAAAACCCCGTCCCCAAGTGTCATTGTGGGTTGACGGTGATTGAAAAGTCTGTTAACATACATTTGTTGTGAAACGGATGGGTGATCCGAGCGAGGCAATCTGATATTCGATCAGGTGATAGGAAGATCATTCGGACTTGACCGGCATTCGGAGGAATTACTATGAATACATTCAGATGCGACAATCGATTTTTCTACTTTATTAAGGCTTGCTATGAGGCAGGCCTGTTTCTGATTAATTGAAGATGAATGAAGATCGATGAAGCATGGAAATAAACAATAGATTATAACGACTCCGTTCTTTATCGAACGGAGTTTTCTTTTGTTCAGATTATTTTACACTTTGAAGTGCTAAAGTACAGTGATGTGATACACGTGTTGTACGGAACCATGGTTACAGATGATGGATGGACAGGATCATTCAAAGGATCGCAGATACAGATGCCCTGCCGTTATTGAAAGTGTCAGAGATTAGTCAAAATTGGGTCAACAAGTCAGAGGGATATGTTATGAATGAGAACATACAAACAGAAGGTGAACAGTTGAAGATAGCTTACAGCGGGATAGTCGGTGCCTTTGCCCATAATGCGGCAGTGAAGATATTCCCGGGAGCTAAGTATGTGGCCAAAAGGAGCTTTGCCGAGGTATACAGCAGTGTATCCAAGGGCGAATGCGCTTACGGCGTTCTTCCGATAGAGAACAGCTACGCCGGGGAGGTAGGCCAATCCATCGATCTTATGTTCAAGGGCAATCTTAAAGTGAGCGGCCTTTATTATCTTCCGATCACCCAGAACCTGCTCGGCGTTAAGGGCGCTGTCAAGGAAGATATCAAGACGGTAGTAAGCCATTCAATGGCTCTTGAGCAGTGCCTGGAGTATATTGAACAGCACGGATTCGCCAGACAGGAAGAGAGCAATACGGCTGTTGCGGCACGCAAGGTTGCCGGGATGAATGACAGATCGGTTGCCGCCATAGCAAGCATCGAGACGGCCGATCTCTACGGGCTTACAGTGCTTGAAAAGGAGATCAATAAGTCGGAGCAGAACACCACCAAGTTCGCAGTCATTAGCCGTGACGGCGTGGAGATTCCGAAATCTCCCCTTCTTAGGTGCAAAAATGCCGGCACTGATGGTATCATTATGATGATGTTTACTGTAGATAACGTAGCCGGAGCATTGGTGAAGGCTATTGAAGTAGTAGGCAGATACGGATATAACATGAGAACACTCAGAAGCCGTCCGATGCATAACCTGCCTTTCGAGTATTATTTCTATGTGGAAGCGACAGGTGATATCTTGGACGGTAATCCCGAGAAGATGCAGGAAGAGATGGGGAAGTGGTGCACGGATGTTAAGATATTAGCCAAGCTGCACAAAGAGGAGGAGATCTGATGAGTAAGATAAAGGTGAGTCTTACAGAGAAAGATAACAGTTATGAAGTGGTCATCAGAAGAGGCTGCATTAATGACGTCGGACAGGAACTTGATCTAAACAGAAAAGTCCTGATCGTAACCGATGAAGGCGTACCTGCCGAATATGCCGAAAAGGTTGCGGCTTGTTCCGGCCAACCGTTTATCGTTACAATAGGTGAAGGTGAGGAACATAAGAGTCTTGAATCTTTTGATCTTCTCTTAAATAAGATGTTGCAGGAAGGCTTCTCGCGAAAAGACTGCGTAGTTGCCGTCGGAGGGGGAGTCGTTGGAGATCTGGCGGGATTCGCGGCTTCGGCATACATGCGAGGCGTTGATTTTTACAATATTCCGACTACGATCCTTTCGCAGGTGGATTCATCTGTCGGTGGCAAAACAGCCATCAATTACGGTGGTCTCAAGAATATAGTCGGTGCCTTCTATCAGCCGAAACGAGTGCTCATCGATATCGATCTTACGAAGACCCTGACGGACAGACAGATATCCAACGGACTGTCTGAAGCACTTAAGATGGGAATGACCTTTGATGCGGGGCTCGTGAATATCTTTAAAAGGGATGATTACATGGAGCATCTTGAGGAGATCGTGACAAGGTCGATCGAGCTTAAGACGAATGTGGTCGAGCAGGATGAGAAAGAAGCAGGGCTCAGGAAAGTATTGAATTTCGGTCATACGATCGGTCACGGGATCGAGCTTGCGACAAACGAAGAGAAGCTCTATCACGGTGAATGTGTATCGATCGGAATGGTCGCCATGTCATCGGCCGAAGTGAGGAAGGAACTGATCCCGATCCTTGATCGCTTGAATCTTCCGACGTCCTGCGATGTCGACGGTGAAGAAGTATACAGGATGATGTGTCATGATAAGAAAGCATCGGGAGCCATGGTGTCGGCTGTCTTCTGCGAGAAGGTAGGAGAATACAAACTGCAAGATGTGACACTCGTGTCATTAAAGGACAGGGTCAGATCCGTAACCGACTGAGATCGAACCGGGAACGGATTAAGGATAGGAATAAAACGAAAGCCTGAACGGTGTGATATGCGACGTGTAATGTTGAGGTCGTGTAATGCGGCAGGTGTTGCGATATGTCACTCGGTGTAATATAACAGTTCGGGGATTGGCAGTGAATCTGCCGGCCGAAAACTGTGGAATGGAGATTAGCATGAAGAATACATTCGGTAACAGCCTTGCGGTAACTCTTTTTGGCGAGAGTCATGGACCTTATATCGGAGCGGTTCTTGACGGACTCGCTCCCGGAATCGAGATAGATGAGGAGCTGATAGCATCGCAGCTCACCAAGAGACGTCCTTCGGGAAGGATCTCAACTGCAAGAGTAGAGAAAGATGAATATATAATAGCAAGCGGTGTATATAAGGGCCGGACTACAGGTACACCTTTATGCATTCTGATCCCCAACACGGCTCAGCACAGTGAGGATTATGAGAAAACAGTTGGGGCTGCGAGACCCGGTCATGCCGACTATACAGCCCATTGCAAGTATCATGGATATGAGGACTTTAATGGCGGCGGACACTTCAGCGGTCGTATAACGGCAGCGCTTGTTGCGGCAGCGGCTGTAGTTATGCCGGTGCTTGAGAGCAAAGGGATAAGGATAGCCACACATATAAGCAGTTGTGCTTCGATAGCCGACAGGGGCTTTGAGGATTACCGGAAGGATTTTGATACCTTAGGCGAGGCTGTTTTTCCGGTGTTGGATGAAAAAGCAGGCGAGAAGATGCGTGAGGCCATTGAGCAGGCAGCGGCTGAAGGAGACAGCGTCGGAGGAGTGCTGGAGAGTGTTATAACCGGCATGCCTGCGGGAGTGGGAGAGCCGTGGTTCGATTCGGTGGAGAGCACGATCGCGCATATGTTGTACAGCGTTCCGGCAGTCAAGGGAGTTCAGTTCGGAGCCGGATTCGATATGGTGAACGGGTTCGGAAGCGAGTTCAATGATCCGTTAAGAAGTGAAAACGGAAGGGTAGTTACGGTGACCAATAATAATGGCGGTATCAACGGCGGTATCACTAACGGAATGCCGATCGTGATCCGTGCGGCGGTAAAGCCGACACCTTCCATATATAAAGAGCAGGATACTATTGATCTGGGAACGGGTGAGAATACTAAGCTTAAGATCAACGGGCGTCATGATCCTGCGATCATACACAGGGCAGCGGTGGTTGTCGACAGCGTGCTTGCGCTTACGGTCTATGATCTGCTGGCCGGAAGATACGGGACGGACAGTATGAATACGAAAGGCGGTACTTTCGATGGATATAAGTATTAAGCCCGGCAAGGCTTCGGGAAGAGTGGCCGCTCCGCCTTCCAAGAGTATGGCTCACAGATATCTGATCTGCGCCGCCCTTGCAGGAGGTAAGAGTAAGG
Organism: Lachnospiraceae bacterium; assembly: GCA_024684085.1. GTDB lineage: Bacteria > Bacillota > Clostridia > Lachnospirales > Lachnospiraceae > Colinaster. The sequence goes on along the minus strand of JAIKXM010000019.1, from coordinate 23,782 downwards.
TTAGTAATCTTGCGTATTCCAAGGATATCGAGGCAACCCTGGACTGCATCGAAGGCATCAAGGCCTGGACGGTAAGGAGAGAAACCGAGGTCGAGGTAAGAGGTATCGGTGAGGCGGCCGGTAATGAGCCTATAGGTGTACTGCGCAGTATCGGCGAGTCGGACGGTAATAAGCATGATGCTAAAGCGGATAATATCGGCGGGTCGGCCGGTAACGATCGGGGAACGGATATTATTGATCTCAATGTAAAAGAAAGCGGTTCCACACTTCGTTTCTTCGTTCCGATCGTGCTGGCACTTGGAATGAAGGTGAGGTTTAACGGTAGCAGGACTCTTCTTACAAGACCTCTGTCAGTATACGAAGATATATGCAGGGAGCAGGGGATCGACTTCATCAGAACGGAAGATAGTCTTACAGTCAATGGGAAGCTGGAAGAGTGCGATTACAGCGTTCCGGGAGATATAAGCTCTCAGTTCATAACGGGGCTTCTGTATGCGCTGGCCATAATGGGCGGAGATAAGAGGGTACATCTTACCACTGAGGTCGCAAGCCGTTCCTATATAGATCTTACAATAGAAGCCATGGGTGAATTTGGCGTTACGGTCAGATGGGAAGATGAGAGAACTCTGTATATTGAGAAAACAGAAGGATTTACAGCTCGTGATATAAGAGTTGAAGGCGACTATTCCAATGCTGCTTTTCTAGAGGCGCTGAATGTGATCGGTGGAGATGTGATCGTGGAGGATCTTAAGGAGCATTCGCTTCAGGGAGATCGTGTGTACAGGGAATATTTACGCAAGCTTAAGGAAGGAAAAGCAGAGCTTGATATCACGGATTGTCCCGATCTTGGGCCTGTGCTAATGGGTGTTGCCGCAGCCTGTAACGGTGGTGTGATTAAGGGAACTGGAAGACTTAAGATCAAGGAAAGCGACCGCGGTACTGTGATGTGCGAGAGGCTGTCACATTTTGGGGTTAAAACAGAACAGTATGAAGACAGCATAGTGATACATAAGTGTGATCTGCATGCGCCCGAACAACCCCTTGACGGAGCCAATGATCATCGAATAGTTATGACACTTGCTACCCTGATGACCATTACCGGTGGTACTATAGAGGGTGTCGAAGCCGTGGAGAAGAGTTATCCCGATTATCCCGCTGTTTTGAAAGGATTGGGAATAGTCATTGAGATGATAAACAGTTGAGAACAGGCAAGATGAGCACGGAATGGATAAACAGTTGAGAACAGGCAAGATGAGCACGGAATGGATAAACAGGAGAGAACAGGCAAGATGAGCACGGAATGGATAAACAGGAGAGAGCAGGCAAGATGAGCATGGAATGGATAAACAGGAAAAACATCCTGATAGTCGGTCTGGGACTTATAGGCGGCAGTTACGGAATGGCGCTTAAGAGATTGGGATATCGGGTGCTTGCCATAGATACCGATAAGGATACGATCGATTATGCCATGGAGAACGGCATCATTGACAGTGGGAGCACTGAAGTAAGTGAGGAGATGCTGGGAGAGGCAGATGCGGTAATTTTTGCATTATATCCTCATGTCTTTGTGGAATGGATAAAGAATTATCAGCAGTACTTCAAGTCAGGGATCAGGATCACCGATGTGACGGGCGTTAAGACGGCGGTCGTGTATGAGATTCAGGATATTCTCAGGGATGACATTGAGTTTATCGCTTCCCATCCGATGGCCGGTAAGGAGACGAGCGGCGTCAGATACAGCGATGACAGGATATTCAGAGACGCTAACTTTATAGTGGTGCCGACAGAGCGTAATACGCCGGAGGCTGTGGAATGGTGTTACAACATGGGGCGCATACTGGGGTTCAGACATATTTCGGTGCTGAGTCCGGAGGAGCATGATAAGATGATCGGTTATGTGTCGCAGCTGACGCACTGCATCGCGGTTTCGCTGATGACCTGCAATGACGATGAGAATCTTGTGCATTATACAGGCGATTCGTTTAGGGATCTTACAAGGATCGCGAGGATCAATGAAGTGATGTGGAGTGAGTTGTTCCTTGATAACAAAGAGGAACTTTCGGGGCACATTGAGCGATTTATTGAAGAACTTAAGGGCATAAGGGATGCGCTCGATCGTGGCGATGCGGAATATCTTAAGAGCAAGATGAGGCTGTCTACCGAGCGAAGGGCCAAGTTTGATAAGGTCAGGAAGTGACGGCTTGCAAATGAAGGCCTGTTGGCAGAGGCTGTCATCTGACCGGAAAGTGAAGAACGTACCCTGCTTTAAAAGGGTAATAATTAAATAAGATAATAATAAATCAGTCATCAATCATTTGTGTAAAAGAGAAGGAGAGGTTGGAAAAATGAACGTAGTATTCGAGAGAAGGCTGGCTTTGCCGGCAGAAGTTAAGGAAATGGTACCCCTTACAGGCAAGGCAGGTAAGGTAGTATCAGAGAAGCGTGCAGAGGTCAATGAGATCTTCGCAGGAAGAGACGATCGTAAGATCCTTATAATCGGTCCTTGTTCGGCAGATCGCGAGGACAGCGTACTGGATTATATCTCAAGGCTTATGCCGATTCAGGAGAAGGTTAAGGATAAGATCCTTATCGTCCCCAGAATCTATACCAATAAGCCCAGAACAACGGGAGCAGGATATAAGGGAATGCTTCATCAGCCCGATCCCAATTCCAAGCCCGATATGTTCAAGGGTATCATAGCAACAAGACATCTTCATCTGAAAGCTATCGAGGAGACGGGTTTTGCCTGCGCCGACGAGATGCTTTACCCCGAGAATTACAATTATCTTGATGATATTCTTGCCTATGTTGCAGTCGGAGCAAGATCTGTTGAGGATCAGCAGCACAGACTTACCGCAAGTGCCATCGATGTTCCCGTTGGCATGAAGAATCCTACCAGCGGCGACTATTCCGTTATGATGAATGCCATCCTTGCGGCTCAGAATTCGCATACATTTATCTACAGAGGCTGGGAAGTCCATTCAGAGGGTAATCAGTATGCACATGCGATCTTGCGTGGCTGTACCAATAAGCACGGTGAGGCTATTCCCAATTATCATTATGAAGATATTGAGCGACTCTGCAATTGTTATGAGGAGATGGATCTTGTCAATCCCGGTCTTGTGGTTGATACCAATCATTCTAATTCAGCCAAGAATCCTTTTGAGCAGCCTCGTATCATCAAGGAAGTGCTTCATTCTGCAAGACATAATGAGAAGATCGGCAAGCTCCTTAAGGGCTTCATGGTAGAGAGTTATATCGAGGATGGCGCTCAGAAGATCGATGGCGGTGTCTACGGTAAGTCCATCACAGATCCCTGTCTCGGATGGGAAAAAACAGAGCGACTGATATACGATATCGCCGAGATGTTATGATCATAGGTCGGATATTTGAAAGCATTTGCAGAGGGGAACGATATGGAATACGGTTTGATCGGAGAGAAGCTGGGACACAGCTACTCGAAGGAGATACATGAGTCGCTGGGGCGATACTCTTATGAGCTTAAGCCCTTGGCACCGGATGAGCTTGAGAGTTTTATAGTATCAAGAGAATATAAGGGGCTTAATGTCACGATCCCCTATAAGGAGAAGGTCATTCCCTTATTGGATGAGGTCGATCCCAAGGCGCTCGAGATAGGTGCAGTCAACACCATTGTTAATAAGGACGGCCGTCTTGTCGGTTATAATACCGATTATTACGGAATGAGGGCGCTTATCCTTGATATGAATATTGCGACTGAGGGGGCTAAGGCTCTGATCCTCGGTACAGGCGGCACATCGAAGACAGCGAAGGCTGTGCTTGAGAGTCTTGGTGTCAGGGAGATTGTAAAGGCAGGCCGTAAGGGCGGCATGGATGCGATAACCTATGAGGAGGCCTACAGGGATCACGCCGATGCCGATATTATCGTCAATACCACTCCCGTCGGAATGCATCCTTCCACAGACAATAAGCCGATAGACCTGGGGCGTTTCTTGGATCTAAAGGGTGTTGTTGATGTGATCTACAATCCTTCACGTACCGAACTTGTGCTTGAGGCCTTAGGCAAAGGTATTCCTGCCGTAACAGGACTCTATATGCTCGTTATGCAGGCTCTGGAAGCGGCGAAGCTGTTCACAGGCGAACCCGTGGAAGAAAGAAAGGCGCGTGAGATCACACGCAGTATAGCATCTGCCAAGATGAATCTTGTGCTTACGGGGATGCCGGGAAGCGGCAAGTCCACGATAGGCATAAAGGTGGCGGAACGTCTGGGGCTTAAGTTCACGGACACGGATGCGCTTATCGTGGAGAGAGAAGGAGTCAGTATTCCGGATATTTTCAAGGAAAAAGGAGAGGGCTACTTCAGGGATCTGGAGAGCGAAGTCATCGCGGAATTGTCACTTCAAAGCGGACTGTGCATATCGACCGGCGGAGGAGCGGTTCTTAAGGATATCAATGTTAAGAGGCTGTCGCATAACGGCAGGATAGTGTTCATTGACAGGGATCCGGCGGAGCTGATACCTACATCGGACAGACCTTTGGCGGATGATATTAATAAGATTGCAGAACTTTACAATAAGCGATATTCTATATATTGTGAGAGTGCTGACCGGCAGGTGAAAAATGTCGGGATCGAAGAGACGACTGAGGCCGTTTGCGGATTCTGGCAGAATATGTAAGGACTGTATCTGCAGATCGGCGCAATATAAGCATTGAAGGTTGCAGGATATCGGATATGAAGATTCTGATCGTTAGGACATTTCCTAATATCATTAATTCGAATAATTACAATGTTCAGGAGATCGGTTTGGCCAAGGCGCTTACCATGGCCGGCGTTCAGACTGATGTTGTGCTGTATAACGGCTCGGATAATGATTATACCGAACTTATCGAGCTGGATGATGATGTATATATAAGCGTGTACCACCTGAGGGGCTTCGGGATACTAAAGAACGGATTTTTTCCGTCTCTGCGCGGGCTGACTTCCGGGTACGATGTGATTCAGGTGCACGAGTACGATCAGCTGACAAGCTGGTGGTATTATACGGGCAGGGATCGTGACAAGGTTGTCATATATCACGGCCCGTATTATCATGATTTTAACAAGGGATATAATCTCAAGTGCCGAGTTTTTGACAGGATATTCCTGAAGTTACGGCATAATCCGGATGTTATCGCCTTCACCAAGAGTCGGGCGGCGGCCGGATTCCTTGAAGATAAGGGCTTTCGCAATACTTATCCTGTTGGGGTCGGGCTTGACTATGACGCATTCGAAGGTGTCGATACTGAGCCGATGCGAGGCTCAGGCTTCACATGGATCTATGTGGGCAAAATAGAACCGCGACGAAATTCTATCATGCTAATGAAGCTGGTCGACAGACTGCTTACGGATCACGGGGACATGAAGATGATACTGGTCGGCGACGGAGATAAGGCCTATAAGGACGAGGCACTGGCTCCGGTGCGCAAGTGGATCGCTTCCGGACGGATGGCATATTATCCGAAGCTTAATCAGACCGAGGTCGGTGAACTGTACAGGCAGGCTGATTGTATGCTCTTTCCCAGTAATTATGAGATCTTCGGGATGGTGCTGATGGAGGCTATGTATTTTGGGCTTCCGGTGATCAGCAGTAATAACGGCGGGGCGGATATGCTGATACGTAATGGCGAGAACGGGATCATCGTTGATTCTTTCGAGCTTGATGACTGGACAGAAGCATGTGAAAACATCTATAATGATGTAGGCTTAAGAGAGTCGATCGGAAAGAAGCTTAAGAACGAGCAGTACAGCCTCGGCTGGGAAGTCGTGGCGGATAAGATGCTCGAGGTATATAGGAGCAGGGGCTTTCTGAAATAGAGGCAGACTGATCGGTGCTCTTTGCAATAATTTTGAATCGAGGAATGAGAAATGGGCTTTAAGAATCTTGAATTTCCTAAGGATAGTACTTTTTTGGTTACAGGAGGCGCCGGATTCATCGGATCCAACCTGTGTGAGGCGATCACGGATATGGGTTACAATGCGGTATGTCTCGATGATCTGTCGACCGGTAAGCAGGCTAACGTGGATCTGCTGAAGGACAGACCGAACTATACGTTTATCAAGGGTGATATCAAGGACTACGATACCTGCCTTAAGGCATGTGAAGGCGTTGATTATGTACTGAATCAGGCAGCGTGGGGAAGCGTTCCCAGAAGTATTGAGATGCCTCAGTTCTATGAGGAGAACAATATCAAGGGTACTCTTAATATGATGGAAGCCGCAAGACAGAAGAGGGTTAAGAAGTTCGTATATGCTTCAAGCTCTTCGGTATACGGCGATCATCCGGTTCTGCCCAAGGTAGAAGGTCAGGAGGGTAATCTCCTCTCACCTTACGCGCTTACCAAGAGGGTATGTGAGGAGTACGGTAAGCTCTATTATAAGCTGTATGGTCTTGATACCTACGGACTCAGATATTTCAATGTGTTCGGTCGCAGACAGGATCCCGATGGAGCGTATGCGGCAGTTATTCCCAAGTTCATTAAGATGTTATTAAGGGGCGAGACGCCGACTATCAACGGTGACGGCAAGCAGTCCCGCGATTTTACATATGTAGATAATGTTGTAGAGGCCAATCTCAAGGCCTGTCTTGCTTCGAGCGAGGCAGCAGGCAATGCCTTCAATGTTGCTTATGGCGGAAGAGAGTACCTTATTGATATATATTACGGACTATGTAAAGCATTGGAGATTGAGAGAGAGCCCAATTTCGGACCTGACAGACCCGGAGATATCAAGCATTCCAATGCGGATATAAGCAAGGCGAGAAAACTGCTCGGTTACGATCCTGATTATGATTTTGCTAAGGGAATCGCGCTTGCAATCGAATGGTATAAGAATAATCTGTGATCGGTTGAAAATACGGCTTTTTGGTGATTTATCAAACGGATTTACATTTCGTTTGCACCGTTTGAAGGTGAACTGCCTGATGAATGATGAGAGCACTCTGTGATGATGCAGGGTGCTTTTTGTATAGACAACGAGCCAAGTATGCAACATCGTGCTTGCACGGAATGTTGCATATTTGGCGACTGTAGGACACCGAGAAGCGAAAACTTCGAGGTGAGGGGGTACCCTACTCAATTATCACCTTATGCTTAAGAAGCCATTGCTAAGATTGCTTCTCTGATGTTATACTTTTCGGTTTCGAATAAAAAAAACGCCAATGTCGAAAAATATAGCATTGTTTTTGAGAAAGAAACGTGTTATATTTTTCGATAAAGAGGAAAAAGGCTTAAAATATAGAAAAATATAACATAATCACGGGAGAAAACTATGATAATAGGAAGAGAATATGAGGTGAGAAAGCTTAATGAGTATTATAACAGTAAATCAGCTGAACTCATTGCATTATACGGACGAAGAAGGGTAGGGAAAACCTTTCTGATTGATGAAGTGTTTGAGAATCGCATTAATTTTCGACACTCCGGGTTGTCACCTGTGGATGAAAGTGAAAAAACAGAAAGAAAAAGGCAGAGTCGGATGAAGGATCAGTTGGAGCATTTTTACAGATCGTTAGTTGAATATGGCTCAAAGGCATCTAAGACACCTAAATCCTGGCTGGAAGCATTTTATATGTTGGAGGATTTGCTTAGCGAAAAGTGTGATAAGGATAGCAGAATACTAGTTTTTATAGATGAGATTCAGTGGTTGGATACACCGAGAGCCAAGTTTATGACAGGATTCGAGGCTTTCTGGAACGGTTGGGCGTGTCATAGAAAAAATGTATGCGTTATTGTGTGCGGAAGCTCGAGTTCATGGATCCTAAATAATGTGATTAATAATCATGGAGGATTGTACAACAGGGTAACCCATGAAATTAAACTCTCCCCATTTTCGCTGAATGAATGTGAAAGATTCTTTGAATCGAGAGAAGTGGTAATGTCGAAATATGATATTATCCAGTCATATATGATGGTAGGAGGCATTCCATATTATTTGCGGTATTTTGAAAAAGAATACAGTTTGCCGCAGAATATAGACAGGATTTTCTTTGCTGAAAATGCAATACTTAGGGATGAGTATGATCGGCTGTTTTCTTCATTGTTTGTTAATGCCGAAACAATTAAAAACATCGTGGGTGCTCTCTTTACAAAGAGAAGGGGGCTTTCTCGCAAAGAGTTGACTGAATTAACCGGAATTACCGATAGTGGAGAATTGTCCAAACAGCTAAAGGCGTTAAAATCCGGTGATTTTATTATTGATTATGATTCTTTTGGAAATGACAAGGGGGAAACATTCTATAAGTTGATTGATCCGTTCTGTATTTTTTATCTTGAATTTGTAAGGGGAGAAAAAAGACGAAAAAAACAGAATTGGGTTAATATAGAGGATGCCCCTGACGTGCGAACATGGAAAGGATATGCCTTCGAAAATGTATGTTGGAATCACAGAAAGCAAATAAAGAATGCGTTGCAGATAGGTGGGGTATCAACCACAGAATCATTATGGTCTAAAAGAGGAACTAAAGAATCACAAGGAACTCAGATTGATATGATCATCGTTAGAAAAGATAATGTTATAAATATGTGCGAAATGAAATTCTACAGCGATGACTTTGAGGTTGAATTAGATTATCACAAGACGTTGGAAAAAAGAAAAAAACTATTACATGAAAAGATTCCGAAGAAAGCCGTTATTCATAGTACGCTTGTGACTACATACGGACTTGTACGCAACGGGTATCATAGTGATTTCGTGAATATAATAACAATGGATGCCCTTTTTAAGGAATAGCTGTCCCTAGTGTGTTATAATGTGCAGGGAGCCGGTATCCGTTGTAAGAGTCGTTGAAGGAAGGAAGATATGGATCATAAGAGGCTTACAGAGCTGGCAGACAGAAGCTATAATGGCGGAATATATACATTCACCGACTTCTGCGATATGGCGGTAATCTCCGAATTCTACTCTCATGAACGTGAATTCGATCACGTACATCCTAAGTTATACGGTGGGTATGAGATGGCGGAACGCAGGATGATAAGGTTCGGTGATGAGGAAGAACTGGGATATGAGGTTGATTTCCCGATAAAATCGCTTGCAATTAAGCCTTTGAAGGCGGAATTTGCCGATGAACTGAGTCACAGGGACTATCTCGGGGCACTTATGAATCTTGGGATCAGGCGCGAGATGATAGGCGATATCTTCGTCAGAGACCGGGTTGCCCTGGTTTTCTGCAAGGACAGTATAGCGGACTATATTATCGACAATCTAAGGCGTGTGCGTCATACGTCTGTCAGTGTGTCTATAGAAGAGAATATCAGCGAGTTAACGGGGCCACGGCTTACGGAGAAGATCATACAGGTTACTTCGGCGAGAGTCGACGCGGTGATATCGAGGGTCTTCAATATTTCGAGGCAGGAATCGCTGAACCTGTTTCCGGTAGGAAATGTATATCTGAACGGACGGATATGTACCGAGAATGCGAAGGCATTAAAGACCGGTGATATCGTCTCGGCTCGCGGATACGGCAAATTCGAGTTCATGGAAGAGATCGGCGAGAGCAGAAAAGGCAAGCTGAACTGTAGGATCGGGGTATATTCCTAAGGCAGGTCGAACTGCCATATCGGGGTATATTATTATGAAGAGCCGAATATATTCCTAAGGCAGGTCGAACTGCCGTGTCGGAGTTTATTTTTGACAAACCGAACATATCTTGGAGGATAGAGGAATTGCAGATTCATATTTTTATAGCTCATATGGGAATAGGCGGTGCGGAGAGAGTCTGCGTCAATCTCTCCAATGAACTGGCGCGCCGTGGGCATGAAGTGCATATAATAGTCCTTAATCTGAAGGATGATATCAATACCGGCTATCTTGATAAGAGCGTGCAGGTACATGAGCTCGGAGTGTCCAGACTGAGGTATAGCGCAATACCGATGCTAAGATATATTAAGAAAATTAAACCACGATTTATTTTTTGCTTCGGTAATGAGATGGCGGTGATCCTGAATAAATTACGCAAGTTATCCTTGATCGATGTAAGGATAATGGTTCGAGTCCTCAACAATATCAATATAAGTCTGGAAAAGGAGGACAATGTCTCGCCTGTTGTGGAACAGTATCTTAAGAACGCACAACACCAGCTGGCTGATATGGACTATGTTATAGCCCAGTGCAATGCCATGGGTAAACAGCTTACAGATAAGAAAGTCGTGGAAGAAGCCCGTATGAGCGTTATTTATAATCCCGTCAGTGATATTCTGATAGAGGATACCGAAAAGGCACGTACGGAGAAGAAGCGCGGGAATAAGGAGATAGTATTTGTGGGACGCCTTGATCCCCAGAAGAATCCCGAAGATCTGATAGAGATCTTTGATAGTCTCCGGGCTAAGAGATACGATGTGACGCTTAGGATAGTCGGAGGCGGTTATCTTGAGGAGAAGACGAAGGAACTTGTGGAGAGCAAGGGTCTGGGAGAGCGTGTGATCTTCGACGGGATCCGCAAAGATATGCCACAGGTCTATGCCGGAGCGGATGCGGTGGTTCTGACGTCCAATTACGAGGGAATGCCTAATTGCCTTATAGAGGCTATCGGATGCGGTATTCCCGTAATAAGTTATGATTGTCCGATCGGTCCTGCCGAGATTATTGAGAATGATGTGAATGGTTACCTTATTCCGATGGGCAATAAGGATGAGTTCGTTGATAAGCTGGATATGACGCTCGATAGGGACTGGAATAGAGATTCTATAAAGAAGACTTGCGATAAATTCAGGGTAAGCAATATCGCAGACACTTATCTTACAATATTTGGGAGGCTGAATTCGTGATCACCCCCGGGGTTATTATCGATTTAATAATTGCATATGCTGTGGTGATCATCTCCGCACTGGTGTCCGGCTACGGGATCACAAGGATCGACATCGTGCTTCCATTGGAGTTCCTTGCTGTTTTTCTATTGCTGGAAGCAGTCAGGCGAAAGGTCAGCGGTAAGGAAGCGCTTAAGCTCTATTCGCCGGCTTTCCTTTGGAAAAATGCCTTTTGTCGCAATGCGGGATTGTTAACGGGCAGTATCTTCGCATTGACCGTTGTGGTGGGAAGACATGTGGAAGTCTACAGCGAGATCTGTTTCACCGAAATGGGCGGAGCGGATATTCTGTTGGCACTGCTTCTGATTCCTTTATTCAGTTACCTCTTCATGAGTCTGTTTAGCTTCATTGAAGAAATAGGCGGTAGGGAAGCTGTATCTTCGGGTCTTGGCCGCAGTCACAGATTCAGGCTCTCGATGCTTGCCTTCCTTATTATATTGCTGGCGTACCTGCCTTATTATCTTAACAATTACCCCGGGAATCTCGGCAAAGATACATTTGAAGAGGTGAAGATGTGCCTCGGGCTCATCCCATGGACCAATCATCACCCATTTTTCTATACGGGACTTATCGATCTGATCATTAAGCTCACATCGGGACCGGGCAGTCTGACGCTGTCGCTCGGTGTATTCACTTATGTTCAGATGTGCCTGTATATAGTGACGCTTGTATACATCCTTAACTGGATGGAGAGACACGGCTTCCGCAAGATATGGATCGCGGCTGCATTCGTCTTCTTCGCATTCCATCCGTTTATGCCAATGTATGCGATATATGCGAGCAAGGATACCCTCTTTGCCTGCGCCACGGTGCTGATGTGTCTCGCAATATACGATGAACGCCCGATCGCCATGGGCGTGTTCGGACTCCTCACCATGCTGTTACGTAACAATGGTATCTTCATGGTGGCAGCCCTTTTTATATATCTTATCTTTTGCAAAAAAGCAGGGAGACTCAAAAGTATTATAAGCGTAGGAACCGCACTCATCGCATTCATCATTGCGGGCAGTGTTGCGACAAACTGTTTCGGTGTGGCCAAGGGATCATTTGCCGAATCCATGGGAGTTCCCCTACAGCAGATGGGATACTGCGTAGTATATTCGGGAGATAATATAGAAGAAGAGGATCTGGCCTATCTTGAGAGACTTATGCCTCTGGAACGTGTGAAAGAAGTCTATACACCGGGGCTTTCCGATCCATATAAGTTCGATGAGGCCTTTGATGATGAGCTTGTCAATGAGAACAAGGGCGAGTTCTTAAAAGTATGGTTCCATATGCTCACGGGCAATTTTGCCGATTATGTGAAGGCTTATCTTGTGCATACTTCCGGATATTGGCATTTTGGAGAGAGTAATACCGTAGTCATTCAGTCGGTATGCGAGAATGATATGGGTGTTGATAACATCAATCTTCTTGAAGATATATTGAAATTAAATGCTGATTCAATTATTGAAGGGCTAATGCTTGGAATGCGCAAGGCTCCCCTGCTTAATATCTTAAGTTCCATGGCCATGGAACTGTGGGGAATAGTGATCCTAACGGTAGTTACATTAAGAAGGAAGAGAAGGATAGGATATCTTATTCCGCTGCTCGCTCTCTGGGTGACTATAATGCTTGCAACTCCGGCATATTGTCTCTTCAGATATATGTATCCGTGCTTTATTCTCTGGCCTGTAACTCTGGGGCTTATATTTGATCCATCCGTGCGTAACGGGAATGATCAGTCGTTTACTTAAGTTGCCTGAGCTGAGAACTAATTAATTGGGAGGTAGAAGAGTGTCATTTGTTCATCTGCATACTCATACCGAATACAGTCTTTTGGACGGTTCGAACAAGATAAAAGAATATGTGAAGCGAGTGAAAGAACTCGGGATGAATGCTGCCGCCATCACCGACCACGGAGTAATGTACGGAGCTGTTGATTTCTACAGGGCGGCAAGGAATGAAGGCATTAAGCCAATACTCGGTTGTGAGGTCTATGTGGCTCCGGGTTCCCGATTCGATAAGGAACTTAATGCCGGCGAGGACAGATATTACCATCTGATACTTCTTGCGGAGAATAATACAGGTTACGCTAATCTGTGTAAGATAGTCAGCCGCGGTTTTACGGAAGGTTTCTATTATAAGCCCCGTGTGGATATTGAGGTGTTGAAAGAGTTCCATGAGGGCATCATATGTCTTTCGGCATGTCTTGCGGGCGAGATCCCCAGTCTTATCATCAAGGGCGCAAGGGAAGAAGCAAGGCAGAAAGCGCTGGAATACAGGGACATCTTCGGTAAGGACAACTACTTCCTTGAACTTCAGGATCACGGCATACCGGAGCAGATGACTGTCAACACCACTCTTATGGCGTTCAGTAAGGAACTGGATATTCCTGTTGTTGCTACCAATGACGTCCATTATACCTACGAGACTGACGTTGAATCCCACGATATCCTTCTCTGTATCCAGACCAATAAGAAGGTTACCGACGAAGACAGAATGCGCTATGAGGGCGGTCAGTTCTATGTTAAGAGCGAAGAACAGATGGCTTCTCTGTTCAAATACGCACCTGAAGCTATTGAGAATACGCAGAAGATAGCCGACAGATGCAATGTCGAGATCGAATTCGGCAATACCAAGCTGCCTCATTTCGAGGTTCCGGAAGGATATGATTCGTGGACTTATCTTAATCATCTCTGCGATGAGGGTATGAAGGAGAGATACCCCGAGGATGACGGCAGTATAAGGGAGAGGCTTAACTATGAGCTCTCCGTTATCAAAAAAATGGGGTATGTTGACTACTTTCTTATAGTATGGGATTTCATCAATTACTCAAGAGAACATGGAATACCGGTAGGACCCGGTCGAGGATCGGCCGCAGGAAGTGTTGTATCCTACTGTCTGCACATAACCAACATAGATCCGATTAGATATCAGTTGTTATTTGAGCGATTCCTTAATCCGGAACGAGTATCTATGCCTGATATAGACGTTGACTTCTGTTATGAGCGAAGACAGGAAGTCATTGACTATGTATCCCGAAAATACGGCAAAGAGAAGGTTGTTCAGATAGTCACCTTCGGTACTATGGCGGCTAAGGGAGTCATCAAAGATGTAGGGAGAGCTTTGGATCTGCCTTATTCTTTCACGGACAGTATATCCAAGATGATACCTAACGAACTTAATATCACCATAGACCGTGCCATGGAATTAAATCATGATTTAAAGACAATGTATGAGACGGACGAGAAGCTTCATTACCTTATAGATATATGTAAGAAGCTTGAAGGTCTCCCGAGACATACGTCAATGCATGCGGCCGGTGTAGTAATATGTCCCAAGTCCGCAGATGAGTTCGTTCCTTTATCAAGAGGAAGCGACGGTTCCATTACGACTCAGTTCACCATGACGACTCTTGAGGAGCTGGGACTGCTTAAGATGGACTTTCTGGGACTTAGGACTCTTACGGTTATCAATAATGCCGTTAAGAATATTGAGAGAAGTACCGGACTTCATATTAATGTGGATGAGATCGATTATGACGATAAGGAAGTCCTGGCTTCAATAGGTACGGGTAAGACTGAGGGAATATTCCAGCTTGAGAGCGCCGGAATGAAGAGCTTCATGAAGGAACTGAAGCCCAGATCTCTTGAAGACGTTATAGCCGGTATATCTCTGTACCGCCCCGGTCCGATGGATTTTATCCCCAAATATATCAAGGGTAAGAATAATCGTGATTCTATCATTTATCCATGTGAAGAACTGAAGCCCATACTGGAGCAGACATACGGATGTATCGTATATCAGGAGCAGGTTATGCAGATAGTCCGCTCCCTTGCGGGCTATACCATGGGACAGGCCGATAATATAAGAAGAGCCATGAGCAAGAAGAAACAGTATGTTATTGATGCTGAGCGTAAGAACTTCGTAGAGGGTAATGAAACTGAGAATATCAAGGGATGTCTCGGTAACGGAATTGGTGCTGATGTGGCTAACGGCATCTATGATTCGATGGTCGATTTCGCTAAATATGCATTTAACAAGTCTCATGCGGCGTGTTATGCGGTTGTTGCTTATCAGACAGCCTGGCTTAAGTTCTATTATCCGGTGGAATTCATGGCTGCTCTTATGACTTCGGTCATCGATAATACCGCAAAGGTATCGGAATATATAATGACATGTCGTCAGATGGGTATCGAGATACTTCCGCCCGACGTTAACTCAGGGGCGGTCGGATTTACGGTAGATAAAGGAGCGATAAGGTATGCTCTCAATGCCATCAAGGGTGTCGGCAGGACTGTTATTGATTCCATCACGGAAGAGAGGGAGTTAAATGGTCATTATATGGGTATCGATGATTTTATCGATCGTAACATAACGCGTGATATTAATAAGCGTGTGGTCGAGAATTTCATAAAAGCGGGTGCTTTCGACAGTTTTGGCGGTACGAGAAAGCAATACATGAGTGTATATGTGAGCATTATGGACGGCTGCGCCAATAAGAATAAGGACAGTATCGCCGGACAGATGACGCTCTTTGATATGGTGGACGAGGATACGAGAAAAGACTTCGCACTTAAGCTGCCTGATGTAGGCGAATTCAAGGAAGATCTCAAGCTTGCTTTTGAGAAGGAAGTACTCGGAATATACTTAAGCGGGCATCCTCTTCGTGAATATGAAGGTACGTGGAGAAAGAATATCACCAATATGATAGGAGATATCCTCTATCAGGAGGAGCGTGGCGGCATGGCTGTTCCGGAAGGTACGGTTGTTACCGTAGGCGGTCTTGTGGCTGATAAGAAGATCAAATATACGAAGAACGATCAGGCAATGGCTTTTGTTACGCTTGAGGATCTTACAGGTTCCGTGGAGTGTGTGATCTTCCCCAAGACTTATCAGAAATTCGGCAATAAGCTCGATACGGATGCCAAGGTCTTCATAAAGGGACGTGTTGATGCGGGCGACGAGGAAGACGGCAAGATACTGGCGGAGTCCGTTATCACATTTGAAGAAGCGCCTAAGACTCTGTGGGTCAGATTCGATAGCAAGGAAGCGTTTGATGCAGCGGAATCGGAGCTTATGAACACGCTGAAGGCATCGGACGGCAAGGACAGGGTGACTATCTATATTGCCAATCCTCCGATGAAGAAGGTACTGCCTCCCAATATGTCTGTTCGGGCGGATCTGATACTGGCTGAGGAACTCAGGAAAGTATACGGTCCCGCCAATATTAAGATCACTTAGAGTTGCGGCGTTAAGCGCCATCCATGGCAGGGCCGCACTGTTTTCGCCGTACGGGCGAAAACTTGTTGTCTTACATGGGAAAATGCTAAGAAAATCTAAAGTTCTTCAGAAGTTCGAAACATTTATTTGCCCCCATTGCCGCCGGATCCTATGGGTGCGGATATGGCGTAATCCTAAATAAAAATTGCACTTGCAAGAGGCAAGTATTATACTACAGAGAGAATAAAAACAAAAAAGAAAACGGTAATAGAAACTCGAAAATGAAAAAAGCGGAGTGTGAGTATGGAGAAGACAATTAAGACGATCGGTATATTGACAAGTGGAGGCGATGCGCCCGGCATGAATGCTGCCATAAGGGCGGTTGTGCGTAAGGCACTCAGCAACGGTGTATCCGTTAAGGGTATTAAGAAGGGCTATCAGGGGCTTCTTAATGAAGAGATAATCGATATGGATTCTCACAGCGTGTCGGATATCATACAGCGAGGCGGAACAATTCTTGGAACTGCCAGATGTAAGGAGTTCATGACCGAAGAGGGTCAGGCCAAGGGCGCCGAGATGTGTAAGAAGCACAATATAGACGGTATCGTGGTGATCGGCGGAGACGGTTCTTACAGAGGCGCGCAGGCATTATCCAAGCACGGTATCAACACGATCGGTATCCCCGGTACGATCGACCTTGATATCAGCTGTACCGACTATACGATAGGATTTGATACAGCTGTTAATACAGCAATGGAAGCTATCGATAAGGTCAGAGATACTTCATCTTCACATGAGAGATGCTCTATCATCGAGGTTATGGGACGTAACGCCGGTTATATCGCTCTTTGGTGTGGTATCGCCAACGGCGCTGAGGACATCCTCCTTCCCGAGAAATACGACTTCAACGAGCAGAATATCGTCAATAACATCATAACCAACCGTAAGAGAGGCAAGACACATCACCTCATCATCAATGCGGAAGGTATCGGACATTCAACATCCATGGCTCG
The DNA here is from genome assembly GCA_024684085.1 of Lachnospiraceae bacterium. Lineage (GTDB taxonomy): Bacteria > Bacillota > Clostridia > Lachnospirales > Lachnospiraceae > Colinaster. Next base: position 6,743 of record JAIKXM010000019.1, on the reverse strand, counting down.
AAGGATCGAGGCAGCTACCGGAATCGAGACCAGAGCTACTATCCTTGGCTACATGCAGCGAGGCGGAAGCCCCACATGTAAGGACAGATACTATGCTTCCATTATGGGCGCTTATGCGGCTGACATCCTCTGCGAAGGCAAGACCAACAGGGTTGTCGGCGTGAAGAACGGTGAATTCGTAGATTTTGATATAGATGAGGCTCTTGCAATGCAGAAGAACATCTCTGATTACGAGTACGAGATCAGCAGATGCCTTGCAGTGTCAAGCAGGAGTTAAACAGTCGTAAGATGTCCGACGATATCAGGCAGAAGTAAGGTGTTCATCAGACGTCTTGCAATATCCGGCAGGAGTTAAACAGTCGTAAGAGGGCGTAAAATGCTTACTAATAATAATATCAAGAAGATCAAGAATCTTATCGCCAGATCAAAGGCTCGCCGTGAGGCGGGCCTCTTTGTAATAGAGGGCAGAAAAATGTTCATGGAGGCTCCCGACGACTGGATCAGGGAGATCTATGTAACTAAGGACTTTCTTCTAAAAAATGAGGCGTCTCACAAGCTCTCAGGCCACGAGTACACGATAGTCACGGACGATCAAATGGAGCGTTTGTGCGACACCAAGACTCCGCAGGGGGTGCTGTGTGTGCTTCAGATGCCGGAACATGAGTTGCCTGATTTTTGCAAGGATGAGGAAAACGCAGGCTCGACGGTAATGATACTGGAAGATATTCAGGATCCCGGGAATCTCGGTACTATCATAAGGACAGCGGAGGCTGCGGGGGTGGCTCATGTGATCATGAGCAGTAATACCGTGGATATATATAATCCCAAGACTATCCGTTCCACGATGGGTTCGATATACAGAGTGCCCTTCAGCTATACAGATGACCTAAAGGCGTCGGTTGCGATGCTTAAGGAGAAGGGGTATAAGGTCTATGCGGCGCACCTTAAGGGTGAGAGGTTCTATAATGAAGTGGATTACGGCAGGACAGCCTTTATGATAGGCAATGAAGGCAACGGTCTGAAGGATGAAACGGCGGCTCTTGCGGATGAGTATATTAAGATCCCGATGAAGGGAGAAGTGGAGAGCCTGAACGCCGCGATCGCAGCGGCGATATTGATGTTTGCGGCCTTTAGGTAAAAGTGCCTAAAATATGCTTAAAAGAGTGCCATAAACCGGCACTAAAAATGTGAAATTTGACAAATAAAAAAAGGTTTGCTACACTAAACACGATTTGACGTAACAATTTTGTAATATTTCCAGAAAAGATGGAGAAGACTATGAAGGCAAAAAAGAAGAGGTTGTTGAAGCATCTGACCTCCTTCTGTGCAGGAATCGTTGCAGTGATCGTAGCATTACCTGTAATAGTCATGGCATCAGAAGACGCCAAGCCGTTGGGGGATTTTAACGGTGGCGCGGCTGAATTGCTGGATACGCTGGATCGAGGTCAGTGTGACGGTACGGTACAGTGGCAACCTGAAGAGACATCTGAGGATGAGGAGACTTCAGAGAACAGTTCCGACTTAGTCATGGCTAATGTACGCAATTCATTGAATGTTCGAACAGAACCCAATGAAGAGGCTGCCAAAGTAGGGTTGCTCTACGCGGATTGCGGAGGAACAATACTGGAAACAGATGGAGATTGGACGAAGATACAATCGGGTAACCTGATTGGATGGGCCAGCAGCGAGTATCTGCTCTTTGATGATGAGGCAGAGGCTCTGGCCGAAGAAGTGGGAAGAACCGTGGCACATATCGAAGCAGACGCGCTCAGAGTCAGAAAGGATAAGAGTGAGGAAGCCGGCGTATGGGGCCTTGTTAAGAACGGCGATGAGATAGAAGTTATCGTTGAGAATTCCGACGATGACTGGGTAGCCATCGAATACGAGGGCGAAGAAGGATTTATCTCAGCCGAATATGTAACTACCAGATTTGAAGTGGATCAGGGCGAGACTTACGACGAGATCAAAGAGCGTGAGCGCCTTGAGAGAGAAGAGAAGGCTAAGCTTATAGCCAATCTCGGACCTGTTGCCGTCGGAGCAACGGATGAGACTCTGCTTGGAGCCTTAGTCTACTGCGAGGCAGGCAATCAGTCTTATGAAGGTAAGCTGGCTGTTGCGGCCGTTGTCATGAACCGTGTCAGAAGCGGTGCATATCCCAATACGGTTGCGGGAGTTATCTATGCTTCGGGTCAGTTCGGACCTGCAGCAAGCGGTAAGGTGGAAGAAAGGTTGGCCAAGGGCGTGCCTGAAGCTTGTCTTACTGCGGCAAGAGATGCCATAAACGGAAGCACCAATATCGGTTCGGCTACTCATTTCAAGAGATATACCGGACAGGACGGTGTGGTCATAGGAGCGCATGTGTTCTATTAGAGGTAAAAGTGCACCTCGGACTAATAATATTAGCAAAAATAGCTGCCTGATCTTTTATACGGAGATGTGGGCGGCTATTTTTGTACCTTGGTGCGCCCGGCGGCGCTGAATTTGTCAAAAATAAGCGATTAAGGTATAATAATGTCATCGTGGTCGAAAGCCACGGTGATTTTATTTTCGGAGATGAAGCATTCGTTTGGCAGAAATGGGATGAAGCATCACCGGTAACATGAGCCAAAGTGATCGGCTCTACTGTGATAATGGACAGATCGGCAATGATCTTGCATGGTAAACCGGCAGAATCCGAGGGTCGGCTTTGGCGGTCGTTCGGGTGATGCGATGGAGGTAAGAGGAATGGATCTTAAAGGGCGTAATTTTTTGAAATTGCTGGATTATACACCGGAGGAGATCGAGTATCTGGTGAATCTGGCAGCAGATCTGAAATATATGAAGAAAAAGGGCGTTTTGGTAGATAAGCTCAGGGGCAAAAATGTGGCGCTTATCTTCGAGAAGACCAGTACACGTACGAGGTGCTCTTTCGAAGTGGCTGCCCATGATCTGGGAATGGGAACGACCTATCTTGATCCCAAGAGTTCGCAGATCGGTATGAAGGAATCCATTGCCGATACCGCAAGGGTTCTTGGCAGGATGTTCGACGGTATTGAGTACCGCGGGTACGGTCAGGAGATCGTTGAGGAACTTGCAAGATATGCGGGTGTTCCGGTATGGAACGGTCTTACCAATGAGTTCCATCCCACTCAGATGATCGCAGACCTCCTTACCATCAAGGAGAAGCTTGGAAGGATCAAGGGCGTTAAGCTGGTATATATGGGCGATGCCCGTTACAATATGGCTAATTCGTGGATGGTTACATGCGCGAAGATGGGAATGCATCTTACCTTATGTTCCAATAAGGAGTATTTCCCCGAGGAGAAGCTGGTGAAGACCTGTATGGATATTGCGGCTGAGACAGGCGGCAGTATCACTCTTACCGAGGATCCGATTGAGGGTACAAAAGATCAGGATGTTGTCTATACCGATGTATGGGTATCAATGGGCGAGCCTGACGAAGCATGGGCCAAGAGGATCAAGGATCTCTCGCCTTACCAGGTCAACAGGGATGTAATGGAGCGCGCCGGTAAGGATGCGATCTTCATGCACTGTCTGCCTGCTTATCACGATCTTAAGACAGAGATCGGTCGGGAAAAAGGTGAGCAATTCGGATTCACGGAACTCGAAGTTACCGATGAAGTCTTCGAATCAGCCCAGTCGGTCGTATTTGACGAGGCCGAGAACAGAATGCATACGATCAAGGCTATCATGGCCGCTACCATGGGGGCGTTTGTATGACCGATAACAGGGTAGTTCTGTGCGGTGCCAACCGGTATGAGCAGAAGTATTATTTTAATCAGGATTTTTCGAAGATCCCCCAGTCTATTCAGGAGGAGCTTCATATAATATGTGTCCTTTTCACGGAAGAGGTGGGTGGCATATTCACTCTTTTCTTTGATGAGGAAGGCAATCTGGAGTTTGAGACCATAGCGGCTCCGGAGGATTATCTCTATGATGATATCGGCGCCGGACTTCTGGTGCGCAAGATCAGAGATACCAAGCAGGAGCTTCTCGAGAGCCTCTCGTTGTATTACAGAGTATTGTTCCTTAAGGAAGACATCTCGGATATGCTGGATCAGATGTGACATATATTGTCAGAATGTGTCAGTGATTTGACGGGATTTGTTTTCATATTTAGATTCTGTTGCGTTTTAGAATCTACTGTATTTATGATTCTGTGGCAATTTTGATTTCGTTGTTTTTAAATTCCTTGGAGGAATGATTGTTGAGAATAGGTAATGTTGAGCTTGATGGAAATATAATACTGGCTCCGATGGCAGGTGTGACAGACCTGCCATTTCGTGTATTATGTCGTGAGTACGGATCGTCCCTCCAGTGTATGGAGATGGTCAGTGCCAAGGCCATAATGTACAATAATAAAAATACGGAACAGCTGTTGGAGATACATCCGGATGAGACACCCGTGTCACTTCAGTTGTTCGGCTCAGATCCCGTGATAATCTCGGAGATGGCAAAACGCATAGAGGACCGCGATTTTGCAATATTGGATATCAATATGGGATGTCCGGTGCCGAAGGTCACAGGTAACGGAGAAGGTTCGGCGCTGATGAAGGATCCGCTGCTTGTAGGGCGTATCGTGGAGGCCTGCGCGCGGGCTATTGATAAGCCCGTTACCGTTAAGATCAGGAAGGGGTATGACGACGCTCATATCAATGCAGTCGAGATCGCGCGTATCGCTCAGGAATCGGGAGCTGCGGCGGTGACGGTTCACGGCAGGACGAGGGAGCAGTTCTACTCCGGTAAGGCGGATTGGGATATCATCAGGCAGGTCAGGGAAGCACTTACCATACCTGTTATAGGCAATGGGGATGTGACGGACGGGGCTTCTGCGGAGGCGATGCTCAGAGAGACCGGTTGCGACGGGATAGCGATCGGGCGTGCCGCAAAGGGGAATCCTTTTATCTTCAGGGAGATCAGACATTATCTTGAGACGGGCGAGATGATGCCCCGTCCGGATAAGAAGGAAATATATGACACTATTGTCAGGCATGCCAATATGCAGCTTGAGTATAAGGGCGAGTATACCGGTGTGCGTGAGATGCGTAAGACCATAAGCTGGTACAGCGCGGGAGTCCACGGATCAGCCAGAGTGCGTGGCAGGATCAACGAGATGGAGACGATGGAGGACATTCTGGCCATCGCCGCGGAGCTGTTCATGGGGTGATGAGTATGGACGGAGCATCAGATGATCGGTGGTAGGCGTGACGTTTCGGGGTATCCAACGTTGCCTGCTGATAAGGAGATGCAGGTGAATCCGACGTTATTGACCGATCAGATGATACAGAGGCATTATGTGCTGCCTGCTGATCAGGAGATGCAGGGGCAGGCAGAGTATATATAAAGGGAATTATTTGTCGACGGAGGGGCAGATATGGTTACTATCAGTGTGTGTATGATCGTAAAAAATGAGCATGACAGACTTGAAGGCTGTCTTGAGAGTCTTAAGACCATCGCGGACGAGATCATCGTGGTGGATACGGGTTCGACTGATGACACCATGGAGATCGCGGGGAGATATACCGATAAGATATATGAGTTTAAGTGGACGGGAAGCTTCGCCGATGCACGTAATTATTCTTTTTCATTGGCAAAGTGCGATTATATATATCAGGCGGATGCGGATGAACTTCTGGATGATGCGAATATTGAGAAGTTCAGGCAGTTAAAGATAGCGATGTTACCCGAGATCGATATTGTACAGATGTATTATTGCAATCAGCTGGAGAACAATACGATCTATAACTTCGACAGGGAACTCCGGCCGAAACTCTATAAGAGACTGAGGGAGTTCGTCTGGGAGGAGAGCATTCATGAGGCGGTCAGGCTTAAGCCAATGATATATGATTCGGATATCGATATAATACACAGACCGGGGGCCGGACACGAGCTCAGGGATCTGGCGGCATTTGAACGTGAGACTAAGGGCAATGTGATATTAAGCGACAGGCTTAATGATATCTATGCCAAGGAGTTGTATATCTCGGGGCCGGACGAGAGCTTCATACGTGCAAGAGAGTACTTTAACAGGCTGGCTGACAGTGAGAATATGAGCAATGAGAGGCTTACTCAGGTGTTTGCAGTATGTGCCAAGGCGGCAAGGCTTTCCGGAGATGATAAGGACTTTCTGAAATATTCCCTCAGAGCGGCAGCAGGCAATCTTATGTGCAGTGAGATCTGCTGTGAGATAGCCCTGTTTATGGAGGATAAGGGAGATATGAATGAGGCTGCCATGTGGTATTATAATGCAGCCAATGAGACCGAGCCTGCCATGAATCTGAAATATGGGAATGAGATACCGGAAGCCGGACTGAAGCGATTGCAGGAACAGTATTGAAAAAATGACATGCACCATGCCAAAACACGCCAATGAAAAGTAACGGAAAATGACACAAAAACCCCGTCCCTAAAGTGTCAAGTATGGTGAAAATGAGCCGACATGAGGCTAATGAGTAAGACAGTATCAGAGAGAGCGTTGGTGTGATCCCACAGGCCGGACCGTGTTACTCCGCCGATCGGAGCACTTGACTTCACCAACCGGATCGCTTGACTCCGCCGATCGGAGCACTTGACTTCACCAACCGGATCGCTTGACTCCGCCAGCTAACTTGAAATTGTAAATTCCAGTGAAATAGTTAATTCCACAGGTCCTTTAAAAATTCGTATTTTTACACATTTGTGAGCGTCATTTTTGCTGTACAGTGGTATAATACGGCTAACTTCTCATGAAATATCCAAAAAGA
>JAIKXM010000017.1 GCA_024684085.1 Lachnospiraceae bacterium | reverse complement strand
TTTGTCTGTTCTCTGAATTATTCTCGGATCGTAAGCCAGAGTTGCTATCGATCCTTTGGAATCTTTCAGGGTTGCATTGCTGTTCATTTGTCAAGGTTCTGTATGTCGATCACTGTTGTGATCCGCTGTCTTACAAGTTGTTTCGTTCGCGACAGCTTGTTTATAATATCACTATGAAAATAGCCTGTCAACACCTTTTTTCAAAAAATTCAAAAAAAACTTTTCGAGGTGCCTGCAGGCTATTATCAACACTATTTATTATGACCTATTTAACAATGTCTTTATCCGGCAATCGCTTATTTTCAAGAAGCTTCTGAGCTAACGCGCCTAAGAATATTACGATCACATCATCGATCGGCAACGGATGAATATCAAACGGCGATACTACATATAATACTATTAAGACCACCAGAATCACTTTTGCTCTACCACTCATACTTACTCCCTCCTCGTAATTAGCATATCGCCCTGCCTATTATCCTTCTCGGTACCGAAATGATCACATCGACACGGCATTGAATGGATATCAGAAGACTCTGAATGATTTTTTTCTTATTTGTTCTTCTGATGATTTAATTATAATGATCTTACTCATACGAATAAACATCCGGTAAGGTGAAATAATGAGGTCTAATTCTCCATTTAAAGAGACAGTGAAGCCTCACACGACTAAAGCCACGAGTGTGTGGCTATCTACCAAGTAAGGTTCGCTTAGAGTAACCCAAACGATCTTCTAACGAATAGAAATGAAGGCATATTTACGTTATAATAAATAAGTATGTAAACAAGTTCCTATCATTCATATGGAAAAAGAGTCCCTAATGCTTTTTCCTGAGATATTTGTCGAATACAAACATGATAACAGCAGGTACTAAAAAGTATAATGCATTAGTAAGAATCCATACATACATAAAAAGGTGCAGAATTCGTTATTAATGAATACTGAGTATAATCGGACTTAATATATTAAAGAACAGGTAATTCTATAATGGGAAAGAAATCAGTTAAAGAAAATAAGAATATTTACCAGAAAGCACGCGAAGACATCGATATGACTCGCGCCGCCGTCGAAGATGCAACCGAAGGAATCTTATCAGCCAGCAGAATCGAGAAGATAGAGAACGGCTCCCTCAATGCCCATCCGGAGGATGTTATCCGGATGGCAAAGGTATATAACAAACCTGAATTGTGCAATTACTTCTGCACCAATGAATGTCAGATCGGCAAGAAATACATCCCCGAAGTTAAGACGATACATGACTTGCCGCAGATAACAATGGAATTATTGTCCAAGCTCAATCTCCTGAACCGCGATAAAGAACGCCTGATAGATATGACCGCCGATGGCAGTATAGTCGAAGCCGAGCGTACGGATTTCGAGCAGTTCTTAGAGCATCTGAACGAGATGTCTCTTGCTATCGAGACTCTTAAGCTATGGGCTGAAAAAGAACTGCATTAATTGTACTTCCCCTACTGAAGAGGAAGTACCGCAGCCTCACCGTTATATATGACATTAAGCTTAGAACCCGCAATATCACCGAAGCCTTCATCAACTTCGAATATAAGGACCATATTCTCGGAAGAACCGGCTGTGATAATGCCCTTATAAGCAGACATATCATCAAGGAGCAGAGTCATCTCCTGCGCTATCCTGCTTCCGTCGCCAAACGTTATTGAAAAGGCGGCTTTTTTTGCAAACATATCAAAATCTGCATCCGCAGAAGATGTATTAGTCACATCGAACTTGAGCAACAACAGATCTTTACCCTGTGAGGAAGTCACCGACAGAATATCATCCGCTCTGCCCGCTTCGGGATATGAATCCATCAGATCATATCCTGATAATCTGACAGAGAACTCATCCATACCTACAAAGCCTGCTATATCATCGATCACATTCTCTTTTTTCTCGACTTTTTCTTCCTTGGAACCGGAATCTGAACTCTCCTTATCTTCATTCGAAGCCTTGTCCATCTTGGCGGCTTCTTTCTTGCGGAGATATTCCTCGGCGGACTGCTTCAGACGTTCTTCTCTTGCCCTTGCTTCCGCCTCTTCCTGCTCACCTTTGACAAGCTCTTCATCGGACAGATTCCTTGTCAGATCATTTTTGTCATACTTGAGCATAAGTCCCGCAGCATATTCTGTTATCACGGCATTCTGCTCTTCAGTCAGATCCGGAAGGGACGGCAGCATACCACATCCGCACATTCCCGACATCATAACACACAGAACTACCAGTAAACTTCTCTTCTTCATAGGCCTAATAACCTTTCTAAAGTATATATGCATTCTACAGATCATCCCCGACCTCGGCACGGGCACTGTCGAGTTCGAACCAAAAAGCGACACCGTTGTCATAATTATCGACACCGTATCTCTGATTCAATGATTCCATTATCGCCTTTACTATAGACAGTCCCACACCGCTTCCGCCATACTTCCTTGTTCTGGCCTTATCCACCTTGTAGAACTTATCCCATATATATCCAATACTCTCTTCCGGAATACGCTGTCCGGAGTTGAACACTGTCACCCTTACATGATCTCCGACCGTCACAACCTTGATCTCGATCTTTTTTTCACCTTCACAATGATTGATGGCATTGGACAGGAAGTTCACGAAGACTTCCTCAACCTTGAACTCATCTCCCCATGCATACAATTCATCAGGGCAGTCTATTCCGACTTCAATATCGTTACGCTTGGTCAGTATCTCGGTCGACTGAATACAATTCTTAAGCATGGCCGCAAGATCGAATCTGACGATCTCAACTCTGTCCTCTCCATATTCGAGCTGATTGAGGGTGAGCAGCCTGGCAACGATGGTATTCATCTTGCCTGCTTCTTCTATTATAACATTACAATAGTAATCCATGTCTTCCTTTGTGGAAGCAATTCCTTCGGTCAGCCCCTCGGCGTAACCTGATATAAGGGCGATCGGTGTCTTGAGTTCGTGCGATACGTTGGATAAGAACTCCTTTCTCTGTTCCTCGAGTCTGTCCTTTTTTTCAATATCGCGCATAAGTTCATTATTGGCCGTCTTAAGTTCGCTGATATTCTTCTCAAGGGAATCCGAGAGTTTATTGATATTATCGCCCAGGAATCCGATCTCGTTATTACTTTTATCGGTATATCTTGCATTAAAATCAAGTCTTGCGATGCGATCCGATATATCCGCAAGCTTGAGCACCGGCTTGGTGATCCTGCGCGCTATCAACCACGCAAGGAGTGCTCCTATCACCATTATACCAATTAATATATACGCAATAAAAGTATTGGCGATATGAACGCTGTCCATGATACTGTCGAGCGCGGATGTCATTATGATCATATCTCCGCCGTCAAGATTGCCCCACAGTTCGATATAATTGCTGTCGCTTCGCATGTCACGACAGACTTCCACCGTATAAGCGGAATTATTGACGATGATCTCTCCCTCTTCGCCGTCTGTCGGAGCATTATCATTGCTTTGAAGGAAAAGATGATCCCACAGTTTGAACTTCAGCCTATCGGGATCTTTGCTCACGAACTTCAGCGTATTTGAATTAACGTCGACGATCAGTATCTCAACGGAATACCTGTTGCTTATATTCTCGAGCCTATCGTCGAAGCCTTCAGTATCAAGCGTATCGTTCTGCGTAGCCTGCTTGATAAGATCATAAGAAGCGACCAGAGCCTTGGCCTTCTGACTCACATAATAATCGCTCATGAAGAGCCTGTTACACAGAAGTGCCGTGCCGACCGTCACGACTAACAGCCCGATGATCAGAAGCGGCAATTCCGTACTGATTGAATATTTGATGTTCTTATTCTTCTTGCAAAACATATGTGACCTCTGTTTATCGACCGGTCAACATTCGTGACCTCTGTACATCGATCAATCAAACGAATGACCTCTTTATCCATCAACCAACACGCGTAAGACTCCACGTCTAATCAAACTTATACCCTACACCCCAGATGGTCTTGATCCTGTTGCCATTCTCGCCTATCTTACTTCTCAATTTTTTGACATGAGTGTCAATCGTTCTCGCATCACCAAAGTAGTCGTAATTCCATACATGATTCAGGATCTTCTCTCTTGAAAGCGCCACTCCCTTATTCTCCATAAGAAATGCGAGCAGTTCAAATTCCTTGAAGCTCAGGTCGACTTCCCTGCCTCCGACGGTCACGGTATGAGCGGTCTTATTGATCTCAATCTCCTCATCTTTTAAGATATCTTCTCCGTCTCCGCCGCCGGTTCTTCTAAGAATGGCATCGATACGCGCCATCAGTATCTTGGGAGAAAATGGCTTGGTGATATATTCATCCACGCCGATATTGAAGCCCATAAGCTCATCCTTCTCTTCCGATTTGGCAGTGAGCATCATAACAGGCACATTGGAATACATCCTGATCTCCTTGACTGCCCTGAATCCATCCATCTTAGGCATCATAACATCCATTATGATAAGGCTGATATCCTTGTTATTAAGGAAGATGTCTACAGCCTCTTCTCCGTTCTCAGCTTCAAGAACCTCAATATCCCTGACTTTAAGAAAGTCTCGGATAAGTTTCCTCATCCTCTCTTCGTCATCCGCTACAAGTATTCTGATCCTATCCATATCTATCACCATTCCTTCCGAATTATGATGTTTCTCAAAAAAGAGTCACTCCTGTGACTCTTTCTGTATAGTCTCGATCTTTAATTCTCTTTCCTTGACCTTAACGGCGTTCTCACGTTCCTTCAGTTCCTGTTCCCAGTCAGCATACTCGTCTCTGACCTTCTCTCTGTAATTGATGATCGTAACACTCGATCCCGACATACTGATAACGAACATCAGTACAACGAGAACAGACAGAACGATAACCGCAATCCTTAGTCTCCCGTTTTTTCTGATAAGCTCGCTTTTACGCTTTCTTACAATGACATTCCTTCTCTTAACAGGCTCCTTCTCCGTATCCTGAAGAGAAGCGAACACCTGATACATGGGGATCGGAGGAATATCCTCAAGCGGGCATCCGCCTGCCAACAGCTTACGCTGAAGATCATGAAGATAACCGTAACCTACGGGTGTCCTGAAGATTCTCTTCTCAAGTGCTCCCTTATATACAGACAGCAGGGTGGCAACGTCCATATTGTCCACCCTCTCATTGATATATTTAACTTTCTTTAATTCATTCTGAGCGAGCTTCACATCCGCTTCACTGCCGAAGAGGTATCCGTTGACCGTCCGCTCAGCTTTTGTTATATCATCCATTACAATCTCTTATTTTTTGCAAATATATTTGACAGAAATAACATCCATCCATACCGTACGCCCGCATCCGAACGATCACATGACGATCATTATCCGATCACTTGATAGGGATAACCGCGCCCTGCCTTGCGCGCTTCAGCTTCTCACGCTGCTTGTCATTGATATATTTAGAGATGGCATTGCTCTCCTGATTAAGCTTACATCCGTAGAGCACACGCCCTCTGTCCATCTCCTGCTTCCTGACCACTATGGCACCTATCTCGAACTTGGTACCGGTGTCCGGATCTCTGAACGACAGATGAACTACCGTATTATCCTTCAACTCTATCTTATCACTGCATATGAACGAAATTCCGGTTGTACTGATATCTTTGACGGTTATATCAACCGGTTCGCCTCCGAGTCCGATCGATGCGATACCGTCGTTGCCAAGCCACACCCTGCAGGCACCTCGTCTGTTAATGACCTTACCTTCATTGAAAGTACTGATCTCATGATACAGCTCCCCCTCAGGAGTCTTAACATTACGCACCTTCACATTCATGAACTGAAAGGCTTTACCTTCCTCTTCCGCAGGCACAATAATACTAAGGACAAGTCCCTTGGTGTTAAAACCAACCATCTTATCCTGCTGCATGATAGGCGTCGTATATATACAGGTATCAAATACCTGTGCGACCTTAGTATTAAATTCAAGTACCTTTACACCAATACCTACAGAAAGCGTAATTGATGTATCCGGTGGAATCTCACGCAAATACATCCGGCACCTCTATCATCCTTTCAATCCCGCTTTACACCTTAGATCAGCCGGCGGTCAAACAGGTTCACTACCTGTATGGATCACTGCCAACCCTTAAAAATACATATCATTATACCGATCATTAGTATACATAATATCGTATACATTTATTATATATATGTTCGGCATAACCGTCAAACTTCTGAATAGTGTTTTCACACTATTTACACATTTACATACTATTTTAGGATATGCGTCCGTTTATGACATATATGTCAGTATTCCCTATCGAAAAACTGCGGGCAACATAGTTCAGAAAACCTGATGTAAGTCACACCGGCGCCTCAGCCAGCTTTCAGGCCACGCTTCGGCCGGATACGCCACCGGCGCATCCTCTTCGAGCAAGCTCGAAGGCCTTGCGGTTCGACTCCCGTCCTTCCTTTTTTCAAAACAAAAAAGCCATGCTACGCATGACTTTTTGTTTTGAGTGGACCAGACGGGAGTCGAACCCGTGTCCGAAATTCCTTCCACTGTACTTCTACAAGCTTAGCTTATCGATCAACATTCCCTCCACCGACATGTGGTAAGCACCATATCGGCTTTAGTAGCTTCATGATACGCCCATATACGCAAAGCTTAATATATGTCGTTTCTCACATTTTTGATGCCCGGATTCCGTCGTGTGAGTGCGTCGGAGCGGACAGCTGCCAATTAGGCAGCGTATGCTAAATTATCGTTAGCGTTTAATTTTAGTTTTGTGATTAACGGATCACACCGGCTTGCTTCTCCGGCTTCCAAAACCCCGTCGAAACCTTGACTGGCCCCTATATGATCAAGTTCCGCCTGTACGGAACGACCACTAAGATAATTGTATAACATAACCATATATATATCAAGAGATCCCTCTAAATGGTGACATACAGCAACCATAATAGTTACTGTTCACAAGCGTGTATTTAAACAGCTGAGGTCAATATTTTCACAAGAAACGCCTATGTAAGCGTCGGTACTTAGCGAGGCAAGCCGAGCTTAGTATCCGCTACGCTTACATCGGAGCGAGAGCGCCGTTTCGGTGAATATATTGACCTGCAGCGTAAAGATACCTGTGAACAGTAACCACTTCGGAGGTTACAGCTCAAGCTACAGATTCCGGACTTTGAAGTCTCGCTCTGCCTCTCTCTTAACATCCTTTGCAGCTATATCAGCCCTCTTATCATACAGCTTCTTACCCCTGCACACACCGACCTCAAGCTTGGCTCTGCCTTCCTTGAAGTAGACACTGAGAGGAACTATTGTGAATCCTTTCTCCTTAAGCTTACCGAGAAGCTTATCTATCTCTTTCTTATGCAATAACAGCTTCTTGGGTCTAAGAGGATCTTTATTGAATATATTGCCTTTTTCATACGGACTTATATGCATTCCGTATATCCACACCTCTCCGTTCTCAATACGGATAAAGGCTTCCTTGATACTGCACTGGCCGAGCCTCAGTGACTTAACCTCAGTCCCATGCAGGACGATACCTGCTTCGATCTTCTCATCTACAAAATATTCGTGATAGGCTTTCTTATTACCTGCCACCAATTTGATCTTATCTTCCCTCATCTTCTCTATCCATTTCAATCTTCTTCACTGATGCTGAAGTCGATAGTCCTCATGAACATATCGACGCTGTCTACTTTGATCTTAACAGCCTGTCCCAGCTCGTATTTGCCACCGTGTCTTGAACCGGTGATCTCCATGGTCGATTCATTATATATATAATAATCTCCAGGCAATTTGGATATATGTACAAATCCTTCCACGGTACTGGGCAGTTCCACATAGATACCGTATTCGGTCACACCGCTTATAATGCCCTCATATTCCTCGCCGATGAACTTCCTCATATATTGGGCTTTCTTCAGCTTCTCAACTTCTCTTTCGGCCTCATCGGCTCTTCGCTCCAATTTGGACGACTTTTCAGATATTTCAAATAATATCTTATCATAATGAGCAAGCTTTTGTCCCTTAAGTCTACCCCTGATATCATCCTTGATTATCCTGTGGATCTGAAGATCGGGATATCGTCTGATAGGAGAAGTAAAATGACAATAATACCTTGCCGCAAGTCCAAAGTGTCCCCTGCATTCAACAGTATACTTCGCCTGCTTCATACTCCTCAGAGTCATCCTGCTGATCATCGCCTCCTTCGGCGTACCCTCTATCTGAGTCAGCAGCTTCTGGATCTCCTTCGGATGGATCTCTTCCTTCCCGCTCCTTATATGGAATCCAAAATTATTGATAAAAGTAGCGAGCCTCTGAATCTTCTCCGGATCCGGATTATCATGAGTTCTGTACACGAACGGTACCTGCAGCCAGTAATAATGCTCAGCCACCGTTTCATTGGCCATAAGCATGAAGTCTTCTATGAGCTTATGTGCATCGTTACGCTCATATGGAGCGATGCTCAACGGTTCGCCCGATTCATCCAGTACTATCTTGGATTCAGGCATGTCAAAATCGATCGACCCTCTTTTACCACGCTCACCCCTTATTATCTTGGAGAGCTTGTACATATCATCGAGCATGGGAGTGGCATCGGGATACAAGCCACGTTCTTCTTCATCCTTAAGATTGATGATCTTATTCACCGAAGTGTAATTCATCCTATGATTGACATTGATCACCGATTCAACGATCCTGTGATCGATCACCTTGCCTGCAGGATTGATGGTCATGATACAGCTGAGTGCCAGACGATCCTCGCCCTGATTAAGCGAACATATACCGTTAGACAATCTGTGCGGCAACATGGGTATTACTCTGTCTACAAGATATACACTTGTACCTCTGCTGATCGCTTCATGATCAAGTGCCGAGTTTTCCTGAACATAATTACTTACATCCGCGATATGAACGCCCAGAACATAGTTCTCGCCTTCCATACTAAGCGATACGGCATCATCAAGATCCTTGGCATCTTCACCGTCAATAGTCACCATGAAGACATCACGAAGATCTTCCCTACCGTTCATATCAGCCTCGATTATGGAATCACCCACTCTCGCAGCCTGATTCATTACCTTCTCTGGAAATTCAACCGTAAGGCCAAATCCCTTGATGATCGACATTATATCAACACCCGGATCATTGACATGACCCAGTATCTCTGTTACCTTGCCCTCAGGGTTCTTGCGTTCATCACCGTAACTTATCAGCTCAACAACGACCTTATGCCCTTCCATGGCGCCCATGCTGTTCTCCGAACGTATATATACATCATTAGCCAGCTTGGTATTATCGGGAACAACAAATCCATAACCCTTTGATGCCTTCTGATAAGTTCCGACTATCTGAGTGGTTCCACGCTCGATTATCCTGACGATTTCCGCTTCACATCTTGCCCCACGCTTTGACGGGAGTATCCTGCACTCGACCGTATCCAGGTGGAATGCCTCGCCTACCTTATCGGGCGGGATAAAGAGATCATCATCTCTTCCATCCACTTCAACAAAGCCGAATCCGTTCCTGTGACTGATGAATGTACCCACAATGGCATCTTTCGAAGATGCCTTCTTGGGATCAAGAAGCGAGTACTTGCCTCTTTTGCTGACTTCGATCTTCTGCTCAGCAAGTAGCTCCTGAAGAATAGTCCGCAATTCGGGTCTGTCGGAAGCCTCAACCTGCAACATCACCGCAAGTTCCTTCTCTCTCATCGGAATATAAAATTCATTATTCATAAAATCGAGAATCAGTTTCTTTCTCTCTTCTCTGGTCTTCATATTCACCTGCAAAATGCACTTACCCGGTGCACCAATTTCCTATTACATAATAAAGAATGTTGCTTGCAACATTCTCGCGCCGAGCGCGGATGCTTTAGCATCATCTGCCTTTCGCGCGAGTGCGCATCCTTAGCGGAGCGTTTTTATTGAATAGGAAACAATTTCCTATTCAATAAAAATAATCCCCTGCATAAATGCAGGGGATCAAACTCTTAATTAAACTTAGCTATATTAAGAACAATGGCCAACGCGAAGAATCCAACTACCATCCATCTTGTTATCTTAACAAGAGCGCCTTCCATCGAACGGCCTTTATTCTTACCCCAGTAGCTCTCAGCTGCTCCGCTGATAGCTCCAAGTCCTGCCGACTTACCTTCCTGCATTAATACGATTGCTGATAAAGCAATACATAATATTATAAATACAACTGTCACAATGGTTCTTAAAACTGACATTAATATATCCTCCTATCAATCAGACAATCGTTAGTTTAACACAAATAAACATATAAATCAACACATTTATTAATATAATAACGGCATTTGTTAATATAGTCAGGGCTATTCACCATTACCCTGATACCCGGATTCTATCCGGTGAATATACTTAGTCTATAAGTAATGACTTACCTGTCATCTCAGCAGGCTGCTCAAGTCCCATGATCTCAAGAAGTGTAGGGATGATATCTGCAAGACATCCACCCTCTCTGAGCTTCTTACCTTCGGGTCCGTTAACAAGGATGAAAGGTACCGGATTGGTTGTATGTGCTGTGAAAGGTGCGCCTGTTTCATAGTCAACAAGCTGCTCTGCATTACCGTGATCAGCACAGATGAAGAGGCTTCCGCCAACTTCCTCAACAAAGTTAACAACTTCGCCTACACACTTATCTATTACTTCAATGGCCTCGATAGCAGCATCAAGCACGCCTGTGTGACCTACCATATCGGGATTAGCAAAATTACAGATGATAGCATCATATACAGCATCTCCGTTATCATCCTTAGCTGTAATCGCCTCGCTGAGCTTATCACATACAGTATAAGCACTCATTCTAGGCTTCTTGTCATATGTAGGCACATACTTGGGTGAATTAACAAGGATTCTCTCCTCGCCTTCATTGGGTGTCTCAATACCACCGTTGAAGAAGAATGTTACATGAGCATACTTCTCTGTCTCAGCAATACGAGCCTGCTTAAGACCCTTTGCCGCAAGATACTCACCGAAAGTATTGGTGATCTCGATCTTATGGAAAGCAACTTCCTTATTAGGGATAGTAGGATCATAATCTGAGAAACATACATATTTGATATCAAGTCTCTCCCTGTCAAATCCCTTAAAATCATCATCACAGAAAGCTCTTGTGATCTCACGGGCTCTGTCGGGACGGAAGTTGAAGAATATCACAGAATCCCCTGTTTTGATAGTAGCAACAGGCTTATCGCCATCCATAACTACCATAGGTACTACGAACTCATCGGTTACGCCCTCGTCATAAGACTTCTGAATGCCTTCTGTTGCAGAAGTTGCCTGAACGCCGACACCTTCAGTAAGAGCAACATATGCCTTATTGACACGATCATAATTGTTATCTCTATCCATTGCATAGTATCTGCCGTGAACAGAAGCAACCTTACCTACGTTGAGCTCAGCCATCTTAGCCTCAAGCTCCTCAACATAGCCTTTTCCGCTTGCCGGAGGTGTATCTCTTCCGTCAAGGAAAGCATGAACATATACTTTATCAAGGCCGTTTCTCTTGGCAAGTTCAAGCAGACCATACAGATGTGTATTGTGGCTGTGTACACCACCGTCTGAGAGCAGACCATAGAGATGAAGTGCACTGTTATTCTTCTTACAATTCTCTACAGCAGACATCAGACCGGGATTCTCAAAAAATGTACCGTCCTGAATCTCCTTGGTGATCCTTGTAAGCTCCTGATATACGATCCTTCCTGCACCCATATTAAGGTGGCCAACCTCAGAATTACCCATCTGACCGTCAGGAAGACCTACAGACATTCCGCTAGCATATCCCTTAACAAAAGGATACTCCTTCATAAGTCTGTCCATTACAGGTGTCTTGGCAAGTGCTACTGCATTGCCATTGGTATTGTCATTAAGTCCGTATCCATCCAAAATCAACAAAACTACAGGTTTCTTCATAATTATCTCCTTCTTAATCTAATACTATCCGTCTTAATTCGATATATCATTTTACTTCAGTCTTATATCTTACTTCAGTCTTATATCTTACTTCAATCTGATATCTTACTTCAATACGATATCTTCCTCAAGCCTGATATCCTACTTGAACCTGATATCTTACTTAAGCCCGATATCCTACTCAGATCGATCAGTCTTCTCTTCCGTCCCAACAATATGTACAGAGCTTGTCTCTGTCTATTCCCACGGACTCAATAAGATCATCCAGTCTGTGATAGCGAAGAGATGTGAAGTTCAACTGCTTACGGATCTCTTCATTCATATATTTATATCTCTCTGAATCAGGATCTGTATACTCGCGAAGCACTTCCTCAGACACTTCGTCGCCTTCTTTCTTGCAGATCACCCTGCGAGTGATCAGATCCATCTCAGATGTGCTCCTTGAAAAATTAAGGAACTTGCATCCGTATACAAGCGGAGGACATGCAGGTCTTATATGAACCTCTTTAGCGCCGCTCTGATACAGAAATTCCGTTGTCTCACGCAACTGAGTACCTCTTACGATAGAATCATCTATAAGAAGAAGGCTCTTGTCCTTGATAAGATCATGCACAGGTATCAGCTTCATCTTAGCGATCAGATTACGCTTACTCTGAATAGTGGGCATGAAGCTACGAGGCCATGTAGGTGTGTACTTAATAAACGGTCTTGAAAACGGAATACCGCTTTCATTGGCATATCCGACTGCATGAGCAGTTCCCGAATCAGGTACGCCCGCAACAATATCAGGCTTGGCATCATCACGCTTAGCTAAAAGCGCGCCACAGTTATATCTCATTCTCTCTACACTGATACCTTCATATGATGAAGAAGGATATCCGTAGTATACCCAGAGGAATGTACATATCTTCATCTTACTTCCGGGCTTGGCAACAGTAACGACAGCCTCAGGAGTAAGAACTACTATCTCACCCGGTCCAAGTTCCCTAAGGTCAGTATAACCGAGATTAAGATAAGCAAATGACTCGAAGCAGGCGCAATAACCGCTGTCCTTACGTCCGATAGCCACAGGGGTTCTGCCCAGTCTGTCACGTGCCACATATATACCTTTGTCTGTAAGGAGCAGTATTGTCATCGATCCGTCAATGATCTCCTGAGCATATTGGATTCCTTCAACGATATTCTCTTTCTGATTGATGATGGCAGCCACAAGCTCTGTAGCATTGATATCTCCGCCACTCATCTCAAGGAAATGGGTATTACCTTTACCGAATATATCTTTTACGATCGCATCGACATTATTGATCTTGCCAACTGTTGATATCGCAAAAGTACCATGATGAGATCTTACTATAAGCGGCTGAGGCTCAAAATCGGAGATACATCCGATACCGAGATTACCACTCATTCCGTTGATCTCTTTTTCAAATTTAGTACGAAAAGGTGAATTTTCAATATTATGGATTGCTCTGTTAAAACCATCCTTACCAAAGATCGCCATGCCGGCTCTTCTTGTACCTAAGTGCGAATGATAATCCGTTCCGAAAAACAGATCAAAAACACAGTCTTCCTTTGAAGCTACAGCAAAAAATCCACCCATATTTAATCCTTTCCTTTCCAACACAGACATCATGTTGATGACACAATGTATATTGTAGTATGCAATTCAGAATTAGTAAATATCTTTTTTATATATTTTATGATAAGCCGAATGAGGAAAAGACCTTTTCTCATCCCGCCCCGTTAAACGGATATCCATCATTGATATCCGACTCATAATGATCACAGTAGGGGGCTCCCCCTACTCGATGACAACGCTGTTGTCCACCTCAAAGCATACGCTTTTCGGTGTCCTACAGTCGCCAAATATGCAACATTCCGTGCAAGCACGATGTTGCATACTTGGCTCGTTGTCCAAACAAAACGGATCCAACCGGCAATTATCGCCGAATCGGATCCGTTGATCGATCTGTTTAAATCATTATATTGATATATCTAATAAAAAAGATCTCACCGCTTATGCATTAACGATCTGACCAAAATCAGGCTTAAGTGCAGCACCGCCGATAAGACCACCGTCGATGTTGTCCTTAGCAAGAAGCTCAGCTGCGTTAGCTGCGTTCATAGAACCGCCGTACTGGATACGAACTGCTTCTGCTGTAGCATCATCGTATAACTCAGCGATAGTCTCACGGATCATCTTACATACTTCTTCAGCCTGATCAGCTGTAGCTGTCTCACCTGTACCGATAGCCCAGATAGGCTCGTAAGCGATAACAAGTTCCTTAACCTGATCAGCTGTTACGTCTGTAAGATCCCACTTGATCTGTCTCTTGATCCATTCTGCATAAGTACCTGCCTTACGAAGAGCAAGTGACTCACCACAGCAGAGGATGGGCTTAAGGCCTGAAGCAAATGCCTTCTTAACCTTAGCGTTGATAAGGATATCGTTCTCACCAAAGATATCTCTTCTCTCAGAATGTCCGATAATGATATACTCAACACCTGCATCCTTAAGCATGGGAGCTGAGATCTCACCTGTGAAAGCACCCTTATCTTCAATATAGAAGTTCTCTGCACCAAGATGTACATTAGTACCCTTGATAGCCTCAGCTACAGGTACGATGTCGATTGCAGGTACGCAATATACTACATCTACTGCTTCATTCTTAACAAGATCCTTAAGTGTTGCACATAATTCTACAGCTTCACTGGGAGTCTTATTCATCTTCCAGTTACCTGCTATAATTCTTCTTCTAGCCATTTTCATGATTCCTTTCTGCTATTGAATTAATGCACAGCCTGTATCTGCCTTTGCACATACAGGCCATGCCAATTATCTGTAAATCGAATTAACTTAATGTCGGTATATTTTACAACAGATGATTACTTATCATCAGCAGCATATACACCGGGAAGTTCCTTACCCTCTAAGAACTCAAGGGAAGCACCACCACCTGTTGAGATGTGGCTCATCTTATCAGCAAAGCCAAGCTGGTTGCAGGCAGCTGCTGAATCACCGCCACCGATGATAGTTGTAGCTTCTGTCTCAGCAAGAGCCTTAGCTACAGCGATTGTACCCTTAGCAAGAGTGGGATTCTCGAATACACCCATAGGTCCGTTCCAAACAACTGTCTTAGCTTCCTTAGCAGCAGTTGCGAAGAGCTCCTGAGTCTTAGGTCCGATATCAAGACCTTCCATATCTGCAGGGATCTCGTTAGAAGGAACATACTTAACATCAACAGGTCCGTCAATAGGATCAGGGAAGCCTGCAGCTACACCTGTATCGACAGGAAGAAGGAGCTTCTTGCCAAGCTTCTCAGCCTTAGCCATCATTTCCTTACAGTAATCAAGCTTCTCATCATCGCAAAGTGACTTACCGATCTCATATCCCTGAGCCTTCAGGAATGTGAAAGCCATACCGCCACCGATGATAAGTGTATCAGCCTTCTCAAGAAGGTTGTCGATAACGTTAAGCTTGTCAGCTACCTTAGCGCCACCGAGGATAGCAACGAAAGGACGAACAGGATTCTCTACGGCGTTGCCAAGGAAATCGATCTCCTTCTGCATAAGGTATCCAACTGCATTGGTACCACCCTTCTCAGTGATATACTTGGTAACAACTGCAACTGAAGCATGTGCTCTGTGAGCTGAACCGAATGCGTCACATACATAATCATCTGCAAGATCAGCAAGTTCCTTAGCAAATGCCTCGCCTGCCTTATTGGGCTTTGTCTCTTCTTCGCCACGGAAACGTGTATTCTGAAGAAGAACTACATCACCGTCATTCATAGCTGCTACAGCTGCTGTTGCAGCTTCGCCTGTTACATTGTAATCAGCTACGAAGTTAACATCCTTACCTAACTTCTCTGAGAGTCTCTTTGCAACGGGTGCAAGGCTTTCCTTCTCGTTAGGACCTTCCTTAACCTTACCAAGATGTGAGCAAAGGATAACCTTAGCGCCATCGCCGATAAGTTTGTTGATTGTGGGAAGTGCAGCTACGATTCTTGTCTCATCTGTGATCTCACCGTTCTTAAGCGGAACGTTAAAGTCACATCTTACAAGTACTCTTCTGCCCTTTGCGTTGAGATCGTCAACACTCTTCTTGTTTAATGACATATTTATGTCCTCCTATAAATAAATTTTCCTCTGTAGCTTGCGCATTACTACAGAGCAAGTATAAGAAAGAATGTCGCTTGCGACATTCTCGTGCCGAGCGCGGATGCTTTAGCATCATCTACCTTTCGCGCGAGTGCGCATCCTTAGCGGAGCGCTTTTTGTGAAATGGGAAGCTATTTCCTATTTCACAAGAAAGAATGTCGCTTGCGACATTCTCGTGCCGAGCGCGGATGCTTTAGCATCGTCTACCATTCGCGCGAGTGCGCATCCTTAGCGGAGCGTTTTTTGTGAAATGGGAAGCTATTTCACAAAAAAGACGCTAACTTAATCGTCAGCGTCTAATATTATAACATATCCCCGTTTGATTTGATAGAGGAATATCTATATCAGCTATATGTAATGATCTTGAAGATCAAAGATGCAGTCATATATATCGGATAACTCAGGACCAGGCGATCCTACAGGATCAGATAACTCAAAGCAAAACGCTCCTCCAAGATCAGAAAACTCAGGACCAGGCGATCCTCCAAGATCGGTATTGTTATTATCTCGTCCATTTGTATAACTGGGCATATATACCGTCTTTGGCCATAAGTTCATCGTGAGTTCCCGTCTCCTCAATACCGTTTTCAGTAAGCACCAGGATCCTCTGTGCATTCTTTATGGTCGAGAGTCTGTGAGCTATGACAAATGTGGTCCTGTTATGAGCGAGTCTCTCCAGTGATTCCTTAACGATATTCTCACTCTCATTGTCAAGAGCACTCGTCGCCTCATCAAATATAAGGATCGGAGGATTCTTAAGGAAGACCCTTGCGATCGAGAGTCTCTGCTTCTGTCCTCCTGACAGCTTAATACCCCTCTGACCTATATCCGTTTCATAGCCGTTCGGAAGCTCCATTATAAAATCGTGGGCATTGGCAAGCTTGGCTGCCTCTATAACTTCCTCCCGCGTGGCGGACGGTCTTCCGTATCTGATATTATCATATACATTTCCGGCAAAGAGATATACATCCTGCTGGACTATACCGATATTCTGTCGAAGACTCTTAAGGGTAACTTCCCTTATATCCTTACCGTCAACCCTGATACAACCCTTGGTTACATCATAGAATCTTGGGATAAGGCTGCACAACGTAGTCTTACCGCCTCCGGATGAACCTACAAGTGCGACATACTCTCCCGCCTTAACATTCAGATCTATGTGTCTTAACACTCTGTGCGCCGTATCATTATATTTAAAAGATACGTCATCAAAGATTATCTCACCCTTAACATCAGTGAGTTCTACCGCGTCCGGACTGTCCTTGACATCAGGTTCAACATCAAGGATCTCCATGAATCTCTCGAATCCGGAATAACCGTTCTGGAACTGTTCCGCGAAATCTATAAGGGTCCTGATAGGATCTGTGAAGACATTGATGTAGAGCAAAAAGGTAACGAAGTCAGCAACGGGTACTCTGCCGTTCGCCATAAGTATCCCGCCTATCATGATGACGACAACATTGATAAGCATTGTGAATGCCGACATTCCCGAATGATAGAAGCCCATATAGAGGTAACTCTGTTTCTTGGCACGTAAGAAACCGTCATTACCGACCTTGAACTTCTCATTCTCAATATCTTCATTTGTGAAGGATTTGACAACCCTGATACCCGACAGATTATCTTCGATCTGAGTATTGATCTCAGCGATCTGAACCCTGTTCTCTCTGAATGCCCTTTTCATCCTTCTGTTCATGAAATAGGCATATGCGAACATAAAAGGAAGCAGGACAAAAGCCGCCAATGTCAGATATCCGCTTATATTAAGCAGGATAATGAAAGCTCCTATTATCTTAATGAAGGATATCGCCAGATTCTCAGGTCCATGATGAAGAAGTTCAGTGATATCGAAGAGATCACTGGTTATCCTGCTCATCAGCTGACCGACCTTCTGATCGTCAAAGAACGAGAACGAAAGCTTCTGATAATGATCGAAGATCTCCGCTCTCATATTGTATTCCATCTTCGCTCCCATCACATGACCGACATTGGATATGAAGAAATTCGCTACAAACTGTATCAGTACCAATACTATAAGAACACATCCGATCACCGTGATCTGTCTTATTGCAGTTTCCTTATCCATATCAGATATATTCTGTGTAAGATACCTTACAACAAGTGGTATGACAAGACTGATAACCGATACAAGAAATGCGAAGAACATATCCAGCATAAATATTCTCATATACGGTTTGTAATAGCTTGCCATCTTTTTCAGATTCTTTTTCATAATAACCTTCCCTCTGATCCTTAGCGGAGCGTTTTTTACGTAATAGGAAGCACTTTCCTATTGCATAAATAAGAATGTCGCTTGCGACATTCTCGCGCCGAGCGCGGATGCTTTAGCATCGTTTACCCTTCGCGCGAGTGCGCATCCTTAGCGGAGCGTTTTTTGCGTAATAGGAAATTCTTTCCTATTACGCAAAAAAGACCCGGCCAATCTGACCGGGTCCTAAAAGCCTTAGTTAACGATTAAGCTAACTCAGAGAAGTACTTGATTGTACGAACCATCTGAGATGTGTAGCTGTTCTCGTTGTCATACCAAGAAACAACCTGTACAAGGTTGTCAGCGCCAACCATTGTCTGTGTTGCATCGAAGATTGAACCATATGTTGATCCAACGATATCGCTTGAAACGATCTCATCTTCGTTGTAACCGAAAGACTCTGTAGCAGCTGCCTTCATTGCTGCGTTGATCTCTTCCTTAGTAACTGACTTCTCTACTGTTGCAACAAGGATTGTTGTTGAACCTGTAGGGGTAGGTACACGCTGTGCAGAACCGATGAGCTTGCCGTTAAGCTCAGGAATAACAAGACCGATTGCCTTAGCAGCACCTGTTGAGTTAGGAACGATGTTAACAGCGCCGGCACGTGATCTTCTAAGGTCACCCTTTCTCTGAGGACCATCAAGGATCATCTGATCACCTGTGTAAGCATGGATTGTGCTCATGATACCAGACTTGATACCTGCAAGGTCATTAAGAGCCTTAGCCATAGGTGCAAGACAGTTTGTTGTACAAGAAGCTGCAGAGATGATTGTATCTTCAGCCTTAAGTGTCTTATGGTTAACATTGTATACGATAGTAGGAAGATCATTTCCTGCAGGAGCAGAGATAACAACCTTACGAGCGCCGGCATTGATATGAGCCTGAGCCTTCTCCTTAGATGTATAGAAACCTGTACACTCAAGAACAACGTCTACCTTAAGCTGGCCCCAAGGACAATTGTTGGCATCAGCTTCCTTATAGATTGTGATCTTCTTGCCATCAACTGTGATTGAATCCTCACCAGCCTCAACCTTATCAGCTAAAGCGTACTTACCCTGTGAAGAATCATACTTTAAAAGATGTGCTAACATCTTAGGGCTTGTTAAATCGTTGATTGCTACTACTTCGTATCCCTCAGCACCAAACATCTGTCTGAATGCAAGACGACCGATACGACCAAAACCGTTAATTGCTACTCTTACTGCCATTTTTAATTCCTCCTAAAAATGATATAATTTATAATTTTCAACGCAAAAACACGTCAAAATTTAATCAGCGATATAATTCTACTAAATATAAGCCTAAAACACAAGACTAAAAAATAAAAAACAGCAATTTAGATAAAATTTACCATCCAAAGCACTTCTCTTATATTAACATTACACTTTACAGACATATGAGAAAAAGAAGCGGGATCGTCACAATGGAGAGCAAAGTGCTCATAAACACGGCTTTAGCGGCCATATCTTCATCCGAACCATACTGTTTGGCATATAATACCGAAGAATTAGCCACAGGCATGATCAGCATTATGAACGAAAAGTGAAGAATGAACTCATCTTTGATAAGTAACTTCATCAGAGGATATATAAGCAGAGGGAACACGAAGAACCTTAAAGCCACAAATATATATACCTTCTTATCCGTGAAGACCTCTTTCATGGAGATTCCGGCCAGAGTCGAACCTATCACCAGCATCGCAAGCGGTGTTGTCGTGTTCGCAAGATAGGCCACAGGAGCCTTGATCACCTGAGGGAAGTTCACTCCCGTGAAATATAACACAAGCGAAATTGCCGATATGGATATTCCCGGTGTCAGAAACGTCTTGAAACTGATCTTAACGGTCTCCTCACCCTCTCCATCCAACGACATAATATACACGCCGTATGAATAAGCCAAAAGGTTAAATACTATATTGACTACGCCCGCATATATGACCTTATCTTCTCCGAACAGTGCGCTGACTACCGGGAATCCCATAAATCCAACATTGCCGAAGATGAACATGAACATATACAAGCCCTGCAAGCCTTTTTTCACGCGTATCAACTTAACGAAGATAAAGGCAAGAACCGGAAGTGCAAGATATCCTATCACGCTTATTATTGAAAAAGTGATGATACTCCCGTAATCTCTCTTCCCTGTATTCGAAAGAACGGAATTAAGAACCATCATCGGCATGGTGCAGAACAGTATCAGCCTTGTGATCTGCTTATCTACCTGTCCGCCAAGGATATGAACCTTATTAAGCAGGTAGCCTGTTCCGATCAGGATAAACAATATGATCATTTGATTAACAATTATTGAAATGCTCATAACTTTACCACCAACGGCTGTCTCTTTCTGTAGATGCAATAATACTCAAAACCGACTTCCTTAAGTACCTTCAGAGCCGAATCAAAGTCAGCTGCGATATTATCAGTTCTATGTGCATCCGATCCGATCGTAATGATCTCTCCGCCAAGTTCCTTATAGCGCTTAAGGATCTCATAAGTCGGATGAACATCTTTAGTTCCCTTTCTTAATCCCGCTGTATTAACCTCAAGTCCCTTTTTCCCGGCAATAACTTCTTTCAGGATCTCATCGATCACATCTTTATAATCTTCATATCTGTAATTCGCATCCTTATCTTTGCCGTATCTTACGATATAATCAAGATGGCCGACCACATCGTAATCATTAAACAGTCTGATATTCTCAAGCAATAATTCAAAATATCTTCCGTATGCTTCCTTCTCGGTCTTTCCTTCATAATATTCAGGATAATAGGGATCATATCCATCCACCAGATGAAGACTTGCTATCACAAAATCAAAATCATGTTCTCTGACATAATCAGTATTCTTATCCGCGCACGAAGTCTGCATACCGATCTCAACACCGAAACCGACTTCTATCTTATCGCCATACTTCTCTCTGAATCTTAAGATATCATACAGGTAAGAATCGGTATTAAGATCAAAGAGTCCCTCTTCTCCTTCCTTATACGGAAAATCCATATCACAATGATCAGTGAAGGTAATGACCTGTAAGCCCTTATCGATCGCTTTAAGGATCATATCTTCCATTGAACTCTCTGCATCTCCGGAGAATGTACTATGCACATGGCAATCACTTATTATACTCATATTCTTCACCTACTCCATAACATATTTAAGTACTTCATCAAATATCGCCCTGTAACCTTCAGGCTTGATGTGAAGTCCTTCCTGTGAATACTCCGCCTTAAGTCTTCCGTATTCATCCTTAAGCGGATCATTGACATCTATATAACGCTGACCATGCTTAGCTGCAAGCTTCTCGACCAGCTTATTGGCCTCAGCTATCTTATCATTATTCCTGATAGCAAGGACATCCTTCATATAATCTGCGGCGGCTTCGATATTACCCGGATAATATGCCATAAAATATATCTTTATCCCGGGAACATCTCGCTCGATAATATTGATTATCTCTTCATACCTGTCCATGATCTCTTCAAGAGACCAGTCCGGATGACTAAGGTCATTAGTTCCTATATTGATAAATAACTTGGAAGGCTTAAGTTCAGTAACACAAACATCAACCACTTTAAGCATATCTATCGTTGTATAACCGCCAAGTCCTCTGTTATATACGATAGGCTTCTCCCCCGACAGTTCATTAACAAATTCTTCTATCGGAAACTGCTCCATAAGTGATGATCCTGCGAAACAAACCTGCCCCTTTACAGCTTTCATATTAAGATCATGAAAGCCTTCCATTCTTCTCTGTACGATCAACTGCCATTCCTCAGCCATAATAAACCTCCAAATTCCCTAATTCTCTATTGCATTTTAAAAGCCCCAAAGCTGTAAGCT
Organism: Lachnospiraceae bacterium; assembly: GCA_024684085.1. Classification (GTDB taxonomy): domain Bacteria; phylum Bacillota; class Clostridia; order Lachnospirales; family Lachnospiraceae; genus Colinaster. The sequence continues at coordinate 45,278 of JAIKXM010000017.1, read as the reverse complement.
TCGGGGCTTTTGATAACCACATCAATGATTATTTAGCATAATCGGTAACACGACTTTCACGAATAATATTGACTTTGATCTGTCCGGGATATTCCATCTGCTCTTCAATCTGCTTAGCAATATCTCTGGCAAGCAATACCATATCCGTATCAGAAATCTGTTCCGGAACAACCATTACACGAACCTCTCTACCGGCCTGAATGGCAAATGACTTATCTACACCCTTAAAACTGTTTGAAATCTCTTCTAACTGACGAAGACGTGTTGTATACGTCTCAAGTGTCTCTCTTCTCGCACCGGGTCTTGCAGCTGAAATAGCATCAGCAGCCTGAACGATACATGCGATCAATGATGTAGGTTCTACATCACCGTGGTGAGCCTCTACTGCATTGATAACGATCTGAGACTCTTTATACTTACGGCATAACTCAACACCTAACTGAATATGTGAGCCTTCCATCTCGTGGTCGACTGACTTACCTATATCATGTAAGAGACCTGCTCTCTTAGCAACTCTGACATCCAATCCGAGTTCTGAAGCTAACAAGCCGGACAACTGGGATACTTCGATCGAATGCTTAAGAGCATTCTGTCCATAACTTGTTCTGAACTTCATCTTGCCGAGAAGCTTAACAAGTTCGGGATGAATACCATGCACACCAACTTCAAGTATGGCAGCTTCACCCTCTTCTTTGATCATGATCTCGACTTCCTTCTGAGCCTTCTCAACCATCTCTTCAATTCTGGCCGGATGGATACGTCCGTCTACGATCAACTTCTCAAGAGCAATTCTTGCGACTTCTCTCCTTATTGGATCAAAGCCTGAAAGGATAACTGCTTCCGGTGTATCGTCAATAATGAGATCAACTCCGGTAAGAGTCTCGATAGTACGGATATTTCTTCCTTCTCTACCGATAATCCTTCCTTTCATTTCATCATTTGGAAGATTAACAACTGAGATAGTAGTCTCGGATACGTGATCGGCTGCACATCTCTGGATGGCATTAACAACATATTCCTTAGCCTTCTTATCAGCTTCTTCCTTGGCGCGGTTCTCATATTCCTTGATCATAACCGCTGTTTCATGCTTTACTTCATCTTCAACAATTTTAAGCAGATAATCTTTTGCCTGGTCGGAGGTTAAACCTGAGATTCTTTCAAGTTCCTGCACGCGTTCCTCGTTGAGCTTGGCTATAACTTCCTTCTGCTTATTAAGGTTCTCTTCCTTAGCAGCAAGGTTAGCCTCCTTCTTCTCGATGGACTCTGTTTTACGATCGATGTTCTCTTCCTTCTGCTGAATACGTCTTTCATTACGCTGAATCTCCGTGCGACGCTCCTTGATCTCTTTATCAAGTTCGTTCTTGGCGCGTATAGACTCTTCCTTAACCTCGAGAAGACCTTCTCTCTTCTTCTCATCAGCTTCCTTAAGAGCTTCATCAATTATTGTTCTGGCTTTTTCTTCAGCATTGCCAATAGTAGAGTTGGCTGAATTCTTCTGAATCCTATTACTGATCATAACAGCAACCGGAACCGCAATTATCAGAGTTACCACCACTGCAATAATAACAGCTCCAACTGTTCCCATATGCAGAGGTACCTCCTTATATAAAATTATCATTGTACAAAATACAACAAATCTATTTTACACAGTTCATTATGTTATGTCAAGTTAATAATGAGGTCCATGTTATAACCCTTACCATACAGATAGTTGCGCATCTTAAGTCTCTCGGCAGTGTCTGCACTGTCGGAATCATAATGTCGCTTCTCCATCAGTCTAAGTATCTGCCTCTCTTCATCGACCGTTCCTTCGCTGTCGGAATACTCGCTGTAGGCCTCTTCTATTACAGACTTATTAACACCTTTCTTCATCAGATCGTTGAACAGGCGCTTCGCGCTTCTTGTATCTGAATAACAATGATAATAGTCCATACAATATCTGCGATCATCTATGACCTTAAGATCTCTGAAATACTCCATGGCATCATCAATGATCTCATCGGGATAATATCTTCCGACAAGCTTATCCCTTAACTGATGCTCGGTATACATTCTGTTCTTAAGCAGGTTAAGTCCGCTTAATCTGATACGCTTCGGCAGTATATCATTCATTATATGCTCATATGTTGAAGCTTCTATCGCTTCACCTTCTTCTATCCTCATAGAAGACAATTCCCCTCTGTAGAGGGGAAACTGTTCTCCGTTATCAAGAGTGATAACGTATCTGTTATTATTCAGCTTTCTTATTGCCTGTACTGTCATTACTATCAGTATTCGTCGAATCCTTCAATCCGAACTTCTCTCTAACCTTAGCCTCTATCTCATTACATACATCTTCATGTTCGGTCAGATATAACTTGGCATTCTCACGTCCCTGGCCGATCTTATTGCCTTCGTATGCATACCATGCACCGCTCTTAACAATGATGTCGTTATCTGCCGCAAGATCAAGGATATCACCTATTCTCGATATGCCCTTACCGAACATGATATCAAATTCAGCCTCCTTAAACGGAGGAGCCACTTTATTCTTAACTATCTTAACCTTGGTTCTGTTACCGACCACTTCTCCGGACTGCTTGATAGCCTCACTTCTTCTGACATCAAGTCTGACCGAAGAATAGAACTTAAGAGCACGTCCGCCTGTTGTAGTCTCGGGATTACCGAACATAACGCCAAGCTTCTCACGTAACTGGTTGATGAATATAACTGTACAGTTAGACTTACTGATTATGGCAGTAAGCTTACGCATAGCCTGAGACATAAGTCTTGCCTGTGCGCCCATAACCGCATCACCCATATCACCGTCTATCTCCTGCTTGGGAACAAGAGCCGCAACCGAGTCAACTACCACGATATCGATAGCTCCGGAACGAACCATTGTCTCTGTTATCTCAAGCGCCTGCTCACCGCAATCCGGCTGCGAGATATACAGATTATCTATATCAACTCCTATATTCCTTGCGTATACAGGGTCCAAAGCATGCTCTGCATCAATAAATCCGGCAATACCGCCTCTCTTCTGAACTTCAGCGATCATATGCAATGTAACAGTAGTCTTACCTGATGATTCAGGTCCGTATATCTCAACTATCCTTCCCTTGGGAATACCGCCTATACCCAAAGCAAGGTCAAGGCTCAATGAACCAGTGGGAATAGCCTCCACGTGCATGGTCGCACTGGGATCGCCCAGCTTCATAACTGCGCCCTTGCCATACTGTCTCTCAATCTGTGATATTGCGGCATCTAATGCCTTAAGCTTCTCTTCTCTTTCCATTTAGATCTCCTTCTTGTCAGAACAAATGTTCCTCTTGGTATAGAATAAAACATATGTTCGTTCTTGTCAACAATAAACTGCGGAATATATTTCCTGTAGCGGACAGACACCTGTGAACAGTAACTAAAAATGTGTTCAACCTTGACACATATGCATTGTACCACACTCTAATGTCCCATTTATATCCCACCATCGTTATGTCAAAAAGATATTCCCATGACAAATATATATGTATGTACGCTTATAATCAATTAAAAATTCATTAAATTTCGTTATAAGAAAAAAACATCCTCTCGGATGCTTAATTCATTGTAATCATTATTCTTATCCGATCATCTGATCCTGCCACTTATTCGATCACCTGATCCTGCCGCTTATCCGGTCTCCTGATCCTGCCGCCATTCAGTCACCTGATCCTGCCGCCGCCAAGAACTGTGTCCCCGTCGTACAGAACCACGGCCTGACCGGATGTTATCGCCCTCTGCGGCTCTTCGAATATGATCTTCACCGAACCGTCAGCCTGCGGATATACCACAGCCGGCTGTTCCTTATGACGATATCTTATCCTGGCACTGCATCTGATCTCAGTTGCAGGTATCACCCCACTGATCCAGTTAAAATCATCCGCAACAAGTCTATCCTCATACAGATCGTCATCTTCTGCAAGCGTTACCGTATTATCGGCGACATTAATGCTCTTAACATACATCGGCTTGCCAAAGGCAATGCCAAGTCCTTTTCGCTGGCCGATGGTATAACGAACGGTACCCTTGTGCCTTCCGAGCACATTACCGTTCACATCGATAAAATCGCCCGGAACATAGTTCTTACCGGTATATCGTTCCAGAAAAGCCCCGTAATCACCATCAGGGACAAAACATATATCCTGACTGTCCGGCTTCTCGGCATTGATGAACCGGCTTTCCTCCGCAAGACTGCGAACCTCAGACTTCCTCATACCGCCAAGAGGGAACATAATGTGAGCCAGCTGTTCCTGTGTGAGCGAGTAGAGAACATAACTCTGATCCTTGGTCTCATCCAAAGCCTTTTTCAGTACATAGCTTCCGTCTATCTCTTCGATCCGGGCATAATGACCGGTCACAATGTATTCACAGCCAAGAGCTTCCGCACGTTCAAAGAGCTTATCAAACTTCATAAATCTGTTGCAGTCAATACAGGGATTCGGTGTCCTGCCGGACTCATAAGCCTCCACAAAACGATCTATGATATGCTCACGAAATCCGTCCTTGAAATTGAACACATAATAGGGCATGCCGAGCGAATAAGCCACGCTTTTGGCATCTTCGACATCATCCAGAGTACAGCACGTATGTCCGCGGCTCAATCCCACATCTTCATTATCATACAATTTCATCGTACAGCCGATACAGTCATATCCCGCATCTATAGTTAATTTTGCTGCAAGAGATGAGTCAACCCCACCACTCATGGCGATCAGCGCTTTATTCATATCAATATCACTTCATTAATCATTCAAACGGGGCATCAGCAGATACTGCCACCTGTAAATCTCATAAAAACCTGAGAAACATATGCCCTTATCCGTTAATCCGCTTCATCCGTTTGTGTCGGTTCTATTTGCTTTATATTCTTACGTTTATCCGGTTATATATCATTAATAACGATCAATTCTTAGCATATGCCGAATAAGCTTTTAATATTAATCTGCCTCTGCTGACAGTATTATCTTCTATCTGTCGTTACTGCCGAAAGTCTTCTCACTGTAATATTCAAGGATGCATTCTCTCATGAACTCAAGTGCGGCGGCGACTGCGCTGTCACGCACCTTGCTTCTGTTACCCTTGAATCTATATTCCCTGACCTGGATCTTACCGCAAACATAGCATCCAATATATACAAGTCCTACAGGCTTATCATCCGAACCTCCGTCCGGTCCTGCATAACCTGTTGTAGCCACGATCACATCGGCCTTGTTGATCCCATGGAGGCCTCTCACCATCTCTTCGGCAGTCTCTGCACTGACTGCACTATATTTTTCAATAGTGGACTTCTTAACCCCGAGGAACTTACGCTTGGCCTTGTTGGAATAAGTGATCAGGCCGGATTTGAACGCATCCGATACACCGGGCACATTGATAAGTCTTCCTGCCAAAAGTCCGCCCGTGCATGACTCGACCGTGCCGACGGTAAGGTCATTGCCGATCAGAAGATCAACGACCGACTTCTCAAGTGTTGTATCCTCATCGGTTGTATAGACGTAATTACCAAAGCGATTCTTCAGCTCCTTGACAATCGGCTTCACAAGTTTCTTGGCCGCACTTTCATCCTCAGCTTTGGCCGAAACCCTGATATGAACTTCATTGACCTTGGCATAGGTTGCTATCGTAGGATTGCTCTGATTATCGATAAGATCGGCGATCATCGTTGCGATCTTCGACTCAGACACTCCGCTGATCTTAACAAGCTTGGAATAGATCGTTGCATGGATCTTATCCTCAACATAGGGAACAACCGACTCCTTCCACATAGGAATGAGTTCGTTTGGAGGTCCGGGAAGCAGAATAACGCTCTTTCCGTTCTTCTCCATGATACAGCCGGGCGCGGTTCCGTTATTATTGGTGAGGATTATTCCGTCCTTCGGAAGAAGTGCCTGCTTATTGTTATTGGCAGTCATTTCTATTTTGCGCTGTGCAAAATAGGCCGCAATAGATTCAAGAGAAGCTTCATACAGCACAAGTTCCTGTTCCATCACCTTAGCCGCAACTTCCTTGGTCATATCATCCTTAGTGGGACCAAGGCCGCCACACATGATGACCATATCCGAACGGGAAATGGCGATCCTAAGCTGTTCTTCTATCCTCTCTGCATTATCTCCTACAACGCTCTGATACAGGCATGACAGCCCGTACTTGGCGCATTGAGCCGCCAGAAAAGCTGAATTGGTATTAACGATATTACCCATCAATATCTCAGTACCGACAGCGATCAGTTCAACATTCATCACTCTCTCCTGTTATCAATCCTTATTATCCTTAAGCACCTGCTTATTCTTCCAGATATAATCAACCAATGAAATAATAGTAAGCGCAACGGCAACATATAAGGCAATCGGACTAAGAATGCTTAATAATGTGCCAAAAATACCCGAATCAAAGAACTTATTCAACATTATTATTATCACAAGAACCATCTGAGAGACCGTCTTGGTCTTGCCCCACATGCTGGCTGCGATAACGACACCATTGTCAGAAGCGACAAGTCTGAATCCGCTTATTATGAACTCTCTTGCAAGAATGACTATAACTGCCCATGCCGGAAGCATCCCGAGTTCAACAAGACATATAAATGCCGAAGATACAAGTATCTTATCAGCCAAGGGATCCATGAACTTACCGAAATTGGTTATAAGATTATATTTCCTTGCTATCTGACCGTCCAGCATATCCGTAAAGCTGGCAATAATGAATATAGCCAGAGCCGCAAGACTGCTGTAGACACCGAGACATCCGCTCAGCAGAATAATAACAAAGGGAATTATCAATATCATTCTTAATATTGTAAGTTTGTTAGGCAGATTCATCTGTTCTCTCCTTTTATTGTATAGATCCTTAAGGATTACCATCACCCGAAAGATCCTATATGATCGATATCCGACGACAGGAAATGCAACGATGTATAAGTCGCGCATCAACCCGCAGACAATTTAAGTATAAATCTATTTATCTTGATATACAATATTACAATCTATTTTTCTTATTCTCATACCTCATGTCCGAGAAGGTCATAACCCGTAGCGTCTGTGACCAGAGCCCTGATCACATCTCCGCTCATCAGCTCTCTTTTCTTCTCGATAAAGATATATCCGTCTATGCCCTGAGCATCCCTGTAAGTCCTACCCACATAGACATTATCCTCAGGAAGCTCACCGTCGATCATAACATCCATAACGCGGCCCTTGCACTCGGCAGCTTTCTCGTAAGCTATCTTCTGCTGAAGCCTCATGATGCTGTTCTGTCTGATCTTTTTAATAAATGACGGTACCTGATGCTTCATTTTGGCAGCAGGAGTTCCCTCTTCGGGCGAGTAAGCGAATACTCCAAGTCTGTCAAAACGCATATCCTTAACAAACTGAAGCGTCTTACGATGATCGGAACCCTTCTCTCCGGGGAATCCGCTTATAAGAGTCGTCCTTATTGCAATATCGGGTATGGCTTCTCTTAAACGTCCGATAAGTTCTCTGATGGAAGCTTCATCCGTACGTCTTCCCATTTTCTTAAGAACCGCATCGGATGCGCTCTGGATCGGTATATCAATATAGTGACATACCTTGGGTTCATCACGCATTACTTCGATAAGCTCATCGGTTATCTCTTCAGGATAGCAATACATCAGACGGATCATCTTGAGATCCTCGATAAGCGCAAGCTTGCGTATAAGTTCGGGCAGGGATTTTCTGCCATATATATCAACACCGTATACGGTAGTCTCCTGAGCAACGATGACAAGTTCCCTTACTCCGTTTCTGACAAGATCCTCAGCTTCCTTAAGCAATACCTCCATGGGTACAGATCTGTAATTACCACGGATCTTGGGGATGGCGCAGTATGTACAGCGCTTGTTACAGCCTTCTGCGATCTTAAGGCTTGCCGAATGATTGATGCCTGTAAGCACTCGTCTGAAACCGCACAGAACCTTGTCCTCATCGCCGGTAAGAGGGGCGGGATGTTCTTTGTCTTCGAGAGAAATCAGAACCTCCGCTATTTTATCAAAAGAATTGATACCGACGATGGCATCAACCTCGGGGATCTGCTCCTGTAGCTCATCCTTGTAGCGTTGTCCGAGACAACCTGCCACGACAATGTACTTAAGCTTCGATTCTTCCTTCAGTCTTGCCATCTCAAGGATCGCATTGATACTCTCCCGCTTGGCATCGGCTATAAAAGCACAGCTGTTTATGACACAGGCGTCAGCTTCATATTCATCTTCAGTTATCTCAATGCCGGCATCCATAAGGATACCAAGCATCATCTGTGTCTCGACTGTGTTCTTATCGCATCCGAGTGATATAAAGTATACTTTCATCCACAACTCCATGTTAGCCGGTGGCAAGACAAAGGAGAGTGAAAGTATCACTCTCCGTGTTGATCACATCAATGACTGTCACGGCTTACGCCGGATCGTCTGTCGAACCTTTAACCAAGGCTTATTCTTCTTCCTCATCATCAGAGAGAACCTTAACTTCGCCCTGATTCATCTCTTCGATCGCAATTGAGAGAGGCTTCATATCAGCTGAATTAGCTATAAGAGGCTCGTCACCGTCTACAAGCTGTCTTGCTCTCTTGGATGTAGCCATTACGATAGAATATCTTGAGTTAACTACCTTAGCCTCACCGGGCTCTATCTCGCTGTTTACTACTTTCATTAAATCAGAATATGATGGATGTAACATTCTTTCATTCTCCCTTCGACATATCTGCCAGTTCTTTTCTTATTTTCTCTATGAATGCCTCTTTACGGATGGGACTGAATTTGGCATTCTGTATGATCTCATGTGTCTTGGTAACACACTGATCCAGATCATCATTAATGATGATATATTCGTAATTCTCTACGCCCTGCGATTCCTCACCGGCTCTTGCGATACGCTTATTAATGACCTCTTCCGTCTCTGTACCGCGTCCGACCAGTCGCGACTTAAGTTCGTAAGCGCTCGGCGGTGTAACGAAGAGGAGAAGCGCTTCAGGCATAAGCTCTTTGACCTTAAGAGCTCCCTGTATCTCGATCTCAAGGATCACATCCTTGCCTTCACCGAGCATCTTCTCAACGTAAGACTTGGGCGTTCCGTAATAATTATCAACATAACGTGCATATTCAAGCAGATCTCCTGCCTCAATATGTCTCTCGAACTCTTCCTTATCAATAAAGAAATAATGAACCCCGTTCTCTTCGCCTGCTCTCGGTGCTCTTGTCGTCATTGAAACGGATAATGCATAATTATCATAGTCCGATATCAAACGCTTTACAAGAGTTCCTTTGCCGGCTCCGGAAAATCCGGATATAACGGTAAGTAATCCTTTTCCTTCCATTGAACTGCCTCCGAATCATTCTATATTCTGAATCTGTTCTCTTACCTTCTCAATCTCAGTCTTAAGCTCGATACCCCTGTTGGATATCTCAAGATCTGTTGACTTGGAGAGGATCGTATTGGCTTCGCGGTTCATCTCCTGAGCAAGGAAATCAAGCTTCCTTCCTATACTGCCGCCCTCGATCAATGTATTCTTCACAGCCTCGACATGACTTCTGAGTCTTACCAGCTCTTCATCAACACATACCTTATCGGCGAAGATCGTAACCTCAGTCACTATACGATTCTCATCTATCGAAGAATTACCGAGCATCTCGGTAACCTTCTCTATAAGACCGCTCTTATACTCACTGATTATCTTAGGACTTCTCTCTTCTATATAACTTACATGTCCGAGCATCGTATCGAGCTTGCCGATAAGATCATTGCGAAGATTGATACCTTCTCTGATACGTGACTCCACAAACTGCTCACAGGCACCGCTAACGGCCTTCTCCAATATCTTCCAGATACCTTCCTCATCGATCTCAACCTCATCAAGAGTTAAGATCTCGGGAAATCTTGAAAGAGTCGATACTCTGACATCCATCTCAAGCCCGAACTCTTCGCTCATCTGCTTAAGATAAGAATAATACTCCTTAGCTATCTCAGGATGGTAACTTACATTGACATTGCTGTCAGATGTGTCTTCGTATGTGATGAACAGATCGACCTTACCACGCTGAATATAATTCTTCAAAAGATTCCTGATTGAAGCATCAAAGAAATTAAGCTTCTTGGGCATCCTTGCATTAACTTCAAGATATCTGTGATTGACAGCCTTGATCTCAACTGTCACCTTACGATTATCTTCACTGACCTCGAATCGACCAAAACCGGTCATACTCTTAATATCGTTCATGGTACCCCTCGTTAATATTAATAATAAAATGCATACTGATTTATTATATTCTATATATTAGCATCAAGTCAAGATAATACCACATCTGTTCGCTATTATCTTCGCCAATCTTGTCACTGTTCACATGGGTGTATTTGGACGGCTGAGGTGAAATATGGTATACTCCATTCATGGCATTTGATGGAATAACTATAGCTGCCTTAGTGCAGGAACTTAATACTGAATTAAAAGAAGGAAGGATCAGCAAGATCGCACAGCCGGAGAAGGATGAACTTCTTCTTACGATCAAGACCCCTCAGGGTCAGCGCCGACTCGTGTTAAGCGCCAATCCCTCTCTTCCGCTCGTCTATCTGACGGAGGAGAACAAGGTCAGCCCCGCAACAGCGCCAGGCTTCACCATGCTTCTGCGCAAACACCTTCAGAACGGCCGGATCATCGATATCTTCCAGCCCGATTTCGAGAGGATCATCGTCCTCAGAGTAGAACATCTCGACGAAATGGGCGACCTGTGTCAGAAGAAGCTTATCGTCGAACTTATGGGTAAATACAGCAACATTATCCTAACCGACGGTTCGGACACCATCCTCGACAGCATCAAGAGGATCAATGCGATGACAAGTTCCGTCCGCGAAGTACTTCCCGGGCTTTCATATTTCGTGCCCTCACAGGAAGGCAGGATCAATCCTCTGACTGCAACGGAAGTTAACTTCAATGACCTTGTTTTTTCGAAAAACTGCGAGCCCACTAAGGCGCTCTACAGTTCTTTCACGGGTATATCTCCGCGCATGGCCGGCGAGATCGTATACAACGCTGTGTCAAACGGAATGAATGATATCGCTTCAGCCGCCGAGTCAGATCCTGTCAGCCGGACGATCATGTGGCAGAGCTTTCGTGAATATATGACACGCGTGTCAGAAGGCAGATTCGAGTTCACCATGTTACTGGAGAACGGCAATCCGGTGGATTATTCCGTTCTCGGCAACGGTTCGTACAATGAATACATTACTCTTCCGTCGGCATCCGCCCTGTTGGTTGATTTTTACAGAAAAAAAGAAGAAAACTCAAGACGCAGGCAGAAATCAGCCGACTTAAGGAGGATCGTCTCCACCATCCTTGAACGTGATATCAAGAAATACGATCTTCAGTGCAAGCAGTTGAAGGACACTGAGAAGATGGACAAATATCGTCTCTACGGCGAGCTTCTCCACACATACGGATATATGGCGTCATCCGGCGATTCTTCCATAAAGGTGACCAATTATTACGATAATACCGAGCTTACCATTCCGCTTGATAACACGAAGACCGCAATGGAGAACGCTTCGGCTTATTTTGAGAAGTATAATAAGCTTAAGCGTACAAAGGAAGCGCTGATCAAACTTACCGCCGAAGTGCATGAAGAGATCGAACATCTTGAGAGCATTCAGCAGGCTCTTGATACCTGCTCGCGTGAAGAAGACCTGAATCAGATCAAAGAAGAGATGACCGATTGCGGATATATCCGTTTCAAATCCTCTTCCAAGCAGAAGCAGCGCTTCAAGTCACAGCCTCTTCACTATGTGAGCAGCGACGGATATGACATATATGTCGGTAAGAATAATTACCAGAATGACGAACTGACTTTCAAATTCGCTACAGGCAATGACTGGTGGTTCCATGCCAAAGGGATCCCGGGGTCTCATGTGGTGGTCAAGACCGCCGACGGGCATCTGTCCGACAGATGTTTCGAAGAGGCCGGAAGGCTGGCAGCCTTCTATTCCAAGGGCTCTGCCAATGATAAGGTCGAGATCGACTATCTGCAAAAGAAGAACGTAAAAAAGCCGGCAGGCGCAAAGCCCGGCTTCGTGGTATACTACACCAATTATTCCATGGTGATCGACACCGATATAAGCGGGATCAAACAAGTGACAGGAAGTTAAACTCCCTGTCACTTGTTTTAAAATTCAAGTAATAACATCGCGTTTTCAGTGCGTTGCGGGCTGGTTTATGCGCCAGGTGCCACATGTCTGAATAACGGATTAGACCAACTTTTTGGGGATGGTTTTTAAAAAAACAACGCTTTTTATAAATACCACCATTACTTCTTTTATTTATAAAATATATCTACCGCATTCAATAGTTACATATATTTAAATATTACCATTTTTACTAAGTATTATTCTTATTACTCCATCTATTTTTCTAATAAACTCTTGACATTCACTATAATGATAATCACTTTTTTTCATTTTTCCCAAGAAAACATTAAAGGTACAACTTGGATTATCAATATTATTAAGATATATGACAATATCTATTCTAGTAACCAACTGTTTACCAGTAACGGCTCCTACGACAGCTCCTACACCACCAAACAATAAACCTCCCACAACAGCCCTTCCAACGCCATTCGTTGATTGACCATCTTCAATGACTTGCATTCCCAAAACATCAGAAAACCTTATCTGATTAAGTATTTCTCTATTTGTATTGCATAAAAATAAGTTTTCATTTTCTTCATCTATTAGTATATGCAAATAGCGCCCTAATTTGAATTCTGTCGAAATATTATAACCAGCAGTCTGTATCTTATCGCGAATTAACATCTCTACCTTTTGATATGGATACATTAGCGATGTAGATGTTTGTACATTACTTTTTGTCGAAGTTGAGACAGATTTTTTGTCCTTATAGTCTTGTTTTTTATTTATTTCTGATAAAAGAATTTTTTGAACGCTGTTCATACAATTTGTGCTATTAAATTGATTTGATAAACTTGTAGGTGTTGCCCCCGACCGTAATGGCAAAGACAATTGACTGCTTTCAGGATCTGTATTCTTTGTATAATAAAACAAATTAGTTTTTTGATAATGCTCTAATCTTTCTATATACTTTTTTGCAAACATTATTTCATCTTGAACCTGTTTTTCATCAGCCTTTATCACAAGTCCAGCAAGCCCTGTATATAAACCAATAAGTCTATCGCTTAAGGCGTGCGAAGCTTTTAATGAATACTTATCATTGAGATCAAAATGCTTATTATCTTCTTTGACAAATGCAATTAGTGTCGAAGGAATTATCTCCATAAATTGAGAAGGTGTAGTATTAAAATTATGGTACATCTGCATCAAGCGTTCTTTTGTAATCTTAATCCAAAAAGAGGAAAATAGATAATTTAAAAAATCCAACTCATCATTTGTTATCTCACCATTAGTCAATACTAGATATATTGCATAGGAACATATCTCAGCATTAAAAAAATCTCCTGCTTCTTTTACTGTTGAACATAAACCTTCTTCACATAAGATATCTTCTGCCTGATGTTGGCAAGTTTGTTTCATATCATCTATATTTACAGAATAATACATATTAAGTTAATCTCCTTCCGTTTTTGTCAAATAATATTTAGATTATTATTTCTAATTCTCTTAATATTTTATCATAAATTCTTACAAAACAACACTATGCCCCAAATATGACACTCTATTTGATACTCTATTTATTGTTCAATATAAAAAAGGCCTTAAATCATAATCCTTAATCAAAACTCCTTATACACAAAAACCACAGACGATCATGCCTGTGATCTTCGCATATTTTTCTATTTAAGTGTTATTGAAGATTTCTCAATTTACAATATATTCTTGCACTAATATCATCATTAACGCCTGTCAACGTTCTCTTCCTCCCCGGGTTCTACAAATGTAAAAGGATATTCGAACTCGGCCGAAGTGAATCTGTTACTAACAGTATACCTGCCCTCTTTCAGTTCATACGGCTGCATATCATATACAAGAACTGTCTCACCGTACTCATATATCTGCACTATATCAGATTCATACTGCCCTTCGCATTGAGGTTCAAGAGTAACCCACTTATCCCCCTCGTAATACTCAAGTTTGAAGCTGTTATCAGTATCATAATACTGATCGGTATTATTCCTGATGATACAGGCGAGCACTGTCTCATCCGCCGCAATAACATACATCTCGAAAGGCGGCTTATTCTTATCGATCTTCGGTTTATTAAGTGCACTCTCAATGCTATTATACAGACTTGGAAGCCCTACTGCCTTGAATAAATTCTTTGCAACACCTGTTCGCATAAGAATAACGCAGGCGACTGCTATTGTGATAAGCGGAATGGTAATGCCCAGAACTATCTTAAGGGCTTTATGCTTCTTCCTACGCTTACCCTTCTTATTTCTCGAATCATCCTTCGTATTATCGTCCGCAATTTCTTCTTCATTGTCCGGATCAACTTTGCCTATATCTTCTGCATTGGCATCATACTCATCCGTCCCGGCATCTGACATATCAGCTCCCATAACTTCTCCGGCATCGATACCCTCGCCGCCGTAACCTTCAGTCATAGAACTATCGTCTGCAACATTTACATCTGTGTAATCCTTATTGTTATCGTCATCCCAGTTCATTGTATCTCCACGCTCCATATCTTAATCATCCCCTGTCTCCATTATACAAGCATCTTGAAGTCAAGCTCAAGGACTTCGCCTCTCCGCTTTCGTTAATGGCATCTATCAGCGCCACAATATAGTCAGTCACTTCCTGCGGTTCTTCCTTCATCCCGCCTTCGATCCACTTATGCATCACACCGATGCAGCCCTCCGCGATAAAATAATACAGCCATTCCTGCTGTTTATTGCTAAGATCCGGAAAGAACTTCCTGATCAGCTGAATATTGTTATTATAACAATATCTGAACAGTCTCTCTTTGAACAGATCATCTCCGTTACCGGAAAAAAGCACGAGATACACATCTTTATTCTCCAGAATATCCTCCAGAATAGCACGAAACAATCCCTTAAGATCGTCCGAGGGCATCTCAGCGATCTTTTTCTGAAGATCATCCATTATCTCAAGTTCGATCTTATCCAGAAGATCATAAGCATTATCATAATACTTATAGAATGTAGTCCTGTTCACTTCTGCTCTGCTGCAGATCTCACTTACGGTAACATCTCCTATCACCTTACTCTTAAGCAGATCAAGAAATGTCGACTTGATCATAATCTTAGTTAATCGCACTCTTGCATCCATCTCTTTCCCTCTTTAGCCGGATCCGCTCTTGAATTCGCGCCCTTACGGCAAGCACACTTTTCATCGAGCTGCACAATAATCCCGCAGTCGAACCTGTATATCTATCTTAGTATCATCTTTTTGAGCTCACGCCCGATAGTCCGCACTTCATAAAGGCAATAATCAACACTTTCATTGTCATCTGTTGTTTATCCAACATATTTAAAAGAATTGATGATTGAATAATAACCACATTCATTTATAATCAATATCGGCAAGATAATCAACACATGTCTATTATTTAACACCTGTTGATTATTATTATATCAATCTTATTTGTTTTTGCATACCATATTAATGGCATATCAGAAACGCCAAAAAACGGAGGTTTGTCATGAGCATCAGAATAGTAACCGATACGGCAAGCGATTATACACTTGAGGAAGCAAAAAAGAGGAACATAACTCTCCTGCCTCTCACAGTATCCTTCGAAGATGACCATTATAAGGATCTGTACGAGCTGGATCACAATGCCTTCTTTACCAAATTGATAGAGACCGATATTTTTCCCCGTACCAGTCTCATCCCACCCTATGATTATGAGGAGATCTTCCGTAAGATACTCGATGAAGGTGACGACATTATCTGTATCACGCTATCGTCCAAGCTGTCCGGATGTTATCAAAGCGCCTGCATCGCTGCTCAGATAGATCCGGCCAGGATAAGGGTGATCGATTCATTAAATGCTACCATCGGTGAGAAGATACTGTGCGAGATTGCCGCAGATCTGATCGAAAAAGATAAGGGAATGGATGAGATCGAACACGAACTGCTCGAAGAGCGCGGCAATGTGCAGATAATCGCCCTTGTCAATACTCTGGAATATTTAAAAAAAGGCGGGCGCATCTCCTCAGGAGCGGCCATCGCCGGTACTGTTCTGTCTATCAAGCCTGTTATTAAGCTTAAAGACGGTGAGATAGTATCTGTCGGAACAGCCAGAGGTTCCAGGAACGCCAATAACAAGCTGATAGAACTGGTCAGAGATGCCGGAGGTATCGACTTTAACAAGCCTTTCTACCTGGCATACAGCGGATTGTCAAGAGAGATCTTGGACAAATATATCACAGACTCCTCGTGTCTGTATTCACATATCAAGGCAGAGGATCTGCCCGTCTCAACGATCGGAAGTACAATAGGAACCCACCTTGGTCCGGGAGCTATAGGATTCGCCTTTTGCGCTAATAATAAGCCGGAAACTCAGAGCAATTAACCATAAATCAAAAAGAGCATCCGCATGGATACTCTTTTTTAGTAGCGAGAGGGGGATTTGCTTCTACGCTCCGCTACGGTCCGCGCTAAACGGACGTCCACCGGACGTCCAGCGCCCCTCTCCACCGCCCGCGGTGTCTCGGGTTCACTTCATTACTTGAGTACTAAAAAAGAGCATCCGCATGGATACTCTTTTTTAATAGCGAGAGGGGGATTTGAACCCTCGACACCGCGGGTATGAACCGCGTGCTCTAGCCAACTGAGCTATCTCGCCATGTATTTAATTACCCGAAGGTAGTGGGACCAATAGGGCTCGAACCTATGACCCTCTGCTTGTAAGGCAGATGCTCTCCCAGCTGAGCTATGATCCCAATTGGCTGACTTAGCAACCGACCATGTTAATATACAATATCAGTCGTTCTTTGTCAACCATTAAAATATAAATTATCGTAATTATTAGCAAATTCGATAAATTCCCGGATCATACAGATCCGATACCAGTAATGACCTTATGCAAGCTTAGACTTAGCAAGCTCTGCAAGAGTTGTGAATCCCTCTGCATCATTAACTGCAAGCTCAGATAACATCTTACGGTTAATATCAACACCTGCAAGCTTAAGACCATACATAAATCTTGAATATGACAGTCCGTTCATTCTTGCTGCTGCATTGATACGAGCGATCCAGAGCTGTCTCATCTGACGCTTACGCTCCTTACGACCTGCATATGAGCTTGTTAATGCTCTCATAACCGACTGCTTAGCGATACGATACTGATTAGATCTTGCTCCTCTGTATCCCTTAGCCAGCTTTAATACTCTATTGTGCTTCTTCTTAGCGTTCATTCCGCCTTTAATTCTTGCCATTTTAATATCCTCCTAACGTAAAAATCACTAAACTGCTTAAATGTAAGGCAGAATCTTCTTCATATTCTTAACATTTGTTGAATCAGTCATAGCTGCCTTTCTAAGATTTCTCTTAGTCTTAGTAGACTTCTTTGTCAAGATATGGCGCTTGTAAGCCTTATTTCTCTTCAGCTTTCCTGTACCGGTTGCCTTAAATCTCTTTGCAGCCGCTCTACTTGTCTTCATCTTAGGCATAATTAAATCCTCCTATTTAACCATAATAATATTACATTAAAGAATCACTTCTTACCGGCAAGAAACATTGTCATGCTCCTACCTTCTACCTTAGGAGCCTTCTCCACGGTAGCCACATCGCTTACTGCCTCAGCAAAATCATCAAGGATATGCTTGCTTGCAGTCATATGTGCCATCTCACGACCTCTGAATCTTAATGTAACTTTAACTCTGTCGCCCTTGGTAAGAAATTTCTTAGCTGAATTAACCTTAGTATTGAGATCGTTAGTATCAATGTTGGGAGACAAACGGATCTCCTTGATCTCAACAACATGCTGTTTCTTCCTTGCTTCCTTCTCCTTGCGCATCTGATCATACTTGTACTTGCCATAATCGACAATCTTGCACACAGGCGGCTTGGCTGTAGGAGCAATCTTAACCAAATCAAGTCCGGCTTCTTCCGCAAGGCTGAGCGCTTCTTTGCTTGACATGATACCAAGCTGTTCGCCGTCTTCTCCGATCACACGGACTTCCTTATCTCTGATCTGTTCGTTAATAAATAAGTCGCTAATCTTCTTACCCTCCACATTTGAAATCATTGCGATACTGTTACATTACGATCCCCGACCGTATGCTACGATCATATGTAATCGTAAAAAAGGTGGATAACTAAAGAATTATCCACCCGAAAAATCACTCATTAATCATACGAATCATGAGAAAACTTATCTACCTGCAGACTCGATTATCGGCAGGCGAGAGTGGATACTCTGCTTGTTGTTTCCTTAACCTTTAACAACATATCATGTTATGAAATCGCTGTCAACACTTTTTTCAAATATAATAAAAACCAAAGTTCAATTATTGCGCCGGTTATTGCCATAGCCATAGATCAAGCTCAGAACTACTTATTAATACTGTCTCCACTCTTATTAAGGCCTGTTCCGTAGGGGAATAATATCTTATCCTCTCCCACTTCGAATTTCGTTGCTATATCTTCCGGATCCTTAACCCATGTATACTTAAGGGTACCTGTGAAATCATAATCTCCAAAGAGAACGTCAGCTATACCCTCTCCTTCAGTTCCCGGAAGCCATGCCATGACAACAACATCAAACATATCCATATATTCGGTGATGTTAACAGGTCTTCCTGCTACGATTACAGCCACCTTGGGCATATTGGGATTCATCGAGACAAGGCTCTCCTGAAGATTCTTGAGCATTGTCTGATCGGCAGCTGCGATAGTAAGAGTATTTGGCTTTCTGTCACCGTTTGTCTCTGCATAAGGCATCTCACCGAATACGGCTATAACACAATCAGCCTCCGACTCAGAGATACGTCCGTCAACAGACTGTGATACCTTGGCAGTATCCTTAACCTGATTATAAACACCTTCGATTATCGTAGTACCGGGATCGATCTTTCCGGCCTGTCCCTGCCAGCTGATAGTCCAACCGCCGCACTGACGTCCCATATCATAAGTTGCAGCACCTGCGAGCACGATATTCTTGGCATTCTTCATTGCTTCAAATGAATTCTCACCGTTAACAGGCTCATTCTTAAGCAGAACAAGACTCTCTCTTACAGCTCTTCTTGCAACTTCTCTTGCCTCTTCCGAACCAAAACCTGCAAGAAGTTCCTTCTCCTTATCGGAAGCAATCGTCTCTTCAAAAAGACCTGCCTTGAACTTGGCATACAGAATCCTGCTTACCGCATCATTAACTCTTTCTTCACTGAGTTCACCGCTCTCAACGAGCTTAACGATAGTATCCGCAGTATCTCTCCACTGAGTTACTTCCATAAGCATATCAACACCGGCATCTATAGATACTCTGATCTGCTCTCTGTATCCTGAAGCCGAGATCTGCTGAATAGCATTGTAATCACTTATTACGAATCCTTTGAAACCAAGCTGATCCTTAAGAACTTCCTGAATAAGGTGCTTATTGGCATGACACTTCAGACCGTCAACCGAATTATATGAAGGCATTACAGTAAGTACATCCTCATTGACCGCATGCTTATAAGGATCGATGATGCCGGACTCGAGCAGGGAATCGAACTCCTCAGCCGTCATCTTAACATCACCCTGATTAACACCGTTAAGTGTATATCCTTCACCTATATAATGCTTGGCACATGCTATAACATGTTCATCAGTCATATAAGTATCACCGCTTATATCACCCTGAAGACCTTTGATAAATGCTGCGCCAAGGGGTGCAACATCCTCTGCTCTCTCACTAAAGCCCTCATAAGTTCTTCCCCATAATTCGTTCTGAGGATTGGCAAGACAGGGAGCAAAATCCCACTGAACACCTATAGCTCTAACTTCCTTGGCAACAACCGTACCGATCTCCTCCATAAGCTCAGGATCATTGGCTGCTCCAAGACCTATATTATGAGGAAAAACAGTTGCGCCATAGACATTATTATTACCATGAACCGCATCTATACCGTACAGAAGAGGAATACCAAGTCTTGACTCAAGAGCAGCACTCTTAAGCTCATTAACCCTGTTCTCCCAGTCCTCTGCCTTATTACCTGTTCTGGGCGCGCTTCCGCCACCACTGAGTACAGAACCGACATCATACTTCTTCACTTCATCAAGCTCGATATCAGACTGCTCAGGCTGTACCATCTGGAAAGCCTTCTCTTCAATAGTCATCTGTGATAAAAGAGCATCGATTCGCTCCTGCACAGGCTTTGAAGGATCCATCCAGATCGCTTTTGCCTCATCAAGGGACAAAGCCGGTAACTCTGATACCTCTTCCTCTGCATCCGCAGAACTCTCTGCAGTAACTTCACTTTCACTTACCTCGGCCGGTTCAGTAGCTCCGTCCTTACCGCATGCGGTAAAGAGCATTGAAGCAGCCAGAACACAGGCCACCATTCTCATCCTTCGTAACTTCATTTTCTCTTCCTCCCAAATTGTTCCTAAGATAAGTCCCGCATCAACGCAGGAACATCTCCTATTCCATAAAAAAATAGCCCCGATCAGATCGGAGCTGAATGCTGGTGGCGGGACTTGAACCCGCACGTGGTCACCCACAACAGATTTTGAGTCTGCCTCGTCTGCCATTCCGACACACCAGCCCATCACAATGCCCTCACAGGCACATCAAAAAGTCTATCATACTTATTAATAAAATGCAAGAACGATTATATCAGGATACCAATACATCAGGATACCAATACATCATACCAATACATCCGGATACCAATACATCCGGAACCGTAATGCTACGGAATCCGGATGTATTAATTAATAGATTAATACATGTATTAATAAATGTATTAATGGATGTATTAATGGACCTATCCACTCATTATTTAAATAAACATAGATACAAGATCTTCGAATATCTCTCTTCTTCTGATGAGCTTAACTCTTCCACCCGATGTGATCATAACCTCAGCCGGACGTGGACGGCAGTTATAAGAAGATGCCATACTGTAACCGTATGCTCCGGCATCAAGTACGCATGCCAGATCTCCCTTCCTGATCTCAGGAAGCATTCTCTTGGAAGCTATTATATCGCCCGATTCGCATATATTACCTGTAACCGTAACTTCCTCAAGCTTACTGCGGCTTACCACCTTGCCGTTTCTGATGATCTCGATATCATGCCAAGAATCATACATTGAAGGACGCACAAGGACGTTCATACCTATATCGGTTCCGGCATATTTTACTCCGGCATTATCCTTGGTAGCATGAACTCTTCCGAGGATCACTCCGCTCTCTGCAACACAGTATCTTCCGGGCTCCGATTTGAACAGTGGAGCCTTTCCGTATCTGTTCACAAAGTCATCAAGGATAGGCTCGAGTCTCTTTTTAAAGGATGCCATATCATATTCTGCCTCATCATCAAGCTTGTGATAAGGAATACCGTATCCACCGCCGAAATCTATGAACTCAAGATTCTCAAAACGCTCAGCCACCTTAAG
The DNA here is from genome assembly GCA_024684085.1 of Lachnospiraceae bacterium. Taxonomy (GTDB): domain Bacteria; phylum Bacillota; class Clostridia; order Lachnospirales; family Lachnospiraceae; genus Colinaster. The sequence continues at coordinate 23,713 of JAIKXM010000017.1, read as the reverse complement.
CAGATTGGTAACAGCATCAAGATACGGTTCCGGCGTCATGAAGAGCGATCCGATATGCTGATTGATACCTACAATGCTTATGTTATACTTCTTAGCTATCTCAAGAGCCTCATCAATATCATCCATTGATATGGCGAACTTGGTATTCTTGCCGGCAGTTACGACCTTCTTATGATGACCGGCTCCCACTCCGGGATTGACTCTTATTGCACATCTTGCCTTAGGACATGCCTTACCGAAGCTCTCCAGCTGACTTAAGCTGTCAAGACTTGTCATGATACCCTGTCCGTAAGCGAACTTGAACTCGCTTTCATCGACATTGTTGGGCACGAAGAATATCCTCTCCTTAGGAAAGCCCGCCATAAGAAGCAGTTTAAGCTCGCCGACACTCATGGCATCACAATTCAGCCCTTCCTCCAAAGCGATCTTAAGGATCTCAAGATTGCTGTTAGCCTTGATCGAATAATTGGCCGTATAAGGATACTTGGTTATAACACTTTCAACCGCCCTCATATGTGCTCTCAGTATGTCTTCATTGTAGACATATAAGGGAGAGCCATACTCCTCGACGATCTTCTCCGGATCATTCCCCTTAAAAAAATCAACTTTTTTAATATACGAATTCATAGAATACTCCTGCTTTTTTCCCGATTGATTTATAAAAGATGAGCTCTTAACTCCTCGTCTGAAAGAGGGCTTAAGTAAGCGGGTGCAATATCAAATACGGTCTTGCATCCGTTAACGCCTTCGTTGTGAAGCCTGTTGATAGCTCTTGCATATGCTACGAGTACAGACGAAGTGAACTCCGGATTGGAATCAAGCTTAAGGCTGTATTCGATGATATGCTTATTCTCCTTATCCCATCCGGTAACACCGCTTCTGAGAACAAAACCGCCATGAGGGATACCTGCATGATTGGCATTGAACTCTTCCTCTGAGATAAAGTGAACAGTTGTATCATAGTCTGCGAAATAGTTAGGCATTGTCTTAATGTCATTCTCGATCTTCTTAAGATCAGCACCCTCTTTGGCTACAACAAAACACTCTCTTGTATGCTTCTGTCTTGTGGTAAGCTCAGGATCTTCTCCGTTTCTAACAGCCTCAAGTGCCTCGGGAACAGGAATTGTATACTGCTTACCGTTCTTAACGCCTTCAACTCTTCTGATCGCATCAGAATGTCCCTGGCTTACGCCCTTGCCCCAGAAAGTATAATCCTTACCTTCAGGTAATACACAGTTTCCGTACAGTCTCATAAGAGAGAACATTCCGGGATCCCAACCGCAAGAGATCATTGCGATATGACCATTCTCCTTAGCAACCGCATCAACCTTGGCAAAATGCTCAGGGATAGTTGCATGTGTATCAAAACTGTCGATCACGTTAAAATACTTAGCCAACTCAGGTGTCTGCTTAGGAAGATCCGTAGCACTTCCGCCACAGATAACAAGTACATCTATCTCGTCCTTATAATCGCAGATATTATCAACGCTTACAACAGGTACACCTTCTGTTCTTACTTTAACCTGTTCGGGATCTCTTCTGGTAAATACTGCCTTAAGCTCGCAATCGGGATTCTGCTTGATCGCGCACTCAACACCCTTAGCAAGATTACCATAACCCATAATACCCAGCTTTAACATTATAATTTCCTCCTTAAACCAACAATACCCGGGGTGATTCCACCCCGGGATATGCGTCTTTGCATCTCTAATATTATCTAACTCATTGCCTGTAAAAGTCAAGCATTTTTTATCAAATACCAGACATACAGACCGTTAAGATGTTACCGTTCACAGGTATCTTTACTCTGCAAATCAATATTTTCACCGCAACGGTATTTTCGCTTCATTCACAGTTCATTAAGATATTCTTCAACATTCAGGTACTGAATATCTCCACATGTCGATGTCTCCCCACGATATATGACATACCTGCCGATGATATCTCCATAGCGGTGAGTCGTCATAGCACATTTCTCATCATTGACCAAATGTCTAAACTGCTCCGGAACCGGTTCACGACTGTATTTTACTTCATAGATCCGGCAGTTAACAGCCACCGGATCGAATACAACCATATCGAACTCACCCACTGCGAACTGCAGTTTGAACACTTTCTTATCCGGACAGGCTAGCTTAGTCTCCAGCAGAACTATCTCCTCCATCATCCTTCCACAGATTTCGCTTTTAAGTCTGTCTAAGATACATTTTCTTTCATCCGCAGACAATTCCCGGAACTCCGGATCAAGGAGCATATTCTCCACAATAGCCTCTGCCTGCGCATACCTCAGACCGGGCTGAGTAATAACGGTAACTGTACTTCTGTTGCCCACTTCCGGCAGATAATCAAGGTCTATATCCATGATCAGATCGAGCATAGTCAGATATTCTCTGATCTGAGACATATGCCCTTCCTCAATATCGATGCTCTGCTCCGCTTTATTGAGGATATCGAGCATCTTCATGATACCTCGTGTTATCTCATCAAGATTCATATGAGCTTTGATATTAACCGGCTTCTCCCTGTCCCTAAGAAGATTGGAAGAAGTCACTGATATATCATGAGAAGTGAAAGTCCTCTCTATGACTCCTCTGGTAAAACTGTGATTGATATTCTCCACAACACGGTTGATCACATTCGTAAGTTCTCCCCTCTCATAGAGTTCAAGGAGCATACGAAAATGTCCTCCATATCGGTACGCCTTCAACGAATGCTGAATATTCCTTGCGATAGCGGTATCTATGTATTCCTCTGTATGTCTCATATCCGAAAAAGGAGCGTCTGCATTGTAATTAATTCCGCCCGGACTCATAGTACCGCCATAACGAATATACTCATCAATACCGTGAATCCCAAGTACTCCCTCGAATTCCCGATATGGAATAAATGTGGTATGAAGCATTATGCATCTGTCATATAACTGCTCCTCTCTCGTGAATGCGAACCCGAGAGAATCTGTTCCGGACAGTACTATCTTCATACCGCTTCCCGCATAGATATCTGCAAAAAGTGCAGCGCCTTCAACAAAATCCTGCAGCAATGTCACTTCATCAATGAACACATATCTGAATCCGGCATCTTCAAGCGTCCTCAGATCACTATCGACATCGGCAAGTGTATCCCGTGAAGTCACCTGAACAAATGCGGCCTTGCCGAACTCCTCTTCGGTAAGTTCGGTAAGAATCTGTCTTATCATGGTAGTCTTACCCGTTCTTCGTAATCCGAAGATTATCAAGACCTTATCCTGCATTGGTCCGAATATATAACTGCGAAGACTGTCTATACACTCTCGCTTCTTATATCGTCTCACACCTTCGATCTGAGCCTTGAGTTGTGCCCCGGTTCTCACAATGGTCCTAAAGGTACGGCCTTTAACCTTGGCTGACGTGCTTCTCCTCACCTTGGGCAGCGATTCCTTAAGTTCCTTTAACTCCTTCGCATACGCCTTACGTCTTGCAATCTTCTCTTTCAGTTCGGAGACTTCTGCACGATCTATATAATTCTCTATTCGCTTTCCATTGCGTGTGATTCTGTGATAATAATACTCTTTTCCATTGATCTCTTTTCTCGCAACTCCACCGTCCGGCAGAAGTGCCATCTCACGCTCAATTTCGGCTATTCGTTCATTAATATCTTCAGTCTTCATGGCAAGTCCTCATAGCATTAAATGGTTATACCCATTATACCCCTAAAAATAATATCAATTCAAGGGTATAATGGGTATAATCGATCTCAAGCCATCATATACTCCAATCAACAGGCTTGATCCCCTTCTCCTCAAGGAACCGGTTGCACTCATTGAAATGACCGCAGCCGAAGAACCCTCGATACGCCGACAAAGGACTCGGGTGTGGACCGGTGAGCACAAGCTGCCCCGGATTGTCCAGCATCTTACGCTTGCTCTCCGCCTGGGCTCCCCAGAGCATATATACGATGGGACGATCCTGCGAATTAAGCGTCCTTATGACTTCATCCGCGAATATCTCCCATCCCCTATTCTTATGTGAATTGGCTTCTCCCTCTCTTACGGTCAGCACCGTATTAAGCAGGAGGACTCCCTGCGCGGCCCAATTGCCCAGATAACCCGTCTCCGGCATCTCCATACCTGTCTCGTCACACAATTCTTTGAATATGTTCTTAAGGGACGGCGGCAGCTTCTTCTGCGCGATGGGTACCGAGAAGGCAAGTCCATGGGCCTGATTCTCTTCATGATAGGGATCCTGCCCCAGTATCAGCACTTTAACTTCTGACAGTGGTGTCATATCAAAAGCAGAGAATATCTTCTCCCTCGCCGGATAGCAGGTGTGTTCAAGATACTCTCTGTCTACATAGCTCATCAGAGCCTTATAATATTCTTTTTGTGATTCCTGTTCTATCAATTCAGACCAATTCCCGATCATATATCCATCCTTTAATCACCATACGGTCTGCCACAAGCCTCCGGAATAAGTATTCATCCAATGGTACCGGGAGTTTGATCCTTAAGCCCCGTCGATCCTGTCTCTATCCTCCGGCACGCAGGCATACACAGTTCTGCGAAGATAACCTTTAGGCACATCCGCCTGCCTCAATCCTCAAGCCTGACCTCAATGCCCTGATCAGCCATGTATTTCTTAACTTCCTTGATCTCCAGTTCCTTATAATGAAAAAGAGAGGCGGCTAAGACAGCATCCGCATGACCTTCCGTCACAGCTTCCGCAAAATGTTCAACAGCTCCCGCACCGCCCGAAGCTATCACGGGGATCTTCACTGCATCGGCAATACGCGAAGTAAGCTCTATATCAAAACCGGACTTTGTTCCGTCCTTATCCATACTCGTAAGCAGTATCTCTCCGGCGCCCAGACTCTCAGCCTTCACTGCCCATTCGATTGCATCTATACCGGTATCAACTCTTCCACCGTTAAGATATATATTCCAGCCTGAACCGTCGCTTCTACGCTTGGCATCGATCGCCACAACAACACACTGGCTTCCGAACTTCTCGCTGGCTTCACGTATAAGTTCCGGACGCTTGATGGCAGCTGAGTTGACCGCCACTTTGTCAGCACCTTCTCTGAGTATCTTACGGAAGTCCTCAACAGTCCTGATACCGCCGCCGACAGTAAACGGAATGAACAGCTTCTTGGCAACTTCACGTACCATATCCACAACGGTATCCCTGCCATCGCTCGATGCGGTTATATCGAGGAACACAACCTCATCTGCTCCCGCGCGGTCGTAAGCCGTAGCTATCTCCACAGGATCACCGGCATCTCTCAGATTAACAAAATTAACTCCCTTAACTACCCTTCCGTTATTAACATCCAGACAAGGGATCACTCTTTTTGTATGCATCAGTCAAAAACTCCCCTACATTGATATTTTTAGAAAATTCTCAAGCATCTTAAGTCCCACGGACGAACTCTTCTCAGGATGGAACTGACATGCAAAGATATTATCATGCTCTACCGAAGCGTCAAAGCTGACACCATATTCAGCCGTAGCCTTAACGCATTCTCTGTCAGCCGCATCGAGATAATATGAATGAACAAAATATACGAACGCACCTTCATCAATACCGCCGAACAATCTGCCGTTATTGGACAGATGCAGGGCATTCCAGCCTATCTGGGGTATCTTAAGGCCATCCATCTCCTTAAAACGCAGAACCTTACCGGGTAATATACCAAGGCCCTCAACTCCCGGAGCTTCCTCACTGCTGTCAAAGAGCAGCTGAAGTCCCAGGCATATTCCGAGGAACGGCTTACCGCTTTTTGCCACTTCTCTGATAACTTCCGTAAGTCCAATATTGTTAAGCTTGTTCATCGCATCACCAAATGCTCCGACCCCGGGAAGTACTACATGATCCGCACTCCTTATAACCTCCGGATCCGAAGTGACGCTAACCTCTGCTCCAAGTGCCTCGAAAGCCTTCTCAACACTCTTAATATTGCCGGCATCATAATCAATTATTGCTACCATCTGATCTCCAACTTTCCTAATTTCATAATATAGGGGACAAATAATATTTGTCCCCGAATAATACCACTTCTGTAAACTGTTTTACAGTCTGATCCTGCAAATATATCAGTGATTTATCTTCGTAACATTCCATGATCAGGATATTTATTCAAATATTGAATTAACATCCTCCGGCAGGAAATCTCTCTCTTCATCAAGAACGTCCTGAAGCACTCTTCCGCCTTCTCCGTTACCGGATGCAGGTGCTTCATCCCCTTGCGATGAAGAATCCTCATAATCGAAGTCCGTATGATTCACTATAGAACGGATCCTCTTGGTGTATTTAACTCTGCTCTCATATCCGGCTATCTCTTTGGCATCATTCTCATTGATACCATATCCGCCAAGAGCATCTGTAATACGTGAATAGATATAATCCGTCTGAGCTTCAACACCAAGAGCCTCGGCTCTTTCTCTTATTACAGGATAATTGCCAACTGCCTCTATAAGAGCACTAAGCGCCTGCTCATCCATGCCAAGCTTACTGTAATTATTATATGAATCCCACTTACGCTGTACGGACATTATGATAAATGATCTGTCATATATCTCCTGATCGGACTCCTTAAGCTCAAGACCGTACAGGTCTTCATAAGCTGTCTTATAATCCTGATTATCGTAAGCCCATCTCGCATCACGAAGGTTATTGTAATTGGTAAGTGTATTAACAGCCAGCAGGACTGCCGCAAGAATGGTAAAACATAACAGGAATGTAACTCTTACCTTTTTCTTGGGAAGCTTCTTCTGCGGAGTATCATCAACTTCCTTAACCTTCGGTGGCTTTTTCTTCTTCTCTTTTTTCTTCTTTTTTACTTCGACAACTTCATCGTCCTCTCCGTCTTTACCTTCGCCGGGAGCATCTCCGTCGCCTTTACCTCCCTTTTTGTCCTTCTTCTTGCTCTTCTTCTTACCCTTTTTCTTCTTATCTTCCTTATCAAGCTCAGCCAGAATATCCTTATTCTCATCGGTTATTACCGTCTCGATCTCTTCAGGCACTTTGTTTTCTGCCTTATCATCGTCTTCATCGGTAGCCGTAAGGAACTCCAATATCTTCGCAAGAAGTCCGGGCTTCTTATCCTTGGACTTCGCGCTGTCAGCGTCGGAAGTTGCAACACTGCCGCCACCACCCTGAACCGCCTGCGGTTCTTCACCTGTAAGCAGGGCATCTACGGTCAGGTCAGCACCTTCTGAAGCCTGATCGCCACCTCCTTTGGCAGAAATAGGTGCCCATTCGCGTTCACGAGAAACTTCCGCATTGGTATCAGCCTCAGAGCCACCTTCTTTACCCTTATTCTTCCTGTTTTTCTTCTTCTCTTCTTTCTTTCGCTTTTTCTCAGCCTTCCTGGCTTCTCTTTCAGCTTTCTTATCTACGGGAGCCGTCTCCTCGCCCGTCAAAACTTCCGCTTCGGAAGTTGCCTTCTGAAGCATAGACTCATCCACTACGACTCCATTGGCATCATTATCAAGCAACTGCTGAATATCCTTAAGATCAGGGTCGTCACTCAGCTCAATTACATCTTCACCAAGTGTCAGCTCCTGGATATCAGACATATCCACTTCACGCGCAGCATTAAGCATGGCTTCGATCTCTTCTTCGGACATATCAAGAGAGATCTCCTGAGGCTCTTCGGTCTGAAGTTCTTCCACACCAGCTGCATCCTGCCCCGGTTTATTAGCATCACTGACTGCATTATCTTCAGTAACAACAGGTTCGGGTTCTGCCACATCCACTTCAGTAAGCTCAGTCAAAGCATCATCGGCACTGATATTCTCTTCGCCGTTACCTTTATCACCACCAAGAAGAGCTTCCATATCCTCTTCGGACAGGGCAACAGGTTCCTCGCTGTTAAGCAATGCCTCCGCTTCCGGATTCTCGGCAGGCGGCCAGTACTCATCCTCATCTTCATTCTCAAGATTCTCTGCCATTGCTTCCGCCACACTCGTAGCTGACGCAAGCAATTCATCAAGATTAGGAATACTAGGCTCCGGAATATCGGATTCCGACTGTTCAGCAGTTTCTGAAGTCACTTCCGAATCTGACACTTCTGTCATCTCTTCAGATTGTGAAGGTGATACCGCCTCCTGTACAGATTCCTCTGCAGGCGCCACCGCATCAGGAATATCCATCGGTTCCTCATCAGCCACGTTAACGAATTCATCCTCCAATACCTCTTCGGCAGGATTATATTCGTCATCTTCCATCATACCTTCAGGGTCAACGACCGGCGTTATAATACTTAGCAATTCATCCAAATATGATTCGTCGTATGCCATCTTATCTCCACCAAGCAATTAATCGTGATCTGTATCACAATATGATAAGCGAATAATCGGGGTCACAAAATCCGTATTAACATGACTCAGATTCCCCTTTTGATCCTGATATCATAATATCATATCAGCATTTTATTAACAACAAAGGCCACCGGATCAGCCTTCACAGGAATGCATTTCTCTTTGATCTCCTCGGTCGACTGGTAAAGAGAATCATGCACTCTGAACATTACGGCCTTTTTATTAAAAAACGCGATCTTCTCAAACGGAAATCTGATCGTGAACGGGAACTTCAATCCCACACCAAGTTCAAGGATCACCAGCTCCCTGTTAAGCGTTCGCGCGATCCACTCATTATATTCATCGAAATTCTTCATCTCTTCACCTTCCGGCGAACATATCCTGTCCTTATCGATCCCGGTCTCCTCTATCTTCCCGTCACCGCATACACTTATTATAAAAAAATCCCTGCCACTGACCATATCGGCAATCTTCTTGTAAGCCTCCTGCGCTTTCAGATCATTATCAAAGGACTCACCGATACCTATCAACAGCTTCTCGCACTTGTCAACAGCTTCCTTTATAAGTGTTTCCGGACTTGTGTTACCGGATTTATTTGATAATACTTCTTCACTAATACTATTTCCTTCGCTTCCGACGGTACCTTCACTTATAGCGGTCCCTTTACTTGTATCGGTACCTTCACTTATACCGGTGCCTTCACCTATATGCATTTCATTATTAGTATCCAAATTCATTAGTACAATTCCCTTTTTATTAATATATCTACACCTTAAATGAGCCGGGAATAAATCCCGGCTCTAATTATAATATGTTAATTAAGTAAAAGTCCATCAATAAGTCTTACAAGATTGCCGATCTCCGGTTTAGATAACTGAGCGTCCGCGCCAAGTGCTTCGCCCTTCTTACGCATCTCTTCATTAACAAGACTTGAGAAAATAACTACCGGTATACTGCTAAGTTCCGGATCATCCTTGATCAGCTTGGTAAGTCTGTGACCATCCATCTGAGGCATCTCAATATCGGTAATGACACACTGGATATTCTCTGCGATCGTGCCTTTTGCCTTGCAATCCATTATGATATCATAAGCTTCCTGACCGTTAGCGGTATGGATCAACTGATAATAGCCTGCTTTTTTCAAAGAATCACAGATCAGCTTGTTAAGGAGAACCGAATCCTCAGCTATAAGGATTGGCTTAGAGCCTCTCAATGAGTTCTTCTCAAGAGAATCGATCTCTTCGATCCTAAGACCGGTATCGGGATTGATATCGCTTACGATCTTCTCGAAATCGAGAATTATGACAAGGTTGTCATTGATCTTAACGATTCCTGTCGAAATGCTGTCATGCTCCGAAGCAACCGTCGCATTAGGCTTAACGATATCGCTCCAAGATACTCTGTGAATACCGAGAACTTCATCTACATGGAAAGCAATATCAAGATTATTGAAATTAGTTACTATAAAGAGGCCTCCCGGTACGGATGCGCCAAGTGAAAGACAATTACGCAAGTCAATAGCTGTTATCATCGTATCTCGCGGCATAAACAAACCTTCAATACTGGGATGTGCATTAGGTACGGGTGTAACGGATTGATAAGGGATTATCTCCTTAATCTTAGCTACGTTGATACCATACGAATTGCCATTGACCTCAAAGATTAAAACTTCCAACTCATTAGTGCCGTTCTCAAGTAAAATCTTGCTATCCATAAGACATACCTCGCTATACAGAATATTGGCTTATTCTCGGAATAAGTATTACTATGTTGGTTATTATAACACAATTTCGTCAAAAATGATATAAATATTGTAATTTTCCGAAAATTTTTGTATGGATTATCTATTAACTTATAATTGCCTCAATAATACGGGAAAAGGCCATTACCGGGGAGGATAATGGCCTAGTAAAGGGGGAGTATATAATTGTCTCTTAAAGACAGGTTTTGTAGTACTTTCGTACCATCTGAGGACATATTAACATAATGACTGTAATAAAACTGTAAGCTGTCAAAAATACTTTTTAAATATTTTTTTGCGGGTTATTTTAGAACAGATCTGCCAGTTGCTGATACTCAAAATCGTAGTCTCTGATAAAGACTTTCTGATCGAACGTATCGACATTCACAAAAAACGCCTGATACTGCTCATAATACTGTCCGTGATAGGATGTAAAACGATTATTCCATCGCATGATCCCCGACTGTCCCTCATTAAGAACAAAAGCAGTCTCATTAAGCACATTGGCATATCTCGAAAATCTGGTTCCCTTTTTTCGGAAATCTTCATTCCCTCCACGACGTTTTACATTTCCCATTCCGTCATCAAACCACTTTATTCTGTATGCCTCGCCTTCTTTTAAGATCTCGATATTAGGGATAGGGGTATCATTATATCTGCCCGGATTTTCTGCAGATCCATTCCCTTCATCCACGAATACCTCTCCATACTTTTGTATATAATTCATTCTCACCAGGCAGGTATCACTCTCTTTAGATAAACAATGCAGATCTTTGAGTTCAACAGGTTTATAATATTCCTTCCGGACTATAGAACTCTGCGGATTCCTGTCGACTTTCATCCACCGCATTCTTATTAACAGAATCATCAACATTTCGTTACCTATCCATTATTATTTTTTCTACTTCATCAAACAATTCCCTACTAGAAATGATCAATGAGCCTTCTACCTGACCACTTTTCTTATTCCTAATATATTTTCGACATCCAAATTCTAATGAATAAACGTCTGAATCATAACACTCAATAGCATCATCGAAATATAACCAAAGATACCAGCCAGAATCTGACCCACATTCATCACCACCCCATCGGTCAACCCGAATCAACTTAGCACGTTGTAGCAATTGATATATGAGTTCTTTTTCATCCACATCTTCAATAATTTTCTCGCTATATGCGGCGTTTTTCTCATCGAAATATGATATCTTAATATTTTGCAGATCCCGAAATGGATAAGCTATTATAGGCGCATAGTTTAACCAAAGGACAAACAGAATAATAATTATTAACAGTATAAAACTTGAACATAAAAAGATCACTCTTTTCACATTCTTCTCCATATATACCTCCTATCCATCCAATAGTCAAAAAAAACACAGTGACCTTAAACTAAAGATCACTGTGTATTATATAACGTTTTATTCGATATGAATAGTATCAGTCAAGAGCTTCCTTCTTGGGAACCTGAACCTTCTCGTCGAAGCATGCGAACATCTTCTCAACATCTTCTGCATTCTGCTTGGCTGTAAAGAGACTGACAATAGGAACAATCACAAGTCCGCCTACCATGGCAACAACGCCGGAATTGATAGATGACTTGAAGATATAGCCGAGCAGGCTTCCCCATGCAGTCACATCAATGTGGCAGATAGTTACGATGAACTGAAGGATAGCAATACCACAGCCCCAGATATAACATACTGCAACCGATGCCTTTGTGATCTTCTTAGAGTACAGACCATACAGGAAGGGAGCAAGGAAAGCACCTGCCAGAGCGCCCCACGATACACCCATCATCTGTGCGATGAAAGTAAGCCCCGGGAAGGAATCCTTAACGATGGCGATCACAGCTGATACAGCGATGAAGAATACGATGAACACTCTCATTGTAAGTACCTGCTTCTTCTCTGACATCTCACTCTTAACCGCAGGCTTGATAACATCAAGTGTGAATGTTGAGCTTGATGTAAGGACCAGTGATGAAAGTGTTGACATGGAAGCTGAAAGTACAAGAACTATTACTACTGCGATTATCACTGAAGGCAAAGTTGAGAGCATTGTGGGAACAATGGTATCAAACAAAGGCTTGCCTGTTGTCGGATTATACTGGATCTTATCGGCATATAATCTTCCGAATCCGCCGAGGAAGTAACATCCGCCGGCAACGATTATTGCAAAAAATGTTGAGATTATGGTTCCTTTATGGATATCCTTCTCACTCTTGATCGCATAGAACTTACCAACCATCTGAGGCAATCCCCATGTACCAAGTGATGTAAGGATAACTACGAAGAACAGAGCCAGGGGATCAGGGCCAAGGAATGAAGAAAAGGCACCTGATGTCCAACCGTCCGCTTCAATTGCAGAGAGTTCTTTCATAGCATTAAGCAAACCGCCATTGTCCTTAAGAACCGCGAATATTACGGCACAGATTCCGAAGAGCATTATTATGCCCTGAATGAAATCATTGATGGCTGTAGCCATATAACCGCCGAATATTACATAAACACCTGTAAGAACGGCCATTACAACGATAACTGCCCAGTAAGGAACATCGAATACCAGACCAAACAGACTTGAAAGTCCGTTGTAAAGTGAAGCTGTATACGGAATCAGGAAGATGAATACAATAACCGAAGCTGCTACCTTAAGAGCTGTTGAATTGAATCTCTTACCGAAGAACTCAGGCATTGTTCTTGCATCAAGACTCTGAGTCATGATCCTTGTTCTTCTGCCAAGGATATTCCATGCAAGTAACGAACCGATAAATGCATTACCGAGTCCTGCCCAGGTAGATGAAACTCCGTAGAGCCATCCGAACTGTCCGGCATAACCTACGAAAATAACGGCTGAGAAATAAGATGTACCAAAAGCGAATGCTGTAAGCCAAGGGCCTACCGCTCTTCCACCGAGAACAAAACCTGATACATCAGTCGCACTTTTTCTGGTATAGACACCAACACCGATCATAACGGCAAAGAATACAACCAGAAGGATCGAACACATAAAGATTGTCATAACATATATCTCCTACACTTATTTACTTTAAAGTGCTACACTTTAAACCGTTACACTTTAAAGCACTAAAGAGAATATATAATACTTCTTCTTCCATGTCAAGCTTTTTTGAGATGAAATTCAGATCAAGGAAAATGTTTTCAGAATGAATAACCAGCCTGTAAGTGTAAAGGCAGACAAAAATGTAGTCAGCATTACAACAGCAGATGTGAGAACTGCCTCATGCCCCATATTCTTAGCCATAACATAACAACTGACTGTCGTTGCCGAGCAGAGCATGACAAGTATAGCGATCAGCTCTTCCTTTCTGTAGCCCATTGCGATCGCCACAGGTAAGAACAAAGCGCCATATCCGATCAACTTGATAAAAGAAGCTGCTATTGCGGTGCTACCACACTTAGCGGCCTTCTTCCATTCGAAGGAAGCTCCCATAGCGATCAGGCCAAGAGGTGTCGCAGTCGCTCCTATCCTGCCGACTACAGAGGCTATGACTGAAGGCAGAGGAAGATGGAAAAACGACCACACAAGTCCCACAAAGATCCCTATTATTATGGGATTCTTTAAGACACTTATAACCGTCTTCCGTATTATTGCCGTATCAATCTTATCAGTTGAACCCGATGCCGAAGTCGCATTATCATTCCTTGACGGCGATGTTATGGTCAGAACGATGCATGCACAGATATTGTACAAAGGTACCGAACCGATTATCATTAGAGGTCCCAATCCCGAAGAACCGTATATATTCTGTATGAAAGCAAGTCCGAGTAAGGCTGCAGAGCTCCTGTAAGAAGCCTGAATAAACTCACCTCTCTCATTTTTCGACCTGAGACAAAGCGAGATCAAAGAAGAGATGGTGATACTGGCAACAGTTACAGCGAAACAGAACAGGACAAACTTACCGTTCCATGCCTCCTTGAAGTCTACTGTGGCAAGATCCTCAAAGACCAGTACCGGCAAGCTGACTTTGAACACAAAACTATTCAACTTTGAAGCAAATACATCATCGATCAGCTTAGCACTCTTCAGAAAATATCCCACTACCATGAGCAGGAATATGGGGATCGTCGTATTGAGTGCAAATATCAGATTATCCATTTCAAAACCTTCTATTTCTTTTTTTCTTTATGGGACAGATCCATCGGATAATTGCGACGATCTATTGGAATAAAAGCCAGAATATATGTCATGACTACAGCCGATATGACAATAACGACGCAATTCAGATCTCTTATCATATCATGCTGTTTCATGACCGATATGATCAGTGCATGAAAAGAATAGATCGCCAGAGTCCGTCTTCCGAGAAATGTGAATCCCGGTATATATCTGTCAGGGATAATGCTCATCACCGAAAGTCCCACGATCAGAGCCGTTAACATCATTCCCATTCTGAATAAAGGTGTGTATCCCGCTTTGGCATAAGAATATGAATAATATAACCACTTTTTCTCTATACGATCTGAGGCATTATATATATATATCAACAGTACGGTGGATACAGCAACAGCTATAAGTCTTATCACAATGCCAAATGCCCCTTTTGGGCGCAGGAATGATGATAATCCTCTACTATGGAACTCCCTGACGATGATACCCCCAAGGAACCAGGGGAACATCGACACAGTCCGTGAAAGGGACAGATAGTTGCCTACACTGCTGTCATATCCCACGAGAACCGCCAATAATATGCTTATCAGAAGAATGGGTAGTGCATTGTTCCTATTCAGATTCATCACTCCGGCTATCATGTACCATGCGCTCATGGATAAGAGATACCACAGTGTCCAGTGCGGCGTGGTCAGACTCAGATCAAGCTTGCTGATGCCGAGCAGAGCGTAACACACACCATGGATCAGCTGGAGCAATACGTAGGGAAGGAACAGCCTGGTTACCCAATTCGCACCTTTTTTGAAAAAAAAGCCCGAAACAAAAACGAACAAAGGCATATGAAATGAATAGATCATCGCATATACCGCTGAAGCACATTCCGAGCCTGATTTCTCAAGCATATGTCCCAACACGACAAGTATGATCAGGACAGCTTTGAGATTGTCCCAGTATGCAATTCTCTCTCCGGGGACGTTTTGACCTCTCATCCCATTATCTCGCCATATGTCAGAACCGCATTCCTGACACACTCGTCACAGGGGCAGAGAGGCTTGCCGTCTTCACCGACAGTCTTAAGATCTCTGCACTTTACAGCTCCGCATTTGTCACGAAAGCCTTCAATCAGCTTCCTGTTAAGAGGAAGAGTCCCTTTGCCCTCAGTCTTCATACCAACTACCATTCCGGCGCCGACGAGCGCTCCGCAGGTAGCTTCCATATTGCCCATTCCGACGCCAAAACCTGCCGTAATATTATTAAGAACTTCCTTATCAAGTCCCGTCTCATCCGCAAGGGCTGCGGTAACCGCCTGTGCGCAATTCAACCTTCCCCTTGTCTTATACTCAACTGCCAGCTGTGCTCTTTCTTCGATATTCATATCTTCCTCCCTGTCTGCTTTTCATAAGTAGATTTCTCGTTTTCATTCTGCCCAAAAGTCTGTTTTTGTCTTATCTTCCTACGATCTTATCTATATCATCGGCTATTTGTATATGATCGCCCAGTTCATTTCTTATCACGGCAAGCTTCTGTTCGTTCTTCTCACTCCGCACATCCGAATGTTCGGCCTCGTACACAGGTACCATAAAGGCTGCATCGGCATATGCGCCTGCCCTGTAGATATTCTCAAATCCGGGCTTTGGATCAAGATCCTGCATTCTAAGCACATGATAACTGTCCAGTATCTCATTATAAGCCTTATACTCAAGCTGATATTCAAAAACATCCGCATGCTCTTCACTCGGATCAGACGTCTCTCTGAATCTATACCTGAAGGAATATATCATATCGATCAGGCATATCAGGAATGCGATTCCGGCTATAACAAGAAGACTGTTGATAATCAAAACAGTATACTTATTCCTCATTGTCCAATACCTCCTCGATCTTCACTGCTTTCCCGGCACGGGTCATCTTAAGGAAGCTGTCAATCTCTTCTTCATCCATGGAAAAATAGACTCTCATGGCAGTACGAAGTTCCGTCTCCATATCATCCATATAACTCAGATACTGTGCATTACTCTCCAGAAGTTTCATATTGGCATAGGTACTGTAGAAATCTTCAAGATACATACAATAATTATTGATATCCGTATCCAGACTGCTGAAATAATCTGCTTCGTTAGAACGAAAAACAATATCTTCCATTCCCCGGATGCATTCATAATAATCCATGATCACAAAATCGATATTGCCAAATCGCGCATATTCATTGCCATGAAGGCTCTTTATCTCATGAGCAAAAATAAAGCTCGCACACTCCATATATTCGCCGTTCTCAAGGTATTCTTCCATCATATCAGAATACAAATCTACATTCTTAACGGCATCTTTTATGACAGCCTTGTCAGAATCAGGATCTGCATAATTCATCCTGCTCACGATAAGCATAACAACTATACCGATCAAAAGTATCGCAAGAATAGCTGCTCTTTTACCGATGGACGCGGTATTACCGGCGAATTGCCTTGCCTTTTCCTCAGTTTCCTTATATGCGGCCTCATATTCTTCCATATTCTTCGCATGCTGCAATGCGAAGGGATTATCAGCCCCACAATTAGGACACTTCAGATCCTCCGGTCCTATCTCATGCCTGCAATTATCACATATCATTCCTTTTACTCCTCCTGCCGGATCCTGCCTTTCCGTCATCTCCCACCGGCGGCGTAACTCACGCGCTTTATCATACCTTTATCATCCTCTGATACCGGTTCTAAGGTTCATCCCCCAAGTCCATCGTTATCTGCTGATCGTTAAGGAATTCTTCCTTTAACTGACGGTTTTTCTCGCTTTCTTTCTCTTTCGATAAGGACAAGAACAGCATAATGATGAGAATGATCATTACAACGCCTGCTGTTATCCCTACCACGATCAGGCCGACAGACTTGCCGATATGCTTCTCGCTTCTATTTACACTATCCTCGAGATCCTGTCTCACTTCTTCCATACTATCCATATATTCGTCTTCCTCGGCCGGCAGATAACCCGCACCGCAATATGGACATCTCACAAGCGATATGTCATAATGACCACCGCACTTCTCACATATGATCGTCTTACCCATACCGTCACTCCTTAATGGAATTAATGACACTTGTGTCAATTTTATCAAAGATAGCGGCGTACTCCGGCAGCCTTTCGCGCAATGAAGCAAGTCTGTTCTCATAGATAGCCACTGTCTCAGTCGCCCCTTTTTTTACATATATCTCTTTCAAAAAAGAAAGCTCTGCATACTCACCTATCCTGTAATAATCCTCATTTTCCCCGGCGATCATCTCCCCTCCGCGAACAGGGCGTGCGAGCCCGGCTGCGACACCGTACTCCTCGCGTTCAAGGTACATAACGAGGCTCCATGATGTATGAGAATCGGCCTCAACATACTGTAAGTTCAATTCATTAACAGCTCCTATAACAGATATGATAAGCCAAATGCCCAGGATAATATTGACGGCTATCAGACTTCTGAATATGATCTTCCTATTCACCCAGGATCACCTCCTCCAGATAAGCTTCCTGCTCATTGACCGAACCGGCAAGATAGGCCGTTCGCTCTTCAGCATCCATTCCCAGATAGATCTCCATTATCAGCCCGACCCGGGCTTCCATATCAACGATATGATCCCTGTAGGCATCCTTCTCTATAGCAGCCTTCTTATCATTGTATTCCTGATAAAAGCTTTCTATGGCCATACGGCAGGAATATACTTCATCCTCTGACAGATACTGCTTAGCTTCTTCGCCCACCAGGCAGGCACACTCCACGGAATTGACAACTTTAGTGTATTCTTTGGCCATATCATTAAGCAGATCAAGACGATTATAAGGGGTGTCATAGGTTGCGATATTGTGAGCATTAATAAAAGCCGCGAATCCCGTATAATCTCCTTCATTCAGATAATCTGAGATGATCGGCTCGTACTCCTCATAACGCTCTTTAGACTCCTTACGCAGAGCATCACTGCGAAAATGATACGCCTCAGCAATGATATATCTGGATACTCCGATACCTATGATCAACACCAGCATGATAAGTACACTGATCACTATAGGCAGATTCTCGGAAGCAGCTTTTCCTGTCCTGGCCTTGGCTTTTTCATTCTCCTTATTATATTTCTCCATATCGGAACGGTGTCTGATCGTCTCCTCAAGCGGACGTCCGCAATAAGGACACACCTTGTCCGTAAGACTTATCTCCCCACCGCAACTTCTACATTTCATTAATACTTACACCTTATCCGAACAATTATCAGCTTGACGGATTCTCCTTTTCTTATATCTAACACTTGATAACAGTATGTACTAATCCAGTATCCTGGCATCGGTCACATAGAATACTTCACAAGCATGGGCTCCACTGTCGGTACGACTGGTGCTGGACACCCAGGTATACGTATTTCCTTCTGAGCTTACTCCTTTAAGACTGATAAGGTACCCCTTAAGATGAACATGATCTCCTCGTCTGATCTTCGCTATAGTCGACCTGACATCCGTGTCAGCAGCGATCACATGATTATTGCTGCTCTGACGGTTTACATCCGCCACACCTCCGACCTCAGATATCTCTTCCATGCTGTCAACGTGCCAATTAAGCCATCTTCCGGATTGTCTCCAATGAAAATCGATCACATCATTGTATGCCGCGACATCTCCCCATGCCAGACCAAGATCTTTGGGGGCAAGCTTGCCGGCTATATCCCATTCGGAGTACTTCTTAGTGCCTATTACCAGTGCTTCTATATCATAGGCATAGAGATAATCGATCGTTACATCATAATCATCAACATATATCTTCGTCTGACCTTCAGCCTCTGTCTGGATCGGCTCCGGTATACCTGCATAAGCTCGTCTTTCACCATTCTTATATTTTATAAATAAGACCAGAGCAACTAACATTATTATCAGGATCAAACGTCTGAATCTGATTTGACCATAATCACTCATAATACACTCCTGCCGGTTCTACTCCCTGCATTGCATCAACGCCTTCATACTCCTTAAGTTAAAATAAAGTCACAATTACTATTATACTTCAAACAGATTCTCTTGCAAGTCTAACCGGGATGTCTGCTGCACTTCATGTATGCAGTCTCCTTCCCTGTATCATCTCGTTTCCTGTCGAAATTGATGCGTCAATCGTAGTATAAAAAACGCTTACCATTCCGCAGAGTGGTAAGCGTTATATTTATGAAGCCAGATCTTTCTTTGTATAGACCGCATAGGTGATAAAAAGTGCGATTAGCATCAGACATCCTCCGCAGATGTACGCTGCCGGTCCTATCTCCTGCTCAGCAAAAATATCAGTTGCATTGGCATAACTAAAAGGCCCGATAAACAGGTAATCTTTAGCGTCCGGAATAATCCTTCCCATCAGGTCGTATACATATAGAAATAATGCAATTCCAATGCCTGCACCTGTCATATTCCGTTTCACAAAGGCGGAAAGTGCTATACAGATGCACATAACTTCCAGATTCATAAGCAATTGCGACAGCATAAAGATTGCAAACAGCTTATAATCCGGCGCGGTGTCAATCACCTGAAATCCCAGGATATAGAAGATACAGGTAACTGCAGTAAACACTGCAAGTGCTGACACAATAGAGCAGATCTTGGCAGTGATCACTTTTCCTCTGGATACAGGTAAAGAATACAAAAATTCGCCGGTATGCCCTTCCTCTTCTTTAGATAGAATATTGCCTGCGATGATTGCCGCAAACATTGAACTTCCCAGGCCGTGCACCACCCCAACTTCTGTGGCAAAAAAACCTGCAATAGTTCCTATTCCCAGGACACTCATACCAAATGCATCAGAGAAAGCTCCCATATTGGAAAAACTCTCTGACAGGTCAGCCATATTCTCAGCCATGTCGGCATACAGGCAAATGCATATCATTCCCATGATTCCAACAGCCAGACTCCAGATAAGAAGGGTCCTTATATTTTGTTTCCATTCATGTCGAAACAGTACCATCATTTCTTAACCTCCTCTCGATTATCATTCTTACTGTAGTAACCCAAGAATATTTCGTCGATGGACGGATCTGTTATAGTCAAGTCTGTCACATTTCTACCTCCGAGTTCCTTCAATAAACTGTTCATGTCTTTTGTATACAAGTAGTCCACCGCTTGCCCGTCCACGGTTGCCCTTACCCGTTTGGAACTGGTGTGAGTCAGCTCCGATACACTTCCGGTGCTTACCAGTTGCCCTTCTTTCATGATCGCAACATTATTGCAGTACTTTTTCACTTCAGAAAGCACGTGGGTAGACAGTATACAAGTGGTACCGTCCTCAACATATTCCCCGATCAGTTCAAAAAAAGTATTCTGCATAAGAGGATCAAGCCCACCGGTAGGCTCATCAAAAATAAACAGCTTTGGCCTGTGCTGCATGGCACAGACAATACTAACCTTCTTACGATTACCCAACGATAGTTCATATATTCTACGTTCCGTATCCACCTTCAGACGATCGCAGAGCATATCAGCTTCCTGTTTGCAGTCCATTCCACGCATTTGTGCAGACAGCCGGATTACATCCCTCACTCGCATTGATGGATAAAACATGGCTTCCGAAGGCATATAGCCTATTTCACGCAGAATTCGTTCATGATCTTTTCTCGCATCCATCCCCAGAATGCTGATCTCTCCATCGTATTGCAGGAAGCCAAGCATGGAACGAATAGTCGTCGACTTACCGGCTCCGTTTGGTCCCAAAAAACCGAAGATATCTCCTGCTCTAACAGAAAAACTCACATCAGCCACGCCACAATGCCTGCCGTAATATTTTGTTAAGTGATTGATTTCGATTGCATTTTCTTTCATACGCGCTTCTTCCTTTCCCTTTTCTGTCTTCATTATAAGTGCACAAAAAAACGGGAGCAATGTCTGCTCCCGTAAGTAACACTTATTCGCCTGTAAGATGCACTATTCCCTGTCATCCTCTTCAGTTTTCATTCCGGATTGGAACATTTCCAACTCCTGATTCAGTTTCTTATCATCAATCTTTCTCTTCGTGTAATAAATAATGATCACACAAATATATAGAACTACCACATATGCCGCAAATCCCACTGTCCACCACAGACTGTGATCCAGCCACCCCAAAAAAACGGAGGCTCCGGTATATACCGCCGTACAGACAATGAAACCGGTGATTTCCAAGGGGGCATACTTCCATGCCTCATCAAAATTATGGAACAGATACACCTGGGCATATCCGATTACATAGCACAACAGAATCATCTCTGTCATGTGCAAAATATCTGCAGAATAAACACCATTACTAACGCGATAAAAACAGTAATAAAACAGAATTGCAAAAAAGTAGAGACATGACTTAAATTCAATCCCAATTTCTCCGGTCAAATACCGTTCCCATAATGAAACTTTTTTATTCATTATTATTCCCTCCTTGCAATCTCCGTCGTAAGTTTGCCGCGTAGGTGCGTGTTATCAATATATGCTCTCCGCCGAGCATAGTCGCATCGATCCTATTCGACGGCAGACTTTTCAGTCGCTCAATCTTATCAATATTCAATATCATGGACTTGCTGCAGCGAAAGAACCGCACATGATCCAATATCTCCTCTAACGCTGCCAGGGAATAAGCCAACCGAATCACCCGGTTGGCAGTATATGCGAAGGTCTTATCATCAACCGACTCAATATATAGAATGGACGCAGTCTTCACTCTTACGATCTCGTCTTCGATTTTTCCGGTGATCACCATGCTGTTCCCTTTTAAATAATCTAGAAGACGTACAACTTCCGGAGTCAAATTGTCGTAAGTTACCGTCACTTCCGGTTCACTTCCTTTGACCTGGTTTATTGTGATTTTCATAATTCTCCCTTTTTCTTTATAACTCTACCTATCCATTGACCAGCTTTAGGAACTTCTTATCGTTCATCTGCTCATTTGTAATATATTCACCATCGTGAAACAAAGCATAATTCGTGACCGGAGTCGGGGCATTTTGCGCTTCGTCCTTGCTTTCTATATGGATTGACCGGAACGGGATACTATTCTCTTTAGCCGTCTGCTCCAAGACAGGTACATACTTCGCATTAAAAGGACATTGGCTCGTGTAATACAAAACATAACCCTTCTCTTCTATATGCGGATGACCGGCACATTCTTTGAATCGTGGTATGTCCGCCTTCTTGTCAAACGGCAAATACCAGAGTTGAATACCGTTATCCGCTTCATCCGCAACGGTAAAGCCTTTGTACTTCAGAAATTTGGGATCAGCCAGAAACGGCTTTTTCTTTGCGGCACATAAAATACACAACCCTTTCTTCCCCTTTTCCTTACTATCCTCTATGCATGTCTTTAACAGATCTGACGAGTATCCATGCCCTTTGAAGGATCCGGACACCCACAGACAGTCGATATACATATACCCGTCTGCCTCAATCGGAACCCACGCATTTTCTGCAGGAATATATTCGATGAAGCACTTGCCGCGCTCCACACTCTTCAAGAAAACAAGTCCTTCATCAAACCTATCCGCAAGCCAGGCTTTCTTAGAAGATACCTGCACATCATTGTTATTGGAAATCGCACAACAGATGTGTTCTTTTTCCAGATTATCCCTTGTTACCTTAATGTATTCCATGAGCTCAATCCTCCTTTTCCTTGATTGGATGCCTGATAACAGTCTTCAGCTTCTCAGAAGCAACCTTCCTGACATCACTCAGATAAATCTCATGATGTAGCCGTTCATCCGTAATATCCAGCTCATATCCCTGCTGTTCTATGAACTCATGCATCATGGCAACCGTTGCAGGCTCATCATCATAAGAACCGATATGCATACACTGGACGCAAAGTCCCTCCTCGACTGACATGAACTCCACTTTGGTGAAATCCTGCTTTTTCTTTTTCGTAGCTTTTTCCGCTGCCCCTCTGATCCCACGTGACTACCGTATAAACATCACTCCACTTTCTTGTAAATGCGTAATCAATCTGGCTCGTTGCCGATCCCGGTCCACCGTGAAGATACAGTAAAATGGGATTATCCCTATCCTGTCCGTAAATATTTATCCACTGCTTCGTTCCGTTTATATCTACATATATTGATTCATTTATTCCACCATCAGGCTTTCTGCTATTGATTATCCTGCCTATGAGATGAGCTACCAGAATGATTGCTATAAAAGAAACAACAATTCCCGTCACTTTTAAGATCTTTATGATTCGCCGCTTCATTTCAAACTCCATCCTCTATAAAACCGGAAGTTAATCTGCTTATATTCTCAACCTTTTTTACAATCTTCCCAGTGGACTAATTCTGTAAAACACTTAATGCCCCTTTTTGCCGTTTCAAACCTTTACCCCAAAGTGCCGAACCCCTTTGATTTCAAGCCTTTTCGAGCCACTTAACCTTAAACCCGTGAAAGCGAAACTATAGTCTCGACGTCGTTTTCGTTGAGCAACAAAAATCACCGGATGTGTTTCGCATTAACATATTTTGTTGCCCTCGCAGTTCCAAGTTTTTTTATTGATCCATCTTTTACCATTTTCCCAAGGACAGCTTCTACAGTTGTAGGGC
>JAIKXM010000037.1 GCA_024684085.1 Lachnospiraceae bacterium | reverse complement strand
TTGACCGAAATCGCTTCAGCGATAAGTTTCCGTTCGACTTGCATGTGTTAAGCACGCCGCCAGCGTTCATCCTGAGCCAGGATCAAACTCTCATGTTTAAAGTTTTGTCCCGGACAAGATAACGTTAGCTATCTTAATCCTTAAATTTACCTCTTTAAAGGTTTTGTCTGTTCTCTGAATTATTCTCGGATCGTAAGCCAGAGTTGCTATCGATCCTTTGGAATCTTTCAGGGTTGCATTGCTGTTCATTTGTCAAGGTTCTGTTATCGTACCTGTTCGGCACAACTCTGATATAATATCACAAGTTAAGTGTCCAAGTCAAGCACTTTTTTATTCTTTGTAAAACTTTTGTTTTACAACGGAGAAAGAGGGATTTGAACCCTCGCGCCGCGCAAACGACCTACACCCTTAGCAGGGGCGCCTCTTCAGCCTCTTGAGTATTTCTCCACGAACTGAAAATTTACACACTACCAATAAATTTTAGTTGCACGTCTTTTTTCGTGACGCAAGTGTTATTATACCCAAGGATAATACCATTGTCAACGCCTTTTTTACTCTTTTTATCACTTATTTTTTTAGTGCTAAATATAGTGCCGGATAAGGTTTTGCACACAAGATATATATCGCCCTTTGTGCAATTTTACACCTTTAAGTAACAATGGCGAAAAAGTACCCGAACCCGTGATCCTCTTCCGCCATTATATTTCCATATGAAAACTCCTAAGTTAAAACACATCCTGCGCCATAGTCGTACTCCACCATTATCGCAGCATCCCGCGCCATGGTCGTACTTCACTATTATCGCAGCATCCTGCACCATGGTCACACTCCACTGTTATCGCAGCATCTTATTTCATGGTCATACTCCAATAATTATATACGAACATTAATAACGAGAAGATTATGAACAATATCATTCCCGCGGTACGTAAGCCGACTTCGACCCTTCTGCCCTTAGGCACCTCCATTTCACGTGGCTCGATCCTGATCTTCTTAGTGTACAGTGCAAACAGGATAATGCCGGCCAACCAGATCATGACCTCGATCAGATAATATACTACTACGATAGAAATCTTAGCAAGTCCGTCTTTCATTCCACCGATATCATTAATTGACAGGTTTTCGACATTATTCATCAATTCATTAACTTTTTCGTCATTCACGATCTTTAACATAAACACTCCTATAATGCTGGAGTTGAGATTGATGATCGCATGGAGGATCATAGTGTAATATATCTTACCCGTTCTTACATATATATATGCGAATAACATTCCAAGCGCCGTCGCATAGAAAAACTGTTCGAAATTACCGTGAAATAAGCCGAACATAACACCCGACAGAATTATTGCCATCACTTCACCGTATTTACATATACGGTCGATCAGGAATTTTCTGAAGACCAGCTCTTCAAATATCGGAGCCAGTATTCCTACAGAAAGTATGCGCCAGAAGCTGTCCGACTCCATCATAAGTTCCTGAAGAGCAGAATTGTCAAGGACATCTACACCGATCAATGTGGAAATGAGCGACGACACAAGTGTGCCCACAATGCTGAATACGGCCGTTATGGCAAAAGACATACATGCGAACTTGATCATCTCTCCCAACGACAGCTTCTCATCAGCAGGAACTTTGCTTTCATTATTCCTGAGCATAAGATACAAGATCGGTATGCTTACCAGATAAAGCGGTATTATTATAATCGAAAAAGAGAACCACGACTCCTCCATCCATTCTTCATGACCGGTAGCACCAATACAGATCCCCATAATAATAGAATAGAGCAGCTGTACCACTATCGTCAAAACACTGAATATAAAATATTTCATGGCCACTGACCCTATAGTCTTTTGGGCTGATCTGAAATTAACCTCATCAGCGTTCTCTACACCATGTTCATAGTAATCATTCGTTAAATTATCCATTATCTTCCTCTCTCCCTTTTTATTATGTTAACCATATCGATCTGCTACGCGTATCCGCGATACAACACAAAAAAAATCCCTGATCTGCCAGTGCTATATATGGCATCGACTCTCCTCTTAGACTATATACGGTATTGGCACTACGTATATCTACCATAAACATCGTACGAAATGTCGCACGAAACATCGGGCAGAGCATCTCATGGAACGTCGCACGGAACATCCCATGGAACATCATACATAACATCTCATGGAATGTCGTACGGAACATCCCCTGGAACATCTCATGGAACGTCATACGGAACATCGGACAGATCTCAAAGATCATTCTTTACAGTATTCCTTAATAGCGACATCGTAGAGATTATTACCATCCTTATCGATCACAACGATAACCGGAAAATCTTTGACTTCAAGCTTCCTTATGGCCTCTGCACCAAGATCCTCATAAGCCACTATCTCACTCTTAACAATAGCCTTTGACAGAAGCGCACCTGCACCGCCGACCGCTGCAAAGTAAACGCAACCGTTCCTGACAATAGCCGACTTAACATCCTCCGTTCTTCTTCCCTTACCTATCATTCCCTTAAGTCCCATGTCGAGAAGAGCAGGGGCATACTTATCCATACGGCTGGCCGTTGTCGGTCCCGCAGAACCTATAGGTCTTCCTTCTCTTGCAGGCGAAGGTCCCATATAATATATGATATTATCCTTGGGGTCAAAGGGAAGATCTTCCCCTTTTGCCATCAACTCGCTCATCCTCTTATGAGCGGCATCTCTTGCAACATATATCGTTCCGGTGATATATACATAATCACCCATATGCAGATCTTCTATCGTCTCCTGCGTCAAAGGCGCAGTAATATGTTTATCCATCATTATCCCTTTCCGACCTGTCGGTCATACATACTCACCTTACACTGATGCCACAGACTCGGCGCTGTATCAAATCCGCTAACATCAATATGATCAGCTTATCCCTGATTACAATTCACGTACGGCATGGCGATTGACATGACAGCATATATTAACCGCCACGGGCAGACCTGCTATATGTGTCGGATATGTATTGATATTAACGGCAAGCGCTGTCGTATTACCGCCCAAACCGCCGGGGCCTATGCCTGTAGCATTGATCCTCTCAAGCATCTCTTCTTCCATCTTACTAACCCATTCGATGCTGTTATGCTCACCGACAGGTCTTATAAGAGCCTTCTTAGCCAGTATCGCGCATTTTTCAAAGGTGCCTCCGATCCCGACTCCGACGACCATAGGCGGGCAGGCATTGGGGCCGGCATCCTTAGCTGCCGTAAGAATGGCATTCTTAACGCCCTCTTCTCCGTCGGCAGGCTTGAGCATGAACACACGGCTCATATTCTCGGAACCGAAACCCTTGGGAGCTATCGTGATCTTAAGGCGATCGCCTTCGACTATGTCATAATGGATCACGGCAGGCGTATTGTCCCCTGTATTAACGCGCACAAGCGGATCGCCTACAACCGATTTACGAAGATAGCCGTCGGTATATCCCCGGCGCACACCTTCATTGATGGCATCGGTAAGATTGCCGTCCACATGGACGTCACCGCCGAT
This sequence comes from Lachnospiraceae bacterium, assembly GCA_024684085.1. GTDB lineage: Bacteria > Bacillota > Clostridia > Lachnospirales > Lachnospiraceae > Colinaster. The sequence goes on along the minus strand of JAIKXM010000037.1, from coordinate 20,993 downwards.
CTCTACAAAAAATACCGCCATTCCGGTATCCTGACATATGGGGATCATGTCTTCCCCGGCGATCTTCAGGTTCTCCTTTAGTTGACATAATATCTGTTTTCCCAAAGGCGAACTCTCAGTTTCAATACTTTTATCAAGACTGGCCGTCATATCACTTGCAAGATAGTGATTGGCCTCAATACACATCTCTTTTACAGCCTGTGTGACTGCTTCCGCACTTATCGTCCTCATAATCATCTTTCCCGGATAAGATTTGCCCCTCATCCTTTCCTTCCTATAATCTCAAGTTCATTTATCATCATCAAAGAACTTTCACTACAGATAACATCTTATCATATCACAAAATCACCGCATCAATGGCAATCCTATTGTATCTTAACTTCACTTTTACAAAAGTCTATCTGCTGCGAGTCTGTCCGCAAACATAAGTAAAGGGCAAAGAATAATCTTCTCTGCCCCAAACAGTCATTTTACTTTCAAGTCAAAGTTCTGTAAGATCACTCTTCTTCAGGTGCGTTCTTAAGCATCAGATTAACAATGATGCCGAGGATAAGAGCACATGCAACTTCTGTTATAGTAACCTTACCAAAGTTAACTGTAAGACCTCCGATACCTGCTATAAGGATAACAGATACAACGAAGAGGTTCTTATTCTTATTAAGGTCAACGTTCTGTACCATCTTAAGACCTGATACAGCGATGAAACCGTAAAGCGTCATACATACACCGCCCATTACACAGGCAGGGATCGAATTAACAAATGCGATAAAGGGCGAGATAAATGAGATTATGATCGCACCGATCGCTGCTGCGATTATCGTTACTACAGATGCGTTCTTAGTAATGGCAACACATCCGATCGACTCGCCGTAAGTTGTATTGGGACATCCTCCGAAGAGAGCACCGATAGCGGAACCGATACCGTCTCCGAGAAGCGTTCTGTGAAGACCGGGCTCTTTTAAAAGATCTCTCTCTATGATAGAAGAGATATTCTTGTGGTCCGCTATATGCTCAGCGAACACAACGAAGGCAACGGGAATATATGCTGCTGCCACGCTTCCTATATAAGCTCCGTCAACATCTGCGAAGCTTCCCTTTGCAGAAATGAATGTGAATGTCGGAACCGCAATGAAAGTCTTAAGGCTCACTCCGTCAGCTGTAAGTGCTGTAAATGAATCGAAGCTTAAGAGCTTGATGGCGTCACAGCCTGTAGCATTGCCGATCAGTGTAAGGATCAGGCAGAAAGCATAGCCTGCAAGAATACCGAAGATAAAAGGTATGAGCTTGGCTGTCTTCTTACCGTAAGTAGCGCAGAGGATCGTAACGAACAGAGTTACAAGTCCGGCCAAAAGTGCCACGTTGGGATTGGCAACTGCCGCACCGTCAACCTTAACTCCGCCTGTAACAACATCACCGACTGCATTGCCGGCAAGTGATAAACCGATAATGGCAACTGTCGGTCCTATAACTACGGCAGGCATCAGTTTATTGATCCAGTCAGTACCAACGAACTTAACTATGATAGCTATCACTACATATACAAGTGCTGCAAAAAAAGCACCGATCAGAAGACCTAAATATCCGACAGCTACAGTAGCAGCGCCTGCGAACGCAGCTGACATAGATCCGATAAAAGCAAACGACGAACCCAGGAATACGGGACTCTTCTTCTGTGTGAAGAAAACGTATACCAGAGTACCACAGCCTGCGCCGAACAGTGCAGCCGCAGAGCTCATTCCGTTACCGATGATGATCGGAACGACAAGAGTTGCCGTCATAATTGCAAGTAATTGCTGAATTGCGAAGACTATAAGAGCACCGCCCTTAACCTTGTCCTCGACCTGATAGATCAATTTCATGAGAAGCCTCCTTTTCCCTCAATAGTTCCCACTTTTTTCTGCAAACAATAATAGCATAACGGATTTTCCTATGCAAGAAAGAATGTCGCCTGCGACATTCTCGCGCCGAGCGCGGATGCTGTAGCATCATATGCCTTTCACGCGGCGCGTATCCTTAGCATCATCTGATTTCGCGCGAAAGCATGTCCTTAGCATCATCTGATTTCGCGCCGGGCGCGGATGCTTTACATCTCCTTCCGTGCGAGTGCGCATCCTTAGCGGAGAGTTTTTTTGTGTAATAGCTATTACACAAAAACTTGAGCAGACATGATCTGCCCAAGTTATCATTTAAATATAACAGGTTTAGGCCGTACCGAAGATCTCTCTGATCCTGTCGGCATCCGCGCTTACAAAACCGCGGATCATCTCGGCGTTGCCTCCGGCCTTGGCGTTAAGCTCTTCCTTCATTATCTTAAGGAGCTGTGTTGAATCGCCCTTCTTATCTCCGGCATAGAACTGATATCCGCTCGGATCATCTCCTTTGAAGACTCCGACATTGCCTTCGAATCTCTCCGACAACATATTATAGGCAGCCTTCATTCCGGAATCCTCAAGATCACTGCCCGCGAATATGCAATGAACGCCTCCATCCGGCATGGCATCGATCTCCCTGAGGATAAGCTGTTCCTGAAGTCCCGCCATTCTAATCTTAAGATCCGTGATCTCCTTATAGAGTCCTTCAATATTGCGGGGAATATTATCCGCAGATGTAGAGAATCCTCTTGCTATCTGTCCGAGAAGGTCATGCTCATGTACGAGGTACTCAAGTGCACGCTTACCGCAGAGAATACCTATCCTCGTGCCGCCCTTATAAGACATAGCGCTGATCACTTTGATGATACCGATCTCCCCTGTCCTCTTCACGTGGGGCGCACAACAGGCGCATATATCGATCTCATCCCCCTCTTCACCTATGCTGATAAGTCTGATCTGCCCTTCGATTTCCTTCTTACTTCGATAATTGATATTCCTGATCCCCTCCGCAGTTGGATAAGTATCCCTTATAGGAAGGTTCATATATACAACATCATTGGCCATACGCTCAATGATCGCTATCTGTTCATCATCAAGCTTGCCGTTAACGGTAAGTGTCACAGGCTCATCATCACTGAGATGAAAACCGATATTATCGAGACCAAAGCGGTTATGTATAAGGCCGCTCACAATATGCTCACCGCTGTGCTGCTGCATACGGCTGTATCTTAAAGGCCAGTTAAGACGCTGAATGATCGCCTCTCCGGCAGGTATCTCTTGGTTAACATAATACCAGATCTCTCCATCGATCACCTGTCCGTCAAGAAGAGCATAAGTCTCTCCGTTATACAGGATCACTCCCGAATCCGCATATTGTCCGCCCTCTTCCGGGAAAAATATACTCTCCTTAACTCTTATCCTGAATCTGTCTCCGTCGGCCACACACTCCTCAACCGTCGTAGCCGTGTTATTCAGATAACTCTGTGTCTCATATAATTTGTTCATATCAGATCGCTGCAGCCAATACGTTATTCATCGCTGGCAATATTACAGCTTACAACCTCCGGAATAGATGTTATCTTCTTAAGGATCTCGTCATGATCGTATCGGGCAGGTACCCTGATGACACATCTGACAGTCCTTTCTTTTTTGCTCTTGCGCTCCCACTTGATCTCCTTCAGATTCAGATTATACTCACTGACGAAATCTTCCAGCATATCAAAAGGTTCATCGCCATTCTCGAGCTGCAGAATGATCGTAATATAGTAGGGATGATGAGTGCTCTCCATACCCTTACTGCGGATATTCTGTATGATCTCCACAAGGATCGCCACACCGATCCCGACCACATACATTCCGGCGCCGATAGCCATTCCTATGCCTATCGTGGCCCAGATTCCGGCTGCAGTCGTAATACCGCTGACATTACCTCTTTTACCAATGAAAATAATACCGCCACTGAGTATACCGACACCCGTTATGATACCGGCCGCCACTCGCGAGATATCAACAGAGGTTCCGGGAACCGACAGTGCATCAAGAAAGCCATATTTGGAGATGATCATCATAAGAGATGCCGCTATGGAAATAAGGATATGGGTTCTAAGTCCCGCAACCTTGGTTCTGTGCTCTCTCTCTATTCCGATCAAAGCTCCGCAAAGCGCAGCCAGCATGATCCTTAAAAGAAATATTAAGTTTTCTTCCAATATCGCTACGATAGTATCCATCCGCACCTCTGCCTACTTAAGGCTCATACTGATATTGTAACCGTTGGTGTCCGCAGTGACCTCCGCCATTGAGCCCACGATAAGCGGGATCATCGGAGGCAGGTGTCCTATATCCGCATCCATAAGAACGGGAACTTTTAGATCACCGATGATATCCATCACCGCGTATATCCTGTCAAGTCCCATCATGCCTTCGTCAAAATGCATCGGCCTTCCTATTATGAAGCCCTTGCAGTTCTCGAACCAGCCCGCATTGCGCATCTGCCACATTGCTCTTCTGATAGAGAAGACATTGAGATCGCAGGCTTCAAGAAACCATATCACGCCGTCTTCTTTGTATCTGTTATTGAACTCTTTCACCTTATCGAAAGAAGTACCGAGAAAGGTAACAAGGCAATCCATGCATCCGCCAAGCAATCTTCCCTTCATACTGATGGAATCTGCATCGGGATATCTGTCTTTAACTCCAATGGGTCGCCCGAACTCATCTTTGATAAGGAAGGGATTAGCCTCAGACGCCTCGTTTTTGCAATAAAGATCTGTATTGTCGAACCTTGCGGGATCGAAGATCCTGATCACCGACGGTTCAGTATCATTGATACCTGCAAGAGGATCTTCATCGGAATCGAAGCCCTCCTTCTCCCACTTCTCGTAGCCGGAAAAACTAAGCTTCCTGCCGCAGAGAAGATTGTAGGCATCACTTATGCTCGGATGAATGGGTTCCATTCCGAAGCTAGCGGCACAGGGGCCGTAGATCGCTGCCGTATCCATCAGAGTGGCCGACAGGAAAGTGAAATTGGTGTTGTCGGAATAGCCCATGAACCACTTGGGCTCAGCCTTGGCAAGCGCGTCAAAGTCCATGTAAGGCAGGATCTCGCACATCATCTCACCGCCGCCGCAGGAGATCAGCGCATCAGCCTCTTTGCCGGTATACATATCCATAAGTTCAGCCGCGCATTTGGACGGGAGATTGCATATCCCCAAGCCTTCGTTAAGATAACAATTACTTCCAAGCAGCGTGTTGTGTCCATGCTCCTGCCACTTGGTAAGCGAATGGTTAAAGGCTGTCTTATACGGCTCGATCGCCGGACTGAATGACGGGGAAGGAAAACCTATAGTGTCCCCTTTTTTGACAAATCTCGGGTATCTCATGATTCATACATCTCCTTCAATCTTGTACGAACTGCATCATCGGGATAGATGCAGGGTGAATTGTCATCACAGGTGTCATCCGCCTCAACGATCAGCACCATGGCATCTTCCGAAAGCGTATGCGTGTGATAAGTTCCGGCCTTGACATTGAAGACTTTCAAGGGCTCAAGCTCTATTGGCTCTATGTTCTGCATGGTCTCATCCTCGGTGATAAAGAGCATGCATCTGCCTCTGAGCAGGATAAATGCTTCATCCGTGAGATCGTGCTTCTGAAAATTGGTGATATTCTCACACAAAAGTTCGGGATGGTAATTGAGCACCGCTACCCTGAAATCTCTGCAGGCAAAGAGCGGTTCATATCCGATACCCGTATATTCGTATACTTCAACTCTGTCTCGTAACATAATGATTCCCCCTGATCACGGTAATACGGTATTACACTTTTTGATCCGTACTACCACTTCTTAGTTCTGTCGAGGTAGAATAAACCCCAGTTGCATTCTCCTTTTTCAGGAGTTATACCCTTCCAGGGCTCATCAAATGCTTCAAAAATAAATGCAACTATCTCTTCCTTATCTATCCACTCGTTCAGCTCCGTTATATATCTCTTCTGATTCTCAACAGAGCCCTGGCCGGCGATCATATGATCACTTTCCTTAACTGTCCAGCCAACCTCTGTAAAGATGATCTCCTTATCGGGAAATTCCTCTGAAACCGAAGCGTAGTGAGCCTTGGTAACATCCATGGCCTGATCTATCAGAACTCTTCCGTGCATGGGATAGCTGTGAACACTGATGAAGTCCAGCTTGTCACCCAGCTTCTTAAGGCGGGGCCATTCGGGCGCACCTTCACAGAAGGTAACGGGCTTATCCAGAGCTTCGTGAAGTCTGTCTGCATGATGGATCAGTCTCTCCTCACTCAAGATCCTTGTACCCCAATCGGGAGTGTTCTCATTACCTATCGAAACAGCGATGACTTCTTCGTCAAACTCCTTAACAAGCTCGATAAGCTTCTCAAGCTCGGCATCATTGCGGATCGCATTGGCCTTAAGCTGTTCCTCGGGGAAATCCTGAGGACCTGCACAACTCTCGGGATTGCTGATCTCCGAATAATTATCAATACCGATAAGACACTTAAACGGCAACTTCTTATCCCTTATAAGCTGAAGAACTCTTCTTGCATGCTCATTGGGATCATACATTCTCAGATACCTGTATCCCTCATTCTTAAGGATCTCAAGATCTTCGCTGATCTGCCCGATACTCGGACATTCAGTCTCCGGACTCTGGCCGAGTCTGTAACCTGAGTAGCAGATCGCCTTTCCATACTCAAATACTTTTTTCATAGTGCAACAATCGGAAAATGCGTTATTTTCCTTCCCTCCAAATTATTATAACGGCACTTTGCCATTCTCATTTGATATTACAAAAAAACAGGGCAAATGTCTATATAATAACGAGGCTACGGACAGATAAACAATAGCCGGCGTTACTGTTCACAGGTATCTGTCCGCTGCAGGAAATATATTCACCGAAACGGCGCTTTCGCTCCGATGTGAGCGTAGCGGACACTAAGCTCGGCTTAAGGTCATCTCCTTCGGATTCGGGTATCAAAAGACTTGTGGGGGAGTTTAGGTCGGTTTATACAAGATCATTACCGGTCACGGATAAGATTATTATAGACTGTTTCCGGGATATTATGTTATAACAACACTATGTGTTGAAATGTAGCAATATTAATGGGTGTAATTAACTCAATGTGTCGGAATATAATATTACAGACTTGATACGGTCAGCACTCTCACATGAATTCACATATTAAAGATGTAACACGATCAACACAGATTCAACTTATTCTGGAAAGGAAAAAACATGAATTATACTTACAAAACTCAGGGAACATGTTCCATGAAGATCAATTTCGATATTAACGACGACGTTATCACCAATATATCTTTTCTTGGCGGATGCAACGGCAATCTGAAGGCTATCTCAAAACTCTGCGACGGCATGACGGTACAGGAGATCGAAGATAAGTTACTTGGAAATCTCTGTGGCCAGCGTAATACTTCCTGCGCCGATCAGTTGGCAAAAGCAGTACGTAAGGCTTCTGATGAATCCAAATAAGAAAGTTACTTAAGACATTGGCACAAAAGGCGCCCGAGCAGAATCGCGTCAGCGATTTACCCATCTGCGAGTTGCGCATCCCGCGGAGCGTTTTGTCTCATAGGGAATGCGGAGCAATTCCCTTACATAAACAAAAATACCCTCCCGATGAAAAGGTAAAGCACTTAGGCAGTTCACCAACCGGTCAACTGACGTTGCTTACTTCTCACAAGGAGGGTATTTTAATGCCCGCAGGCTGTTTAATTATTTCCGTATAAGATTCTTGCCAACTCTGAATTCTTATCCAGGATAAGAGTCTTATTCTTACCTGCCATCGACTTGATCGCATCAAGTCCTCTTATATAATTGTAAAACTCAGCCTTGCTCTCGTTGTTATAAGCGCCTGAGAGAATACGCATGTATTCAGCCTCGCCGGCAGCTTCGATCTTGGCAGCCTCAGCTTCTGCGGAAGCTGTCTTAATGCTTACTTCCTTATCTGTTTCATTTCTGATCTTCTGAGCCTCAGCCTCACCCTTGGCAGTGTAGCTTGCAGCGATATTATTACGCTCGGAGATCATTCGCTCATATACAGCTTCCTTATTGTCATCGGGAAGGTCGAGAGCCTTGATCTCTGCGATCTCAATAACGATACCATACTGTGCGATGTCCGAATTGGAAGACTTGGTGATCATATCGGTCAGAGTAGTTCCTCTTGCCGCAATGATCTCATCCTGAGTCATTGATGAGATTGTATTCTTGGTTGCATTGTAAACGGCTGCCTCAATTCTCTCTTCCGCTCTTCCTCTTATCGCGCCAAGTGTCTGATAGAACTTGGTAGGATCGTTAACTGACCATACAACATAGTCATCTGCGATCATTGATTTCTTATCTGAAGTGATTACATCTGATGTTGGAATATCATACAAAATATCGCCGACATAGACTTTTGCAACATGGTCGATAAAGGGAGTCATAAAGTGAAGACCCTCTTTTTCTTCGATCCTCTGGATCTTACCGAGACGGATAACAAGGGCTGCCTGATTAGGCTGAACCTCAAATGCCGCCGATCCAAATATTATCAATGCTATAACCACAGCCACAGCTGCTAATATCAATCCTTTTATTGATTTCATTTTTTATTTAGGCTCCTCTCTTAGTGAATGCTTTACATTAATTCACAGTGTCGGATGTCCGTTTTTGTAATGTCGTGCAAAGAACGCACGCCAACAAAAAAGGCTCCTCTATATGATAATGTCTTTACATTAATTCACAGTGTCGGATGTCCGTTTTTGTAATGTCGTGCAAAGAACGCACGCCAACAAAAAAGGCTCCTCTCTTAGTGAATGCTTTTACTCCGTAACAGTCTCAGACGTTGTACTTACTGATGAACCAAAACTGTCAAGAGGCAGCATTGTCTGTGTACTTCCGTCTGTGATTATAACCTTAAGCTCAGGAAGTAATTCTTCCATCTTCTCATAGAACATTCTCTTTTTGGTGATAAGAGGATAATTAACATATTCGGCATAGGTCTCATTGAATCTTGCAACCTGACCTTCAGCCTCTGCGATTCTTGCAGCCTTAGCCGCATTGGCCTTCTGGATTATCTTATCCGCATTGGCCTCAGCTTCCGGTATCTTCTCGTTCTGATACTGGTAAGCATTGTTCCTTGCCGTATCTGCTCCCTGCTTGGCAGTCTCAACCGACTTGAATGCAGCCTTGATCTCCTGTGTGGGAGGCTCTGAATCTTGTATTGTTATGTTAACCACTGTCAAACCTATGTTACGCCTAGATAAAGCTTCGATCATAGCCTCCTTGATATCGGCCTGTATCTGACTCTTACCTGTGGTCATGGCCTCATCAACAGTATAGTTGGACACTATGGTTCTGATATTGGCCATTGCGATATTGGCTAATATCTCCTCGGGCACTTCCGAGTTATATACATAAGAAACCGGATCGGAAACTCTGTATTCAAGATAAAAATCAATATTGAGCAGATTAAAATCCGATGTGATCATAATTCCGGTGTCTGCATCAACGATATTCTGACCCTCGTCCGAAACAACATAACCGATACCGGTTCCGTGAGTCGTCATATCTATCTTCTTAACACTCTGCCAGGGTGCCTTGAAATACATACCTGCAGTAGTAACCTTAACCACTCTTCCGAACTGAGTTACTACACCGTTCTCCTGCTCGCTTACAGTGTAAAAACATCTGAGACTCGCAATGATCACGACCAAAGCTGCCAAACCGATCAGAAAACCGCTTACGGTCAAACCGGGCCTTTTTGCCATTCTCTCAACTTTCATTATTCTTCCTCCATTTACGATATTCGGGATTTCCCTCTTTAATAGACCAACAGGGGCAGAGACTAATGCTCCGCACAATGACACTTGTGTCACAAAGTCTTAATGTGAAAGATCATATCTCCCACTCCCCATCTCAGTAGATTCTAATCTATTTCCGTTATTTATTCAAGCGCACCCATCGTTATTCTCACTTGACATGATTTCCATTACAAAAGAGGTGACACAGGAGCCAAATACGACACCCACGTCACCTCTTATATGTAATGATCAGTTATTCTTTCTTGTTCTTACATCGAATGCAACCGCAAGGATAAAGATGATCCCCTTTACTACATACTGCATAAAGGTATCTACACCCATAAGGTTCATGCCGTTTGTAAGCGACATGATAACAAGAGTACCGATTATTGTATTGGTTACCTTACCGACACCACCGCTTACGGCAACACCGCCGATATATGAAGAAGCGATCGCATCCATCTCGAATGCAGCTCCTGCCTGAGGTGTTGCTGACTGAAGTCTTGACGAATAGAGGATTCCTGCAAGGGAAGCGAGAACTCCCATTGAACAGAATGCGAATAGCATCACATTTTTAACATTGACACCCGAAAGTTCTGCCGCCTGATCATTACCTCCGATACCATAGATGTAACGACCGAGCTTCGTCTTATTAAGCAGGAAATTATATCCCAACAGTATGGCAGCGACGATGACCGCTGACCACGGTATACCTCTCCACTTGGCCAGAACCGTAACGATCACCATTATGACTACCGATACGAGTACGAGCATTGTTACGAAAATGGGTAATGATACCACTCGAAAATTATACCGCTCTTTATTCTTTCTCGCCCTGATCTGCGTGAATACCACCAGAATAACAGCAATGATCCCTATCAGAATGGTCATAAAATGTATGCCGTCGAAGATCGGGATATCGGGAATGAAGCCGTTATTCAGAGTATTGAATGCTTCATTTTTGATAACAATCGTACCGGATTTGGAAGTTATGACACCCAGCAGACCTCTGAAGATGAACATACCCGCAAGGGTCGTTACGAACGCCGGAACGCCTACTCTTGTTACCAGAATACCCTGGTACATACCTATACATAATCCGATAAGCAGGACTAAAGGTATAACTACGAATACCGGCCAGTTATTATTGGTCAGAAGTATCGCTGCCACCGCACCGGAGAATCCGGCTACGTATCCTACCGACAGATCGATCTGCCTCAGGATAAGGATCAGTGTCATTCCTATTGCGAGTACTGCTACATATGCGGCCTGATTGAACAGGTTCGTTATATTACCCGCAGTTATGAACTTGCCGCCGGTCACTACCGAGAAGAAGATCACGATCGCAACCAGGACAATGTACATCATATAATCACGAAGATTTCTTTTGGCCAGTGTCTTAAGTTCTATGCCGAGGGAGACTTTTTCTTCCACAGCTGTTTCATTGATCTCAGCCATTATATTATCCTACCTTTCTTTATTCACTCTTAATTGCAAGTGCCATTACCTTCTCCTCCGTAGCTTCCTCACGGGTAAGCTCACCGGTAATAGTTCCTTCGCTCATTACATACAATCTGTCACTCATACCCAGAACTTCAGACAGTTCCGAAGATATCATGATGATACTCATACCCTCTTCCACAAGTCTGTTCATAAGGGAATAAATCTCATATTTAGCTCCGACATCAATACCCCTCGTAGGCTCGTCGAGTATAAGGATCTTGGGATGAACAAACATCCACTTGGCCAGCTGTACTTTCTGCTGATTACCTCCCGACAGATTGCCTACTTTTTGCTCAATGCTGGGAGCCTTGATATTGATGGAGTCCTTGTAATAATTGGCGACCTTGATCTCTTCATTCTCATTGATCACCACTCCCTGAACCAGCTCCTGAAGATTGGCTATCGTATTATTGTATTTAATGTCCTGAATAAGGATCAATCCGTTACCCTTTCTGTCCTCACTTACATAAGCGATCCCATCACTGATAGATTGTCTGGGATTCTTGATCTGAAGCGACTTGCCTTCAAGACAGATCTCACCTTCCGTTATCCTGTAGCCCGGAGTATTACCGAAGATCGACAGGGCAAGTTCGGTTCTTCCCGCTCCCATAAGACCCTGTAACCCTACGATCTCTCCCTTTCGTACATTAATATTGACATGGTGGAGGATCTCTCTTCCCTTCCTGGGATCATATGCCGTCCAGTCTTTTATCTCAAAGATCACGTCGCCTATATTCTTATTCTCACGCTCAGGATATATGTTAGTTATCTCTCTGCCTACCATATTCCTGATGATCTCATTCTCATCGATTTTACCCGCAGTAACATCCATTGAGCAGATAGTCGCTCCGTCTCTTAAGACTGTAATCGTATCCGCTATGGCTGTAACCTCCTTTAACTTATGAGATATCATGATACAGGTTACACCCTGTTCCTTAAGCTCCCTGATTATCTCTAACAGATTCTGGCTGTCATCCTCATTGAGCGATGCCGTAGGCTCGTCAAGGATCAGAAGCTTAACATTCTTACTTAAGGCTTTTGCTATCTCAATAAGCTGTTGGGTACCGACTCCAAAGTTCTTTACCTTGGCAGACGGATCGATATCCAACCTGACTTTTTTCAATACTTCTCCGGATCTTCGAATGGTCTCATTCCAGTCGATCACCTTGCCGTTCATGATCTCATGCCCGAAAAATATATTCTCGTATACGCTTAATTCCGGAATTAGCGCCAATTCCTGATAGATTATACCTATACCCTTTTCTTCACTGTCAGCGATCCCTTTAAAATGCTGCACTTCACCGTTATAGACAATGTCTCCGTCATAAGTGCCATATCCGTATACTCCGGAAAGAACCTTCATCAGAGTAGATTTACCTGCTCCGTTCTCTCCAACAAGACAATGGATCTCACCCCTTTTAACATCGAAGTTAACGTTATCAAGTGCTCTGACTCCGGGGAAGGTCTTAGTTATGTTTTTCATTTGTAAAATGAAATCACTCATTTGACCTGTTTCCTTTCAATTCCAAATTTAGCCGCGGTCATCTCATTGCCATAGAAATAACCGCGGCTAAACTTAACTATGATCTCTCTGCTTTATTTTGCCGAATCGATCTCTTCCTGTGTGTAATAACCTGAATCAACAAGTACCTGCTTGTAGTTATCAGCTGTAACAACGGTAACCGGTGTCTGCTTAGCGGGAACGTCGATCTTACCATTGTTGTAAGTTGTATCTGTAGATGCCTTCTCACCCTTAAGGATAGCTGAAGCCATAGCTACCGAATCAGCTGCAAGTGTGCTTGTATTCTTGAATACTGTCATGCTCTGCTTACCACCCTGAATGTAGTTGATAGAAGCAAGCTCGGCATCCTGACCTGTGATCACATAGCTTGATACGTCAGCATCTGCTGTAAATGCATCTGCGATAGCACGTGAAGTACCGTCGTTAGGAGCAAGGATAAGAACATCACCCTTCATGGAAGCATCGTTAGCTGTAAGATGTGCCTCAGCCTTAGACTTAGCCACATTGAAATCCCAGTCTGTTGTAACCTGTCCAAGGATCTTAGACTTCTCATCGTATGTAAGCTCTGCCTTATCCTGAAGAGCAACAGCTTCTGAAGAGTTAGCGATAACGAATGTGCCGTCAGCTATATAAGGCTGAAGGACCTTCCATGCACCCTCGAAGAAGAGGAAAGCATTGTTATCTGTTGCAGCGCCTGCATAAAGGTAAAGAGGAATGCCTGTTCCTTCAGGCTTGTTGTCAATAAGGTACTGACCCTGAGCCTCACCTACGGCAACAGAATCGAATGTTACATAGTAATCAACTGCATCTGTATCGGTGATAAGACGGTCATAACAGATAACTGTTACACCTGCTGCCTTAGCTGCTTCAACTGCTGCACCTGCTGCGGAAGCATCCTGAGCACAGATAACAAGAACCTTGACTCCCGATGTGATAAGTGACTCAACATTGGTCTTCTCTGTTGCGGAAGATCCCTGGCTGAATAATACCTCACTTGTAAAACCTGCTTCTGTAAGAAGCTTCTCGAACTGCTTCTGATCCTGTAACCATCTTGGCTCATCCTTGGTAGGAAGAACGATACCAACCTGAGTACCACCCTTCGAACCCGAACCGGTCGTAGAACTTCCGCATCCTGCAAGCATGCCCACTGCAAGGATCATGCTAAGAAAAATACTGGCAAATCTTTTCATTTCTTTCCCTCCGTTTTTCTGATTAACCTGCCGCGTAAAACCCCCGTGCGACTTTTCCTAAATACAATGATAATTGATCAGATAGCACGAAAAAATAGGACATTTCCCGGTTTCGGATGGACATTTTTGATCATCAGGATTCTTTACAACAAAAAATAGTACAAATTTGACCTAAACCTTATTTAGTCAAATTTGTACTATACATTATCCAACTATCTATTGCGGAACATTCAGATACACTTCGTTCTTCATATGAAAACCGCTGTCTATTATCATCTCATCGATATTATCGATCGTAACGGCATAGGGCGTTACATAAAAGCAGGGAATATCATGAGCTCCGTTATTGACCATTTTGATATCGGGAAGTTCCTCACCTGTAACCAGCTTGACCGAATATTCCGCTGCCGTCTTGGCGAGAGTATCTATTGGTTTATAGACCGTCATATACTGAGTCTTCTCCACCACTCTCTGGCAGGCATCAAGATCGGCGTCCTGACCGGAAACATAGATGTCTTTTTTGATCCGGTTCTCCGTCAAAGCCTTTATCACCTGTCCCGCGATAGCATCATTACCGCACATGATGGCATCCGCTTCTTCCGCTATATTCAGATGTGAATTGATATATTCGTAGGCAAGTTCCTGCTTCCAGCCCTCGGTATAAGAGACATCCGTAATATTCCAGCCCTCTTCCGCGGCTATCTTATTGAAACCTCCGCTCACATAGGCAACATTATTATCCGTAGTAGGCCCGTTGACCATCATTACATTGCTTCCGCGCGTAAGCTTCTTCTTAAAAGTCTCAGCCATCAGCTCGCCGACCTTCTCATTGTCGAATGAGATATACAGATCCACATCGGTATTCATGAGCATTCTGTCATAGGCAACAACCCTGATCCCTTTTTTATGAGCCTTTTCAACTTCATTCGCAAAACCTTCCGAATCTGCGGCTACTATCACGATAACATCTACGCCCTTATCTATCAGATAATCTATCTGCTTCCTCTGAGTCTCGAAATCACCGCTCGCATTCTGTATATTGACCGTCGCTCCCAGTTCCTGAGCTCTGGTTACAAAGACATCCCTGTCTTTCTCCCATCTCTCTACTACGAGCGAATCGATCGAAAATCCGATCTTAATGCTGTCGTCACTGACTTCATCATAAGATCTCTTATCTGATTGCCTGCCGCATGAAACCGTGAATAAACACATGACCAGCATCATGCATGCAAGCCTTCTCCCCTTGCCAAATACTCTCACTTTTCCCCGTTCCTTTCCTGCATTTACCTCATATAGTCACTTCATACATAGTGTGACTGTCACATATCGTTAAGATTACTCTTCTCCTTATATTCAGTAGGCGTAAGTCCCGTATTCTTCTTGAAAATACGGCTGAAATAATTGGGATCCTGATATCCTACCATGGCTCCCACCTCTTTGACAGAATATTCATCACCCGATAATATGCTCCTGGCGGCATCTATTCTCAGAGTAGTCAGATAATCAAGAAAATTAATGCCCTCCTCCGACTTAAAGAGCTTACTGAAATAGTAGGGAGTAACATTGACCATCTTGGCAACATCATCCAAAGACAGATCCTTGGTATAGTTCGCCCGAATATATTCGACAGCTTTGACTATGGGAGACTTCAGAGAATCCGCTTTTTTGCGATTGACCTTCCTTGCAGCCTCACTCATTCTGTCTATGAACCAGAGCTGAAGTTCCTCCATGCTGTCCTTACACAGATTATCGAGATAATCCTGTCTCGAATCAAAGCGGTAGGCTTCACTACCCTTCTGGTATGCAACATATTCCGCCCTGATGATGAAATCAATGACTTTAATCCTTATATTATTCTCTTCGCCGGCGTGATTGGTCATCATCCAGTTCCAGAATTCCCTGACTCTGTCCGCGGTCTTACTGATATCGCCTCGCTCAAGCGTACCGAATATCTCTCTTTCAAGGTCAATGGGATAGTCGACTTCCCATCTGGGGCCTATATCCAGATCATCGGCATGGGATACTGCTCCCATATCTATCCTGAGTGCCTGAAGCGCTTCCCTGTATGACTCGCCGAGATTCTGCCAGCCCTTGATCCTTCCCACGCCGACTCTTAATACCATATCGAACTCTTCATAGAATTCGTGCATCTTATTCCTGACGCGTTCGATGAGAAGGGTTCTCTCCCCATAGTGGATCTCCGCATTTTTGCCCGGCACTATAAGGATGATACGATTGGACATGATGGGACCGACAATACAACCAAGGAGCGACTTCATCGCTTCTCTGATGGTATCATACTTGTCATCCAGCTTGACTCCGCTTCCGACCTCGTTGCCGACTCTCTCACCCTCGACTTCACCTGCTTCGAGCACGCAGACATAGGCGTAAGGATCGCCAAGAGACAGAAGATCCCTGTATTTGTCGATCGTCACCTTATCATTGTCGCCAAACAGCAGTGAATATATCAGACCGCTCTCCACAAAGGGCACGACGATCTCAAGCTTCTCCTTGATCCTAAGATCATTCCTGCGTTTCTCGCGTCGGCTGTCACTCAGTGCGATCGCTTTTTTCACAACTGCTTCAACCTTCTCACGGGATACCGGCTTCGTTATATACTCCAGCACTCCCAGATCTATGGCCTGCTTCGCGTAGTCAAATCTGTCATAAGCGCTTATTACGATAAAGATCGTCGACGGGTTGAAAGTCTGTATCTCCCTGATCGCCTCAATACCGTTGATACCCGGCATCTGAATATCCATTATCGCAATATCCGGCCTGAATTCCTGAGCAAGCTCTATGACACTGCGGCCTGTTTTGGCATAAGCCGTCTCACATGTGTCTCCGAAAGTCTGCTCGATAATGTATTTAAGGGCATCTATGACGATACTCTCATCATCAGCCAGCATTATCTTGTACATGTATAATTACCTCCGTCCCCTGTCCGGGACCTTCACTTACTATTTCCAATACGTCATCCCTGTTATAGTACAACCTTAGCCTGTTGATGACGCTGTTCATACCCACACCGTTATTCTCATTGCTGCTGTCATCCCTGACATAAGTCCCCTGCAAAATGGAATCTATAAGCTCCCTGCTCATGCCGACACCGTTATCGGCGATACTGATAATGATCTCCTCATCCCGCTTATAAACGGTAAGATAGATATATCCCTTCTGCTCCGCTTCCCTTATTCCATGATTGATGCAGTTCTCCGCGATAGGCTGAAGGATCATCTTTGGTATCCTTACGGGCAAAAGATCCTCGTCTACATCTTTGACATATTCCAGAACATCTCCGAATCGCACCTTCAATATCTCGAAATAGTAATCCAGCAGGGCTACTTCCTCGCCGATGGTAGATTCGCCGTCGTCCTTGTTGATGTTATATCTGAAAAACTCCGATACATTTTTTAAAAAAACGCCCGTCCTGGGTGCGCCTTCAAACATAGATAACTGCATACCCGCGTTCAAAGTATTAAAGAGGAAGTGTGGATTGACCTGCGCCTGGAAATACTTAAGCCTTGCTTCCTTGATCTCCGCTTCCATTGTAAGCTCGCGCTCTCTTAAGTCTCTCTGCGTCTCAAGATTCTTCTTTTCTCTTGCCATATAGGCCTTGATGCTGACCAACATTTCGGCGAAGGCCTTGGACAGTATATTGACCTCATACGTCCATTTATTATCGGGGATCTCCACCTCGAAGTCGCCCTCGGATATGCGTTCCGCCCTTTCCGCGAGGTCGGTCAACGGGTACGTGATCCTCTCGGTAAAGAACACAGTCAGTCCGATACCTACAAGAAAAGCCAGCCCGAGGATCACAAAGACGCTCACTTCCAGCAGCTTCATCGATGCACGAAGATGAGAATACTCATTAGTATTCTGCCTGAACTGCTTATCGTTGAGGGAAATGATGTAATCCCTGATGTAGTTGTACAGACGACTTGCTTCTTCGTAATTGGCCGAATACTTCTCAACATTTCGGCCTCTTTTTCCCTGAATAGTCTCATCGGCAACGGCCAGATATTCGTAGATCATATTCTTGATATCGTCGCGAGCCGCGGGAGCGACCTGTCCGCTGATCTGCGTATCCATTCCGTCCAGCACATCGGTAATATCATATACCGAGCGGTAATAACCTTCCATTACATCGGTGGATTTGATCATCAGATAATTGGTAAGGTTGTTATGTACATTCTCGACAAGCGCAAGAAGTTCATTATTCTGCTCATTGCTGTCATAGACCGCATCCACCGACTGCATTCTGTCATCTATCTCTAAAAAGATCACGAAATTGGCTACCGAAGAGGTAAGCGCGGTTAAGATGAATACAAATAACAGCTGGCGTTTGATGGATATGCCGTGTATTAAGTTAGTTATCCTATCAGCCAAACTTCCCACTGTTTTCCCCCATTACTGCTAACGGATTATCTGAACGGGAACGGATACATATTCGCTTACATATCCGCTCTCGCGATATTCTTCTATGGCGTTGATACAACTCTTTCCCATCTCCGAAGCATCTACCGTGATAGAGGAATTGATGACTCCTCTTTCCACACCTTTTAAGATCGTGTCGGAATTGTAATAACCGAAGACATCTACCGTGCCGACCTTATTGTAATCTACCAGAGCCTTATAGAAACTTGTTGTAGTGATCTCATCCATGCATATGATAAGATCAGCGGACTTCTCTTCATGCAGGAGTATATCCCTTATCTTCTCCTCGACTGAAAAGGTGGAGGTGGTGTCAATAGCTTCGAACTCCACATTGTAAGTGCAGTCTTTTTTGTCAGAAGTAAGCTCACTCATAAGGGAGGTCTGAAAACTGTTCCTGCTTGTGACCGGAAGGGACTCCTTGATCAGGATCAGAATATCGCATTCATCACCGCGATCCGTCATCTTGACAGACTCGCCGTATTCTTTGCCGAGAAGGTAGAAATTACTGCCTATGTAACACTGCCTGTCACTGTTCGCATCATCTGTCATATATGTAATGACCGGAATTCCCTTGGCAACGGCGCGATTGATAAGATCAGTCATCTCACGGGTGTCATCCGGTTCCACAAAAATGGCATCATATCCGGAAGCGATTGCCATTATCATAAGATCGTGGGATGTATAAGTTCCTCCGAGTTCCGACCCGATAAGTTCAAGATAAGCGCCCTTCCCGGCTGCTTCCGCCTTAGCAGTGTTATACACTTCAACGACAAAGGCATCATCCTTGTCATTGGCTATGAATGCGTACTTCCTGTCATATATGACATCAGTGTCATCTTTGCCCGACTCGGAGATGTTCAGGAATAGCAACACCAAGACAGTGACTCCGATGATGATCAGAGTCACTGCCATACCTATAGTCATTATTCTGCTTGGTTTATCATTAAAATGATTTTTCTGTTTCGATGTCTTCATTTTCAAACCGTCAGTTCGATCAGATTCCCAATCCCATTTCATAAGCTATGACTATGGCCATTGCCTATGTTTCATTGCCTGTGATTCATTAGCTGTGTTTCATCATATCCGCTTCAATAGCTGTGATATATTCTACTGTCTCTTTCTTACGGCAGAAGATGACCTGCTGCCAGATAGAGCTTATACCACTCTTCATGTGTGATCACGAAATCGCAGGCTGACACTATCTCCTTAAGCCTCTCCACACTTGTAGTACCTGCCACTATCTGTATATCAGCAGGATGTCTTAAGATCCATGCTGCCGCAATGGCTGTGGGAGTCGTATCATACTTGGCGGCAAGAACATCTATCTCTTTGTTCAGATCCGAATATTCCTCGTTGCCGAGGAATACACCTCTCCATGCCGGCATCTGGAAAGGCGACCACGCCTGAATCGTCATATCTTTAAGACGGCAATAGTCAAGTACATTACCGTCGTGATCCACAGAACCCGCAGATTCCATATTCATCTCCATGCTTCCTGCGATCATATTGGATACGGGAAGCGAGAACTGAAGCTGGTTAATAACAAGTTCCTGCTTAACCGACTTCTTCAGTAATTCGATCTGCATCGGTTTGAAGTTGGATACACCGAAGGACCTGACCTTACCTGACTGCTCAAGTATATCAAAAGCCTCTGCTATCTCTTCCGGCTCAAAAAGCGGATCAGGACGATGCAAAAGAAGGGTATCCAGATAATCAGTCTGCAGACGCTTAAGAATATTGTCCACTGAATCAAGGATATGAGCCTTGGTCAGATCATAATCTAAACCCAGTCTGACACCACACTTCGACTGAATGATCATATCCTCTCTTTTGAGCGATGAGTCACCCTTCATGGCTTCACCGAACAATTCCTCACACTTACCGTTGCCGTAGATATCGGCATGATCAAAGAAATTGATCCCCATCTCCATGGCTGTGTGAATAAAACTGTTTACTTCCTTTGGAGTCTTCTCACTAAAGCGCATACAACCTGCGATAATAGCCGAAGCCGGTCTGTTAATGGTCTTAATTGTTATTTCTTTCATTTCCCTTTTACCTGCCACTCAAAATGTGTTCAAATATACTCAAACACATCGAGAAATTGAAGTCCTCACGGATACTTCTTACTGCTTCAAAGTGTATGTTTTGGTGGTTATAAATAACACACTACTCACAAGTTCTTGTACACTCCACAGTCGTTAATTCCCGAAATAGCCTTCGGTACATACTTACGATTGCTTGATTATGCTACTTCGTAAGTTAAAGCATCTCTTAGATTCAGACTTGCGTTGAAATCTCTATCTTCTATGTAACCACAATCACATTTGTATATCCTATCCGAAAGTTTTAAATCCTTTTTAATAGAACCACAACAGTGACATAGTTTTGAAGATGGATACCATCTGTCTACAATCCTAAGTTCAATACCATTTTCATCACATTTTGCTTTAAGTTTATTTCTAAACTCATAAAACTTCTGTGATGTAACAGCTTTTGAAAGATGTCTGTTCTTCATCATCCCCGACACATTCAAATCTTCAATAGTTATATAAGATGGCTTGGTTTTCACTATCTCGGCTATTGTTTTATTGATGTAGTCTGTACGGATATTATCCAGCTTATGATGAAGTTTCTGTACTTTGAGCTTTTGTTTTT
>JAIKXM010000029.1 GCA_024684085.1 Lachnospiraceae bacterium | reverse complement strand
CTGAAGGAACAGTCTCTTTTGCAATTATATTAGATGATTTAGATCATCCTCTTTTTTCGGAATTTAATCATTGGGTGGCATGGAATATTCCTTGTACTGATATTATACCTGGCGCATTGAGTAAGGGAGAAGTACTGGATGAACCTATTCACATAGAGCAAGGGATAGGGTATGGGAAACATGTTTACAGAGGACCTAAGCCACCGTTTAATGGGAAACATAGATATAGATTCCAAGTATACGCACTTGATACTATGATTCAACTAAAAACGAATAGTAAGAAAAAGGATTTGAATAGGTTCATGGATGGACACATCCTGGCTGTCGGTGAAATAATAGGAATTTATCAAAGACGGCATAGGTGAGTATATTTAATTCAAGTTTGTGCATCAATTCCTGCGCTTTTTGTTTTTTTCGATGCTTAGACCATCAATGTTTTTTTGTTCTGGGCATCGGAATTACAAAAATTGCAAAGATCGATGCCTAAAACTATCAAAATCCGATGTTCTGAGCATCGGAATTACAAAAATTGCAAAAATCGATGTTTATGGAGCTGAGTACATCTTCTTGACCTGGCGGTCAAGAAGCATCCCTCGCTCTAAAGAGCTCGGTCAATTCTAGTTGTCAAGTAGAAAAACTCTTGTAAAAAGGGAGTTTTGATATGCAGATATATTGATAATTGGATATTTTGACAAGTGGATATATTGATAAGTGGATATATTGATAATTGGATATTTTGATATATAAATATACCGATAATGTTGATCGTTATATAGGATAATCCCGTTATCACTGTGTAAATAGCTAAAAAGGAAGAATGTTATGGGTAAAGAAACTTATGATGCCTCCAATATTACCGTTCTGGAGGGCCTGGAAGCCGTAAGAAAGCGTCCGGGTATGTATATAGGCTCTGTTTCAACCAAGGGTCTGAATCATCTGATATATGAGATAGTGGACAACTCCGTCGACGAGCATCTGGCCGGATATTGTGATATCATCCGTGTTACTCTTGAAGCTGACGGTTCGGCTACGGTAGAAGATAACGGAAGAGGTATCCCCATTGAGATGCATGCCAAGGGAATGAGTGCAGAGAGACTTGTATTCACAACCCTTCACGCCGGAGGTAAGTTCGATGATTCGGCTTATAAGACCAGCGGTGGTCTTCACGGTGTAGGTTCATCGGTTGTTAATGCTTTGTCCAATAGACTGACCGTAAGGGTCAAGAAGGGCGGCTTTATATACGAAGACTCTTATGAGAGGGGAAATCCTACAACAGAGCTTGTTGACGGACTTCTTCCTGTTATAGGTAAGACGCGTGAGACCGGTACTAAGATCAATTTCTTACCGGATGATACTATCTTTGATAAGACAAGGTTCAAAGAGGATGATGTTAAGAGCAGGCTTCATGAAACAGCCTATCTTAACCCTAATCTCAAGATAATCTTCGAGGATAAGAGAGGTCCTGAAGAAGAATATGTCGAATTTCATGAGCCTGAAGGACTTATCGGATTCATCAATGATATCAACAGAGCCAAGGATGCCGTTTCGGAACCCATATATTTCAAGGGCGAATCGGAAGGAATAAGCGTCGAGGTTGCTTTCCAGTATGTTAATGAATTTCATGAGAATATCTTAGGTTTCTGTAATAATATCTTCAATTCGGAGGGTGGTACACATATTACGGGATTCAAGACACAGTTCACTACCGTAATGAACTCTTATGCCCGCAGTATCGGTATCCTCAAGGACAAGGACGCTAACTTCACCGGAGCCGATATAAGAAACGGTATGACTGCCATAATCTCTGTCAAGCATCCCGATCCGAGATTCGAAGGTCAGACCAAGACCAAGCTCGATAATCAGGATGCGGGCAAGGTTGTATCCAAGGTTACCGGAGATGAAGTGGTCCACTTTTTTGACAGGAATCTGGATACGCTGAAGTCGATATTAAGCTGTGCCGAAAAGGCTGCCAAGATCCGTAAGACAGAAGAGAAGGCCAAGACCAATATGCTGTCTAAGCCCAAGTACAGTTTCGACAGTAACGGTAAGCTTGCTAACTGCGAGAGCAGGGATGCCAAGAAGTGCGAGATCTTCATAGTCGAGGGAGATTCAGCCGGAGGTTCTGCCAAGATGGCAAGAAACCGAATGTATCAGGCGATCCTTCCCATCAGAGGTAAGATCCTTAACGTTGAGAAAGCTTCTATAGATAAGATACTTGCCAATGCCGAGATCAAGACGATGATCAATGCTTTTAACTGCGGATTCTCGGAAGGCTACGGCAATGATTTCGATATCAATAAATTAAGATATGACAAGATCATCATTATGTCGGATGCCGATGTCGACGGTGCTCATATTGCGACACTGTTGCTCACTCTTTTCTACAGATTTATGCCTGAGTTAATATACGAAGGTCATGTGTATATCGCCATGCCGCCTCTGTATAAGGCTATGCCTTCCAAGGGCGAAGAAGAGTATCTCTATGATGATGCGGCGCTCGCAAGGTATCGTAAGAATCATAAAGGCAATTTTACCCTTCAGAGATACAAGGGTCTCGGTGAGATGGATGCCGAACAGTTATGGGAGACGACTCTGGATCCCGAGAGGCGTAAGCTTAAGCAGGTTGAGATAGAAGATGCCAGAATGGCTTCGGATGTAACTGAGCTCCTTATGGGCAATGATGTTGCACCGCGAAAAGAATTTATCTACAGACATGCCAATGAAGCTATGTTGGATGTGTAACAATTACATCCGACAGCATTTAGTCAGAAATGTACTGGCGTATATAGAGGAGGTTGATATATGGGTCAGGATATTATTAAGACCGAGTATTCGGAGGAGATGCAGAAGTCGTATATAGACTATGCCATGAGCGTGATCATCGCCAGAGCTCTTCCGGATGTAAGAGACGGTTTGAAGCCGGTTCAGCGTCGTACACTTTACGATATGTATGAACTGGGTATTAAATATGATAAACCTTATAGAAAAAGTGCCCGAATTGTCGGCGATACCATGGGTAAGTACCATCCCCACGGCGACAGCTCAATATATGACGCACTTGTCGTAATGAGCCAGGACTTCAAGAAGGGACTTCCACTTGTGGACGGACACGGTAACTTCGGCAATATAGAGGGTGACGGAGCCGCTGCAATGCGTTATACCGAGGCAAGACTTGCCAAGGCTACCCAGACAGCTCTTTTGGAAGACCTTGACAAAGACGTAGTGGACTTTATTCCCAATTTCGACGAGACTGAGAAGGAACCTTCGATCTTACCCTGTAAGTTCCCCAATCTTCTGGTGAACGGAACAGAGGGTATCGCTGTCGGAATGGCTACCAGTATACCACCTCACAATCTCGGTGAAGTTATCGATGCCTTCAAGGCCTATCTTAAGGATGATACCATCAGTACAAGATCTCTCATGAAGTACTGTAAGGGGCCTGATTTCCCGACAGGAGGAATCGTTACCAATCAGGAAGAACTGCTCTCCATCTATGAGACGGGTATTGGCAAGATCAAGATCCGTGGTAAGGTTGATATCGAGAAGGGCAAGAACGGCAAGATCAATGTGGTGATAAGCGAGATCCCTTATACGATGATCGGAGCCAATATCGGCAAGTTCCTTCAGGATGTGGCTTCTCTTGCCGAATCCAAGAAGACAATGGATATTGTCGATATCAGCAATCAGTCTTCGAAAGCCGGCATCAGGATAGTGATCGAGCTTAAGAAGGATGCCAATGCAGAGAACTTCATTAATCTTCTCTATAAAAAAACGAAGCTTGAGGATACTTTTGGCGTTAATATGCTCGCTATTGCGGACGGACGCCCGGAGACCATGGGACTTAAGCGCATACTTAAGGAATGCGCCGACTTCCAGTACGAAGTAACCACAAGGAAATATACCAATATGCTGCAGAAAGAGCAGCAGAAAAAAGAAATACAGGAAGGTCTTATCAAGGCCTGCAATGTTATAGATCTTATCATTGAGATACTCAGGGGCAGTAAGGACAGAGCCATGGCCAAGGCCTGCCTTGTTGAGGGTAATACCAAGGGTATCAAGTTCAAATACAAGGAATCAAGACTGATGGCGGAACAACTGCGTTTCTCCGAAGCTCAGGCCAATGCTATCCTTGAGATGCGTCTGTATAAGTTGATCGGTCTCGAGGTGGATGCTCTTATCAAGGAGCATGAAGAGACAATGGCCAATATTTTCCGATATGAGGATATCCTTGCAAGAAGAGACAGCATGACCCAGGTCATCATCAATGAGCTGGATCAGATCAAGAAGGAATTTGCCGTTAAGAGACGTACGGTTCTTGATAACTGTGAAGAGGCTGTTGTTGAAGAGGTTAAGGTTGCCGAGATGGATATCGTCTTCCTTATGGACAGATTTGGCTATGCGAAGACTATCGATATGGCAACTTACGAGCGTAATCTTGAGACTATCAGTCAGGAGTTCAGGTTCGTGCTTAAGTGCAAGAATACAGGTAAGATATGTCTGTTCACCAATCTCGGTGTGCTGCATACCATTAAGTCTTCAGCGCTTCCTATGGGCAAGTTCAGAGATAAGGGTGTGCCTATCGATAATGTGAGCGGATTCGATTCCTCCAATGAGGACGTGATCGCTGTGATGAGTCAGTCGGATCTTAATCTGTACAGGATACTCTTTGTTACCAGGATGGGTATGTGCAAGCTTGTTGACGGCGGTGAGTTCGATGTAGCCAAGAAGTCCGTAGCTTCTACCAAGCTCAATCAGGATGACGAGATCGTATCCGTAACACCTATATTCAATCAGAAAAATGTTGTCTTTAAGACTAATGACAATTACATGCTTAAGTTCCCCATCGATGAGATCAGCATAATGAAGAAGGCTTCCGTAGGTGTAAGAGGAATGAGGCTTAATTCGAGAGATTATGTGACAGATGTATACTTTACTACTGTTGAAGGCCGTACTACAATTGAAACAGATGGTAAGAAGATCGAACTTGACAGCATCAGATGCGGCAAGAGAGACGGCAAGGGGGCCAAGATCAAATGAGAGTTATAGCCGGAACAGCCAGATCGCTTCCTTTGGTAACACCTAAGGGCGAAGGTACAAGACCTACTACCGACAGGATCAAAGAGACTTTATTCAATATCATACAGACTTATGTTCCCGGATCGGTATTTGCGGATGTATATGCCGGTAGCGGCGGCATAGGCATAGAGGCCATAAGCCGTGGCGCTTCTCATGCTTATTTCATTGATAACAGCAGGGAAGCGCTTGGATGCATTAAGGATAATATTAATTTTACTAAGTTTTCAGATAAATCCACCATTATAAGTGCGGATGCACAGGTCGGAGTACTTGAGATCCCGGTTGAATGCGATATCATCTTTATGGATCCGCCTTACGAGCTGCATTCGGAGGCTTCGGTATTATCTGCGCTAACTCACTCGAGGGCTTTGGGAGAAGATACGCTTATCATCATTGAAGCCGATGTGAACAGAGATTTTTCTTTTGTGGAAGACTTGGGATTTACCGTTGTGCGAGAGAAGAATTATAAGACTAATAAGCATGTATTTATTAGGAAGGAGAATCAATGAAAAAAGCCATATATCCCGGAAGCTTTGATCCCATGACTTACGGACATCTTGATATAATCAAAAGAGCCGCTAAGATCTTCGACGAGCTGACCATTGGTGTGCTGGACAATAGAGCCAAGACACCGTTGTTTTCTGTTGAAGAACGTGTTAAAATACTGAGTGAAGCGTGTAAAGATATACCGAATGTTAAGGTTGAATCCTTCAGCGGTCTGTTGATCGATTATGCAAGAGAGAAGAACTTTCATGTGTCGATCAGAGGTCTGCGTGCCATAACAGATTTTGAGTACGAATTGCAGATCGCACAGACCAATAGGCTTCTTAGCGGAGGAGATCTTGATACGATATTCCTTACCACAAGTCTGGAGTATTCTTATCTTAGTTCTACGGGAGTTAAAGAGATCGCAAGCTTCGGCGGAGATCTGTCCAAGTGTTGTCCCGAATTTATCGCTGATCTTGTATATAAGAAATACAATGTAAAGAATCCTAAGTTTAGGCGAGAGGGTAATTAGTATATGAGTACAAAGATTGAACAGCTTATAGACGATATCGAAGATTATATCAATAGTTGTAAGTTCAAGGCTTTTTCAACATCTGAGATAATCGTTAATAAAGACGAGATTGATTCACTTCTTAACGAATTACGTAAGAAGACTCCCGAAGAGATCAAGCGATATCAGAAGATCATAAGCAATAAAGAAGCCATTCTTGAAGATGCACGTGTTAAGGCTAAGGCACTTATTGATGAGGCAACAGCTCAGACTACAGAGCTTGTTAATGAACACGAGATCATGCTTCAGGCATATAAGATGGCTGACGAAGTTGTAGTTATAGCAAGTTCACAGGCTCAGGAGATCGTGGATAACGCTACGATCGAGGCTAACGAACTTAAGAGTTCAGCACTCAGATATACGGACGATCTGCTCGCCAATGTTGAGAATATAGTTACTCATTATCTTGAGGCGTATACTTCAAGAGCGAACGACCTGATCGGTTCACTTAATGAGTGTTACGAAGTCGTAAGAGGTAACAGAGAAGAGCTTATGAAGAGCGCAACCGCCGCTCAGGGCATAGAAGAGCTTATTGATGAGGACGGTAAGGAATATCCCAATCCCGCACCTGCCGAAAAGAAGGATAAGGAAGACGATATCAGCCTTGATCTTATCTGATCGTCCTGATTAAGGATATTGTTATATTGATCTGTTTGTGATCATAGTTTCACGATCAAGATCATCAGTTGACTGTTTCATCGGTGTATTGTCCGTATGAATAATGTATTGTGTAAGATATTCAGGCTGCTTAGTGCAGCCTGTTTTTGGTTTGCCCGCAGGCAACGATGTAAGGATATAATGAAAAAGAGAATACTCAGATTATTGTTATTATTAATAATGTTCCTGTTCTCTTACGGATCAAAGACCTACGCCAAGGAATATGTCGTAGTTATCGATCCGGGACACGGCGGAGATAATCTCGGCGGATTCACGGATCAGTATACCGAGAAATATCTTACCATGGAGACGGCTCTTGCCATGAAGGAAAGGCTTGAGATGTATGAGGGCGTTAAAGTCATCCTTACACATGACGATACTGAATCGCCCGATATAAGCCGCAAGGACAGGGTAGAGATTGCAAGCCGTAATAATGCGGATTATTTTTTCTCAATCCACTATAATATGTCTGTGGATCATGATCTGTACGGAACGGAAGCGTGGACTTCGGCTATAGGTGATTGTTATTCCAAGGGACAGGCCTTCGGTAAATTGTGGACTGAAGAGTTTGCTTCGAAATATGATCTCTTCAACAGAGGAGTCAAGATTAGATTATCCGATAAGGATGGAACGGATTATTACGGAATAATCAAGTATGCCACTAAGGCCGGGATTCCTGCGGTGATACTCGAACACTGTCATATGGATCATTATCGTGATATAGAAGTCCTTCAACAAGAGGATATCACGGTTGATTTCGGTATAACCGATGCCGATGCCGTGGCTGAGTTTCTTGGACTTCATTCCGACATACTGGGAATCGACTTTAGCGGAAGCAATGTAGTGTTCCCTGAGAGCCCTGATTCGTACCTTAAGCCCGATGCCGATCCGCCGTCAGTTAATGACATCAGTGTCTCTTATGAAGATGACGAATATGCCATCCTTGATATATATGCAAAGGACGATTCCTATGTACAGTATTATGCCGTTTCCACAGACGGCGGGGAGACTTTTTCCTATCTTAATCCATGGAACAGCGACCCGGAATCCTTAGAAACAGAGGATACTGATCTGATCGAGATCACAGTTCCCAAGACTGATAAGGAGCAGAATATCATAGTCAGAGTATATGATGCCTATGATCATACTCTTGACAGTGATCCCATTAAACTTGGTGCGATCTGTCAGGCAGATGCGGGTGACGATACAGCTAAATCTTCGGATTCCGGCAGTGGAACAAAGTCTGACAATGTTGATGGATATTCGAATGCGAACGGGACTAACGGTGACTCTGATCTTAACGATGAAGACGGCTACAGAAATGTTGATGTTCATCCGGATAAAGACGGTATATTGATATTCGCAATGATAGTGATCATCGTAACCGTTATCATGCTGATCGCTATAGTCTTTATCTATATTAATCGTTCGAAAGGGTCGGATAATGATAAGACTTGATAAATATCTGTGTGACTGCCTTGGGATTAGCCGTAAGGAAGCCAAAGAACTTGTGAAGACAGGCTCAGTCAGAATCGGTGGATCTGTCTGTAAGAATGAAGGCTTTAAGCTTAATGAAGAGACGGATACGGTCACGGTCAAGGGAAATGAGTGCAGATATCAAAGATACAGATATTACATGCTCAACAAGCCGGCCGGAGTTATAACAGCCACTGTTGATCCGGTGGATAAGACGGTAATGGAACTTGTTGATATAGTCAATAAGAAGGATTTTTTTCCGGTGGGAAGACTTGATAAAGATACTGTTGGATTGCTCATCATCACTAACGATGGGGAGCTTGCGCATAAGCTGCTTAGTCCGAAGTATCATGTGGATAAGACTTATCTTGTGGAGGCGGAGTCGGAACTGACGGATGCAGATATCTCAAAGCTTGAGAACGGCGTGGATATAGGCGATGATAAGGTGACTATGCCGGCAAGTGTTCAGAGGGTCGAATCTAAGAAGATCAGGCTTACTATAAGAGAGGGACGATATCATCAGGTTAAACGTATGCTTGAGGCGGTCGGTAATAAGGTGATCTATCTTAAGAGACTGTCTTTTGGGGCGGTTTGGCTTGATGATAAGCTTGAAGAAGGAGAGTTCCGCGAACTGACTTCGGAAGAAACAGAATCACTAAAAGGTAACTGATAAAAAAGGAGTTGTTAATGAAACTGGACAGATATAAGGCTGTGATATTCGATCTTGACGGTACGCTCATTGATTCCATGGGGATATGGCGGGATATCGATATAGAATTCTTCAGGAGATACGGAATGGATCTGCCGGTGACATATCAGAAGGATATCATGGGTATGAGTGTTATTGAGACTGCAAAATACACCAAGGAAAAGTATGGTTTTACCCAGTCGCCGGAAGAGATGATCGATGAATGGAATGAGATGGCATATGAACATTATGCTACCATGATAGATTTTAAGCCCGGAGCTGATGCCTTTCTTAACAAGCTTAAGAGTATGGGGCTTAAGATAGGAATAGCAACGAGCAATTCCAGATATCTGTTCTCTGCAATTTATGATAAATTAGGCTTTGAACGGTATATAGATGCCTATGTGACGGGAGAGGACGTAGTAAGCGGAAAGCCGGAGCCGGAATGTTATATCAAGTGTGCCAACGCCCTTGAAGTGGAGCCTTCCGAATGTCTGATATTTGAAGATATCATTCAGGGACTGACTGCCGGCAGGAAGGCCGGAGCCGATACCTGCGCTGTTTATGATGAACATTCCAAAGAAGGTTGGACTGACCTGGTCGGTCAAGCAGATTACTGTATAGATTCCTTTGAACAATTGATCTGACGGAGATTCTTATATGTTTTTACCCATTTGCAGGGAAGATCTGATAGAAAGAAATATAGATCGGCTTGATTTTGTATACGTGATAGGCGATGCATATGTGGATCATCCATCATTCGGACCGGCCATTATCAGTCGTGTACTTGAGAGTCGCGGATATACCGTAGGCATCATCAGTCAGCCCGATTGGAAGGATGATACGAGTATTACGATATTAGGTGAACCCAGGCTTGGATTCATCGTATCCGCCGGTAATATGGATTCGATGGTCAATCATTATTATGTAAGCAAGAAACGCCGACAGACCGATGCTTATACGCCCGGCGGTGTTATCGGCAAGCGTCCCGACCGTGCTGTTATCGTGTATTCCAATCTTATACGCAAGATGTATAAGAAATCGCCCATTATAATCGGAGGGATAGAGGCAAGCCTAAGAAGACTGGCTCATTACGATTATTGGTCGGATTCTTTCAGGAGGTCCGTGCTGCTTGATTCGAGTGCCGATATGATCTCATACGGAATGGGCGAGCATTCGATCGTAGAAATAGCCGATGCGCTTGACAGCGGACTTGATATCGGGGATATCACATTTATCAAAGGTACGGTATACAAGACTAAGGATATAGAAAGTGTATACGATCATATTAAGCTTCCCTCTTTTGAGGAGATGAAAGCTGATAAGAAAAGATATGCCGACAGCTTCAGGATACAGATGTACAATACCGATTCCATAACGGCCAGGACACTGGTGGAAGAGTATCCGGATCATATCTATGTTGTCCAGAATCCTCCTGCGGATCCGCTTACTACAATGGAGATGGATGATGTATACGCGCTTCCCTATGAGAGAACGTATCATCCTTCATATGAGGCTCTGGGTGGAGTTCCGGCTATCAAAGAAGTGAAGTTCTCGCTTGTCAGCAACAGAGGATGCTTCGGCGGATGCAGTTTCTGTGCGCTTACCTTCAATCAGGGACGGCTTGTACAGGTAAGAAGTCATGAATCCATCATTAATGAAGCCATCCTGATGACACAGGATAAGGACTTCAAAGGCTATATTCATGATGTAGGCGGCCCTACCGCTAACTTCAGGGCACCGGCATGTGCCAAACAGATAGAGAAAGGCGTATGTCAGAACAGACAGTGTCTATTCCCAAAGCCCTGTCCCAATGTGAATGCCGATCACTCCGATTATCTTAA
The DNA here is from genome assembly GCA_024684085.1 of Lachnospiraceae bacterium. GTDB lineage: Bacteria > Bacillota > Clostridia > Lachnospirales > Lachnospiraceae > Colinaster. The sequence goes on along the minus strand of JAIKXM010000029.1, from coordinate 5,232 downwards.
GCTGCTTAGGAAGCTCAGAAGCCTTCCCGGTGTTAAGAAGGTCTTCATAAGAAGCGGTATAAGATTCGATTACCTTATGCTGGATGATAATGATGATTTCATTAACGAGCTGATAGATCATCATATAAGCGGTCAGCTGAAGGTGGCTCCCGAGCATATATGTGACAGTGTCCTTAGGCTTATGGGCAAGCCTGAGAATGATGTATATAATGCTTTCCGTGTAAAATATGAGCGCATTAACGAACGTAAGGGCAAGAAGCAGTTTCTTGTACCTTATCTTATGAGTTCTCATCCCGGAAGTACGCTTAAGGAAGCCGTTGAGCTTGCTCTTTACCTTAAGGAGCTTAAGCTCAATCCCGAACAGGTACAGGATTTCTATCCGACGCCTTCTACAGCATCGACCGTAATGTATTATACGGGCATCAATCCGGAGGATGGGCAAAAGGTGTATGTTGAGCGTAATCCTCATGAAAAGGCTCTTCAGAGAGCTCTGATACAGTACAGGAATCCGGAGAATTATGAACTTGTCATAGAGGCGCTTAAGAAATCAGGCCGAAACGACCTTATCGGATTCGGTCCCGAATGTCTTGTTCCGCCAAGGAAGATAAGCGGTAAGAAAGATGCTCCAAAGGCGAAGTATGATAAAACTAACGCCAGTAGAGCAAACGGCAGTAAGACCGGCAATGCTGATCATAAAGGCGGCAAAGCCATTGGAGGGATAGCCAACGGCAGTAGGGCAAACGGCAGTAAGACCGGCAATGCTGATCATAAAGGTGGCAGAGGTATTGGCGGTAAAGCCAACAGCAGTAGGGCAAACGGCAGTAAGACCGGCATGAAGAAGAATGGCTCAAAAACCGGAATCGGGAATAAAAATTATAAAAAATAACAGGATAAGATCATGTACAGAAAATACAAAAAAGGTGATTACAAATACGCGGATTATAAGAAGGCGATGGATGCCATATATATGGCTCTTATGGTGTTGATGTCTATCGGACTTTTTCTGATAGGATATTTCACAACAGGAACGGAGAGGAATCTCTTAACAATTGTTGCAGTTCTTGGACTTCTTCCTGCCTGCAAGATGGTAGTAAGCCTTATTATGAGTCTCAGAGTAAAGAGCTGTGATGAGACCGTAAAGGATTCGATAGAATCTCATCTGAGCAGTGAAAAGGGATATATACCTCTGTTTCACTTATATTTTACAAGTTATGATAAGAACTATTATCTTAAGCATGCGATAATCACGGACAATTCTTTGATCGGCTATTCCGATTCCAATGACTTCAATGAGAATGATTTCGGTCAGCATATTAGTACGATGATGCGTAAGGAAGGTATCAAAGATATCACGGTTAAGGTGTTCACGGACCTTAATAAGTATCTTAAAAGGCTGGATGAGATAGGCAAAAGTGAAAGAGATATAGAGTACGATCAGGCTCTGTATAATCTTGTTATGAATATTACATTATAAGAGGAATAGATATGCAGAAAACGGCACTATCGGACAAAATTCTATTAAAAGTCGAAAAACCGGCAAGATATATCGGCAATGAGATCAATGCTGTTGTCAAGAATAAGAATGAGATCGATATAAGGTTCGCACTTTGTTTCCCCGATGTATACGAGATCGGAATGTCTCATCTTGGCATACAGATCCTGTATTCGCTATTCAACAGTTATGAAGATGTGTGGGCGGAGAGAGTATATTCACCATGGGTCGATCTCGATAAGATCATGAGGGATGATAATATACCGCTGTTCGCGCTTGAGAGTCAGGAACCTGTTAAGAACTTTGATTTCCTTGGATTTACTCTGCAATACGAGATGTGTTATACCAATATCCTTCAGGTACTTGATCTGGCAGGCATTCCGATTCGTGCTTCGGACAGAAGCGAAGATGATCCAATTGTGGTCGGCGGAGGTCCGTGTACATATAATCCCGAGCCTATATGCGAGTTCTTTGATTTTTTCTATATAGGAGAAGGTGAGACGGGATACAGAGAGATATTCGATCTGTATAAGGAGCATAAGGCGAAGAAGACGACAAGGAAGGAATTTCTTAAGAGGATATCGCAGATCGAAGGTATGTATGTGCCGTCGCTTGTGGAAGTAACTTACAATGATGACGGAACTGTTAAGGGATTCACGGATGATGAGGGCAAGCCGGTTCATATTAAGAAACAGGTTGTCAGAGAGATGGATAAGGCGCATTATCCGGAAAAGCCCGTTGTGCCTTTTATCAAAGTCACGCAGGACAGGGTTGTGCTTGAGATCCAGAGGGGCTGTGTCAGAGGTTGCAGATTCTGTCAGGCAGGGCAGCTGTACAGGCCGGTTCGCGAGAGAAGTGTTGAGCATCTTGAGGAAATGGCGATCAAGCTTCTTAATAATACGGGTCATGAAGAGATATCCTTAAGTTCACTGAGTTCCAGCGATTTTTCAGGGATAGAAGAGCTGGTTAACTTCCTCATAGAAGAATGTGATAAGCGTCATATCAATATTTCATTGCCATCGCTCAGGATAGACAATTTCTCGGTGGATGTTATGAGTAAGGTTCAGGATATAAAAAAGAGCTCGCTTACATTTGCTCCCGAAGCCGGATCTCAGAGAATGCGCAATATAATCAACAAAGGCCTTACTGAAGAGGATATTCTTAAGGGTGCAAGGCTCGCATTCGAGAACGGATGGACAAGAGTGAAGCTGTACTTCATGCTCGGACTGCCGGGAGAGACTGTTGAAGATATAGAGGGTATCGCTGATATCGCGGATAAGATCGCAAGGGAGTTCTTCGATGCCGTACCCAAGGAAGAGCGGAAAAACGGCCCGGTTCAGATAGTCGTGAGTACTTCTTTCTTTATTCCCAAGCCGTTTACAGCCTTTCAGTGGGCGCCTATGAATGAAGCAAAGGACTTCCTTGATAAGGCTTATATAACGCGTAAGGCGATCACAAGTATGCTTAATCAGAAGCGTATCAAATATAACTGGCATGAGGCAGATGTCAGTGTTATCGAAGGAATACTCGCAAGAGGAGACAGGAAGCTCAATGATCTGATCGAGACTCTGTATAAAAAAGGTTGTATCTATGATGCATGGGGCGAGTACTTCGATATGGATAAATGGATGTCTACGATGGCAGAACTGGGGATCGATCCTGCGTTCTATACTACCCGAAAAAGGGATTTGGATGAGATCTTCCCTTGGGATTTCCTTGATTGCGGTGTCAGCAAAGACTTCTTAAAGAGGGAATGGGAGAGGTCGCTAAAGGGAGAGGTAACTCCCAATTGTATGCTCAGATGTAATGGTTGCGGGGCTGTCAATATGAACGGAATGTATTGCCCTATGTAATATCAGAAAGGTATCGCAACACAAATGAAAGTTAGGATAAAATTCGCTAAATCGGGTGTAATGGTATATATAGGACATCTTGATCTTTTAAGATATTTTCAAAAGAGTATGAGAAGGGCTCAGATCGATATCAAATATTCGGAAGGATTCTCACCTCATCAGATAATGAGCTTTGCTGCACCTCTCGGTGTAGGTGTGATCAGTAACGGTGAATATATGGATGTTGAACTCAATTCTTCCGAAGGAAAGGCTTCTTTCATAGATAGTCTTAATGAAGTGATGGTTCCCGGCGTTAAGATACTTAATGCCGTGCTTCTGCCGGATAAGGCCAAGAATGCAATGTCTTCGGTCGCTGCCGCTTCGTACAGGATAGTTCGTAAGGATGGTGGAAAGATTCCGGAGGAAGTTATCTCAAGTGCCGATGTTTTTATAGGACAAAATGAGATAATGATCACCAAAGAGACGAAAAAGAATGTTATGGAACTCGATATCAAGCCACATATCTATCAATTCGGGATCGATAGCGAGGAGATCAGCCTTAAGGTGGATGCGAGCAGTGCCGGCAATATCAAGCCGATGCTCGTGGTGGAGGCGCTGTACAGATATGCAGGCGTAGATTTTGATCCACTTGATATGCAGATAATAAGGGATGAGATGTATATGGATATAGGCGAGGGCGATGAAAGAGAGCTTGTGAGCCTTGATTCTATCGGGGAAGATTTTTGAAATGAATGTTTATCTGATGCATTATAAAAGCGGAATACTGTGTATGGCGATGGAAGATTCGGTCCTCACGGATCTTAAGATATACAGCGGTTCGGATGAAGGACTTCGTAATGTGTATCTTGGGAGGATATCGTCCATAATCAAGAATCTTGATGCAGCTTTTGTGGATATTGCGCCCGGCGTGAAGGCATTCCTTAGTCTTAAGAATCTCAAAAATCCTGTTAAACAGGGGCAGGAGATCGCAGTCCAGCTGATCAAGCCCGCTGTTAAGAGCAAAGATCCTGTTTGTTCCGCTGAGATAAGACTGCCTGCAAAGATCAAAAAAGAAGTGATGGAGAAGGCTCGCACAAGAACGCTATATTCTGTTCTGTATTCGGCCGGTCCGGAATATACCATGTTCCTTAAGGAGTATGTTGGAAAGGACGCTTCGGCAGTTAAGCCCGATAAGATCATCGTTGAAGGTCAGGATATATTCGAAGCTGTTGATGCATATCTTGATGAAAAAGATAAGGAACTCAGAGAACTCATAAGCCTCTATAACGACGAATTCCCCTTATGTAAGGTCGTTAAGGCGGAATCATTGATAAAAGAGCTTACACAGCGTACAGTATGGCTTAAAAGCGGTGCTAACATCGTTATAGAATGTACGGAAGCTATGACGGTCGTTGATGTCAACACAGCCAAGGCAGTTAACTGCAAAGAAGAAGATTATATATACAATATCAATCTTGAAGCTTTTGATGAGATAAAGAGACAGATTGAATTACGCAATATCTCCGGAATGATAATAGTTGATTTTATCAATGACAGTGAAGAGAACGGTAAGAGATTGTGTGAGCATATAGCTTCTAAGACCGGCGAAAACAAAGATCTTAACTTCATAGATATGACAGGGCTTGGACTTATAGAGCTGACCAGAACAAAGAAAAGCAGGCCTTTATACGACATGCTTAAGAATCTTTAGAGCATCATGCATAGTTTGAAACTGAGGTAAAAGACTGTCAAAAAGAACAATATGAACGTAAGCCCTCATTCATGAGTACCAACAATCGAAAAACCTCGCATTGCTGCGAGGTTTCAGATAGATTCTTATGATCCTTGATAATTAAGATTTTTTAAAACGGCTAGGGCATTTCTCCTGAACAGTTTTTGACCAAGGGA
>JAIKXM010000023.1 GCA_024684085.1 Lachnospiraceae bacterium | reverse complement strand
TCCCTTGGTCAAAAACTGTTCAGGAGAAATGCCCTAGCCGTTTTAAAAAATCTTAATTATCAAGGATCATAAGAATCTATCTGAAACCTCGCAGCAATGCGAGGTTTTTCGATTGTTGGTACTCATGAATGAGGGCTTACGATGCATCTGCTCAGTCCGGTGCATCTGCTCAGTCCGTTGTATCCGCTCAGTCCGGTGTATCCGCTCAGTCTGATATATCAATATCAGGCGATACGATGAACTCATAATCCGGATACTGCTCATTAAGATCCTTGTATATGATCTTGAGAGCTTCTCCGGGAGCTATGTCGAAAGTGATCACCGCATCAAATCGTACCGTCATTGTATCATGGTTGAGATAGAATCCATGCAGTGACTTCATCCATTCATGTCTGCCGAGGATCTCCCTGATATCTTCCTGCATCTTATATGCTTCATCTCCGGATGTATTGAAGGAATATACACCCACGCCTGTTAATATTACTCCTGTTTCTTTAAAAACTTTATCGACTGACCTTCTTGTCAGATCGTCAAGTTCCTTAACTGTCATATAATCAGGTACTTCAATATGAACCGAACCGTAATTCTTATCGGGACCATAATTATAGAGAATAAGATCATAAGCCCCACGAACATTTTCCTCTTCCTTGAGCAGTGCCTTGATCTTATCCGTAAGATTCCTGTCACTTCTGGCACCTAAGATCTCATCCAGAGTCTCCGTCATCATCTCCAGACCGGCCTTAATGATCATCACGGCTATGAATATACCCACCAGCGCTTCGAGAGATATATGGAAAATAAGATAAATAACAGCCGATACAAGTACGGATAAGGAGACTACCGCATCCATCATGGCATCCGTTCCGGAAGCAACAAGAGCTCCCGAGCTGACTCTTTTGCCCTGCTTCTTGACATATAAGCCAAGGATCAGCTTGGTAACTACGGCTATTATAAGGATTATGATAGAAAGTGCATTATATTCCGGGATCTCCGGGAAGATCATCTTCTTAACCGATTCCGTAAGAGCTGTGATACCGGCATATAATACGATGCCTGCCACTATCATGGATGTAAGGTATTCTATCCTTCCATGTCCAAGAGGATGCTTCCTGTCAGGCAGCTTATTGGAGAGCTTTGTCCCCACTATGGTGATTATGGACGATAAAGCATCCGACAGGTTGTTAACGGCATCCAGAATGATCGCAATGGAATTGACCGCAAGCCCTATCAGCGCCTTCACTCCGGATAACATAAGGTTAACTGCTATCCCCACAGCGCTTGTCCTTACGATTATCTTCTCACGCTCTTCACCTTTTATTCTGTCATCATAATTGATCTCTTCTGTTTTCACTTTTACACATACAATCCAATCATCTCAGACGGTGGCTGGATCCTCTCCTTTCTCAGTGGTTTTACTTCTTTGACCGATATCTCACCTCTGCATCAAGGCTAAACACATCTCACCTCTTGATCATTATCTCAACTCTGCCTCCGAGTCTTAACTCAAGCTCATCTTCATGAGTTGCGATAATTATCGTCTTTCCGAATTCTCTGTAAGCTTTCAAAAAATCTATTAATTTTTCTTTGGTTCCCTTATCAAGTCCGGCAAAGGGCTCATCCATCACAAGGACCTCGGGATTAAGAGCCAGTACAGCCGTAAGAGCTACCAATTTCTTTTGCCCGTTGCTTAAGTGATATGGCGCCTTATCCGCAAGATTACCAATACCGAACAGTTCCATGCAATCTCTGACACGCGTGTCAGTTTCCTCGTCCGACAATCCCATCTGCCTCGGTCCGTATGCTATCTCATCATATACACGACCGTTGAATAGCATTATGTCATGATTCTGAAAGAGATATCCGATCCTCTGATGGAATCTCTTGAAATTGCGGTCATTTTGGAGATACTCCTTATCTATGAAATCACCGCCGAAAATATATCTACCGCTGTCGGGAAACGAAAGACCATTGAGTATCCGGAACAGAGTTGACTTACCCGCGCCGTTATCGCCCTTGACGATAAGACACTCTCCCGCCTGAACCGTCAGATCATAATCTTCCAGAACGCGGTTCTCTCCATCGTATGAAAAATATATATGTTCAAGTCTTATTAATGCTTCTTTGTTCAATTAACCTCACCCGAGTGATTGTCATAATCGCCTGTGAATCCACGACACTGCATGGCCTCATACATAAGTTTATTAAGCTCTGCTCCGCGCATAAGCGTAACGCCCATCGCTCCTCCTACGGAATCATATTTATTACGATCCCTGCCCACAGAACGCACATCTACTGCCGTAAGCACATCTCTTAGGAATACTCCGAGCATCACAATGTACTTAAGCGTAACATCCAATATGAAGATCATTATCCCCGGCACGTGCATCTTCTTAAGCGCACCGGTTATATGATTCCACTGCGTTGTATGATTGAAGAGGCTTAATATCGTCAGGCAGAGAAAAGCCTTAAGTACCAGTCTTATAAGGTTCGCACCCGATGACATTCCGAATATCGCCGCCGGTGTAAGGAGTATGCCTGTGAACACGGCGATCATCAGAGAGACTTTGAGAACTGACAGGATATCTTTCGCCGGCCATGTACTGAGATACAGAAGTACAAGTGCAAATATCCCCATCAGAATAAGCCTGTTATTCGTCACCGATATAAGGATCATAAGCGCGATAGTTAAGATCAGTTTAAGGATTGCCGGAAGGGCATGTTCCTTCTCATGACCTGCCTGAAAAGACAGTCTGCTTAAGATCTCTGACAGACTTTTAACAGTCCTTATAATATATCTTCGCCTGTCCGAAACGGACTTATAATCTTCTTTTTCCTTCATCCATTCCGGAATGATCATATCTGATATCTCCACTCATATCGTAACATAATAATCTGCCATCAGCTCGGATCTGATCGATGACATATCCCCTGTCTGAATCAATCTATCCCTGTCGGATCATTTAATCGGTCAGAGGACTATACTCCAATGTAAAGTCTTCCGGCAGCAAAAGCGACATATCCCCATCGCTCATACCGGCAAGACGCTTGGACTGACACAGGATCGCTTCCTCAACTTTATTACGCACAAGACGTCCGTTACCGGCCTCTCTTGCATTGAATAACTGTACTTTATTGAAGAACTCCAGCATCTTGGGCTTAACGGAATCATCGATCCGATATCCCTTATTCTGAGCCGTGATATCGGCTATACTACATAACTCTTCTCCGGTATAATCCGGAAAATCAATAATGTTCGGGAAACGGCTCTTAAGACCGGAATTACTCTCAAGGAAGTCTTCCATCTCTTTAGAATATCCGGCCAGGATAACGATCAGATTATCCCTGTTATCTTCGATCCCCTTAACAAGAGTATCTATGGCTTCAAGTCCAAAGTTATCTTCTCCGCCACGATACAGGCTGTATGCCTCATCAATGAACAACACGCCACCGAGAGCCGAATCGATCACCTGATTGACAAGCGGAGCCGTATGTCCGACATAACGACCAACAAGATCCGCCCTTGATACCTCAACCAGCTGTCCGCCGTTCAATACGCCTATAGCCTTCAGATACTTGCTTATTATCCTTGCGATCGTAGTCTTTCCTGTTCCGGGATTACCCGTGAATATCATATGCTTATTGATATCATCGGCCTTGAGTCCCTCATTACGTCTTCTCTTCTGAACGTTGAAGTACTCTTCCAGACTGTCGATATACTTCTTGACCTCTGTAAGTCCGACGATCTTATTAAGCTCATTCCTAATGCTCTCTATCTCTCCGCGATAGCCTTCTCCAAGAATATCAGAGAAACTGATGTATTCTTCACCGACCTTAACTGCCGGCTTATCTTCATTCATGGTAAGCAATACTTCAGTCGCTGTAATATCATCTCTATTAAGCTTAAGCTCGGAAAGAGCCTTAACCGTATCCTTATACGCATCAAGAACGCCCTGCAGGCCTACGCCTCTGGAAGCCTGCTTAAGAACATAATCCTTATATGCCTCATCTTCCTTAACATCCCATTTAAGATAGCTCTTCACCTTAATCATAAGCTGAACACTCTGAACACCCATGATCTTACGAATACTCTCTTCCGTGAGATCGGTGGTCGTACAGATATCTCCAAGAGCATTAACAAAGTTAGAACCCATAATGCCGGCTAATTTTTCAACTTTAAGGGGACTTATGAATACCAGATACTTACCCGCTGCTTCAAAAGAGCCCACAACATTGCCTACGAAGGAAGTCGACACGTTATTGAGCTGACCGTTAGCCAACACATATCTGTCATTAAGCCTGCATCTGCCCTCTGTCACCAGATCGCTGAGCTTATTGAGCAGGGATACATGACACTTATCAAAATTCTCGAATATGATCACCTGTCCGGGTTCCTGAAGAGCCGCATACAGATCCTGAAGGAACATCTTCTCCTCTGCCGCCGTCGGATAGATCGAGAGATCCATTGTGCATCTCGAAGTATTGCCGATCACCTTCCTCGATGCCAGCTCATCAAGCATCAGATTAAGAGCATAATGCTTGCCTGTACACGCCGGTCCGTTAATATATATACTGTTCCTGGCCTCGTGAAATTCCCTCTCGGTCACAAGCGGTCTCTTAAAAGCAATCGTGAGCTTTTTAATAAATTCATCCTGCCCGAATACCGATTCACATATCTTCTCCGTAAGCCCCTTGAATGCTTCCGAAGGATCAGTGCCGATCTTAACATCGGTTACGGGTACTGCTCCTGCCGCACCGTTAGCATTAACAGCGGTTCCCTGCAAAGTTCCCGTTATATTATTATTACCACTGCCACTTCCCGGCGCATTTAACCCATCACGGCCTGTGGCTTCAATATTCCTGTTTGCCGGTTTACTACCCGATTGTGTAAAAAAATCGGTAAACACACTATCCATGTTATAGTTCATCTTACGTCTCCCTCTTACGATCTTTACGAACGGAGTATTCTCTCTCACCGAACAACACCGTGAATATCATTATATCACATATCATCCTTTAACAACAAAGAACTGCGCCGGAATACTCGCGCAGTTCTTTGTCAAACACTACATTATACTGTTATACCTTTTGAATAAATATCCGGTGTTCAGACCAAGCTTAGCCATCCTGAACATGCCAACATTCATCCCGGCATCATCTTAAGTACTAATAAACTTATTTCTCTTTACGGAAAGCCTTAACTACTTCGTTAAGCATATCAACGTATTCCTTACATGATTCTACCTTCTCAAGTGCTTCCTGAGAGTTCTGATTGATGATAGCTGTTGCCTCTGCCATCTCTGTAATGCCGTTAGCAGACTCATTAATGGTAGATGTCATACTCTGGATAGATGATACAACTTCATCAACGTAAGTGATAAGTTCATCCGCAGTCTGACCGATGCTGACCATACTCACATTGAGATCCTTGGCATCCTTATCGTACTGCTCACCTACAGTCTTGAAACGTCCGTAATCATTAAGAACACTTTCGCCAAGGAAGGTGGTTGTCTCTTCGAGACAGTCCTTCATGTTGTTAACGGATTCAGTTACAAGAGTAATGATGCTCTCGATGTTGGATACCGTATCTGAAGTCTGTGTTGCAAGATCACCGATCTCACCGGCAACAACCGCGAATCCCTTACCTGCTTCGCCGGCTCTTGCAGCTTCAATAGAAGCATTCAAAGCAAGAAGGCTTGTCTGATTAGAGATCTTCATGATCTGATTGGTCAGCTCACCGATCTTATTAACAACCTGTGCTCTCTCAATGGCTTCTTCAGACTTAGCACGAACATTCTCATAGATCTGAGATGTATGTTCAGCTGCTTCGTCTGTCTCTTTCTTAAGGTTCTCAGCTCTAAGATGAGCCTCATTAGATACATGAGTACCGTCAACTACCATCGAATTGATCTTCTCGGCATTATCCTGCATATCGCCGAGCTTACCGTTAATAACCGAAACAGTTGCGGCATTCTCCTGCATACCTGCAGCAAGCTCTTCATTGGTAGAGGAATTAGCCTCACAATTAGCTCCAACTTCAGCTGTGATATCAGCAACAGCACCGAAGCTGTTGGCGATCGAATCGCTTGCATTCTCGATATTATCTACCATCTCGCTGAGCTTAGATCTCATATGAATAACGGCATCACCGATAACACCGAGTTCATCACTCCTTCCGGCGATCTTAACGAGTTCCCTGTCTTCTTCAAAGTCAAGATCAGCTGTCTTAAGAATAGCACCGGTAACTTTTCCAAGAGGAGCAAGCATGACACGTGTGAATATAATACTGATGATCGTCATTATAACCGCACATACGATAGCAATTATGAACATTGTTATCTTAAGAGTTGAGATGTCCTTGGTGACATCATCATAATCAACGGTTACTATAACAACCTTATTGTCTTTGAGAACGGAATAACTTGCTATCTTCGTAGCACCTTTGTATTCGTAGGTAACGGTAGCATCCTTGACATTCTTACCTGCCTTAAGGTCATTCACCACCTGAGTGATCGCTTCATTCTCAACAGCGGTTCCTATCTTCTCAGCTGTGGGATGATAGAGCACTATTCCTTCACTGTCGATCAGATATGCATAAGAACTGTCTACATCTTCGATCTTAATATCTTCCAGCGCGCCCTTATAGGCTCCGAGATCACCCGATTCCAGATCTTCTGCCGCAATTCCTTCAACCTTGGCCGCCGCATTCTGTGCTACCGCCAATGCATAATTGCCGTAGATGCTATCTGTTGTTGACTCAACCTGAGGGATCGTCGCAATGGTATTAATGGCGAGTGCAAGCACTATCAATACTAAGAAAAGCACACTAATCTTTAATACCAGCGATCCTTTTTTCTTCTGATTCTTCTGATTCTTCTGATTCTTCCTGTTCTTCTTCATACAATCACCTCTGATTAAATAGTGTACCGGCATCACACATTACCGGCCCGTCTGCATTCCCCTTAATGTTGTAATTTTACCACATTTTCGGTAAATTGCCAATAAATTCTATCTAAATTGAGTAATTTTTATACCATTTTGCCTAAATTACAGAATTGAGGCTGAATTGAGAATCAGTTAAGAAGAACTCTTAGGGAACTGAACTATATAGAAGTGATATAGAAACCGGGGATTACGTTCAGATTACAATATAAATATCGAAAGAAATTTGACAAGATTTAGCCATTAAAAAAATAACAATTTTATAATACAAACTATTATAGGTATACCATTCATTGCAAGCAGAACCTTTATTATACCGCAATTTCTTCTAATTCTGCCAGCCTCATTATAAACTTTATTATCAAATATACCACATTCCGAAATCCCCCATGAAGACATTATTGCAACCTTCTCTTTATCGGTTTTGTTTTTCCAATCACTTTCCATTATATAACTAACACTAAGCACCGATTGACAATTAGGGCAAATATAAAGATTTCTTGCATCATACTCTGTGGCATCCAAAAAGGCACATTCCTTGCAATAAACAATATATTTCATAAGATTCCTCCATATCTAATGACATAATACTACCAAGCTGATCAGATACATACAATCCCGGTATCAGAAACATAAGAAAAATAATCAATTACGGTAACGCATGCATATTCCGCTCCATCGGGAAATTGATTCCGCTTGAAACGGGATAATCCTTTCCGCCCGTTCGGGAAGCCTTTCCGCTGAAGCGTGCAGGCTGTTCCGTTCAACCGGTATATGCAAACGCATATTTTAAAAACTCCAAAATAATCTGCAATAAAAGAATACCTATCAGATTATACAGAAAAAAGCCTGCATAACCGTATGCAAAAACCAAAACACGCTCTGAATCTCTTTTAACGTCACTAACGTATTTAAGTAATTTCTCCAATCGCAGAATCTCTTTCTTTTTTTCTATAATTGATTCCGTAAAACCCCATGATGCTTTTATTGCTGCCTTTTCTTCATCGTTTTTACTATTCCAATCACTTTCGGTAATATCATCGATTACAATAAGTTTAGATTCACATTGCGGGCAATAACACGTATTATCCTCTGAAGTTCCAAAGTAAGCACATTTTTCACAAAAAACAACTCGTTTCATATCAATTCCCTCATAAAAAAGAAGGATCAATCACTTTTCTCGTGGCATGGTCAATCCCACGCGAAATATGATTGAACCATAATTATAATCATTAGAATAACGAAGTCTGCAATCAACACTGCTCCAATAAAATGTATGCGTCTTTGCATATGACTAACTTCATTCCAAATCTTCTCCCGTAAATGAAGTATTCTGTTATCTAGCAAATTCGGTTCTGTTAATCCCAATGAACTCTTAATTTCTTCCTTTTCTTTGTAGGTTTTATCAATCCAATCGCTTTCCAAAATATTACTAATACTAAGCTCCGATCGACATTTAGGGCAATAATAATACTTTTTTGCATCATACTCCGCGGCACCCAAAAAGGCACATTCGTTACAATACACAATACGTTTCATAGCATTTTCTCCATTTCCATGGTGGATTATACAAAATAACTTAATGCAGCACAAGATAACTAAATGCAGCACAATATCGCCGAAGCACAAAAACATTTTCGATCATTTTAGCTTAACGATTACAGATCTCCGGTGATATATCGAATATGCACATCCCGTTCGTGGTTCAATTTATCTTTATTATTAATGCAATACGCATACACATATTCATCGCAGACTCTGCCCGGATCTTCCTGATCTTTATTGACATATTCAGTATAAGGATCACTTCCGCAGGACTCAAATCGACTTACATCCAAAGACTCGGATATGACATTATCATCCGGACAAAGCGCAGAAAAGGTTCTGAAATCTCTACCCAGCCCCTCACCGGTCATCTTGACATAGCTTTCTTTAAGTGCCCAGATCCGGAAAAAAGCTATGATGCCCTCTCTTCCTATAGACTCGCGTTCATCTTCCGTCATGTGACTAAGAGGCAGTCTGTCTACACTAATCCCTTTCTTAATCAACTGCACGTCACAACCACAGTCCTCACTGCTTATGATAAGCATTATTCTGTCACCGCTATGCGAAATATTATACTTTATTCCGGCATCACAAAAAGGCTTACCATTCTTGTCAAGGTAAAACTCTGTCTTATCATATTCAAGATGGAGATCTTTAAAAGCCTTCTTAAGTAAAAGCCCTGCTGCCAGCGTACGATCCTTGTCTGCCTTCTGTTTCCTGACCTGTATCTTATCCTTCCTTATCGCATGAAGTCTCTCTATGACTCCTTGATACTTATCCATATTCACTTCGGCAATATTCCAGATATATATGTACATCATTCTCATTCTCTGCTCTGATCTGTACAGGTTCTTAGACTCGTTGCCATACAAAAAACCACCAACTCCGTCTCCGGCAGTTAATGGCTCAGTATTGTCTTCTGTTTTTTATCTCTTTTAGCATAATAAGATAATTCTCATATCTCTCAGAACTGATATCACCGTGGGCAACCGCAGCCTTAACACCGCATGAAGGCTCACTGTCATGAATACAATTCTGAAAACGGCAGTCCGAAGTAACTTTTAGAAATTCCGGATAAAAGCCCGCAAGCTCCTCACATGTATCACAAAATACGTTAAGAGAACTGAATCCCGGCGTATCCAGAATATAAGTATCATCTCCTAAAGAGATAAACTGTGAATGCCTTGTAGTATGCTTACCTCTCTCGATCTTCTGACTGATATCACCTGTCTCCATGATGATATCTCCGCCAAGTCTGTTGATAAGAGTCGACTTACCCACACCGCTTGGGCCTGCGACTGTAGTTGTCTTACCGACAAGAAGCTGCTTCAATTCATCAATGCCTTCTCCCTTACGCGCACTGATAAATACCAGATCAAGCTCACAATCGGCATATATCTTACGAAGTCTTTTGATCTCTTCTTCAGTAGCGAGATCAGACTTATTGAAACAGATTATCACCGGAATGTCCTTCCTGCCCATCATGATAAGGAATCTATCCAAAAGATTAAGATTCGGTTCCGGTTTATTGACAGCGAATATAACAAGCGCCTGATCGATATTGGCAACAGCCGGTCTTATGATCTCATTGCGTCTTGGCAGAATACTAATGATATTCCCTGTCTTCTGCTCTTCATCTATGACGCTGATCTCACAGTCATCACCCACCAGAGGCTTAATATTATCCTTCCTGAATATGCCCTTCGCCTTACATTCATACAAGCCTGTTCCATTATGAACATAATAGAAGCCGGCTATGCCTTTAACTATCTTACCTTTCACAGTCCTACTCTCTTGTGAACTTCACTGTTCTTGTAATGCTTCTGTCCTCGGAACTTGACGGAACATCCACAACTTCACCGTTCTCATTGGTATATGTAGATCCCGGAGTCGTAACCGTATACAGAATGGTAATGATTCCATCCTCACAGTCGGTTATTCCGGAGATATGTATAGAAACGGGGAATGTAGTGGTAGTCTCCCTCTTAAGCTCAATACCTGTTGTTGTAGTCAGGATGACTGTTGCCTGAGAACCAACTTCATACTGGCCGTCTTCAACACTCGGACTGTCAACATTGCCGGTATATCCATAAGTAACCTTCTCAGGGCCTGTACTTATCTTAAGATCGATAACTGTTCCTGACGCAACATTAGATCCTGCGGCATAGCTCTGATAGCACACCTTATCCTTCAGTGATATATCCTCGTTGGTAGTATCGGTAACAGCTCCAACCTGAAGACCGTTCTCTATTATAAGAGCCATTGCCTCATCAATATCAAGACCGACAACTGCCGGAACCTTAACCTTACTTGTGCTGGGACCTATGCTGACACTAATGGTAACAACACTTCCCCTCTTGGCAGCTGTTCCGGCAAGAGGAACCTGATCTACAATATTACCTTTTGCAACCGAATCAGAAGGCGCTTCAACCTTCTCGACCTCAAATCCTTCATTATTAAGAATTGCAACTGCTTCAGCCAAAAGCTTGCCATGTACATCAGGTATTATGGCTTCGCCCTCAGAAGCTTCAACACTCTCTTCCGATTCTGACGATACAGACTGTAATGTCTCTTCCACGCTTGTCGTCTCAGGTTCACTTCCCGAACCTATGATACCAAAAGCCTTGGCAACGACATATATGATTATCAGACCTATAACCACGGCAGATGCTACTGCTGCGATCGTTATGATCCTCTCTGTTCTCTCCTCCTCTTCGGGAGTCTTAACATTATTCTTGGGCTTTGTCGAAGGCTTGGTATTCTTACTGTTCTTCATACTGCCCGTATTTCTCGAAACAGGCTTACCGTTCGGTCTATTACTGTTCTTACCCGCTGCGGCATTTGGCTTCCTGCCGTTTTTGCCCTTCTTACCGGAAGATGCCTGCCTGTTAGCTGATCCGGGATTCTTACGGTTCGGATTATCCTGCTGTCCCGGTCTGTCATCACCTATCTGAGCAGGTCGCACTCTTCTTGCCTGATCTGTGCTCATGGCAGCTGCACGCTCTTCCTCCGTTGGAACACTGGCCTTTACAGCCTTCTCACCGGCAAGGTTCATATGGACGGAACTGCTCCGTTCTTCACTTTCACCCATTGTCTTCCTTATATCCTTCTCGGGAATAACAACAGTCTCGCCAACTTCACCTATTATCTTAACAAAGTCTTCATTGGGATTCATAAGAGATCTCTTAAGATCAGCAATGAGCTCTGCCATATTCTGATATCTTCTGTCAGGACTCTTCTGAGTACACTTATATACTATCTGCTCAACACTTATAGGGATCTCAGGAACAAATTCCCTAACCGAAGGCATTGGCTCCTGGATATGCTTGATAGCTATTGCAACCGTAGTCTCTCCGTTAAAAGGAACACGTCCTGTAAGCATCTCAAATATTGTCACACCGAGTGAATAGATATCACTCTTCTCATCAGAATATCCGCCTCTTGCCTGTTCGGGTGATGTATAATGCACCGATCCCATTACATTGGAGGTAATGGTATTGGAACTAACTGCTTTGGCAATACCGAAATCGGTAACCTTAACCTTACCGTCTTTCGAGATCATAATATTCTGAGGTTTGATATCTCTGTGAATAATATGATTGTTATGTGCGCACTCGATACCCATTGAGACCTGGATCGCAATACTGATGG
Source organism: Lachnospiraceae bacterium (assembly GCA_024684085.1). Classification (GTDB taxonomy): domain Bacteria; phylum Bacillota; class Clostridia; order Lachnospirales; family Lachnospiraceae; genus Colinaster. Next base: position 29,857 of record JAIKXM010000023.1, on the reverse strand, counting down.
CCTCCTTAAAGGTAAGTCTTGATTTTTTTTCAATGTACTTCTTAAGGGTAATGCCCTCAACAAGTTCCATTACTATATAATACATGCCGCCCTCTTCGCCAACATCATATACATTGACGATATTGGGATGCATCATACCTGCTGCCGCCTGTGCCTCTGTCCTGAATTTGGATACAAAGTTGGCATTCTCACTGAATTCCTGCTTCAGGACCTTAACCGCAACAAATCTGTTTAGCTTATGACATTTTGCTTTATATACGTCCGACATTCCGCCGGTACCTATCTTATCAAGGATCTCATACCGATCCCCGAGCATCATACCAAGTTTAATCATAAAAACCTCTAATTATATCTATCATGCAAATGGGTCAATAATAATAGCGGCAATATTATCCTTACCGCCGTTGTTATTAGCCGCATTGATCAACCCTTCAACTTTCCCTACAATATCACGCTGACCGGACATGATCATACGTATCTCTTCATCGTCGATCATATTGGTAAGTCCGTCAGTGCACATTAAGACCTCATCACCTTTATTAAGCTCAATCTGGAAGAAGTCTATCTCGATCTCTTCCATTACGCCCACCGCTCTGGTGATGATATTCTTATCCGGATGCGAGCGCGCCTGATCGCGTCTGATACCGCCCATTCTCACCATTTCTTCCACAAGTGAATGATCTCTGGTGATCTGCCTGATCTCCTTGTTGTTGACTACATATAATCTGCTGTCACCAACATTAGCCACCCATAGCTTATTATCCACAAGTGTAGCTGCCACGAGTGTTGTACCCATTCCGTTATAGTCCTCTTCCTGAAGAGACTTCTTAAGAATGTTCTCATTGGCCGCCTTAAAAGCATTCTCCAGAATTGAGACAATAGATTCATTATCTGCACTCAAAGCGCTCCATACTATCGTCTCGGTTGCACATCTTGATGCATAATCTCCGGCTTTATGTCCGCCCATGCCGTCTGCCACGATGAACAGGTTAGGTAAAGGTCCTACCGGCATCTCCGATGTGTATACATAATCCTGGTTGATTTTTCTCTTTTTACCGATATCGGTAAGTGAAAATGTCTTAATCATTATCGTCGCTCTTCGCTTATCATTATTCTTCTTAATCGTCCACAGGATCAACCTGTATCACAGGCGTTTCTTCACAAGCTTATAATGCCACCGAAGATGGCCGTTCATACGCTTTTAAGAGTGTTACTTATCTGATACGCCTTCCTGTCGACATCTCAACAGCAATATATTATCAAATATTTTTAGCTTTGTAAATTATGGCGTTTTCAAAGATCATCAGGTCATAAGAGGGGATAATGATCAAAGAACATAAGCGTGATAAGAGATATCATAAGGTGATAATGATCAAAGAGCATCTGCCAAAGACCGGTGGAATCGTCGAAAAAATATTGGGGGCATAGCGTGATATTGAACAAAGAGCATCTACCTCAGGGCAGATGCTCTTTGTTCATCATGTATTTGATTATTATTCTCTTTGAGTATTATACTCTCTGATCATGATGATCTGAGTATTGTATTATTCTCAAACAGATTTCTTTTCTTCCATTGCCTTTCTACGCAACTGACCGCATGATGCATCGATATCTCCTCCGAGCGTTCTGCGTACTGTCACATTGATACCGTTTTTCTCAAGTCTATCCTTGAAGGCTCTGATAGATTCGTCATTACCCCGTGTATAATCCCTCTCTTTAATGGGATTGACCGGAATAAGATTGACATGGCTTCCAAGTCTTCCTGCAAGATGCGATAGCTGCACGGCATCCTCCTCAGTATCATTGACGCCGCCGACAAGACTATATTCGAAAGTGATCCGTCTGCCGGTCTCTTCATAATAATATCTGCACGCATCCATCAGTTCCTGTATGGAATACTTATTGGCGATCGGCATCAGTTTTCTTCTCTTCTCATCCGTAGTCGCATGAAGAGAAAGGGCAAGCGTAAGCGTCAGTTTATGTTTGGCCAGTTCAAGTATACCCGGAACAATTCCACAAGTAGACACTGTGATATTCCTGCCGCTTATATTAAGTCCGTTCTCATCGGTAAGCAGCTTAATAAACTTAAGCAGATTGTCCAGATTGTCCATGGGTTCACCTGTTCCCATTACCACAACATTGGATATTCTCTCACCCGTATCTACCGTAATGGCATATATCTGATCCAGCATCTCTGAAGGCTCAAGATTCCTCTCCAGACCATCAAGAGTGGAAGCGCAGAATCTGCATCCCATCCTGCATCCGACCTGTGAAGAGATACACACACTGTTCCCGTGCTTATATCTCATGAATACACTCTCTACATAATTCCCATCAGGCAGTTCAAAGAGATACTTCCGGGTTCCGTCTATGGCAGATTCCTGCATTCTTGCTTTTTTCAGAACTGTAAGAGGATACTCATTCTTAAGCCTGTTACGCAGTTCCTTGGAAATATTGGTCATTGAGTCATAATCCCTCACCAGTTCCACATGAAGCCAGCGATATATCTGATCCGCTCTGAAGGCAGGCTGTCCCATACCCTTCATTAATTCTTTTAATTCTTCTTTATTTAATGATTTAATATCCATATATACGTTAACGCATTCCCGATCACGTTTTTCTTATTTTCTAAGTCTTGCTATATAGAAGCCGTCGGTCTCCTCGCTTATCATCAGCTGAAGACATCCGGGCATATCCTCATTCCAAACAGAACCTTCTCTGTATATCATTTTCTCCGGAAGGCAGTCTCTGAGATCTTCCTGAGACAGTCCGTGCTCTGATTCAAGATATATGACATTACTGTCATTTTCAGCCTTACGTACTGTACATGTGCTGTATATCAGGATACCGTCTTTTCTAAGATACTTAACAGCATTATCAAGGATACGTCTCTGTAATGCTGCCAACTCCTCATCTGTGCCGGCGTCATGATTGAACTTGATGTCAGGCTTTCTGCCAATTACTCCGAAACCGGAACACGGAACATCAGCTATGACTATATCAGCACTTTCCTTAAGAGTATCATCATATACACAGGCATCTCGCACGACGGCCGTAACAATATCCGTTCCCATACGACTGACATTATCACGGATGAGATCTACCTTGGCTTCAGTGATATCTCCCGCACTTATATGACCTGCTTTAAGAATCACATCCCGTCCGCTGTGACTGTCATCTGACACTTCCCTGATCTTCTTAAGGATCTTGGATGCCATATGCAGAGTCTTACCTCCGGGAGCGGCACACATATCTATCACCTGATGATGATATTCAGGATCAGCCACCTCTGCCACCAGCATACTGCTTATATCCTGAGCATATACCTCACCCTCTTCAAATCCTGCCATAGACTGCATGCCTTCGGCATTACGGATCACATAAGCATATGGTAGCAGATCACTCTGCTCATACTCGATGCCATGTTCAATCCATGAAGTAAGGATATCCCGCTTCCTCGCCTCTTCTATATCTTCTCTGATTCTCACATACAGACGACTGTCATCAAGGGATGCCTTAAGCATCTTCTCAGTCGCTTCCATTCCGTAATCTTTAATGAGACTGCCGACTATATATTCGCTGCATGAATAGGTAACAGCAAGATATTTCACCGGATCACTGTCCTTATCCGGAAGAGAAAGTGATGACTTATTACGAGACAGATTCCTCAGAACTCCGTTAACAAATCCGCCAAGGCTTCTGAACCCACGCTTTCCCGCAAGCTTGACCGCCTCATTACAGGCAGCGGAATCGGGTATCCTGTCCATATACAGAATCTGGTAAGCACTCATCCTTATAAGATTCCTTATAAGCGGTTTCATCTTCCTTACAGGTGTAGATGATATGCTGTCTATATAATGATCGAGCGTTATCCTTCTCTCAAGTGTGCCCTTGGCCACCCTGCTGATAAAAGCCTTATCCTTCTGATCAAGATAATCATACTTGTCCAGCACATTCTTCATCAATATGTGACTGTATTCTTCGCCCTTATCGATACTTATCAGTATCTCAAGAACGATCTCTCTGATATTAATCGACGCCAAAGATCTCTCCCTCTTCAACCTTATAACCAAGAAGATAAGCAGCCGTACTCATTCTCTTCTTACCTTCCAGCTGGAGTTCCGTTACAGCCAGAATCCCCTTACCGCATTTGATCAGTATCCTGTCCTTACCGACGGCAACAACTTCACCGTTCTTCCTCTTTATGACAGACCTGTCATATTCCTTCTCGTCAATGACCTCAGCCGCGAACAGCTTGATCTTCTTACCGTGGAAAGATGTATATGCACTCGGCCATGGATTAAGCCCTCTGATCAGTCGCTCAATCTCACAGGCCGAAAGAGAGAAATTCACTCTTCCCATTTCCTTCCTGAGCATTCCGGCATATGTACTATTCTCATTATCCTGCTTAACAGGAGTCAATGTACCCTTCTCCAGCGCATCCAAAGCCTGTACGATCGTCTTCGCTCCAAGATCAGCCAGCTTATCAAAAAGACTTCCGCCTGTTTCATCCTGCGCGATAGTCAACTCCTCCTGCATCAGGATATCTCCCGTATCGAGCCCCTCATCCATCTGCATTATGGTCACACCTGTCTTCTCTTCTCCGTTGATAACACACCACTGGATCGGCGCCGCTCCACGATACTTAGGCAAAAGGGATGCATGGATATTAATGCATCCGAACTTAGGCATCTCCAGAATCTCCCCGGGAAGTATCTGTCCAAAAGCCGCCACCACGAACACATCCGCCTCATACTGTCTCATATGCCCGATCGCATCGGCTTCCCTTATCCTCTCCGGTTGGAATACCTCTATACCATTCGCAAGTGCACATTCCTTAACCGGTGAAAAAGATACCGCCTTGCCTCTTCCTCTCTCCTTATCAGGCTGAGTCACCGCAAGAACAACATCATGCCCGGCATCTATTATTGACTGTAAAGCTCCCACCGCAAAGTCGGGAGTCCCCATATATACTACTCTCATTTACTGTCTCCAACACTATGTTACATCTTAGTGCATTCCATGATTACATACATAAAACCAAAGTCATACCACTCATATGAACTTATATCTTTCTGTTCGCGTTCAAAAGTATCATCCCGGATCATTCTTCAACAGGCTCAAGATCGGCCACGTTCATAAGATCGCCTTCCACCTTCTCGGTATACATATGACCGTCAAGGTGCTCCAGTTCATGACAGATCGCCCTTGCAAGAAGCTCGGTTCCCGCAAGTTCCTGATCCTGCATCTCAATATCCTTATATACGATCTTCACGTAATTAGGCCTTGTTACAACTCCTGTCTTACCGGGTACACTGAGACACCCTTCATTACCTGTCTGCTCACCGTTGCTCTCAATGATCCTTGGATTGATGAGCACCATGGGATCTTCACCCGTCACATCGATGACCACTATCCTCTTAAGGATACCCACCTGATTGGCAGCAAGTCCGACACCGTTCGCTTCATACATTGTATCAAGCATATCATCGATAAGTTCCTTTATCCTCGGTGTTACCTCAGTCACTTCCTTACATACCTTCTCCAATACAGGATCACCCTGTACCCTTATCTGTCTTAAAGCCATTTTCTACCTCCGTCTGTATACTTCTCCGTTTTTTGATCCGGGTAATAAAACCCAAACGTCCAAAAGTTCATATTTAGCTATTACAGCATTACACTTAATAAGCACTCATGGGGTTGATGTCGAAGCTTACAAGCTCCTCACCCTTATGCTCCTCAAGCCAGGCTTCCATCATATCCTTATAATCGGACAGCCTGTCAGTCTCTTCATCTTTGATATACATCACGAATCTGTACATATCGCTGATCTTGCCGATGCCTGCCCTTCCCGGACCGATGACCTTATCCGAACCCACACGTGACCTTATCATATTACCAAGCCCCGTGGCAAGCATAAATGCAGAATCCTCATTTTTGCCCATAATGAGCACCGCCATTATATTCCTGGCCGGCGGATAATTGCCTAACCTACGATACTCCAGTTCCTCTTCGTAGAAGCTTATATAATCCTGATGCGAAGCATGCACTATACTGTAATGCCCTGGCTGATAAGTCTGGATGACCACTTCGCCTTCCTTATCGCCTCTGCCCGCTCTTCCTGCAGCCTGAGTTATCAGCTGGAAGGTTCTCTCACCTGCCCTGTAATCACCGCTGCACAGTGACAGATCCGCCGCCAGTATTCCCACCAGAGTCACATTGGCAAAATCATGTCCCTTAACGATCATCTGGGTTCCGATCAGCACATCAGCTTCATGCCTGTCGAACGCCCCCAGTATTCTGTCATAACTGTCCTTAGTCTTAGTCGTATCCCCATCCATCCTAAGGGTAACAGCCTTCGGGAAAAACTTATGCACCTCAGTCTCTATCTGCTCCGTACCCGCTCTGAATCCCATGATATATTTGGAGCCGCAGGTTGGACACTTCTGAGGCTTTGGCATCTCATAACCGCAATAATGACATACGAGCGTATTAGTGCTTCGATGCTCCGAAAGAGACACATCACAATGCGGACATTTCATCACATGACCGCAGGCTCTGCATGATACGAACCCGGCATATCCGCGCCTGTTGATGAACAGCATGATCTGCTCACCCTTATTCAGGCGATCTTCCATCAGTTCCAGCAATTTTCTGCTGAATACAGATCTGTTACCTTCCTTAAGCTCATTCCTCAGATCCACTGTATGAACCGAAGGCAGTTTGCTCACTTTCGCCCTCGAGCTTAATGTGTAGAGCTTATAATCTCCTCTGAGTGCATGATAATAGGAAATAACCGATGGAGTGGCACTTCCAAGCACAAGGGATGCTCCGTGCAACCCGCACAGAAAGTCTGCAACCTCGGTCGCATGATACTTGGGTGAAGTCTCACTCTTGTAAGTTCCTTCGTGTTCCTCATCTATGATTATGATACCTATATTATCAAACGGTGTGAAGAGAGCCGACCGCGGACCGATTATAACATCGAGCTTACCGTTTTTGGCCATCTCACAATATTCATACCTTGTACCTGCCGCCAGACCGGAATGGATAAAAGCAACCCTGTCGCCGAAATACTTCCTGAAACGCCTCACCGTCTGATATGTGAGCGATATCTCGGGGATCAGTACGATCGCGGTCTTACCCTGACTAACGATCAGCTTCACCATCTCGATATAGACCTCAGTCTTGCCGCTTCCGGTCACGCCATGGATCAAATATGTCCCCCTGATCCCTCTCTTATATTCTCCCGTAAAATCATCCAGCACTGACTTCTGCTCAGTATTCAGTATGATCTCATTATTGTCAGAAACAACAGGTTCGGTCAGTGCTTCGGCAAGTCCTGTAGGCTTCTTCCTGTTGGATATCCTATAGGTCTTTTTCACGGGAAGAACGGTTTTCAGCGCCATTATCATGGTTGAACCGTATCTTTTTCTTATAAAAGAAGCAAGAGTTATAAGCTTACCCTCTCCCGCATTCTGAGTCAGTACCACGGAATCTATCGCCTTTATCCTGTCATCCTCATAGTCAGCCTCATCCGTCAATGCAATGACATAACCTTCAATAAGCTTATTACCCTTACCGAAGGGAACTTTAACCCTGGTCCCCGGAATGATCGCTTCTCTGAGTTCCTCAGGAATCCTGTATGTAAAAGGTCTGTCCACGCTCTCATGTGAGATATTCACTATTATATTGGCATATCTCATAAGCTGTAAGCTCCGTTCTAAGGTCTTTTCAGACCTTCTTCCTCCATGATCTCATCAATAAGTACCCTTTCATCCATTGGATACTTAACACCACGGATCTCCTGGTAATCCTCATGTCCCTTACCGGCAAGCACAATGATATCTCCCGGTTCTCCATGAGTGATGGCATATCTTATCGCTTCTTTTCTGTCGGCGATAGTAACATATATACCATCTGTTCTCTCTATGCCTGTCACTATATCATTGATGATATCCAACGGTTCCTCGAATCTCGGATTATCACTTGTAATGATAGTGAAGTCCGCAAGTCTTCCGCTGACCTCTCCCATCTCGAATCTTCTGTCCCTGGATCTGTTACCTCCGCAGCCGAACATGCACACAAGTCTGTGAGGATTATACTCTTTAAGAGTCCCCAGAAGATTCTCCAGTGCCATCGCATTATGCGCATAATCTATCATCAATGAAAAAGAATCCGACACATGTATCATCTCGATCCTGCCCTTAACCGACACCGTCTTAAGCGCATCCCGCATACTCTCACCTGATACACCGAAGGCGTCACAGATGGCAACTGCTGTCAGCGCATTATATACACTGAACTTGCCGGGCGTAGGTACTTCGATCTCCATGTCTACCTTGCCGCTTACATGGAAATCGACACCGATATGTCCTTCACCTCTTGTAAGACGGATATTGGAAGCCTGATAATCAAGACCATCCTTAAGACCGTAATACCTGAGTTCACAGGTATGTCCCTCAGTGATCCTGTCAACATGAGCATCATCACCGTTCACAATACCCACACGGCACTGTTTGAACAGCAGGCTCTTACAGTGAAGATAATCATCAAAATCTTTATGTTCGGTAGGACTTATATGATCCGGTTCAATATTGGTGAAGATACCGTAATCAAATATGAATCCCTGTGTTCTGTGGAGCATCAGTCCCTGACTGGACACTTCCATAACAACAGTATCGATACCGGCCTTGACCATTCTGTCAAAATAATCCTGAAGCACGTAAGACTCGGGAGTTGTATTGGAAGAAGGGATATGTGTATCTCCTATTATCGTCTCAATGGTTCCCACCATTCCGACCTTCAGTCCCGCCTTCTCAAGTATGGACTTAACCATATAGGTAGTAGTAGTCTTACCCTTTGTACCTGTTATACCTATGACCTTAAGCTTATCAGCCGGATGATCATGGAAGGCTGCAGCGATAAACGCCATCGAATAACGGGTATCCTCCACTCTTATCACAGTGATATCCGCCTCAGGATCAATATCCACATCATGGCAGATAAGGATGGCTGCCGCTCCCTTTTCAACGGCTTCGCCGACCGCACTGTGTCCGTCAAAATTATTACCAACAACACATACGAAGAAGCAATCCTTACTTATCTTTCTGGAATCATATACCACTTCCTCTATGTCCTTATCAACAGTTCCCCGTTCAAGTTCATAATCAAGACCCGCCAACAGATCGCTTAATCTCTTCATCTATTCCACCTTCCTTAATCACTTTCTAATATCTCCAATTTTCGAACAGCCTCTTATGATCCTTCTCAAAGCCCTCAATATTGTTTCTCTTATTATATTCATTAACAGATGCAACTATTATAAGTATCGCGCCTGCCACCAGCAGATATACCCACCATGCCAAGCTTGTCCAGACATCCCATGTAGCATACAGAGCAAGCAGCAAAATAGTGACCGCAGACAAAATAAACCATTGCTTCCTTTTGAAAATGAAAGCCGCTATAAGAGTTAACATCATAACAATACCGAGAATAAGAGCATCTGCAACCCTATCTAACGCTAAGACACTGTAATACTGCACTAACGAACAACCGCATGCTAACAGAAAAGTGATCCAGCCCGCAGGCTCATCAGTATCAGCCTTATAGATAAAGATCATATTAACAAATGCCGTAGTCATAAGACCAAAGGACCAATACTCGATCAGTCCGTACTCACTTACAGTAATCCATGGCTGGACACCCCACGCGATCAATAGAGCAACGGTGACTGCCGTAAGAATCCGTCTGTTAACAATGGCCTCTCCGTCTTCATCAAACCTCTTATAAAAGCAGGCGAAATAAACAGCCATCATTATGAAACCAATACATCTGCTCGCCTCTCCTCCGGTCATGATCAAATATAGAACCGGGATACCTGCAGATAAGGTGATCAAGTCAATGCTGGTCTTTTTTTCATGATAAATATCGTATCCTTCGCCGGCATACTGTGCTCTGAATCTTAGAAACAGACCCACCGCTGTCAATACTACAAATACAACGATCCACCAGATATCAGCCGGAACGTAAGTAAACATAAGAATATAACACTGCGCCAAAGGCAGAAAAGTCCACTCAGACTTATCATTCATTAGCAGATATACCATATAGCATATTCCTATCAACGCAGCAATGATGAATATTCCCTTAGAATCTACCGCACCCGCGAGGAACGAGAAAAACGCCAAAGCAGCCCCTGCCAATACGATCCACAGATTCGATCTTGTCAAAAGTGCCTTAATGAACACCACCAATACGCCGACAAGGTACAGGATCAGCTTGAGCAGAACGATCTGCGCATTGCCCGAATCGGCAAAACACAATATCGCTCCAAATTCCACCAGAAAACAAGCCGAAATCGCAACCGCTTGCACTCCTATGAGTGATACTTCGGCATGCCTGTATATGAGCAATATAAGCCCCATTCCAAACAGAATCATCAATATTGCCCATTCACTGACTAACTTTCCGGGTACCGTGAAGAATGGCTGGAAAGCCAGGCATAATGTGAAAACAATTGCCGAAGCTGCAAAAATTGCCCTCTCAAATGTTTTTTCCACTCTGCTGTAGAAAGTAAGCAGATAGGCAGCAAGCAGAATACCTGCAAGAAAAATTGCCTTATCATTGCCCGATTCAAATGCTCTGAAAAGAATAAACAGGTTCAGCGCACCGGCAGCAAGTGAACACCATTCTATTTTATAATCGCCATAACATCCCCGCGATACTATTTTTCTCTTGAATATCCATCCTGCGATAACAGTTATTGCAACCGGTATCTCCAAGACAGCTATCTTTGTCAGAATGCCGATCCCATCTCCAAGATTGGCTTCAATCATAACAAATGTCGTGAAATAGAATACAAACGCAGTGATCCATGCCGAACTGTTCGATCTGTCCATGAACTTCAATATATATTGAATAGAACACAGCACCAGTATCACACCGAAAAAGATATTATCCGAATGAATCCCAAAAAGCAGTATCTCAAACAATGATATAACAGATATTACATATGCTGATATAAGCGCTCCGCCCCTGAGAATTGCCTCGTCATTCCTTATGAATAAAGATTCATTCTTATGTCTCTTAAGGCAAATTGCAAATATGATCAGCATTATGATCCATGACACTCTATACCGTGGAATACAAAAACACATGCACATACCTGTCACGGATATCAAAAGCGTAATAGGATAAATGGGGAGTACGCCATAATTAGTGCTGTTCTTTCCCTTACGCCCGGGTGTTGACATCTGTCGATCTAAAATATCAGAATCTGCCATCGATTCCTGCCAAAACGGATGCTCATTTCTCAATACGCCTATGCTGTCAAAATACGATACAGCTATCGTTATCAACTGAACCATTCCCATTGCGATCAGTGTCCAGTTTGTTTTCACAGCAAGATCCGGAAATACAGAATAATTCCTCCGTACCTGAACGATGTATGTTACTACTTCAATTAAAAAGCTCATGAAAACATATGGAAATATCAGTACTTTTGCAAATCTCAAAGTACTCGACACATTCGGATAACCGTTCTTCTGCACGGTGCGAAGCAATAAAACGGAGATTATAAAAAATACTCCTATAACAATAGATTTGATCTCGTTATCATATTTATAGCTGAATATATATTCCAACACAGCGAGAAGCAAGAATCCATAGCTTATTGTTCCAAGGACAGCTGTGTCATAGATAAATCTACCTATCAACATACATACTGCTATTATCAATGAAGTAATAGCCCATATGAATCCGCCTTTCCCTTTCAGGCCACTGTAAGCCTCACCATATAAGCCAAAATAACCCGCTGCGAGATTAATAAACGCAATAGCTCCGCTTCCGAGTGCAAAGAACGCTATGCTTGTCTCTCTCAAGTCAAACTTAGTGTCAGCTATATATGCTGAAAGATAGAATACTGCAACTGTAGACATCATAACACTTATCTTACCAATCGCAGTCAGCGTATTCCATGTGGTTGTAGCAAAAACAGTACCTGCTATCAGCACCAGCGCCACACCGATCCCAAAGAGCAACCTGCCGGAATGATCATTCTTATCATCAGCCCCAGAGTCTTTCGCCACTCTGTTATATGGAATCTCTACAACTGTCCTATTCTGTGTCGGAATCTGCGCGGTGATACTATCAATCTCTGTATCCTGTACGGATGTCTGTTCGCTGATCATATCGATCGCTTTTTCCTGCACAGAGATCTGATCACTGATACTCTCTGTCTCTGTACCCTGTACGGATGCCTGTTCACTGATCATTTCATCCTTATTTTCAATTAAATGCCTCAACTCACTTAACTGACGTTCATATTCACGAAGCTTCTTATCCTTCTCATAGATGATCTTCCTATTCTTGCTGTCCTTTGACAAGAAAACAATAAACAATGGTATCAGAACAAAAGGACTGATTAACCATATTATTATTATTATTATCTCCATTTCACATTTAACCTATGCTTTATTTATCCTGAGAAATCAAGCTTTTCGAGCATTCATTATTGATCAAACTTATTTCATATTCTCCCATTTTCCCCATATGATTTTATCACATAAGGAATCATTTGTCATAAGACACAAAAAAATGTCGCTTGCGACATTCTCTCGCCGAGCGCGGATGCTTTAGCGTCATATGCCTTTCGCGCGAGTGCGAACCTTTGCGGAGCGTTTTCATTACATCTTCCATAAAACAAAAGCCGTGCAACAAAGTGCACGGCTTCCGCTTTATGAGGGGGGAGATAGCGAGTAATCAACTATCTATAAGTACAATATATAGAATAAATGTGTTCTTTTTGTGTCCTAAAAATAAAGTATCTATAAAGATATTGCTGTTCACATGTATGTTTCTAATATGGCTTAAAGGCAAGGCCCCGTAAACAGCAGCTTAAGATCCTCTATAAGAATCAACAATAATCATTCATTATAAAGCTTATATTCTTCTGTCCACGATATTCATTGATCTCCGGAGTATAGATAACATTAAGGCGTACCGGTGATGTCTCACGGTAACCTGCACCAAAGAGATCTTCAACAGCCTTATCACCAAATTTATCTCTAATATAGTCAAGCAGAATATCAAGGTTCCTGAATCTGACGATGTCAAATTCCCCGTTCCGCTCGGTTCTTACTCTGAATCTTGCCATATTTCCAAGAGCTCCCATTCTGCGCCCATGAAGGAATTGAAGATTACGTTCTGCAAAAACAGGTTTTGGATTGCCGGTTCCGAAGGGCTCGAGGAGACTTATATCATCTATAAGCTTTTGACTCACATACTCCAACGGCATCACAACATCTATTCGAATTCTCTCCTCACATTCATCCATTCCGATAGGTGGATTCTCATTGAGCCTGCGCTCCAATTCATACAATTTATTCTTATCAAGAGACATTCCGGCTGCCATCTTATGTCCTCCGAAGTGAGTAAAGAGATCCTTCACCTTATTAAGTTCCCCGAACATATCATAAGCTTCTATGGATCTGCCGGAGCCTTTGATCATATCGTCACTGTCCGTGAGAACGATCACGGGATGATAATAACGCTCTCTTATCCGCCCGGCCACTATCCCGGCAAGACTCTCATGAAGCCCCGGGATATAGATGATCATTACGGTTCTGTTATAGATCTTATCCTCCTCGATGATCTCTATAGCCCGGCTTACGCCCTTCTCTGTCATTTCTTTGCGCAGATCATTCAGATTCTTAAGCTCGGTAGCGATCTTGACTGCCTTACCTTCATCCTCCGTCAACAGAAGTTCAACAGGCTCTGATGCATCTTCCAACCTGCCCGCCGCATTGATACAGGGGCCTGCTATGAATCCGAGAGTTCCTGCCTTTATCGGCTTATTCTCGCATCCGGTCACCGTGAACAACGTTCTGAGTCCGATATTACTGCTGTTACACATAAGGCTTAAAGCTCTTTTTACAAGGACACGATTCTCATCCCTGAGCTCCATTACATCACAGACTGTTCCGAGAGCCGCAAGCTCAGTCAGTTCCTGCAATATATCCCGTTGCGCCGTGCCTTCAAGCAACTCCTGTATAAGTTTATACGCCACCATAGCGCCGCATATATTTGGATAGGGATATGTATTATCAGGCCTCTTGGGGTCGATCACGGCATGAACACGAGGAATGATATATTCCCGCTCCCCGTTCACATCGGTATAAGGAACTTCATGATGATCCGTAAGTATACACATTATCCCGTTGGATTCAGCAAGTTCAAGTACTTCACTTGCAGCGATACCGTTATCGCAGGTTATTATGCAATCAACCCTATCCTCTATGGCATCCCTTACGAGTCTTTCATTGATACCGTAACCGTCCGTTATACGATTGGGAAGCCGGTAATCAACCCTTCCGCCAAAGGCAGTTATGCCCTTGACGAGTATTGCGGTGGCTGTGACACCGTCAACATCATAATCACCTATTACGCGGATTTTTTTCCCATGATCTATATTCTCTTTGATATATCCAACAGCAAGCTCAAGGTCATTAAGCAATTTCGGGTCATGTTCATCATTCTCCGTTCCGTTCAGGAACATGTCTATCTCTTCATTCGTAATTAAGTCTCTGTTACGAATGACTCGAGCCACCACGGGATCGATCCCGAAGTGGCTCGCTATTGCACCGAAATCTGCACCCTTGGCTGTAATAGTCCACTTAGCCATCAGTGCTCCTTCAATGATTATTATTTCTCTTTCTTAACAATCTTGGTACGGAATACATACCACATTGCACCTGTAAGGCAAACAGATGAATATGTACCACAGACGATACCAACCATAAGAGGAAGTGCAAATTCCTTAATAGATGCAACACCAAGAATATAGAGTACTGCAACCATTACGAATGTTGTCAGTGAAGTAAAGATACTTCTTGACAATGTCTGATTGATACTTGTGTCTACCAACTCCTGAAGGCTTGACTTATTCTTAAGGCCGGGCAGGTTCTCTCTGATCCTGTCGAAGATAACGATAGTAGCATTGATAGAGTAACCTACGATCGTAAGCATACATGCGATAAATGTATTACCTACATTGATCCTTACTGCGGCATAGAATGCAAGTACTACAAGAACGTCATGGCAAAGAGCCAGAACAGAACTTGCTGCGAATCTGATATCCTTAAATCTGAACCAGATATATAACAGCATAAGGATGGTCGAGATCACGATAGCAAGGATAGCGTCTGCCTTCATCTCATCAGAGATAACACCTGAGTAAGTCTCAGCAGTTATCTGCTCTTTATCAATACCATACTTATCTGCAAGAGCATTGTTAAGCTCTTCTCTCTGATCGACACTGAGTGTCTTAGTCTTGATAACAACTTCATTGGTTCCCTGTATTGTCTGGAACTGAATATCATTATCACCTGTTACTTCAGACACAACAGGCTTAACACCGCTGTCAAGACTGTCTATATCCATCTGCTCATTGAATACTACCTTAGTAGATGTACCACCCTTGAACTCAAGTGAGAGATTAAGAGCGCCCTTACCTGAACCTGCGTTAACTCCCATGAATACAAATCCGGCGATTATCATAACTGCTGACAGTGCAAAGAAGATCTTTCTGTATGACAGAACCTTGAAAGTCTTTCTCTCTTTTGCCTTACCGTATAATCTCTCGCTCTTTAAGCCCAATGCATAGAGAGCCTTGAGGATAATCTTGGTAATAAATACTGCAGAGATAAGTGATACAACTATACCAAGAGCAAGTGTCTGTGCGAATCCCTTAACAGGACCTGTACCCAGAATCTGCAGAACCAGTGCAGCTATAAGTGTTGTTATATTACCATCAAGGATCGCTGACAGAGCCTTCTTGAATCCGATGTCAATTGCAGAAGCAACTGTCTTACCGGATGCGATCTCTTCACGGATTCTTGCGAATATGATAACGTCCGCATCAACCGCCATACCGATAGACAGGATAATACCTGCGATACCGGGAAGTGTAAGAGTGATCTCGAATGAACTGAGTAAGAAGATCACAATAACCGTATAAAGTGCAAGTGCGATAACTGATGCGAATCCGGGAACAAAATATACAACGATCATGAATACCGCAACAATAGCAAGACCGATCGCAGCAGCCTTTAAACTTGTCTTAATAGCTTCAGCTCCGAGCTGAGCTCCTACTACATTAGAGCTTAACTCTTCAAGCTCGATCTTAAGACCACCTATACGGATGGTTGAAGCAAGATTAGAAGCCTTATCAAAATCAAAATTGCCTGAGATCTGAGCCTGTCCGTCTGTGATAGCAGAATTAACGCTGGGTGCACTTACTATAGCACCATCATAATAAATAGCAATGGTCTCTCCGTTGGCATATGCTGAAGATGTTGCATCTGCGAACTTCTTGGTACCGTCCACCGTGAACTTAAGATCAACAACATACTGGGAATTACCATAGCTGTCAGGTGCAGTACCTGCAGCTGCATCTGCCACATCCGTACCATTGAGAACGGCATCACCGGAAGCAATAATCTCCTCAATACTTCTGTTAAGGACATATACGAGATTACCCTCCTCATCCATTCCGGCAAGGGTATAATTGTCATTACCATCTGCATCCTTCTGACGGATGAAGTAAAGTGAACCGGGTCTTCCCAATTCCTTCAGTATCGCATTGGCATCAGACACACCGGGGATCGCTATATTGATCCTGTCATCACCCTCGGTAGTAACCTGAGCCTCTGTACTGTAAGTCTCTACTCTCTGCTGGAGCTTATACTTCGTATCTTCCATATCTTCCTTGCTGGGAGTCTCATCTCCTACAGCCTGATATGTGATACTGACACCCCCGGCCAGATCAAGTCCCTGCTTGATATTCTTTGCCGAACAGGTACCATCCGCATCCAAACCATATAATGCTGAATAGATGCCGCCTGCAAGAAGGGCGATCATCACAACCAGCCATATGATTGCTGTACTCTTTTTCATTGTTGTAGTCTCCTTAAAAAAATATTTATTCCCCACCAACGCGAGGTATTGTACTTTTATTCTTCATCCTCTGCCTGAGCGACCTTCATCATGATGGCACATTCAACCCTCTTACGCTGAAGCTCACAACCCAGATCATAGGCATCATTGATATTGCCGTGGAAGTTATATGAATTGGCAGCACAACCGCCGCTGCAATAGAACTTCGCAAAACACTTGCGACACTTATCCTTGGCATATACATTGCAGCACTTGAACTCATCCCTGATATCAGTCCGGACTATTCCTTCATCAACATTACCCAAAAGGAAGTCTTCATTGCCGACAAACTGATGACAAGGATACAGATCTCCCCATGGAGTAACTGCAAGATACTCTGTTCCCGAACCACAGCCCGACAACCTCTTGGCAACGCAGGGGCCGCCTGTAAGATCGATCATAAAATGGAAGAAATTGACAGGCTTGCCTTCTCTTCGTCTTCTGATAAGATCCAGTGCCAGCTTATCATATTCTTCGAGTATCTTAGGGATATCCTCATCTCTCAGCGCATAATCATCTTCGGGCCCCGCCACAACAGGTTCAACGGATATCTGCTCGAATCCAAGATCGGCAAGATGCTTGACGTCCTCTGAAAAATCAAGGTTGTTACGAGTAAAAGTTCCCCTAACATAATAATTCATTTGATCCCTGCTGTCAGCAAATTTTTTGAATTTGGGAACTATTGTATCATAACTTCCCTGTCCGCCTCTGAATGGACGCATAAGGTCGTTGATCTCCTTACGCCCGTCTATGCTCAATACCACATTGGCCATCTCTTTATTGGCGAACTCCATGATCTCGTCATTAAGTAATACTCCGTTAGTGGTAAGAGTGAAGCGAAACTTCTTATTATTAGCTTCTTCAAGTGATCTTCCGTAAGCCACCAACTGTTTAACGACATCGAAGTTAAGTGTCGGCTCACCGCCGAAGAAATCGACCTCGAGATTAACTCTGTTACCTGAATTGGCTACCAGAAAATCAAGGGCTTTTTTGCCGACTTCATAGCTCATAAGAGCTCTTCTTCCATGATACTCGCCCTCTTCCGCAAAACAATACCTGCAGGCGAGATTGCAATCATGCGCGATATGAAGACAGAGCGCCTTAACTACGGTCTCTCTCTTCTTGAAATCGATCACATAGTCTTCATATATATCCGGCGAATATAGAGTTCCGGCCTCATATAACTCAAGAAGTTCCTGACAGGCTTCACGGATCTCACTCTCCGAATAAGGCAGATTCTCACAGGCCATGCACACAGCCTCAACAGCCGTCTCACCCCTGGCTCCTGCCTTAACGATAGGTTCCAGTACCGGAATGATATCATATACGGTATCGTCCACCACATGAATCGAACCGCTGTTGACATCCATCACGATATTGTAACCGTTACTCTTATATTGATGTATCATTATTCTTCTTTCCCAAAACAAACTCGAAGTCACGGCACCTTGCAAGCCATAACTTCGAGTAAGCCATTAATGTTAAATTTATAGATCTTTATTTTGCCTTTTCGCAGGTCTGATTACCTACTGTGCAGGATGTCTTACAAGCTGACTGGCATGATGTCTGGCACTCGCCACAGCCACCCTTCTTCATAGACTCTTTCATATCACGTGTAGCCAATGTCTTAATATGCTTCATCGAAATATCCTCCTTAAATAATACATATGCATCTATCTTCGCATAACTATAGAGAAGTATATCATACTTAGCGGAACTTGTAAAAGACTTTCTGCCAATGCCTATAGACTATAGGCTATAGTCTGCCTATAGTATTTTACGAATCAACGGATGTTGATTCCGGCAATGTCAGCCTTACTCTCGTTATACGATTATTCACGACTTCGTTGACCTTAAGGATACATCCGCCACCCGGTCTTACCTCATCTCCGGTCTGCGGCATCCTGTCAAGATGCTCCAGGATAAGTCCTGCAATGGAATCATATTCATCACTGTCAAGCGTCGTACCCAATGCATCATTAACATCATCCAGCTTACGGCTTCCGTCTATCAGATATACATTCTTCTCAACCTTTTTGATCGAATCCGCTTCATCCTCGTCATACTCGTCTCTGATCTCTCCGACGATCTCCTCAAGCAGATCTTCGATCGTAACCATGCCCACACAGGCTCCGTATTCGCTGATCACAAGAGCAAGGGGATTAGCCGTCTCTCTGAGTTCCAGCAAAAGGTCGGACGTTTTTTTAAATTCATAAGTATAATAAACGCTTCTAAGTATGCTGCGGACATTGAAGACACTCTGATCTTCAACGAAGATAAAGTCCTTGATATTAACCAGACCTATGATATTGTCCCGTTCGTTCTCATAGACCGGCAGTCTGGTATACATGCAGGTCCTGAACACATCGCGGATCTCTTCATAGGAAGCTTCCACACTGACCACTACCATATCGATATTCGGTATCATGATCTCACGAGCAATCGAATCCGAGAAGTCAAACACGTTATTGATCAGCTTCTTCTCATCCGTCTCGATAACTCCGTCTTCATGACTTACATCCACGTAAGTTCTAAGTTCCGCTTCGGTAATGGCGCTCTTCTCGTCCGGATCGATCCTTAACAGTATCATGATCAGCTTCGAGAACTTATCGATCACCCAGATAAAGGGCGTCAATATCCACATAAGTCCGTATATCAACGGCGCGTAAAAAAGCGAGACCTTTTCTGCCTTTATCTTGGCGGCATTCTTCGGAACGATCTCACCGAATATCAGGACAACAAAGGTAAGAAGCCCCGTAGCTATACCGACTGCGGCATTGCCGAACATGCGAATGGTAATGGTGGTCGCAAGGCTCGATGCGGAGATATTGGCAAGATTATTACCTATTAATATTGCACTTAGCATCTTGCCATAGTGATCTACAACATATTGGAGTATCCTGCTTCTCCTGTCTCCATTTTCAGCAAGACTCCTGACCTTGATCTCCGATATAGAGCTCAGAGCAGTCTCAGCAGATGAGAAAAACGCCGACAACAGAATAAGCACCAGCAAGATCAATGATTGTATTATGTTCGTATTATCCATTAATAAAACTCCGTTTCGCGGTGATCATATAATGATACCTAAACAGTTCCATATTATTGCGACCTGACATCTCAATCATCTGTCGGATATCAGATTACCAATTATTCTACCATAAACACGCACAAACTGCCATCAAGTTGAATTAAGAATACAAAAATGCTATAATCCAGAAAGATTATCGGTGTCCGCACGATACACACGTGCGACATTGGTCAACCAATAATTGAACTGCGGAGTTTTTTTACCATGTTGAATAATAATATCAAAAGCGGTCTGCGTATCATAATCGTAGGCTGTGGCAAGGTCGGTTCCAATCTTGTAGAACAATTGATCAAAGAAGGACATGACATCACTGTCATAGACAAGAGCCCTGCCAAGGTGCAGAATGTGACCAACACCTATGATGTTATGGGTGTTGTCGGTAACGGCGCGAGTTATTCCGCCCAGATGGAAGCGGGTATAGCCAAGACAGATCTTTTTGTGGCAGTAACCGGTTCGGATGAGCTTAATCTGCTCTGCTGTACCGTTGCCAAGCATGTAGGTCACAGTGTTACCGTTGCAAGAGTACATACTCCCGAATACATCAAGGAACATAAGTATCTCAAAGAGAAGCTCGGACTTGAGATGATCATCAATCCGGAATACGAGGCAGCCAAAGTTATCTCGGCTATCCTCTCACTTCCTACTGCTGAAGCGGTCAGTTCATTCGCTCACGGGCAGGTTGAGATGATCAGGATCAAGCTTCCCGAAGATAATATGATCTGCGGCAAGAGGGTCATGGATATAGGTCGTGATATCACTTCGCACGTTGTCTTCTGTGCTGTTGAACGAGGCGGTGAAGTATTCATTCCTACGGGTCCTTTCATATTAAATGGCGGTGACGTGATCAGCTTCGTTGCTTCCCGTAAGGAGACAAGGCTCTTCCTTAAGAAGATCGGTTTCCGTACCGGACAGGCCAGGGACACTCTGATCGTCGGAGGAGGAATAGACAGCTATTACCTTGCCGAGATGCTTCTTCGAGCCGGTACTGAAGTTAAGATAATAGAGAACAGTCAGGAAAAATGCAAGAAATTAAGTACTCTTCTGCCGGAAGCCGTTATCATCAATGATGACGGAACACAGGAGGAGGTTCTTAAAGAGGCAGGACTCGAGACTGCAGGATCTTTTGTACCTCTTACAGGTATAGATGAGGAGAACGTACTCTTAAGCCTTCATGCCAAGAATGTATCCAATGCGAAGGTTGTTACCAAGATCACCCGTAACAACTTCAAGAATATTCTCGATAAGATGGATCTCGGAAGTCTGATATATCCCAAGTACATCATCTCAGAGGCCATCGTTGCCTATGTAAGAGCCAAGAAGAACTCGATGAACTGCAATATTGAGACTCTTTATCACCTCTTCGATTCCAAGGCAGAGGCAATAGAGTTCCATATTGAGGCAAGTTCGGGTATTACAGGTATCTCACTTCAGGATCTTAAGCTTAAGCCCAACCTGCTTATAGCTTTCATCAACCGTCACGGCGAGATCATCTTCCCCGGTGGTTCGGATATGATCCTTCCCGGAGATAATGTAATGATAGTAACAACACATACAGGCTTCAAGGATATACAGGATATCCTGGCCAAGAATTAGGATGGTGATAGATAGATGAACAGTCCGATGATCAGAACACTTCTTGGCCATGTTTTGAAGATAGAGGGAGCCCTTATGCTCCTGCCCTGTCTGGTGGCGATAATATATCAGGAAAAGGTAGGCTTCATATATCTTGCCGTTGCCGGTGCGACCGCACTTATCGGAACAGCCCTGTCCTTCTTCAAACCCGCCAACACGGCTCTCTATCTTAAAGAAGGCTGTATCACAACAGCACTTAGCTGGATCGCACTGAGTTTCTTCGGTTGCCTTCCGTTCTGCATAAGCGGTGAGATCCCTTCATTCACCAATGCCCTGTTTGAGACGATCTCAGGTTTTACGACTACGGGAGCAAGTATCCTAAATGATGTGGAATCACTTTCTCACACAGCTCTTTTCTGGAGGAGCTTCACTCATTGGGTAGGAGGAATGGGCGTGCTCGTCTTCCTTTTGGCCGTTGTTCCCCTTAGCGGTGGTTCAACCATCAATCTGCTTAAGGCAGAGAGCCCGGGGCCTTCGGTAGGTAAGCTTGTTCCTAAGATGAAGGCAACTGCCCGTAATCTTTATTCCATTTATGCACTGCTTACCCTGTTGCAGATCCTGTTCATGCTGGCCGGCGGATGTCCCGCCTTCGATTCCATCACCTTAAGTCTTGGAACGGCAGGTACGGGCGGTTTCGGTGTAAGGAATGACTCTCTTGCTTCCTATTCGCCTTACATACAATGGGTCGTGACCTTTTTCATGATCTGCTTCGGAGTTAACTTCAACTTCTACTATTTTCTGATAATGAAGCGCTTCAAAGAAGCCTTCCACATAGAAGAAGTAAAGTACTACCTGTGTATCATCATAGCAGCTGTGATCATTATATTCCTTAACATATACAGGATATTCGGATCGGCAGGCGAAGCGCTCAGACATTCAGCCTTCCAGGTCGCATCCATAATCACCACTTCAGGTTTTTGTACCACTGATTTCGATACATGGAACACAACCTGCCGTATGATAATCGTTCTTCTGATGTTCATCGGTGCCTGTGCCGGAAGTACCGGCGGTGGTATCAAGGTCAGCCGTTTTGTGGTAATGCTCAAGAATTTCAAAAGAGAGGTCAATTCATATATTCATCCCAAGAGCGTGAAGAGCATCATGTTCGAACACAAATCGGCGGATGAGACCATGGTCGCTTCCATAAGTGTGTATCTTATCACTTTTATAATGATATTCATCCCGTCATTATTACTGATCACACTTGATAACATGGATCTGACTTCAAGCTTCACGGCTGTAGCGACTACCATCAATAATATAGGCCCGGGACTTAATCTGATCGGTCCCACAAGGAACTTCTACGAATTAAGCACTCTGTCCAAATATGTGCTTATGTTCGATATGTTAGCCGGCCGTCTGGAACTGTTTCCTCTTCTGATACTCTTCCATCCCGGCAGTATAAAAGCACTTATTACAAGCCGTAAGAAGAAAAAAATATAGTGTGCAGGAAAGAATATCGCTTGCGACATTCTCGCGCCGGGTGCGGATGCTTAGCGTCTGCCTTTCGCGCGAGTGCGCATCCTTAACGGAGCGTTTTTGCGTAATAGGAAGCAATTTCCTATTACGTAAAGAAAAAAATGGCATGATCCAAAGATCATGCCATTTTAAATCTTATAAAATTCCCTTACTTCTCCCCATCTTTACTAAGCAAGGTCTTTCATCATTCATTTATTCCCCTTAAGCTTCAGTTAATTCTTTAAGAACTGATGCATTATCACTGATGATATCCACATAAGACTGAACATCTTCAACCGTCTCACTGTTAAGCTTGGCGATCTTACATGTCTCAGTTGTATGAGCAAGTACCTGCTCGGATACAGCTGATATAGTCTGAATGCTGTCACCAATCTCACGATTGGCTTCTGCAAGTTTGGCAACGATAACAGCCAACTCTTCGGAATTGCTTCTGATACCTCTTGTACTGTCAACGATCTTAACGAAACTGCCTGAAGTGATATTAGCCGATTCATTCTGAACCTTATTACTGTCAACGAGTACATGAATGGCATCTACCACTCCGTCTATCTCAGAAGATATACCCTCGATCAGGTTCTTGATCTTAGTTGTAGCCGACTGTGTCTGGTCTGCAAGTGTAGATACCTCGTTAGCTACTACAGCGAATCCTCTACCGGCCTCACCGGCTCTTGCAGCCTCAATACTTGCATTGAGCGAAAGAAGACTTGTCTGTGCAGCAATACTTCCGATAAGTGAGATGATAGACTCCATCTGAACTGTAGAAGCCTTAAGTTCTTCAACCTCAGTGATAACATGGTTACCTGCTTCCTCAGATGCCTTGGCATTCTCAATAAGCTTCGTAATATTATCACGGCCTTCACGAACAGCTTCAACTGCCAGATCGATATTACTACCGATATCACCGGAAACATTCTCAACCTTATCGATCTGATTCTGAATCTCTTCTGTCTTAACGAGCTGATTCTGAACTGAATTAGCTGACTCATTGGTACCGATCTGAACTTCTTCCATAACTGCCAGAGTCTCCTGGCTTGAAGCTGAGAGGTTACTCATCTTATCAGATACATTAGCGATCTCACCGACGAGCGTGTCGGATACTTCTATGATCTTATCCAGCATTCCCCGGGTTCGCTCGGCTGATTCATTGATCGATGCAACCTTCTGATCATTCAGTTTAGCGGTGGTCTTAACAACTTCGGCTGAGAAGACTATAACCAGCAGGAGTAATGCTACCTCTATCTCCAGATTAGTCAACGCCTCTTTGGTAAAACCACTTTTGTATGCAAACATGATACCATGAGTGATACCTATGATACCAACTCCCAAACCGATACGTATAGAGAACTTATAATCATTATACAGTCCAACTACAAATACCATCGGGATTGCATATACAAAGACCATTACATAATCACTGTTCAGATAACAGCTCACGGCATAAAAAATACCGTATCCGATAGCTATGACATGCCTTAGGATATCTGCATCACATCTGGTCTTATAGATGACCCACGATACTATCATGGGTATCAGATCAGTTAATGCCATTATCAGGAAGACTGTTGACGTCTTCTCTCCCTGAAGGTACTGAACCAGATAGGCTGCAAATAACACAACTGTCATTACTGTAAATAAGATAATTGCCTTCTTGTTGAGCAAAGCTCGTTCTTTTCTCACGTCCATATGATATACCCCTTAATACCAATATTTGCAGTTTTTAACTGCTACGGCTATTATATCATATGACTTCTTTTGTTGTAAATTGAAATGTGACTATCTATATAGTATCATTTGCACAAATTGACAGATAATACCCGAAACTCAATCCTCTCCGCCCTTTAGAACTTTCTGCCGCTTAAGCTTCATTAACGATTTCATTACACTTATCCTGCTTAATGATACATGTAAGCTTACGATCCTTAACGGGATTGATCGCTATTCCGCCAACCTTGGCGATATCTCTGAGGCTCAGTACAACTGCCTTAACATTATCTCCGCAATCTTCACACAGGAATCTATAATCTGTATATGCTTTAACACACAAATGTCCGTCACCATCCATCACGGTAGCCACTTCAACACTGTTGGGATCAGGTTTCTGTTCGGGAGCTTTCTCTTTATTTTCTCTGACGGGTACTAAAAACGTGCTCTTTTTAAGCTCATTCTTCATACAATTATTGAAGATTCCTGCATTCCTTTTATCCTCATCCGATTCAGGAGTCCCCATCTGTACGAGCTGAAGTATCCAGCGCATGAGCGAGGGATTGGTTCCCTGCGAAGGCTTTGTACCTGCAGCATTGTTGCCGAAAGAGCATTCCTCCTTAATAAAAGCATCGCTGATAAGAGAATCCGGGCTTCCCACACCGACCGCCGCAACACCGTTAAGAATACAATTCTTATACAGGAACTCTGCAAGAGCTGTCTTCTCCCGATCATTATCCACTCTGACATAATCGCAGTCTGCTACCGCAAATGCCTTCATAACAGACATCTCCTGCCTTGCCGTACCTATTATCATGAATCCGGGCAGGATCATTATCTTACCGTCCTGAGCCTGCGTCACAATACTCTTAACATAAGCCTCACCTGTAACGTTACTCTTAAGATAATAAATATGATCGGCCACCTTAACCTTTCTCAGGAGCAGTTTAACAGCCGCCGCCTGTCTGGATGCCACCATTTTCACAGTCTCCTCATCGGGTGTCGGCTTTGTCTTCCTCATATACCAGTTATAGAGCCTGAGACTCTCTGCTATATCCGTTATTGTAGCATTCCTTATATCTTCCTCGGTGAAGATAAGATCCTGTCTCTTAACAAAAGTCTCACCGAGCGTATTGATATAATAGGAATCGATCTCTTCCGCATCACAGCCGGTGCCTGCAAGGATGCTTCCTTTTCTTAGCACGCCTTCAATATCCGACAATACAAGATCAACTATACAATCCTTAGCAATGGGAACATGAACACCGTCATTATCGATGATATCGACAACCGATACCGTACCTGTCTCCGCCTCTTCATAACTGTGATCATCATCGCCCGGATTGATCAGCCTAAGACGATCTCCTTTGATAAGATCACCTTTCACATGACCGGTTATAACAATACGTCCTTCATCTTCACGGATAACTTCAACTCCGCAGATAACTGCCGAAGAAACACATCCCGCAGAAGCGACATTCAATTCGCCGCCTTCGGTCACTTCAGTTTTATTTCTCCTTTTTTTCCCTTTTAATAACATTATTTCCTCCGTTCAAAAAAGAAGGCAACCTTAGGCCTTCTTATAAGTGTTGAGAATTTAACCATCTCTTAATATACTCATTACACTCGCTCGATCCGCTTGGACATCTGCCCTTCTTCCTGTAGGGGCACAAGCTACAGAACTGCTTGTACTTCAGCATATCCAAAAGATCTTCCTTTGAAAGGGTCATTACCCACCCATATTCATCCATATTATCTTTCCTCCATAATCTTTACTGAATTTTGATAATATTAGAGATAATGATCAATAAGATACCCCAACTCTCATGTTCACTACCATTTCAATCTCACATAATCTTATCGTAGCTGTCAAGATTATATATCCAATGATATACCATGACCAAAAGCGCATTCCATACAAAACAATATACTATCATTGCGAGTATCTCGCGAACCCCCGAAAGACCAAGTCCAACCGAAGATATCACTGTAAATAGTATAAAATCAACTGCCGCCATCACAATTATCATCTTCATATATGAACCCTTGGGAGCCGTCAGACTGTCAATCGCCATAATCTCTTTAAGAAGCATGACATTGATCGCCATAAAGACAGCACCGCTAAGCATGATAAGAAAAGACCAGACATTGAACCGGGCGCTTATTCCGATCCAGATCACTACGAAGACAGCCATGGCTGCAAGAACGATATATGCGGCAAATGTTCCTCTGAGCCTCTTGGGATTCTTCTTAAGAAACGCACGAAGGATAGATATTGAAGGGATTATCAGCACAAATACGCAGATGACAAGAGCTGCCACACTTAGAACTGACATATATCCCGTCAGATTATCCTCCGTCAGATCTCCCGAATCAGCCAGAGTTACGGCAATAAATGAATATACGGTAAATACTGTCAGGATCGTAACAATGATCTGAAGAACAAGATTCATGATACTTAAGAACAGTGCCGCGGTCCTTAATCTGTTATCCGCACCCCCGTTAACTGCCTTATCCTGCAAAGCTTTCTTATCCTGCAGTACTTTCTTATCCTTCATATCCTCACCCGATCCCAAAAGCTTTTACACATGATCCGATACTAACGAAAAACAGCCCGAGAATCATGATCACTCATAATCTAACGGACTGTAAAACAGGGGATGAGAGAATCGAACTCCCACCAAAGGTTTTGGAGACCCCTATCATACCATTTGACCAATCCCCTAAGATGACGTTCGCACATCAACAAAAGCTATTATAGCAACACCGGACAATAGTTGCAAGCATTTTTTATTAAATAACATATGTATCTTTATGCTTATACGTTTTTCTCTTTCTTAACCGCTTTACCCTTCCTGATCTCATATACGGAATCGCAATTCTCGATCGTAGAGAGTCTGTGGGCAACGATAATAAGAGTCTTAGTACCATGAAGCGCTTCAATAGATTCTATCACGGCTTTTTCCGTTTCATTATCAAGAGCTGATGTTGCCTCATCGAGAACAAGTATGGAAGGATTATAATACAGGGCTCTGGCAATGGCTATTCTCTGTCTCTGACCGCCGGAGATCTTAACTCCGCGCTCACCCAGAATGGTCTCAACGCCCTTAGGCAGCTGTTCAACCAATGATTCAAGCTGAGCCTCTTTTATCGCCTGATTCAGTCTCTCCTCATCATAATCGTCCTGATCTATACCGAAGAGAATATTATTCTTCAGTGTATCGTCCATCAGATAAATATTCTGAGGAACATAACCAATATACCTGTTCCAATGAACATTCTCATCATAGATAGACCTTCCGTCCACAGTAATATCGCCCTTCTGAGGCACAAAAAGTCCAAGTATTATATCAGCGAGAGTTGTCTTACCTGCACCGCTCTCTCCCACAAGACCGATGGATTCACCCGGCTTGATAGATATGGAAAGGCCATCGATGACCTTTTTGGTATTATTGTCATAGCTGAAAGTGATTTCGTTAATGCGAAGTCCTTCGCGGAATCCGTCTTTGCCGGCAGCCTTGACATCCTCCCTAAGATCAACAGAAGGATCAACACCGGCCACATTGCTCTCAACGCCTGCAACCGAACTACTCTCATCTTCCGGTACAGCGTTATTCTCCTTATCGGACTTATCCGCAGAGATCGACACTGCATCCCTATTAATGCCGTAACCCTTTCTGGTACCGATGATATTATTATATGCACTCTCCAGGCCAAGCCTGTTATATACCAAAGAGTTCATGGCATTGGAAATATTGGATATAGAAGGCAGTATTCTGACAGATGCTACGGCAAGTGCACTAAACTGCGCAACAATGACACTGATATTATCAACCGCAAAGTAGGTCACAACTACCATTACGACAAGGCAAATGATAAATACTGTCTCTATCAGTCTGCTGGGCAGCATTGAATACCACAGATATCTTGTATTACTCGCACTTGCCTTCCTTGACGCTGCCGCAAATCTCCCAAGGAAGTTGTCCTGACGCTTCATAACGATTATCTCTTTGATACCGTTAACCGCCTCAAGGCAGAATTTGTAGCGCTCTGCAAAAGCTTCACGAGTAACACGCCCGCAGTTGCTGATTTTTTTACGAAGGAAGACAACAAGTCCAAGTGCTATCATACCTGCCATTCCCACTACGACAAGTGCCATAAGCGGATTGAGCATGATAAGAACAATACCTATCATAATACAGGTCAGCACCTCATTGAGAAGATTGGCATAACAGTCCACAACGCTGGCCACAGCGGTATTATCGCCAACAACGCCTCGCATTATCTCGGCACTGTTAACATTGACGAAGTAAGAATAAGGCTTGCCAATGTATGACCTCAGCATCTCGATCGATAAGTCACATTCAAGATTATTACGGAATGTACACTTAACCCTGTTGAAAATAAGGATATATGTATTCTTCAGCACATATACTATTACAACGCCAATTCCGGCAACCAGAACTATCTCAAGCTCAGTATCGACCGACATGGCATCAAACACCTTCTTAACGGTGGGATATTCAAGCAGTTTAAAAGGCTGAAGTATAGCCAGAATAAAAGGCAGTATGACTCCTATTCCCAGAGTCTCAACAAAAGCGCTTATTATAGACAGCAATGCAAGGATCAGAGCCGTTCTGCGCCTCTTCTTGTCAAGGATCTGCCTCAACTGACCGTACATTCTGAAAAAAGTCTTAATATTCTCCATGGTCTGTTTTCCTGTCAACTGTTATACGTTTTCAAAAACACTTAGAGATTATAACACATCCTATCCCCCATTGCCAATCTTCCCCATATCTCACGGGTCAGCTCTCCCCCGGTCGTTACTGTTCACAGGTGTCTGTCCGCTACAGGAAATATATTCACCGAAACGGCGCTCTCGCTCCGATGTGAGCGTAGCGGACACTAAGCTCGGCTTTGCCTCGCTAAGTGCCGACGCCCACATAGGCGTTTCTTGTGAAT
>JAIKXM010000022.1 GCA_024684085.1 Lachnospiraceae bacterium | reverse complement strand
ATTCACTATAAACGCCTATGTGGGCGTCGGCACTTAGCGAGGCAAAGCCGAGCTTAGTGTCCGCTACGCTCACATCGGAGCGAGAGCGCCGTTTCGGTGAATATATTTCCTGTAGCGGACAGACACCTGTGAACAGTAACGGATAGGATAAACACCGTATCCCTGATATTATTTGCCGCTAAGATATTCGTTGATACCCTCGAGAGCCGCTTCCTCATCAACACCATCGGCTGTTACATTAACTCTCTCTCCGATATCAAGACCGAGGCTCATCATACCCATGATACTCTTGGCATTGACCTTCTTGCCGTTAGACTCGATATAGATCGAACTCTCGTACTTGCTTGCAACCTGTACCAGCATAGCTACGGGTCTGGCTTCAAGTCCGTTCTCCAAACGAATAGTAATCTCCTGACTTTTCATAATC
The DNA here is from genome assembly GCA_024684085.1 of Lachnospiraceae bacterium. Classification (GTDB taxonomy): domain Bacteria; phylum Bacillota; class Clostridia; order Lachnospirales; family Lachnospiraceae; genus Colinaster. Next base: position 64,174 of record JAIKXM010000022.1, on the reverse strand, counting down.
TACTCCATTTCTGTTTCATACCTACTATAACCCACAGACTGTCCTCTAATTACAACCTGTATTCGGAAGCTATCTCACTCAACTTCCTCAATCGGTGATTAACACCGCTTTTCCCCAAGGGAGGATCAAAATATCTGCCAAGTTCATTGAGCGGTTCATCGGGATGTTCCAGACGTATCTGAGCCATCTCGCGAAGTCCGTATGACAGATCATTGAATACGCCTTTGGCCTCAAGAAGCTTAATGTCTTCTATCTGTCTTGCCGCAGCATTGACTACCTTGGCAATATTGGCAGTATCACAATTAACCTGGCGATTGATATTGTTCCTTACATCCTTAACTATCCTGAGATTCTCCAGATCCATCAGAGCCACATAGGCCTCACACACATTCAGAAAATCAACTATGCATTCGGCTTCCTTGATATATACCACATAATACTTCTTGCGTGATATAAGCTTGGCTTCTATATTAAAATCCTTCAGTATTCCCAGAATCTGCCTTCCCTGATCTTCTCTGTCACAGACAAGCTCAAGGTGGTAACCTTTATTGGGATCGCTCACAGACCCTATACACAGAAAAACTGTCTTAATGTAGGCTCTTTTGCAACAGGAACTCTTAAGCAGAAGACTGTTGACCGGAGCTGAAAAAGGTTCCAGAACTCCGTTATCCATAAGCTTGAGACTCTGAATGATATTCCATATATCATCCGAATCTTCTATATATATCCTGTAATGACCGTTAGTCGGACTCTCTTCGGCAGATTGTCCGGTTACCGTCATTATATTAAATGTTTTCCTTAATATTGTAAAGCACTTTCTATAAATAATGGCATTGTCGGTCTCTATATATAAGCCTTTTCCCTCTTCGGAATTGTCAATCCTTCCACAGAATTGCAAAAAAGCCCTGAGACTCGCAAGCTGACAATGCCTCGCGTTGATCGCACTCTGCGAGATCTCCTCTTTAACCTTACTGGAAAATGACAAGTCGCACCTCTTTTTCAATAAGCTGATTAAGAACCGTTATGAAGATTCCTACGCAAAACCCTTAGGCCGACAACCAAAACGGCCTATTTCCTTGTATCTCTGTGCATTATGGTCAAGCCATATGAACCGGCATCTTTAAGCTTCAGATACAGCTCATTAGCCAGAGTTACCGATCTGTGCTGACCTCCGGTACATCCTATACCGATCACGAGCTGATGCTTGCCTTCATTGATATATCCGGGTATAAGGAAGGTCAGCAGATTGACCAGTTTGTCGAGGAACTCCGTTGATATCGGATAACTCATAACAAAATCCCTTACCGCCTCGTCGTTACCGGTTAAGGACTTCAGCTCATCTATATAGAAGGGATTGGGCAGAAAGCGCACGTCGAATACGAGGTCTGCGTCCACCGGAATACCGTACTTGAAACCAAAGGACACGATATTCACCATCAATCCGTTGTAATCTTCGTTATTGACGAAGATCCGGTCTATCTCTTCCTTAAGATCACGTGTGAGAAGCTTGGAAGTATCGATGACATAATCGGATATGGACTTAAGGTGCGCAAGGATCTCTCTTTCCCTTGCTATTCCCTGCTCGATACTAATATCCGAGACATCATGAAGAGGATGCATTCGCCTGCTCTCCTTATATCTCTTGATAAGAGTCCGGTCATCCGCATCCATAAAGAGGATCTCGTAAGAATAGCCCGAATCCCTGAGGCGTTCCAGTATTGTCTCGGCTTCGAGGAAGTGCTGATCGGCTCTGACATCAAGTCCTAAAGCGACCTTCTCCATCTCTGCACCTGGAGTATCGAACAATTCCACAAATCTGTCTATTAATTTGATAGGAAGATTATCTACACAGTAGAAACCCACATCTTCCAGCATCTTCATTGCGGTTCGTTTACCACCGCCGCTCATGCCGGTAACAACCACGAATCTCATTCAAAATCCCCCAACATTATAACCTCGGGCTCCAGCTTAACGCCCGAGTCCTCATATACCCTTCTCTGTACTTCACGGATCGTGCGATATATATCGGTTGCCGTTGCCTGTCCCCTGTTTATCAAAAATCCTGCATGTTTCTCAGATATGACCGCATCACCGTAACCGAAGCCCTTTAACGAACTCTTCTCAATAAGAGCACCCGCATAGTATCCTTCGGGACGCTTGAAGGTTGAACCCGCGCTCGGATACTCGAGAGGCTGTTTCTCCCTTCTCGATGCATTGAGCTTATCCATTATAGCCTTTATCTCTTCCCTGTCTCCGTGATGCAATCCGATAACGGCTCCAAGCGCAATACAGGGCTTATCCTTAAGTATGCTCCTTCTGTATCCGAACTCCATATCGCTGCCCGATACGGTAAAAAATTCCGCAGACTCAGGATCGAACAACTCGACACTCTCGACAATATCCTTCATCTCACCGCCGTAAGCGCCTGCATTCATCACAAGAGCACCGCCGAGAGTCCCCGGTATACCGGAAGCAAATTCCATTCCGGCAAGCTCTGACTTAAGAGCCGCCGATGCGATCTGTCCCAACATGACCGCAGATCCGGCCTTTATATGATCGCCTTCAACAGTTAACGATAAGAAATCGCCTGCGAGCTCGATCACCACACCTCTGTATCCCTCATCGGATACCAGAATATTGCTTCCGTTACCGATAAGATAATAGGAAATCTCTTTATCCTTAAGCAGAGATATCAGCTTCTTAAGCATCTCTCTGTCCGTTACTCTTACATAAGCATCAGCCATACCACCGACTCTGAAGGTGGTATGGCTGCTCATAGGCTCATTCAAAAGCATATTTCCGGAACCGACCGTTAATTCAATTGTCTCCAATATATCTCTGTCCGGCATATCACATTCTATTCCAACATCATTCTTGCTGCACCGTATATACCTGCATCATTACCGAGAGTTGCAAGCACGAACCTGGCATTCTTGGTACCCTGGAAAGCATACTTCTCGAAGTAAGGCTGCATATAATCTATAAGAACTGTACCCGCCTTGGATACACCGCCGCCGATAACGAAGATATCGGGGTTAACTACTGCTGCCGTAATGGCAAGTCCCTTACCAAGATACTTACCGTAGATCTCGGCAACTTCCATTGCAAGCTCGTCCTTCTCCTTAACGGCATCCCAGATAGCCTTCGCGCTGATCTCGATATCGCGAAGTGAGCTCTCCTTACTGCTGTCTGCCAGCTTCTTCTTGGCCAGTCTTACGATACCTGTAGCAGAAGCATACTGCTCAAGGCATCCGTATCCGTGACATCCGCACTCTTCAGTCTCTTCATCCTCGAGATGCATATGACCGATCTCACCGCCTGCGCCATTAGAGCCTGCAACGATCTTACCGTTAACGATAACACCGCCGCCAACTCCTGTTCCGAGTGTAACGGCTACGATATTGGAATAGCCCTGACCGCCACCCTTCCACTGCTCACCGAGAGCAGCAACATTGGCATCATTACCTGTCTTAACAGGTACTCCCAGCAGTTCGCTCAACTGCTCATTGGGATTGAACTTATTCCATCCGAGATTAACGGCAACAAGAACTGTTCCGTCCTCGGTTACGGGACCCGGAACACCCATTCCGACTCCGGCAACTTCCTTGATATCTATATCACTCTGACGCATCTTAACCATAATGCTTCCGGCAATGTCGGGGATGATATTCTCTCCGCCATTCTCGGTTCTTGTGATGATCTCCCACTTATCGATAAGATTACCGTCAAGGTCAAAATAACCTATTTTAACGGTTGTACCGCCTACATCCACACCAAATACGTACTTCTTAGCCATCTCTTACTCCTCTTCTTCTTCTCTTCTCTGGGCAAGTGAGTTCTGTACTCTCTCATAGAGTGCCTGTGCCGCATTATATCCCATCTTCTTCTGTCTGTGATTAACAGCGGCAGACTCGCAGATAATGGCAAGATTCCTACCGGGTCTGATGGGGATATTATGGCAGACTACCTTATTGCCAAGGTATTCTATATATTCTTCCTCAAGTCCGAGACGATCGTATTCCTTCTCCTTGTCCCAATCTTCCAGTCTGATGACAAGATCGATATTCTGAGTATCCTTAACGCTGGATACACCGAACAGTGTCTTGACATCGACTATGCCGATACCGCGGATCTCAATAAAATGCTTGGTTACATTGGGTGCAGTACCGATCAATGTCTCATCCGAAACCTTCCTGATCTCGACAACATCATCAGTTACAAGACGATGTCCTCTCTTAATGAGCTCGATAGCCGCTTCCGACTTACCGATTCCACTCTCACCTGTTATGAGTACGCCTTCACCGAAGACATCCACAAGTACACCGTGTACTGAGATACATGGAGCAAGCTTAACATTGAGCCATCTGATGATCTCAGCCGTAAAAGCGGAAGTAGCCTTCTTCGTCATAAGAAGGGGTACCTTCTTCTCAATAGCGATCTTCTTGAACTGCTCATCAGGTATAAGCTCTCTACAGAAGATGATTCCGGGAATGGGATATGAAAGAAGCTGATTGTATACCTCTTCCCTCTGCTCCTCAGTCAGGCTCTGCATATACGAATACTCCACAAAACCAATGATCTGAAGTCGTGTTGCCTCAAAATGTTCGAAATATCCGGCCATCTGAAGGGCTGGTCTGTTGATATCAGGCTGGGTTATCTTGATACCCTTGATATCTATCTCGGGAGTCAGCTTCTCCAGCTTCTGATATTCTATGATCTCAGATAATTTAACACTTGCCATCTTCATCTCTCCTATGCGCTATTCAACGGTTAATACATGCGGCTTACCATGCCCCGCTTAACGATACGGGATCACGAACCCATATCGGTCACAGGCATTCGCTCCGATACTTCGGTAACCAATACCGGATCACAAGCTCACACTACCTCATTCTACCATATCACTATGGAAAAATGAATGGATTTCTTCCGCAATATTGCGTGGTATTCCATCAATTGACGCCAATCTGTCGATACCCGCATCCTTCAACTCATCTATGGACTCAAAATGCTTCATAAGGATCTTCCTTCGTCCGGGACCCACTCCCGGAATATCATCCAGTATCGAATGAACCTGATCCTTGCTCCTAAGACTCCTGTGATAAGTGATCGCGAACCTGTGCGCCTCATCCTGAATCCTCGTTATCAGCTTAAACCCTTCCGAATTGCGGTCGATCGGCAGTTCTTTATTGTCATAATACAGACCTCTTGTACGGTGATGATCGTCCTTCACCATACCGCAGACCGGAATATCCAGTCCAAACTCTTTTAAAACTTCAAGAGCTATGTTCACCTGTCCGCGGCCGCCGTCCATAAGGAAAAGATCCGGATATCCGCCGTGGCTCATCCTGCGGGTCATCACTTCCCTCATGCACGCATAATCATCCGGTCCTGCGACCGTCTTTATCTTGAATTTCCTGTAATCGCTCTTCTTTGGCTTACCCTTCTCGAAGACGACCATGGATCCGACATTCTCGAATCCCGATATATTGGAGATATCAAAAGCCTCCACTCTTGAGATGCCCTCGATCCCTAAGATATCGCCTATCTCCTTGACCGCGCCGAGAGTCCTCTTCTCCTCCCTCAGTGCCCGTTCGCTGTCCTGCTTAAGCACCTGAAGGGCATTCTTATAAGCGAGTTCCACCAGTTTTTCCTTCTGGCCCTTCTTGGGAGCGACTATATATACACGACCCTCGCGCTTACTGCTGAGCCAGTCCTCTATCACTCCGGCTTCGTCGATCTTACACTGAACGAATATCTCACGCGGAATATAGGGAGTCCCCACGTAGTACTGTTTGATGAAATCACCGATATGCACGGCGAGATCATCTTCAGTGACCTTCATGAAGAAGTGTTCCCTTCCTATCATCTTACCCGACCTTATGAAAAAAACCTGGGCGACTGCGTTCTCGCCTTCCTCAGCGATCGCCAGTATATCACGATCAGACTGACCGCTGTCGGTTATCTTCTGCTTCTGCACACAGGCGCGCACGCTCGCCATAAGATCCCTTATGTGGGCTGCTTTTTCGAAGTTCATCTCTTCGCTTGCTTCCTGCATACGCTTCTCAAGATCCTTGAGGATATCATCATATCTGCCGTCAAGGAATTCCAGAGCCTCCCGTAACTGATCGGCATATTCCTCAACAGGCACATTACCCTGACAGGGAGCCATGCACCTGCCCATATGATAGTTAAGGCAGGGTCTGTCCTTGGTCTTAACGCCGTTAGTCACATTATTCCTGCAGGTGCGGAGTCTGAACAGGGTATTCACAAGTTCTATGGTATCCTTAACGGAAGCTGCCGAGGTGTAAGGCCCGAAATATCTGGACTTATCCTTCTTCATGTCTCTTGAAAAGACCACTCTTGGGTACTCCTCGCCAAGTGTAACCTTGATAAAGGGGTAGGTCTTATCATCCATGAGCATCGTATTGTACTTGGGATGATTCTCCTTGATGAGATTATTCTCAAGAACAAGTGCCTCAAGCTCGGAATCGGTGATTATTATCTCGAAGTATGATATCATGGATACCATCCGGTCTATCCAGGGTCCTCGTCCGATATTGGCACGGAAATAGGATCTTACCCTGTTATGGAGATCCACCGCTTTTCCGACATAGAGGATCACGTCCTGCTCGTCGTACATTACATATACACCCGGCTTATGTGGCAGTTTCTTCAGTTCTTCGTCAAGATCAAATCCTTCTCTCATCTTATCGCAGTCTTGATACCGTTAACATTGAGCTCATCATCCTCTTCAAGCGGGATGATGAGGTATTTCCTTTCATCTATCATCTGAGACCTTATCTTGTCGGCTCTTGAGGGCTTAACTCTTACGACGATATCGTATTTCTTCTCCTCTTCCTCTTCGGCTTCCTTAGCGGTAATGGTCTCTTCATATTCCTGAGTCTTCTTCGCAAGTTCGGTTTTTAAAGTGGCAACCTCTTTTACGAGTTCTCTCTTTTCCTTCTCTTTGGCATTGGCTTCCAATGCCTTGTTATCTATGAGATTGGCAACAGCGGGAAGCTCATCGGCAAATTCCTCCTGCACTATCTCCCTGATGATCCTTGCGGGCTCGCCTTCTATGTTGTTCTCCTGAAGCACTTCCTCGATCACCTTTCCATCAAGGAGAATACTCTCTCTTTCCTTATCGGTCATCTCCTCGCCGGTATCTATCCTATTGTTAAGGCTCTCCTGAATGGCAACGAGGGCTTCTTCGCCGCCTTCCTCGTTGATACCGTAGGCACGCTTAACTATTGAAGAGAAGGCGATCCTCTGCTCTGCAGCAGTCTTCTTGGGTCCGCAGCCAAGCACATCCGTCACGAACTCTGAATGTGAATCCTTCGCATCTCTTACAAAATAGTCGACCTTATGTATATCGGCACTCCTGTTATCAAAGGCAGGGAAGAGGAATCCCAGATCAGGAACACCAACTACCCAGTCTCTTATCCTCGCACCGATCCTGTTCTCGTCGCTGCGATATCCGAGCCCCGGCTTGGAAAGGGTTACGGGGCAGACAGAGACAAGAAGGTATTCGTATACTTCCTCAGACTCGTCCAGTTTATTATTATCCGAAGTCTTAGTCATGATGTCGTAGGTATCATGGAATACAAGAATAAGATAATTGCCGACATACTGATAACTGTCGATGATCAGATCATAGAGTCTGTCGAGCAGGTCTTCATTCTTAAGCGCATCTGACCTTAAGCCATAGAGGAACTGCTGTCTGCCTCCGGGCGCTTCCTCATCAAGCGGAAATTCCAGTTCAAGTATATTATTGCCGATCGTACCGGATATGGTCTTCTTGGCGATCTCCATGAACTTATAGAACTCTTCTTCCTTAAGATTCAGAAAATCCTCATTCAGCTTAAGGATCTTCTCCTTATTGCCGTCGACATAGCAGCCTGCCATTCGATTGATGGTGCAGGATTCTTTCTTATATCTCTTCTTCAGTTCCAATACATCTTTCTTATTCATAAAAAGGCTCCTCTTGTGAACGTAAATATATATGCTTAACAGTGCCGGCTATCAGTTTTTGCAGCGTCGTGCAGAAAACGCACGGCAGCAACAGACCCTCCTTAAATGCAAGCCCGGTTTAGGAAGCATCGCCGGCTATCCGTTTTGCAGCGTCGTACAAATAAGCGGGAGGATCCCTCCCGCTTATTTGATAATATGATCAATACTTATATATCCTGAATCCGCCAACCTGCTGTGGCAACATAAGCCAGGCTTAGTCCTTCAATTCGCTTGCGCAATGAGGACACTTGGTTGCCTTGATCGAGATCTTCTCGAAGCAGTAAGGGCAGTCCTTGGTGGTTACAGGCTCATCCTTCTTCTTATGTGCCTTATTGATAGCCTTAACCATGCAGAATACTACAAGTGAGATCAGAAGGAAGTTGATAACCGCAGCGATAAAATTGCCGTAATTAAGAGTTGCCGCATTCTCACCGCTTCCGAATACAACGTTCATCTTGGTAAAATCAACACCGCCTGTGATAAGTGACAGAACAGGCATTACCACATCGTCTACAAGTGAATTAACGATACCTGTAAAAGCACCACCAATGATGATACCTACTGCCATGTCGATCACATTGCCCCTTGCAATAAAAGTTTTAAATTCTGATACTAATTTCTTCATACTCCAAGCCCTTTCGTTATTATATTTATCATCCTGTCCGTTATGTTACAGGCGATGTTATTATAACACGAGTCGGGGCAAAATATGATAAAATATTCTTATGATCTGTAATTTATGTCCCAGAAAATGTAATATCGAACGAAGTCAAAAAAACGGTTACTGCAATTCACCCGAATCTGCCTGCATCTCAAGGGCTGCACTGCACTTATGGGAGGAGCCGTGCATAAGCGGTAAGAACGGCTCAGGCGCTGTTTTTTTCTCAGGATGCAATCTTAAGTGTATCTTCTGCCAGAACAGCGAGATCAGCCGCGGAAACAGGGGCATCTGTGTGTCTGTTGAAGACCTGTCGTCGATAATGCTCGATCTGCAGGGACAGGGCGCGCATAATATCAATCTTGTGACGCCTTCACATTATATTCACGCCATAATTCCTGCTATCAGAATGGCAAAACAGAACGGACTTACGATACCCATCGTATATAACTCTTCGGGCTACGATTCACCGAACAGTCTGAGAGCACTGGAAGGGCTTATCGATATCTATCTGCCGGATATTAAATATTACGACTCTGTGTTGTCGGCACGCTTCTCTTCCGCTCCCGATTATCGCGAGGTAGCTTTTACGGCCCTTGATGAGATGCTTCGTCAACAGCCGGAATGTTTATTCGATGAAGATGGCATCATTAAGAAGGGCGTCATCGTCCGCCATCTTGTGCTTCCCGGTCATACAAAGGACAGTAAGCTGATACTGAATCACCTTGCTTCTAAATACGGCACATCTCTGTATATAAGCCTTATGAGCCAGTACACGCCTATGCGTACGGATCTTGAATACAGCGAGCTAAACCGCCGTCTTACGCGTCGCGAATATGAGAAAGTAGTGGATCATGCGCTTTCTCTCGGACTGACCAACGGATATATACAGGAAAGCGGGGCAGCCGTTTCCGACTATATCCCCGCTTTCGATCATGAAAGTGTCACCGGATACGGAACCGATGACGCTTCCCTTTACAGTTAATCTTCAGCCAGCATTGCTGCAAGCTTCTCAGGTACTCTGCCTTTGGGTATTACATAAGAAACACAGTTAAAGTCTGCGTCGTATTTATTATAGAAGTCCATATAGAATGAATCTTCCGACTTAAAGAAATATCTTGCCCCATATGTCATTACCTCGGGGATCGCACATTCAATTATCTCATCCATGAGTTCATTATCCGCGGGGCGGGTTAATGCATGACCCTCACCGTCTTCATAATCATATACCTCTATGCGTTCAACCTCATCAACACGCTCATTGGAAATAACTATTCCGCATTCGCTGAGGCATTGCAGTGTCTTCTGATAATAAGGATATATATAATACCCATCCATACAGTCGGCACCATTATCACTGTAGGATCTCATGAATACCCTGGGAAGATTACCTTCCATCTTAGCCAACGGATAAGTCTTCACATCTTCCATATAGGCATCCAGAAGCTCTTCAACCGACTTTCCTTCTACTCTGGCAACCGTCTCATACCGCTCGTCAACGATCTCTATACTATCTATATATCCTGCCTCGTAGAATTCCTTCGCCTGATATTTGGCATCTCTGTAAGTATCTGACCCATAGATAACGGACAACTCGGGCAGAAGATCTGTCGAATCATCAATATGATAGCTTCTAACAACCTCTCTTCCTGAATTAAGATGGTAGCATATAACGGTTTCGTTGTAATATAATTCGTCATTATATCCATAATCACGGATAATATAAGGCAAGAATCCCCTGCTGTCACTGTCGGCCGCAGGATTATCTATTCCCTTCTGCGCTATACTTATGATACTCTTGATCTCATTCTCCTCACGGAATCTCATATTATCATAATTATATTCATAATTACTTACATAAGTGTAATTACTGTAGAAATCATTATCCCATGATATATAGTGGAGAGAATTATCAGAGTCGACCTTCTCGTACTGTTGAATGGATCCATCCACATATTCCTGAGTTATAGTGGCAAATTCCACATCCTCTGCCTTGGGAATGTATCTGTCAAATCCAAAAACATCCCATCTCATACCCAACAGGATCATAACCGTGATCGCAATACATACCGCAAACTGTCCCTTATTCTTCAGAAAAGCTCTTGCATCCTGCTCTATCACCATCTGCAACAGCATATGAGCCAACAGGGCAAATAGCAACATTAAGATCCAGCACCAGATACCTCCCCATCTGTCGAGATCAAAAAGATAAGCAGAATACAGCGCACCTAAAAGAGCTGCCTCTATCGTAAGGATGGAGCTTGTCACAACAGCGACCGGTCGATGAAGGATGGATATACCTGCGCCCTCACTTGGTCTCTTAATATACAGCATTTTTGCGATAAAATATAAGGCGACTGTCAATACAACTGTATAGATCCACAGACCTGTCCCACCGTCTCTGTTAAGACAGGCAATGATGTCATACGGGATCAGCTTATTAAATGCATTTATTGTCGAATCCGGCATACAGAAATAAGTCTCGTAAAAAACAGCGCCCAGACTGTCTGCCATGACCCTGATCGGAAATGCAAACGTGAATAAGAATATGATCGCCGCAACACCCATAAATACGGTTCCGGTTAACATAACTGCGATAACAGTTATGACATTCATAAGCGCATAAGCTGCCAAACCGACTAAATAACTCCTTACAGAATAAATGAAGTGATCCGGTGTCATATGGCCGTTAACCGCATATACGATCACAACCGATGCATATGCTGCCAGTGAGATAACAGCAAATATCAGAAAATCCGTCCATATCTTAGCTCTGAACAATCTTACACGCGTGATAGGCAGACTATGGATGAGATCCACTCTGGAGCGACTGTATAAATAGAAAAACGTGAGCATTCCCCATGCCGTTCCGGCAATTGCGGCCCAGACCACTGCGGTTCCGTACGCACTTTTCAATATCGTGGCAAGTGTGCGCTCCATTATCATCCTGTCGTATACAGAAACATTTAACTCATCTCTGTACATATACAACTGCGAGATAACATTAAACGGCATACTGAAGAAGAGGATTACCATGAATGATACATACATCCAGCTTTTTCGCCTCACATCGCCCTTTATATAATTAATCAATGATGTTCTTGATGTCATAACCGACTACCTCCGTCTCAGATATAAAGATCTCCTCAAGGGAAAGCGGAAGGAGTTCATAGAAGATCATGTCAATGTCGTCTAACCGCGCCCTGATCTCATCCACGCCGCCTCTGATCGTGTAAGTATACATAGAACCCCGAACTGAGGTTGACATAATATCGGTATTTTTTTCAAAATCAGCACGTCCGTCGGCATCTTTGAAAATACACTGCACCTTATGTATATTAAGCTTCATTTCTTCCAGATCTCTGTTGAACAGTATACCGCCCTTGTGAAGGAGGCCGACGTGCTCGCAGATATCCTCAAGCTCCCTTAAGTTGTGCGAAGCGATGATCGGAGTCATATTGTAGTCTTCCATCATCGCGATGAACAGCTTCTTAACGGCCTGTCTCATGACCGGATCGAGTCCGTCAAAAGTCTCATCACACAGAAGGTACTTGGGATGGGCACAGACTCCGAGGATAATGGAGAGCTGTTTCTTCATACCCTTGGAAAAAGTATTGACCTTGCGTCTCTTGTCGAGGCCCATCTTACCTATGAGTTCATCGAACAGTTCATTGTCATAATTGTCATATATTCCCGCATAGAAAGCACGACACTCATCAGCCGTATAGTTAGGGAAGAAGTACTGCTCATCAGATATATAGATGATCTGCTTCTTGACCTCTTCATTCTCATATACGCTCATGCCGTCTATGATTATCTGACCGCTGTCAGGCTTAAGCACTCCGGCCAGCATTCTCATAAGTGTACTCTTGCCGGCACCGTTGGTACCCACAAGACCGAATACCGAACCTTCGGATATGTCTGCGTTGATACCGTCAACAGCCTTGATATCCGAGAAGTTCTTAACAACATTATTGATTTTTATCATTATTCTTTCCTCCCAGACATTCATCCACGATCTTCTTAATGTGATCCCCGTCCACATTAACGTTCTTAAGCTCCCTAAGAACCTGTATCAGCTGCTTCTCCAATGCTTCCACCTTAGTACTCCTCCATTTGTCAGAACCACATACAAAATTGCCTCTTCCTTTTACGGTGTAGATATATCCCTTCCGCTCGAGCTCTCCATAAGCCCGTTGTATGGTATTGGGATTAATTGAGAGTTCGATAGCCAGATTCCTTACTGAAGGCATCTTATCATCCGGCGCAAGAACTCCGTTCACGATCAGATTCTCCATCTTACGAAGCACCTGTTCATATATGGGGCTTTTGTCAGAATAATCAATCGATATCATAGGATTCCTTTCTCACGGCTAAGTGTATTAATACATATCATACACTTAATATACGGAATGTTGCTTTATTTGTCAAGTATCAGATCGGCGCAGGATCCGTGAACGCCCGTCGGTAACGCTCCTAATGGAATATGCAGTCCAAAAAGGCCTCTGAATATTGACCCACGATATTGTTAACAATCCTTGATTTTAGCGGATAAAATCCATCCGGAAGCCGGCATATGCTCCACCCATGCCTGCTTTAAGTGTTTTATGCTGGCTCTGACTGTGATATACTTAATCCTGTAGGTCGTATCCTTTTTATTACATGATAGATCTAACATATTAATACATACAGGAGGTTACTAAAATGGCAGTTGATATTAAGGAGATCGTAGAGCAGATCATGGATAAGGCTAAGAAAGATCCCAAATTAATGGATAATCTTAAGAAAGATCCCGAAAAGACCATCGAGTCACTTACGGGAATTGATATTCCCGACGGAATGATGGACAAGGTTGTGGCTGCGATCAAGAGCAAAGAAACAATGAATAAGATCTCAGGCATCGTCAATATGTTCAACAAGGACTGATCACCACAGACATTCCGTAAGGACTCAATAGATCAATAAGACCCCCGCTTATTCACCTGATATGTACCTCTGATAAGGACACATATCCGGAAGCCTGCGGGGGTCTTATAATTATCTGTTTACCTGTCGGAGGATAGTGCTCCGGCAAAGATCTTATTAGATCCACTGAGCAAAGACCATGCTCCGGTAAAGGTTCTGCCAAAGAGTTCAGTCATTTACAGCCTCAGTGCGGGATTTTTTGATATTATCCAGGATCTTATCATACTGCACATACATGGTCTGGACCTCATTTTCCAACAAATAATAGTGAGCAACATATGGGATCAGAAGTGCCAGGAGAAGCAACGTAAGCGCAATACAGTATATATATCCCGATAATACCATCCCTACCGAAATGATGGTAAGAATGGCAAAGGTCACGGTAACTATCAGATGAATGATCCTCTCGTGCTGAAAAAACGCGATCTGGGTCAGATGTTCACTCATCACTTCCTCCCAATCCGTTGCCGGATCATTGCGACCTATTATTCCGTCGATCCTGTGTCGGTAAGCAAGTATCCTCTCTTTCATTCTCCTGCACCCTCCTTGATTCTTCCGTATCACCATCTCTGCACGACCAGTACATTGATCACATACCATAATCCAAGTACCGATATCTGCCATATTGCAAATCCGTGCATGATCTTTTTCTCATCATTTGCCGTCAACTCATCATCTACCTTAACCTTGCGGTTATTGATCACTATCAATGCTATGGATACGGCCAGACATATTCCCGTTATCACATTCATAACACTTTCTATGCCGAGATTATTAAGATATCTGGCCACAAAAGGACCATTAACGGAATCATGTCCTTCCTTAAGCAAGCCTTTTAAGAGAAGATAATCAAGATTACTCGGTCCTCCGTATACCCAGTTCGTGTTCACTACATATACTAAGAACATGGTCAGCGCAAATACATTCTCCAATAAGAGATTTATCTTCAATCTCTCCGGCTGCATAAATATCAACAGGAACCAAGCGGGAAACATGGTTACGATCCAATAGGGCGAAGGAGATGCATTGATGAAGAATAAAAGCCAGGCCACAGCCACAGCATATATGCCATTATGTTTCCAATGATCATTATCCTTCTTCTGAACGTAACACCAGATATACAGCAATACCAGCAATACCACCAATACCGCTGCCATATATCCCTTTCTTATTGCGGGAAACTCAAAAAACAGCATTTTATGGTAAAAATGCGAGAAGAAATCTATATTGACCTGGTCAAGGGATTTCTCCACCATCACTTCGGCATCATCCACAACGGTCTTGACCTGAATAGTATTCTGCACATGTTTACCCGTGATCAGTGCATTGAGCTTGTCTACGACTTTATACCATATACGCTCTATTACAAATATGGAGCCGCCTAAAACAGTGTCCCGCAAGATATACAGTAATCTTTTTTCGCGCAACAGGACCAAAGGGATAAAGATCAATACGGCTATAGCCTTACATGATATGGCCATGGCAAAGAACAGAACGAACTTTTTGGTATCCTTATTTAGAAAAGCTCTTATTCCCAACAGGCTTATATAGGCATAGAGAATATCCGACTGTGCTATATGGAAGACCGGCAAGGCAACCAGTATTGTGGAACAGAACAGGATAAGCATCCACTTGATCCGTTCCCGTGAGATCTCAAGCAGCCTTCCCACCTTTACCATCTCGGACATACATAAAGTGAAGATAAAAGCCATACTGAGCTTAAACCATATCACGGTAACCGTATTGGCGATCTCAAAATCCACAAATCGGCTCACTATATTAACGGGCAGAGTCCAGATAACACAGAACCATTGCTGGACGATACCGTAAGGCAAACGATTATTGCCCAAAAAGCTCAGATTCCCACTTTTAAACAGCCCTTCGGTATTCCAGTAATAAGTCAAAAACATCCCCAGATTATCACCATAGAACAGAGTGACAAGCACCAGTAAAAGAATGCATGACAATACGATCCATTCAATACCGTTCAGTCTGTCTGCTACCAGATCATCCTTTATTCTGTTTGCATGTTCCTTAATGGGTTTTAGACTTATTTTTTTCATACTACTTCTCCGGATATGTTCCCATATCAAAAAAATATGAGAACTCCCATCCATCAGACATCAATGCTGCACCAATAGTTCCGCTGGTCCTTCCTGCCACGATACCCTGACACCGGGACAAAAGCACCAGATTGATAAGATAATCTATATTTTTGTTACCGGCAGACATCTGCTTATTGTTCTGTTCATCTGCAAGATAACTTCCCCGGTAATCTATATAATCAACATCATTCGTTACGCATATATCGCCAAACTTATTCTTAAGTTCGTTAGCGATATTGGCATCTTCCGTAGCCAGAAAAATACGGTCATATCCCTTTTCCCTAAGAGTCTGACTTACTTTTTCAATTATATGAGCGGCATCGGGCTGGATGGGATGACCGGGAGGCTTCATTGTCACATAATCCGTTCCCCTGGCCAGGACCCCCAATATCTTCTTGCCGTCACCAAACAATTCCTTATATTTATTATCAGCCTGTTCCATTATCCGGCTGTTGATCTTAATATACTTTCGAAAAGCCATTCTCCAATATTCCAGCCTGCCATCACTTCCGGATAAGAACCCGGCACTGTCGCTGGGATGATCATCCGGGACTCCTGCATCGGATATGATGATCTTCTTCGATGCATATGCCTCAGGCAGTGATAAGCCTCCGGGCTGCTCAAAATAATCCTCCCACGGATTATGTTTATTGTCCCTTCTAAGCGAATTGTCAAAAGTACACATATCCACAACAGGAATATAATCATGTTCAACCGCATATACGATCCGCGGAAGAATAGTATCAACATAAGAAAACAGTCCCAGCTTTTTTCCCGAACGCCGGATGATATATACAATACCGTCTCTGTCTGTACGTCCTCCGGGGATCCTTTGCTCATTAAGCCACCTGCCTGTTTTCTCTGCAAGCTTCAGATATATGGTTTGGCTAAGATCAAGATATTCTCCGTTCATATGCTATCTTTGCCTTATAACAGTTCCATCCTTCACCTCATATACTATATCACAATTCTCTATAGTACTGAGTCTGTGAGCGATTATTATCATGGTCTTCTTTCCGTTCAGACCATCTATAGCTTCCATTACGGCCGTCTCGGTCTCCGTATCCAGAGCAGATGTGGCTTCATCCAATACCAGTATCTCCGGATTGGAATACAGTGCTCTTGCAATACCTATCCTCTGACGCTGTCCGCCCGACAATCTTACACCGCACTCTCCGATCTCGGTATCTATGCCCTGTGGAAGGGTATCTATAAAATCTTTCAACTGAGATTCTATAAGCACTTCCTCCAATCTCTCTTCATCGATATCCTTTTCATCGATCCCGTAAGCGATATTATTCTTGATCGTATCATCCATCAGGAATATTGTCTGAGGGATATATCCAAGCTTTTTCTTCCATGACTTTTGAGATGTATCAACCTCCAGGCCGTCTACCAGGATCCTTCCTTCCTGTTGATATAAGATGCCTAAGATAATATCCGCAAGTGTGGTCTTTCCCGCACCGGAAGGACCGACAAAAGCAACAGACTTATTCTTGGGAATGGTCAGAGTGATATCATCCAGAACATTCTCTTCCACTTTGGGATATCTGAAGGACAGCCTGTCTATCACTATAGACTCATTAAAGTCGGGACATGATACGCCCTTTTCCTCTTCATCGCCTGCCATCAAAGATTCTACGGTCTTAAGATCCTCATAGATGGCATCCACACTTACCTTATTGAACATGATCCTGCTCAGATAACCGCTGATCCTGTTAAATGCGGGTAAGAGTCTCATGGCCGCGACTCCAAAGACTGAGATGATCCCTACAAAATATAAGCTGTCCACACCCCTGAGAAGCTTGACTATGATCACCAGAAGTATGGTACAGATAACCACTGCCTCCATTGCAGGCTTGGGGATATATGACAAAGTCTGATATGAACAGTGATTCCTGGCGAAACTGCTGTATTCACTGTCATACTGACCGAGGAAAAACTCCTCTTTTTGATATATTTTTGTCTCCTTGATCCCGCCAAATGACTGAAGCAGCCATTTACTCATACCGATCCTGTTATTTCTTACTATCTCTCCTTTTTGCTTGATATTCCTCTTCAGGACCTTAAAAAAGAGACCGAAATAAAGCACCATAATGACCACTATACCAAAAGTGATAGATTTATCGGTAATGATAAGATATACGATAAGCGCAGAACATACTATGATCTCTACGGCAAATTGCATAAGGCACAGAACAACATCGAAAAACTGCATTACATCCGTACTTACATTCTGCACCAGATCCGCACTGTTATGATCCAGGAAAAAAACATATGGCTGATGAAGATATGAATTCAATAATTTATAAGCCAGCTGCCTCTGACTGCTGTAAGTAAATCGGTATATGGAATGATTCATGAATGTCAGATAGAGATTCTTGAGCACAAATATAAAAATGAGCAATGCTGCCAGGAAAGCCAGAAAAGTACCGGTATCCTTGAAGCCCAGAGCATTATACAGCTTCAATAAAAATGCATGTTTACTGACACCGTTGGGAGTCATGGCTACAGTAACAAAAGGCAGGATAGCCGTAACTCCGAGCAATTCAAATACGGCTCCTATAATGATCTCTATTATCAATACCAGCATTGTCCTCTTTTGCCTGGTATCAAACACATACATTATTTTTTTGAAAGATTCGATTGCCCTTTTTATCATGTTTATCATGTCGCTTTCTTATATCATCGGGTTCATTAACTCTGTAATTATACAGTATTCTGTATCTTCATGGCAAACATCAAATAAATAAAGCCCTTTTCGGGCAACAGAAGATCATCTTGCAAAAATAATGTATTTTTATGATAAGACAGTCTTAGGGGACGGAGTGTCCGGATCGCTTTTGACCCTGTAACTCCGTCCCCGACAGATCACTAATCCCTGCTCGCGAGATATACATCGCGGCTCAGAACCTCATCTATATTGCACATATAATAATCCATCATAAGACCGACCACCTCGCCATACATGGCAGTTCCTTCCTCGATCCCATTCAGATTAAGATTCGCATTAAGAAAATCATCGCTGACTTTCTTCACCGTCTTCGTGCTGATAACAGCCTTCTTCTCGACCTTCTCCCACGCTTCCGGCGTCAGAAAAACATTATCGCGCCTGACCATCCCCGACACTCTTACATGAGCGGCGATAACTTCCGGATCATCTCCCACCGACTTACGGAAATCCTTGTCAATATAATTTAACACCGACAGATATCCGCTATACTGAAAGAGCGGATCATCCGAGTGAATGCACGCAAGAAAGGCTATCATATTGGCCTCATCTTCATAGATGAACCCCTTCGTATGAGCCAGCTCGTGACAAATAGCCGCAGGTTTATTGACTATATACATCACATCATTATAATTGGCCTCCATCGAAAACGGGAAATAATACCCTTCCATATATTGCTGACTGAAGAACTCACTCGAAGCGAAAGCCTTGGCTCTGGTGTAATGACCGTCAAGCTGCGGATACTCCTCCCCCAGTGCCTCCATGGCTCTGATCGCCTCCGTCTCAATATCCTTGTCATACACTATCCTGCCGTCTTCGTCCCTCTCAACCTGCCTGGACAACTCGTTGGCTTTGCTCACCACGATATCCCTCAGCTCTCCCAGCTCGCTTACCGAGTACTCCCTCTCTTCAAAAATATAGGCACTCAGATATTTATCCGCGAAAGTTGACGAATGGTATAGCACGAAACAATTAAGTGTCATCACGAGGCCGATGACCAGTGCGAGCATGAATACGCCTCCGGTATAACGTAGCGCGAGTCGCCTGTGTTTTTTACTAAAGAGAGACAACAAAAGGACTACCGCCCAAACGGCTACTATGATCACTGCGCATAACAACATGATCTCACCGACCGAAACAGGACTAAGCTCCATGAGCCGTCCGTAGGTAAGTCCCCAGACCGGAAAGATAGTCTCTATGTACCAATCGCTGAAACCCGCAACATTCCATGCGAGCATATTAATGAATGCGATCAGAAATATTAAAATTACAGCAACGCTCCAATACAGTTTCTTCATTCGATCACCGGCGATATCGCATCGCTTTTCCCTATATATCCATTGTATCAGGGGAATATGTACGACCTTTTATCTAATATGAATAAACTGTAAACGGTATATAAATTAATTATTCCGGCCGGAGTTTTACCGACTAGACTTTCGCGCGAGTGCGCATCCTTAGCGGAGTGTTTTTTTGTGTAATAGGAAGTACACAAAAAAAGCCCGAGTGACTGGCACTCAGGCGTTGTTGTCGGTTAAGAAAGAAGATACCCAATTGGGGTTAATAAACAGTGGGGCTGCTTATTGATAAGGTATTTCTTTCTTATGGGGTATAGCAAAAAACTACAAAATGTATTGGGGGGTTACTGGAATTATAATATCACCTACATTAGCAATCCACAATACACCACTTCAACAAAAAATACAAAATCGGCAATGAGTTTTTGTGAGTTTTGCACAAAATATGCCGATTTTGTATTAAATATCCCGATTTTTTCAATTGGTATGATTCTTATAAATGTCTACATGATCGTAGATGCAACGCCATGCACTGTGCGCCGAAGCTGTAACACAGATATACGGAACTCCCGTATTGGACTCGGCGTAGCTTACCGCACAGTTCTTGGACTGCACGACAAATCCGGTCTTGGCTCCGATCACTTCACCGCCCGTATCCTTGTCCTCGATCCTTCGAAGGAACCAATTGGAGATCGTGATCCCCTCCGGATGCTGTTCCGTACATGAAGTGGTATACTGATGAGCCGACAGCACCTTCCTGCAAAACTCATTATCCATCGCGGCGTTCATAATGACCGCCAGATCATAGACGGTACAATAGTGATTCTCGTCATAAAGGCCGACACAGTTGGTGAAATGCGCACTCCCTGCAAGACCAAGCTCATCAAGCTTATCATTCATCATATCGATAAATGCGTCCATACTGCCGGCAGTATACAGTGCCAGCTGGTATGCGGCATCTCCGCCGGAACTTAAGATCGTTCCGTAGAAGAGATCCTCCACCGTCACTACCTCATTCTCCGCAAAACCGACCGAACTGCAATCGTTGGAATAGGCGTAGTCCGTTGCCTCGATCGTAATGGTCACAGGATCATTGTAATCTTCAATATTCTCGGCTGCTACCAGAACAGTCAGAACCTTTGTCATGGATGCAGGCACGATCCTCGCCCTGTAATCCCGCTGACCGACTATCTCATTGGTATTGAGATTGACCAAGATCGCATTGGCACTGGTCATATTATCTCCGCCGAGAAGTTCGCAGTTGTCCGCTTCCGTATAGCTGTAATGCTTTGTTACCGAACTTGATGCTTTAACAGGTTCTTCCGTCTCCGGATCTTCTCTCAGTTCGGTTAACATAACAGGTTCTTCTGCAACATCCTGATCGATATCCGCATCATCCCCCGAACTCTTGCCCATCGCATGTCTTACACTAAAGAAGACCGTTCCGGCGATCAACAGAACTCCCAGAGTTATACCGATCCTGGCCAGTCTGAACATCTTCTGTCTTCGGATCTTCTCCCGTTTCATCGCCGCCAGCTTCTTCTGCCACCGCTCACGATCGTATACGTCAACGTCCTCCGTACCGGATCCGTCAGTATCTTCATATTCCGATCCGTCATTAAGATCGATCTCCGTTTCGGTTTTCTCTCTGATACCTGATCCGGATGCAGAAACCACTCCGTCTTCCTCCGGTAAATTATCTATATTATCTGTATTTTCGTACTCTTTCAAATCAGTCTTTACTCCCCGACAAGACTTTACCTGCCGTTATTCTTTGGCGGCTTTTTTCTCCCTTTCCTTGGCGAAATCAACGATTATAGCTCTTGTTCCGCCGGCATAGCAGGGACCGCCGTAAGTGTTGATAACATGGCTTATTCCCGGATTGCCCGTTATCATGACCGCGCATACATTGTGGAGATCCATTCCGTTATTCTCCGGAACTTCCATTGCACTGTATTCCTCCACGATCGCATCTCTGTTATATGAATAGATACCTATGCCATATGCGGTATGTGTCTTAACCTTATCGCTGACGAAGTATGATGCGTAGCCATGAATACCATCTTCCTCAGCTCTCCACTCATTCTGCGAAGGCACATCGTAAGGCAACTCGCTCTGGTAGAATACCACAAGCCCGCCATCACCGTTCCATACAGTCTGATACTCCTGGAAATGCTCGACCATCAGAGCATATATCTTAACATCATCACCGTTAACTATGATCCCGTTTGGTGCAAGATTGTTATTCCAGCCTACTCCCGAACCGTGATCCGCTCTCCATACCCAGAAATTATCACCGATCACATCATTGGCATTCAATATGACACAACTGTCAACAGCTGTATCGGCGCTGTTAGCTCCGCCCACTCTGAAGAAAACATCCGCAAGCAGTATCGGATCGGATGATCTGTCAACGCTGTTCTTATCTGCGCCTACCTTAAGAAGAGTCTCCGATCTTTTTTCACCGGCATCGAATAAAAGTCCGGCGATCTCAATGCCTTCCTCGTCAGCAACTTCCATACACAGATTGCCTTCGGTCGGCGTAAGGGTAGCAAGACCCATTCCCAATATCACAGTGCCCGGCTTCTCAACCTTCAGAGATTCATTCAGCTTATATATACCGGGTGTAAAGAGAATGTTTCTTCCCTCTGCCAGAGCCGCATTGATGCTCTCGGCGGTATCGCTGTCCGCATGAGCCACATAGAACTCATCCAGAGATTTCAGCTCGCCTTCCTGATCCCCCGTCCATGACAGACCCTTGCAATCAGTCCTGAGCGCCGGAACGAACACTCCGTATCCATCCTCGGTGCATACCAGGAACGGCTTCTCTTTAATAGCCCTGGTCACCGGAACATCCGTATATGTGCTTATAGGCCAGGTCGTTGTCGGAGCCTTACCGTCAACATTGCCCATGAATACTATATTCCAGTTATCATTCTGCCATGACTTGAAGTCGGAATTACGTGTGAGCCACTGCTGCTGTGAACCGGAATCGATTATACCTGTCACGTTGGAATCGGACAGGAAACCACCGCTTGCCCATCCGAAGTTATCATGCAGATACAGATTACCGTTGATCTGCATCCTTCTCATGAATGTCGCCTGAGATACAGCCCACATAACATTATCATTGACCTGGAGATTGGATATACCCCTCCAGAAATTACAGGTTGCATTGTGATTGCCATCATCGCCGAGCCAGGTCGCAGGATTATTGAAACTCTGCAACGTTGTATCGGTAGGCAGCATGCCAAGTCCGTTGACCTCAGTATAGAAGCCCGTCTTAAGATCTATGATCTCAGAATACTCTCCGGGCTTGAAAAGCACCGAATATCTTCTCGAATCGAACTGAGAAGTCTCCTGTTTGTTAAAAAGAGCGGTCAATTCGCTGTTAACCTTCTCCGGATCGTCCGTAGGACTGAAGACCAACACATTAGGGCCAAAGAGTTCCTGCTCATAGCTTCTCGCTTCCGAATAATCCGAGATTATCTTACCGTTAACTCCAACGACCTTATAATAACCCTCCGGGTCGGGTATCTCCCATTCAGTTTCCCTGAGTGCCTTCTCGGTTACTTCGGCATAATCCTCACTGTATTTGCTGCTGCCGGCGAACACCCTGTATCCTGCCGCACATTCAGCCTCATCCCAGCTGAGCACATACCTGTCTCCGTCTTTTTCAATCTTAAGATTACCCGGGGTCTCCACATTCTCCACCCTATTGCCGTCGCTGTCTTTACCACAGGGATTACCGCTGCATGCAGACAAAGCCATACATGCTGCAATAACGGCAATTGCAACTGCTCTCTTCTTCATCCTGTTTCCTCTTTTCTTATCTTCTTTCTTAGAATAAACCGTGCATTATCCCCCGATGCATCGTTTAACTTTCACCCCATCATAATTTTATATTAAGCGTCGACTTTTTTGAAGTATATATTCTACATTTGTATATATTTTTTATTCAATTAACAAAAGCACCTGCGAATTGAAGTGAACTCCGAATGTATTGTCTAACATCCGGGCTCCGCTTCAACTCACAGGTGCCTGATAAAGTCTATTCTTTTCTCTTTCCATAGAAGAATATCGCTATGGTTCCGGGGCCCACATGCGAACCGGTGCACAGGTCGTAATACTCCTTGATCACGTCCCTGAATCCGATCTCCTTCTGAACCCTGTCAATTATATATTCAACATCTTCCGGCACATCGCAGTGTGCGATCGCGAAGATCTTGTCCGCGGGATCCGTCACATGCTCCTTGCAGTAGTCAATAAGAGTGTCGAGCGATTTCTTCCTACTCCTGACCTTCTGCTGCAATACGATCTGACCCTCATCATTGCCTTTAAGGATCGGCTTGATCGATAAGAGATTACCGAGAAAAGCCTCTCCGGAAGACAGCCTTCCGCTTCTCGTCAGATACTTCAGGTCGTCCACCGTAAAATACTGATTCATGTACATTATACGATCCGTCAGCTGTTTATAAGTCTCGTCCACACTTAAGCCCTGCTCCCTAAGAATAGAAGCCTCAACAGCCTGAAGTCCCTGTCCGAGCGAAGCCGCTAACGTATCAATGATATATATCTTCCTATTGGGAAATTCTTCCCTGAGATTATCGGCCGCAATCTTCGATGCCTGAACCGTTCCCGAGATACCGCTTGAGATACCGAGATAGATAAGGTCATCGCCCTTACTTAAGATTTCTCTCATCGCATTCTCGAACTGATCCGAATTGATCAGGGACGTCTTGAACTCAACGCCGGCTCTCATCTTATCATAATATTCGTGAGCCACTTTCGCGAAATCCATCGAGGGTTCGTAGCAGATATATTCCTCATCTCCCTCTCTGTATCTGAAAGAGATAAGCTTGATATTGTATTTATTCAAAACATCGGCGGTTAGATTACTGCCCGAGTCAACCAGTATCTCATAGCTCATAAGATCACCTTGCCTTTTCTCAATATCCACACTTATTCTACATAGTATTCAATACTATGTCAACTCATATCAATACTGCCTTGTCGACTTGTTGATCTTATTCATTTTATTGATCCGGAGCAATTATCCGATCCTCCGGCCCCGTTCACAAGGAGTCTTCCCAATGCCTTTGGTCATTCTACAAGATCGATCCCATGCATTCCGGCGTATTCTCCGGCCCGTTTCACAGGGACCTCCATAATGCTTTTCGTCATTCTACCGGATCGATCCCATGCATTCCGGCGTATTCCCCCGCCCTTGCCTCAACGGCTCTCTCCAGCTCTCTCGCGGACATGAGATTACAGCCTTCGCCTCTTGTGATTATCTGCTCAAGTCCGTCTGATGTAGCTACCGTAATATCATATTTTTTACCATGCTCATGAGCAAAATGCTCGATATAAGCGTCCGCCGTCTGCGCAGTCCTCGTGTATACGACATGGATATTATGGTAATCCAGATATTCCACCGGATGATTCTTAAGCTTATATGCATCAAAGACGACTATAAGCTCCATCCCTTCCATTGCGCAGTAATTGCTCATTATATCAAGAAGTTTGTCTCTGGCCGCATCAATATTTACCTTTGCCAGTTCGGACAACTCTTTCCAGGCAAATATATTGTTGTAACCGTCCACAAGCAGGTATTTTTGCCGTTTAGGCGACCCCTTGTATACCACCTCAACGGGTGCGATGGTCTTGTTCCGCTTAGCGCCGGCTCTTGACGCCGATATTCCCTTATGGGCAACTCCCGTATTCCTGCGGTTGGCATAGGCAGTCCTGTTGATGATCTCGTCTATCTCATCGGTACCGATCACTGCTTCAAAACTGCCCCGCCTGTTGATCACGGGTCTGAAGCCTTCCGACTCCGTTACCGAACCGTCGCTGTCTATACAATTCGGTACATGCATGTTATCAAAGACCTGATCCCATTCCACGATCGTACCCACACCGTGCGAACAGAAAACAGACGAAGACGGATTACGGCTGTCTTTATCCGGATCGTAGTGAAGCTTCTCAAGCACTTCTTCCGTGTTATGACATTCTTCATAACCGCCGTTTCGAAGATACAGTTTACCCTTGCCCTTGGTGTATGCCGTGATATCCGTGGCATAGAGATGCATCGCCGAAACAGGAGCCCTTCCGGTGATAACCGTTATTCCCTCCGAACTCTCGCTTATAAGCGAAGTTCCGTTCATCCTGTCAATATCAGTAAGTGCCTTACCCACATATTCCTCGGGGATCTCCAACGTATACTCATAATAAGGCTCCAGCAGGATACTGTGCGCCTGCATAAGTCCCTGTCTTACCGCCCTGTAAGTGGCCTGTCGAAAATCACCGCCCTCTGTATGTTTGTTATGAGCCTGACCGCCGACAACCGTTATCTTCATATCGGTGATCGGACTTCCGGTCAGCACACCTCGATGAACCCGCTCACCCAAGTGCGTCATGATAAGCCTCTGCCAGTTTTTGGCCAGCATATCCTCACTCACAAGCGAGTCAAATTCCAGTCCGCTTCCCCTCTCTCCGGGCTCTATCTTAAGATGAACTTCGGCATAATGCCTCAGAGGTTCGAAGTGTCCGACACCCTCCACGATATCGGCAACCGTCTCCCTGTAAGATATCCTGCCTACACCGAAGCTTGCGTCAACCCCATATCTGTCCTTCAGCATACGCGTAAGGATGGATGTCTGGATATCGCCCATCAGGTACACCCTGATCTCCCGATGCTCTTCATCCTCTTCGACCTTAAGCTCCGGAAGCTCTTCCTCCAGTTCCCTCAGGATTTTAAGCATCTGTATGGCATCCACGCCCGAATAACTTACCGCATATGACAACACCGGCGTGAGCATAGGTCCCATCGCCCTTACATCCATACCTATATACTCTCCGGGTCTGATTCCCGTGATACCGGGAAGCGCTACCACCATTCCAGCCGTCGCCTCATCCAGTGCGGTATACCTGCTGCCGTTATATAACCTTATCTCGTTGACCTTCTCGTCCCCGATGAGTTCCTTGAGCCTTAACGTTCCTCCCATGATCTTAAGATGCGTCAGTCGCTCCTTTTTTTCATTACGGGTGATCTTAATGCAATAGGCCTGAAGCTCGCCGTCAGACGGACGCTCCTCCATATATCTCATCAGGGCATCCATCAGCTCGTCTATTCCCTGACACTTCAGAGCAGAACCTGTCAGCATGGGAAAAATATCCCTGTCTCGGACTGCTTTCCGCAGAAGCTGATCCGACACCACCCCTTCCGATAAATACTCCTCCAGGAGTTCCTCGGAACAGGTCGCAACCTTCTCCGTATCGTTCAGATCGGTTATAGCGTCTGACAATTTGTTATGTAAACTGTCTGTAACCTGAGGAATGTCTGCATTAGGCATATCGCACTTATTAATGAATATAAAAGTCGGAATATTGTATCTCTTGAGAAGCTTCCACAGAGTCGTGGTGTGCGATTGTACTCCGCCTGTAGCAGAGATCACGAGAACTGCCGCATCCAGCGCGTTCAGAACTCTCTCAGCCTCAGCCGAAAAATCCACGTGCCCGGGGGTATCAAGAAGTGTGATCTCTCCTTCGGGGCAGGTAAGTATCGCCTGCTTGGAGAAAATAGTGATCCCTCTGGCACGTTCCATTTCATTATCATCCAGAAATGCATCTTTATTGTCTACCCGACCCTGCGCCTTAAGAAAACCGCTCTTATAGAGCAGAGCCTCGGACAGTGTAGTCTTACCCGCGTCAACATGCGCAAGTATTCCGATAACGATCCTCTTCATATCCGTCTGTCAATAACTCCTGATCCTGTCGCCGGAATCATCATTGCTGTTGGTGATCTCCATGACCTTAACGTAATATGATGAACCGTTTTCCATTAGTACTTCCACCCGATCCCCGACCTTATGACCCATCAGAGCCTTGCCGAGCGGGGACTCTATCGAGATCAGATTATGAAGGGAATCCCCTCTTATAGTGGTCACGATCTTATATTCTTCTTCCTCATTATCATCTTCAAAGAGAACCTTTACGCGGTTATTCATACCGACTTCATCGTCGCGACTGCTGTCATCGATGATCTCCGCAGTCCTTACCACTCTGTCGAGATATCTTATCCTGCTCTCATTCTGATTCTTGGCTCTTTTGGCAGCGTGATATTCGAAGTTCTCGCTTAAGTCACCATGAGCTCTTGTCTCCTTCACTTCTTCGAGAAGTTTGGGTCTGAGAGTGAGCTTGCGATATTCTATCTCCTCTTCCATCTTCCTAATATCTGATCTTGTTAATCTCATATATTCCCGGTCTTGCGACCCTCTTCCTTCATCATATTATAATAACGGTTTTTAATACCTACCCATATGGACAATATATTCACCGAAACGACGCTTTCGCTCCGATGTGAACGTAGCGGACACTAAACTCGCCTGCGGCTCGTTAAGTGCCGACGTTCACATAGGCGTCTCTTATGAATATATTGTCCATATGGTGTAATAAATGTTACATACTTGGCTCGTTGTCTAAACAAAACATCTGTGAACAATAACATTACGCGAGCTTTACGATAACCTTATTAGTGAATTCCGCCCAGGTCTCAAGGTCCATGGCTTCGCCTCTGAGAAGCGGATTCAGCCCCATCTCTTCCAGTACCTTCTGCACAAGTTCCCTTGTTATGCCCTGAATACCGCTGTTCCCCAGACCATTGGCAAGCGTCTTGCGCCTCTGATTAAAAGCAGCCCTGATCATATTGAACATAAGCTTCTCATCATCCAC
Source organism: Lachnospiraceae bacterium (assembly GCA_024684085.1). Lineage (GTDB taxonomy): Bacteria > Bacillota > Clostridia > Lachnospirales > Lachnospiraceae > Colinaster. The sequence continues at coordinate 35,674 of JAIKXM010000022.1, read as the reverse complement.
CCTGACCGGAGGTTCACTGAATCTGTCCAGCCTGATAACGGCCGAGCCGACACCGGGTCTTGGCAAGAAGCAGTTAGGCGGAACGTTGGCGACTATCTCAGGTCTGGCATAGAACTGAACCGCAAGCGAAAGAGCACCGTAGTCCTTGGTTCCGGGACCGCACTCCATCCTCTCTGCCACTTCCTTCTGCACCATGATGGTGATACTGTCTAACGGAACCTTACTCTCGAAGAGTCCCATTATTATGGGAGTAGTTATATAATATGGAAGATTCGCCACCACCTTGATGGGGCGGCCTCCGTTATACTCATCGCATATCGCCCTGACATCTGTCTTAAGAATGTCTCCGTTTATGATCTTGACATTATTGTATTCAGACAGGGTGTCCTCCAGAATAGGGATCAGATTCTTATCGATCTCTACAGCCACCACCATACCTGCGCTCTCTGCCAGATACTGGGTCATCGTGCCTATTCCGGGTCCGATCTCAAGAACGCAGTCATCCTTAGTCACATGAGATTCTTCTATTATATGTTCGAGCACCCTTGTATCAATAAGGAAATTCTGCCCGAATTTCTTCTGAAAGTTAAAATCATACTTCTGCAATACCGCAATGGTATTGGCAGGTATACCCAAATCAGCCACTGTTAACTGTCTCCCTGTTCTGTATCTTGAGCTTATTTCGATAAAAATAGATCCTTGGCGTTCTTATAAGTCTTCTCAAGAACCTTCTGGTACTGCACATCCTTAATCGCCGCTATTTTTTCAGCGATAAGAGGCAAATGGCCGGAGTAATTGCGTGTTCCCCTGTAAGGAGTGGGTGCCATATAAGGGCAATCTGTCTCAAGGAGTATGCGCTCAAGCGGCACTTCATCCACAACTTCGATGAGCTTACGCGAGTTCTTGAAGGTCACGACACCGCCGATACCGATGTAATAGCCCATCTTCAGCAATTCCCTTGCAGTCTCAACGGAATAAGAATAGCAGTGCATAACGCCTCTGACACCCTGATGGGCAAATTCCCTAAGCACATCAAGTGTATCCTCACAGGCATCCCGCGAATGAATGATCACGGGCTTGCCGAGTGCGGACGCCAACTGCATCTGGCGCTCGAACCAGTGACGCTGAGTATCCTTGTTGTGATCGTCCCTGTGGTAATCAAGACCGATCTCACCTATAGCAACAACCTTATCCTTGAGTGAAAGCTCACGAACCTTCTGGAAATTATTCTCATTAAGCTCGTACACCTCATCCGGATGAATACCGATAGCCGCATAGATCTGATCATAATTCCTTGCAAGCTCCAGTGTATTCTCCATACTACGCAGGTCGGAAGACACATTGATTATCCTGTCGACCCCTTTATCAAATACTTCCCTTAATACTTCGTCCCTGTCCACATCATAGCTCTTGTCATCATAATGAGCATGAGTTTCAAAAATCGCTAATCCTTTCATATACAGATCCTCCATTTGAAAGTTCAAGAATCATTATTCTTAATATACCCTAAATCGCCATATTTATAAATCATTTACGAGCCTAAAAAAATAATTTTAATTTTTTTAAAAAAAGTGTTGCATTTATAAAGATCATATAATATAATCAATCTTGCGTTGTGAGAACGCCGATAGATAAGCAAGCGCCTTTAGCTCAGTTGGTAGAGCACCTGACTCTTAATCAGGGTGTCCAGGGTTCGAGCCCCTGAAGGCGCATAGAGCACTGATTTTGTGGACTTTGAGCCATGGGGTCGGTGTTTTTAACATTTGGGGGGTTTTTTTAGATCTCAGTTTCCTTATTCATTAAAGGAATGAATATATAAGACCTTTTTCAAAATAGAATGTCGCTTGCGACATTCTTGCGCCGAGCGCGGATGCTTTAGCATCGTCTACTTTTCGCGCGAGTGCGCATCCTTAGCGGAGCGTTTTATATGTAATAGGAAGCACTTTCCTATTACATATAAAAACGATCATCCTGAGATGATCGTTTTTTATCTTTATTTATAGATATCATATCTTTAATTTCACTTTGTACAGTCTGCGCATACCGATCTATTAACATTCTTCAGAATAAGAATAGGAACGATTCCGACATACAGATCCCCATTATCACTTACAGAAAGACAGAGTCTCCGCCGTTACTGTAGCAACTCCGCCGCTTACATTTATTATACTTACATTGCAATTATGCATCTTGGCATGCCAGAAATCGCGGAGCGGCACTTCCATTATCGAATTAAGGATGGTTCTATTGGTACAACCATGCCCTAAGATGAGCACGTTGGCATACTTACCTTCAAGCGAAAGCACTTCCTCCATGAAAAACTCATTGGAACGCTGGTATACTTCATCGAAGGTCTCGCCACCCTCAGACGGAACATAATGCTCCGTATCGAACTCAAACTGATATATCGGATTCTCGGGATGATCCTTAACATCGTCCAGACCACAGCCCTCGGAAGCTCCGAAATTGATCTCCTTCATTCTTGGATCTGTCTTGATCTCAACATCCCTGTCGCCGATGATGATGCGCGCTGTCTCAACCGCCCTTTCAAGAGGTGACGAAAAAGCATAATCAAAATCTATTCCCTTAAGACCCTCGGCTGTCTTCTCTGCCATCTCGCGCCCCCTGTCATTAAGAGGGATATCAGCCTGCCCCTGAAGCTTATGCTCTTTGTTCCAATCGGTCTCACCATGTCTAACAAGATAAATATTCATAGTATTCTCTCTTTTCAGATAATTAGGATCTTTTTGCCTTGCTTATTACATAAACGGCTTATATCTTGATCTGTGATCGAAGCTGTTTCGTCTGCCCACAACAGACTTCTCATGCGTGAACAGGTCAAAACCGGCCTTGCCGTTATAATTGCCCATTCCGCTTCGTCCGACTCCTCCGAGCGGAAGGTTGACCGCCGCCTTCTGTATGATCACATCATTGATGCACCCGCTTCCGAAGCTTACCTCTCTAAGCATCGTCCGTACAAAATCTTCTTCTTCCGAAAAAATATAACACGCCACGGGCTTCGGCCTGCGCTTAAGCTCCCTAAGCATCTCTGCCGCATCCGTATATTCGATGACCGGAAGGATGGGACCGTAGATCTCCTCACGCATTATGCTGTCGTTCCATGTACAATTCGGGAAGATAGCCGGCTCAATCCTTAATATACTGTCATTATATATGCCACCAATGCAGTCATCGCATTTTTCTATCAATGTCCTTAGCTGCATATAATGATGAAGATTGATTATCTTCGAATAATTATTATTACCGTACGAATCACCCAGCAGCTTCCGGAAAGAAGCCACAAGTGCATCGATGAACTCCTTCTTGATCTCAGGCGGTATCAGTATGTAATCGGGAGCCAGTGCAGTCTGTCCCGCATTTAATATCTTGCCCCACGCGATCTTGCGTGCCGCCATTTCTATATCAACATGACTGTCTATGATGCAGGGATTCTTGCCACCCAGCTGGAGACTCACTGGTATAAGCCTCTCGGCCGCGGTCTTCATGACCGACTTGCCGACTCTCTCTCCTCCCGAGAAAAATATGAAGTCATAGTCCTGCTCGAGCACCTCAGAATACGGAAGGTTCTCTTCGATCACATAGACGTATTTTTTGTCAAAGATACCGTTAATCATATCCTTAAGCACACGTCCCGTTGCGGGAGCGCGTCCCGAAGTCCTTATGACAGCACAGTTTCCGGCCGCGATCGCTCCGATCAGGGGAATGAGCGACAGATACAGGGGGCAGTTCCACGAAGCCATGATAAGAACCGAGCCGTAACCTTCTTTGATAATGTAGCTCCTTGCCGGCATAATCTTCCACGAAGAAGGAACTCTCTTCATTCTTGCCCATCCGTCGATATGCTTAAGGGCATAATGTATCGACTGCCTGATAAGATCAAGCTCGGTAAGCCTCACTTCCGCTTCGGACTTATTAAGATCCGCTTTCTCCACTTCGAAGATCGCACTCTCAAAATCATCCAGAGCCTCAAGCAGTTTCTCCAGACTGTTCTTACGAAAACCTATACTGACCATCTCCCGCTCAGAGAAATAGTCCTTTTGAAGACTTACTATACCGGTAAGATCCATACCTTCTCCTCTTACAATAACCCCTTCGATACCCATGAAATCTCCTATTACATAAGTAAAGGCAGGTGGTTCCACCTGCCTCAACGTAGAGGAACTCAACCTCATGGTCTCTTCCCCTTATCAGTGTCATCGACACCGTTACATTCGATCAGCTAAAAATCGGGGCGACGTGATTCGAACACGCGACCTCCACGTCCCGAACGTGGCGCTCTACCAAGCTGAGCCACGCCCCGCCTGACAACAGAATAACTGTTGTCGATAATTACCTTTCCGAACTCCTAAGGTATTATACCCTAAAACCCCGATTACTGCAATCCTGAGTTATATCATTTAATATTTTATTTTTGCCATAGGTCATACCCGTTATGATAGTCTGAATATGCTTCATCACGGGATCACTCGTATCTTCGTCTTTTATCTGCTCATAGGCACTCTTGAGCGTCTTAAGCCTTCCGATAACATCATCGATCGGCGCAATATCATTATCACAGACTGCATCCCTGATCTCCTTCTTCATAAAGAGATACAGTTTATGAAGAGCAGGCGTGATCTCGTATCCGAAGTCCAGACTGTTAACCATCTCTTCGATGCAATTACGCGCACTCTCCGTATTGCGCTTGAACTCCGATCTGTCTCCTGCCTCATATGAAGCCCTGGCACATTCAAGATATTCCACCGCGATCTCATATAAGATTATTATGAGCTCGACGTTATTGGCATTGGTTATTCTTAACTGAAAGTCTCGCTTTTTTTCATTATCCATACAGAACCCTCAAGATCAATGTAAACTTCAGCTACTGAAGCAGCTGCAGCATCTGAGAAGGTCTCTGATTGGCCTGCGCAAGGATGCTCGTGGCTGCCTGCGAGATGACCTGCAGGTTAGAGTACTGAGTCATCTCATCCGCCATATCCGTATCCATTATTCTTGAATAAGCCGAGGTCATGTTCTCGTCGCTTGTATCAAGATTGGTCTGGGTGTGCTCAAGTCTGTTCTCGTAAGCACCCATTCTGCTTCGGAGTGCCGAAATCTGAGTGATCGCACTGCTGATAAGGCTGATGGCATTGTTGGCATCATCCGCTGTAGCAAGCGTCAGCTTCATATCCTTGATCTCGTCCGTATCCTGATTCTTGAATCCAAGTGACTCCAAAGAGACCTTGCTGATCCTGATATCTATAGTCTGATTCTCATTGGCACCGATCTGGAAAGTCATCGGGCCGTAGCCTGTAAGATTAAGCCTAACCGCTGCATCCGCACCTGCTGCCGCATAGTTGTACAGCACATTGCCGTCGGCATCGGTCATGGATGTCATCTTATTCTTCATAAGTCCATAGGTATCGAGCTTGAACTCATCACCGTCGGGACCTGAGAAAGTGAGGTGATAAGTATCGCCTTTTACCTGATAATTGGTCGATATTCCGTCATATCTGGTAACTGCGATGGACTTGTCCGCCATTCCGTTAACTGATGCAAGGTTACCGTCCTTGTCAAAAGTAAGGGCACTCAGCTGCAGGTCATATTCACCTGCCTGAATGGAATCGGAATAACTGTCCACCTTGATGTCTATGTTGTTGGTGTAGCCCTTGAGATCGAACTCGCCCGTGAAGAGCTTCTGTCCGTTATACTCTGTTGTCTCACCGATCCTGTCGATCTCTTCTGCAAGCGCCTGAATCTCTTCTTCGATGAACGCTCTGTCTTCTTCCGCAAGCGTTCCGTTGGAACTCTTAACAGCCAGCTCATTCATACGCTGGAGAATATCATGTATTTCAGCCAAGGCTCCGTCTGCGATCTCAACGACCGAAACGCCATCCTTGGCATCCTGTGACGCTGCCTTCAATCCCTTAAGCTGAGCATTCATTCTTCTTGAGATGGCAAGACCTGCTGCATTATCCTTGGCGCTGTTGATCTTGTAACCTGACGAAAGTCTCTCAAGAGATTTGGTCAGCCTGTTATCGTTAAGTTTCAGCGAATTGTTAGCTATCATGGCTGACACATTGTAATTGATCTTCATGCTCATAGGCGATCCTCCGATTATTTTCTATTTGAAACAGCCGCTATAAAGGCTTTGGCTATATGGTACAACTTCTCTGTTGCAACACCTTCATTATTATTATCGGCTTTTTCCTCGGCAAATTTACCTTTATACTTCGGATTTCCTACAATATAGTGAATCTTGGCCTGATCGTAACCCAGTTTCCCCAGTTCCTCGCGGAAGTTGGTCTCAATGTACGAGAAATGCTCCGGCCAATCCTTCTCTATTATCGTAAAATTGATTCGTAACTCATCTCCTATCATGCGGCATTCGCCTCTTATCTGACCGTATCTCTCGCTCCGGACTGAGACTGCCACAACGCCCTGCTCATTGCCATGGACAAGACGCACATTGACGTCTGTTATCTTGCCCCTGATGATCAGCGGAACATGATAATTCTCTTCATTGGCAAGGTTCCTCACCATCGACAGCTGTTTGAACATAAGCGAGATGTTCTTGTAATCAAGTACGGATTCGGCAGCGTCATTGGACATATTGGCCAGGATCTTCTCAATGGAACCTGCAAGATCGTCGAAGGCCGTCTCTGTCGTCTCCTTAGTATCAAAGCTGTTACCGAATCGCTCGATCTTGTCGATAAGATCGGCTTCCGCAGACGCAGAGTACCCATTTTTTCGCATATTATCTATCTTGCGGGCGTATTTATTGATGTTATTGTAAAAACTATTCTGACTAAAAGTAAAACCCTCAAAGGCTTCTATATTATTGATCGATACCTTCAGCATATTGTCATCGAGCTGGGCGATCGTTTCCTCAGAGACATTCTGGCAGACATGCCTGTATTCCTCGAGCATATTGGAAGTATACCTCTCGTCAAAGCGCTGGTATCTCTCCTTGCCTATCTTCTCGGCGATCGCGCTCTCGATCTGCTCCGTTATGGACTTGCCCTCGCGGACTATGCCCTGGAGGAAACCGAAGGAATCATCAACTTTGACATCGATATCCTTGCGCGCCGAGCGTACAGCTTTGACCAGATTACCGAAGGTTATCTTAGCTCCGCTGTCAAGAAGCGCACCTACTGCGGCATGATCATTCTTCTCAAGGGTATTGAGCATCCTGTAGATACCAATGTAAGATTCCTTCTCTTTTTCAGTGATATTACCGCTCTGCTCAAGCTTATATAAGAATCTTGAATACTTCTCGGCATCTTTGACGGGATCAGATTCAATTTCCTTGATCGCTTCGGTCAGTTCGTCTATATCCGCATCAAGAGGGTCGATACCCTTTCTTATCAGATCGATGGTTCGCGAGGGGGTGAGAGCCTTAATGGCTTCCGTAACCTTACGGTCGGCTGCTTTTATCTTAACAACGGCCTCTTTGGTGACGGCCATTCCGTTATAACCGAGTATTCTGACTGCTCTGTTATTCTCCGGACTGTTCTCAAAGCCTATATCCTTAAGTATCTCATCGATATTTCTGAAAGCCTTATTGATACTGTCGCCGAGATCCTTCCTGGGCGAGGTCATAATGCTCTCATATGCACTTCCGGCCTGCTCATATTCTGCTTTTAATCCCGCGCCTCCGGTATGGATATCCATAAGTCCGTAAGGCTTATCGGACATCTCAAGTCGGCCGAGTACTGATACCGGCATTGAAGGAATTTCCTTAAGTATGCGGGCGGTTCTCATGAAGAGGTTTGATTTGGTCTCTGCTTCTTCTTCCGTTGCAAGCTTGCCAAGAAAAACATCTCGCAGTCTTTTTTCCCGTTCTTCATATATATCTACAAGCTCGGAGATCGGTACGGTATCGATCTGCTTACCCTGTCTGATAAGACGTATGTTAACCTCAAGGGTCATCTTAAGTCTTATCTCCTCAAGATTGCGTCTCGCATGTATCAGCTCAATACTCTCTTCCGTAACTTCCGGCTCGGGTTCCGCACCGTTCATGACCAGATTGTAGAAATCACTTCCGGGACGGCTGTATATATATCTGTTAGACTTGTCTTCTTCGGCCTTTTTAGCCTCTAAAGCTGCTCTCTCCTGAGCCTCCTTCTGCTCCTTCTCAACTCTCTCGTCGTGAATGAGCTTAAGATTCCTGATGTTCAGCTTCTTATCTTCTTCAAGACATAGCTCAAGATCCTTATCTTCTATCTCTTCGACATTGGCCATGAACTCCTTGGCCCTTACGTAGGGCGTGGAGTAATTGTCGGCAAGGTTGGCGTCACTCACCTGCTTGCCTTCACCTATGGCGCGTATGCATATATCTCTTATTCTCTCATCATCTATGGGTAACTTAAGATTATTGATCGTGCTCAGAGCGATGATCCTGCTCTCTGTTACAGGCAATCCCTTCTCGAGAAGCCATTTTGCATTATCCATGGCCTCATCATGGGATATATCCCCCAGACTCATCTGCTCCACACTAGCCTCGATCTGTGGTTCGATCTCCGTCCATACTATACGGTCAGCCTTCTTGGACATGTATCCGCCGAAGTCTTCACTGAAGTAGCCCTTCGCCTGTCTGTTGGGATCTCCGGCTCCACTGTACTTAGCCATATATACATTGCCGATAGTCACCGGCAGATCGTTATCCACCAGATATTTGATGCTTGCTTCCGACAGACTGTCAACGTCCTTAAGCAACTCCCTTGCTTCATTGATCTTCTTGGGTATCTCATTACTGACCGGAAGATCGGCTTCTTCCAGTCTTGACCTAAGATCATTGGATCTGACTACACTTCCCGTTATGGCTTCCAGTTTCTCGGCACTTATATCATCATTATATCCGGCAACTACCCTGCCGGATTCTGCCATAACAGTCTTAATATGATCGATAATGGTAACAGCCTGTTCCTGATCGATATCGGCAAGATCAAAGCCCTCTTCCAGAGCTCCCTGATAATCTTCCATAGACATGGTATTAGACATGACTATCATCATATTCTTCTTAGCCTGAGTATCCATATCGAATAACTGATCCTTCACATCTTCATTTGCCTTACCGTGATCGGAATAAGCGGCATTATCAATTATTCTGCTTCCGAGTCTGTAGGCAGGCATAGGATCATCGTCTGTTGACCTCACAGGTATGGAAGTCATCAGAACGTTCTCCATTATATTGGCGTATTCCCTGATTGCGTGATTTGTTTGATTCTCAGATGCAATTTTCATTTTTTTCCCTCTTAATATGCCTGCTCCTTCCCCTTTAACAATCGAGTAGGGTGACTTACCCCTCTACTCGATGACAACGCTGTTGTCCACCTCAAAGCATTCGCTTTTCGGTGTCCTACAGTCGCCAAATATGCAACATTCCGTGCAAGCACTATGTTGCATACTTGGCTCGTTGTCTAAACAAATATAGAGCAAACACACAATGTGCTCACTCTATATTTCGGCGTGTTCCGTGAAAAAATGAACCCCATTCAGGCATGTTTCACGGATTATTTATTCTAATTGTATGATTTTTTCGTCAATTGCCTTTTTAAGCCATTCTGATGCGAGTCTGTAATTATCTTCGCTCTTACCGGATGCATACCATGACTCATCTGCATATCTTTTATAGCTGGGGTTTGTCTTTATTTCTTTCTTATCCGCGACATTGATGGTCAACGGTGGTTTGTCCAGATATTCAAAACTTACCAATATAATAACATTATCATTTTCCCATTTTGTATGGGCAAGTGATCCTCCATTATGAAAACCGGTCACCGCAAGGCCGTATTCTTCATTCAAAAACGAGAAATACTTTTCTATCTGCTTATCCTGATGTGTTTTATAGTGTTTTTTCTCAACGCGGGAAATGACCCAGGAACTGACTACATATATTATTGTTGGAATCAAAATACTTATCAATTTCATATCCTTCTATCCTTATTCTCATATAATAGCTTCTATTATGGCATTTCAGATCATTCATCTATATTGGCGTATTCCCTGATTGCGTGATTTGTTTGATTCTCAGATGCGATTTTCATTGCTTTTCCTCTTAAGATATTACTTCTTCACCTTTACACGAACATAGAGTGAACGCACAATGTGCTCACTCTATATTTCAGCATTTTCAATGTAAAAATGAACCCCTAGAAAGTATACCTTTTTTTATATCCCCGGAGGCTTATCGGATCTAATTATCTTCTCCCAGATACTTAGCAATTATATTATTAATCTCATCCAATGAGTTTTGTTCTGTTTCATATTGAACACCTTCATATGAGACGCAATCTTCTCCGATACCCAGCGATACTGTTTCACTTCCATAGATAATATCCATTAAGTAAAAGCCAACCTTATAATCTTGCTGATCTATTTCTGTATACGTTGCACTTCTTAATGTATCTATAAGGGTATCTATGTCCTGTTCATCAGTAATATCATATTTCTGCTCATCAAAACCATACAATATTACGCCGCTTGGATCATCCCCTAATACATTTTCCAATTTCATACCATCAGCCGTTGCTGACGTTGACTCTCTTGCAGCAATAAACTTAATTACTAATAATACTATTGCTATTACAAGTATTATTCCTACCGGCAGTAATATTTTTTTGCCACTATGATCACCTCTCCCTTTAATAATATGATAAACTCTACTGCAAAGTTTATCACCCTCTGACACCGTATATTATATCATACTTTAAGTGACACTAATCATTTAGGGAGTAAACTTTACATAAATAGGAGTAAACTGCAATTAAATCACTGAAAATGACATTTATTACACATCGTTTAGATAATAATCTGAAGTGATTCCGGGATTATCAAGCCCAAGTTTCAGATTATTTAATGCTACTGAGCGGCATTCTGAGTATTCGGAATATCTTAACTCCTCATTCCAATTCTCCTTATAAGTGAATTGTGCTTCCGTTACATCAGCCAGCTCAAGTATTTGGCTTTTTCTATTGGATTTTAATATCTTCCGGGTTACAATCCAGCATGAAAAGAAAAAGGCGACAGCTATTGCAGGTATACATAACAAAACAGATACGACATTGATCATTTGAACTCCCTCTCCTTAACATACTCTTCCACATTTTCATTTTGTGTAAGTCTTTCGTAAAATCGAAGTTCCCTGACATTTCCAAGAGCAAGTATTGCGAAAACAAAACCGCAACTTATTGAAAGCACTTCAAATAAGCCTACAAAACTATACATAGATTTCACATTTTGTACCATACACAGTTTATCAGTCAGGTAATATAACCCTCCGGTCAGAAAAGACAATAAAGCGGTCAAAATAATCCCCAACGTCCAGAACCACGCCCGGGCCTTTCTCTTATTCCATGGAAGAGTTCCTACAACCTTACCTGTTTGACCATTAACCATCATAGGATACATCTTACCCTGATATTTAAAACTTATGATCCATGCAGGCACAAGAATATACGACAGTCGCTCATCTTTTACCACATTAACCGAAGATTCCAATACGGGATCTTTCATCTCAATTTCCGGTAAGAGATCCATAAACCGCATAAAAGTCCATAAAGCCGTTAGTCTGGCTTCATAGGCCATTTGATCTATTCCCGTTGTCTTGACATCTGCCACATAACCCGCAAGATATGCCGGATGAAAAGGACGTATTTCATCCAGATCGAATGGCGGTAATTGATGAACATTGCTCCAATCAAGCTTAGATGCCGCATATATAAACAGTTTATTGAATTTGATCCTCTTTCGCCAATGCTCACGATAAGCCACATCTTTACCAGGGATCACTTTTGACGGCTTAGTCCCAAGGTAAGCATTATCCATATCCCAATCCGCCAGATAATGGAAAAATGGAAGATATACGCCCTGCATATGATCGATTGTAAAATGCTTAATCTCTTGAGGAATATAGGCACTGTGTTTAAAACTCTTTTTCAATTTCTTATATGCCTGGTCTTTTGTCAGCTTAAACGGAATAATACGAGAAGGAAGTTCCTCCTGTGCAATACGATCTTTAAGTACTACAGGCTGATTACAATATGGACATCTTGTGGAAACAGTTGTTCCAATAGTCATAAACTGGCCACCACATGAAGAACAGCTATACATAACCATATCCTCTTCCATGTGATATTCATTCTCATTGCAACTATCAGGATGTTTCTGTCTGTCAACAAATCTTTTCCATGTTAAATAATTATCTACTGAATTCTTCGCAGCATCAAACGGAATATCTTTAATATCCAACGACTCATCACAATGATCACAATACAGACACTGCTTTGTCTCATGAAAGCGAAATGATGCACCGCAATTCTTACACTTATATGCTGTGTATATGTCCATTCCCTAACTCCTCTCGCCCTTTAATATCCCCATACTACAGTCGCCAAATATGCAACATTCCGTGCAAACATAATATTCAATATCCGGCTCGTTGTCGCAATCGAGTAGGGGGCTTCTCCCCCCTACTCGATGACAACGCTGTTGTCCACCTCAAAGCTTCGCTTTTCGGTGTCCTACAGTCGCCAAATATGCAACATTCCGTGCAAGCACGATGTTGCATACTTGGCTCGTTGTCTTAACATTAAATCGGCGTAACCTCCTACAAGGCTACGCCGATGATCATCTTACTATTGTAGTAAAATAAGAGAGTCAAACATTCAGTTGACCCTATTTTACTATATCTCAAAAACAACCGCACTGAATGGTGCCAGATCAAAGGTCAGCATATACTCCCTGTTATCACAAGGACTCTGCTTCGGTGTAAGTGTCTTAGGTATCTCGTTACCGTTACCGCCGAACTGACGCTCATCACTGTTAAGAAGAAGTCTTGCCTTCTTACCTTCGGGCACACCGACCGTATAATTCTCTCTCTTGATAGGTGTCATATTAAGCACAAAGAGAAGCTTCTTCTTATCGGAAGCAGACTTACGAATGAAGCTGTAAGTACTTCTGTCAGCATCATCGCAATTAACCCACTCAAATCCGCCCCAATCGTTGTCAATCTCATGCATACACTTGTATGAATTATATATATTCAACAGAGACTTAACATAATCATGCATTCCCTTATTAAGTGGTTCACTCAGAAGATACCAGTCAAGCTCTCTTGCCTCACTCCACTCTCTCTCCTGTCCGAAGTCCTGACCCATAAAGAGGAGCTTCTTGCCGGCATGACCAAACATATAAGTGTAGCCCACTCTCAGATTGGCATATTTATCAACATGATATCCGGGCATCTTATTGACCATCGAACACTTAAGATGAACTACCTCATCATGTGACAGAGGCAGGATATAATTCTCGGAACTGTTATAACTCATGGCAAATGTAAGCGCATGATGATTATTCTTACGGAAATACGGATCGAGCTTCATGTATTCGCAGAAATCATGCATCCAGCCCATATTCCACTTGAAATCAAAGCCGAGACCGTCATCCTCAACCGATGCCGTGATCTTAGGCCATGCGGTTGACTCTTCTGCAATAGTCATCACACCCTTGTAACCGCCATGAATAATGGAATTAAGGTGCTTGAAGAACTCGATCGCATCAAGATTCTCATTACCGCCGTATTTATTGGGAAGCCATTCTCCCGACTTACGTCCGTAATCAAGATACAGCATTGATGCCACTGCATCCACTCTCAGACCGTCTATATGGAACTCCCTGATCCAGAACAGAGCATTGGCTATCAGGAAATTACTTACCTCAGTTTTTCCATAATTAAATATCTTGGTACCCCAGTCAGGATGCTCGCCCCTTCTCTTGTCGGGATGCTCGAAAAGACAGGTTCCGTCAAACTCAGACAGACCGTGCGCATCTCTCGGGAAATGAGCCGGTACCCAATCAAGTATGATACCCACATTATTCTTATGCAACAGATTAACAAGATATGCAAAATCCTCCGGCGAACCGTATCTCGAGGTAGGCGCATAATATCCCGTAACCTGATAACCCCACGAACCGTCAAAAGGATATTCTGCAATTCCCATCAACTCAACGTGAGTATATTTCATCTCGTGAAGGTACTCTACAAGCCTGTCGGCAAATTCCCTGTATGTATAGAATCCGTCCTCTGTTCCGTCCGGATGCTTCATCCAGGATCCTATATGACACTCATAGACTGCCATAGGCAGTTTATGGATATCATTCTCTTCACGATTCTTCATCCATGTGGAATCAGTCCACTTGATATTACTGAGGTCAGCGATCCTTGACGCTGTGCCCGGACGAACTTCAGCCTCATTTGCAAAAGGATCAGCCTTATAGAGCTTCTTTCCCTCCGGAGTAACAATAAGATATTTGTACAATTCTCCGGCTTCTATTCCCTCGAAGAAAGCGGCATATATGCCACCCGATCCAAGTCTCTCAAGCTTGTGCGAACTCTCATTCCAGTCATTGAAAGTACCTACGACATACACTTCCCGTGCATTAGGAGCCCATACACCAAAGAAAACGCCTTTTTTTCCGTTTTCCTCAGAGATGTGTGCACCTAACTTCTTATAGATATCATAATGGGTGCCCTGTGCAAACAAATATTGATCCGCCTCAGATATAAAAACCGACCCAACCTTCTTTTTTGCAGTTGCCAAAGCATTTACCTCCTACGATTAATAAATATCAAAATCCTTCTCCTTAAGGATTATCATATCTTCTTCGTTATAACGATTTCCCAACAGGATATCGGAAAAATGCCGCACACTCTTCTTCGTGGCACGCTTTATTGCCTCGTCCACTATCTCACGAACATCTGCAACGGTAGCTACATGATCGCTCGTCTGTAATGCTGCGATCCTTGTATGAAGTGCAAGTACACCCATCTCGTCAATCGCATATTCTTTTCTCTCAGCATACTTCCTTCCATATGCCACAAGAGCATCATCACTCAATTCTTCAACCTGAATATGCACATTGAAGATCTTATCTATACCATCATACTGACTCTTGATCTTCTGTATAGCTCTTGCATTATCCTGCAAGATGACCATTATGCCGATCTTGCCCTGATTCAGGACTTTGAGCATGTTGTTGACGGTGTTCTCATCCATTCCGCTTGCGCGCTCTACAATAAGACCGCCGTTAGACAGTTTCTCAAGCATCATATCGATAGGCTTATCATTCAGCGAAACGCCGGATACTTTGGCGATCTTACCGCTGAAGTTGCTGTCTGCACCCTGAGCATATCTCATTACGTTCTTTGCAAGGTCAATCGATTCGTCAAAAGATTCGCCACTGACAAATGCATTACCCGTATATGATGCAAGGCTTATATTATCAAGCTGACGCACAAGCTCAAGCTTGGCATTCTTGGTCTGAACAAACGGTGTGAACAGACTTATCTCTTCATCCGAGAGACTGTGCATCAGTTTACTCTCATCTTCTGATTCCGAATCCGAACCGGCTTCCGAATTGTTGGAAGTGTCAGATTCTTCAGCTTTCTTGGCGCTATCATCCGAAACACCGCCATCTCCGGCCTGTGCCGCTTCACCTGTAATCTCGGTATCGCCTGCAAGGGATGTATCATCCGCTGACGCTGAAGGTGAATCTTCTGTACCTTCCTGAGTCTCAGCCATTGCCGCATTTGCTGCGATCTCGCTTTCCAACTCGTCAATGGAAGGGATCTCGGGATTAACCGGAATACTGTATACGATCTGAGAAGTCTTAGACAATTCCTCAGGTGTTGTATCATTATCATCTTCCGAAGCTGTCTCCGGATTTGAGGTTACACCTTCTTCGACTGATGTTTCAGCACCTTCGGATATTCCATCAGCTGTCGCTGCAGATTCATCCGATCCGGCATCTGAGTCAGCCTCAATCTCTTTATTATTGTCCGAACTTACTGACTCTTCGGAATTAACTGACTCTTGAGAATATATCGCTTCGGCTTCTCTGTCCTCAGATATTATCTCTGTTGTTACATCTTCTTCAGCCGGAGCTTCCGTAGCTTCATTATCCCCAGATGCTGCCTCTGTTGTTACATCTTCTTCAGCGGGAGCTTCCGTAACTTCATTATCTTCGGATGCTGCCTCTGTTGTTATGCCTTCTTCGGCCGGAGCTTCCGTAACTTCATTATCTTCGGATACTGCCGCTGTTGTTACATCTTCTTCAGCGGGAGCTTCCGTAACTTCATTATCTTCGGATATTGCCTCAGCTATTGCCTTTTCTTTGGAGATCGACTCTCCTTCAACAGACATTTCAGCACTTCCGGATGTTGCAACACCTGCTGTAGCCGAAAGGACTTCCGAAACCCCAGTCGATGCTGTTTTTACAGGAGAAACAGGGCTTACCGGCTTATCGGAACCTTCTTCCTTAGCAAGGATCTCATTGATAAATTCATTGAATTTCTCGTCATCATCATCCTCGACAACAGGATTGGCCGCTTCCTGCTCAAGACGCTCAAGCATTCCGTCCTTGGCTTTAAGATCAAAATCAGTGAAAAGTGTTCCGGTCTGCTCAAGCACTCTCTGCTTGATGGCTTCCTGATTACGCTCCTGACTCTGACGCTTACTGTTCTCCCAATCTTCGAGGAATTCTTCTATATTGATCTGGCCGGTGATCTGCTTCTCGACAACCTCCTGCTCGGGAAGCACCATGCCGATCTGACCGTCATATTCTTCCTTAAGAACACTTCTCATCGACTGAGGAGGATTCTCGGATCTTACAGGAACCTCAACCTCGTGGTCAACAAGGCTCTTACCTCTGAGGGCATTCTCAATAGCTTCCGCAACCTTCTGATTGATGAGTTCCATCAGTTCTTCCTTGGAAGCATGCATCATATCGATATTCGGCTCTGAATAATGAGTTCTGCCGTGAGGAGTATATACTATTGTATCTCCGGAAGCCGGAATAACCGGGATGTGCGAGAGATCCGGGGTCTCAGCAACAGGCTGTGTATGAACGGGAGTACGCACAGTATCATAAGAATCCGGCATGATAACTTCACGTACATTAGCCTGAACCTCTTCCGATGCAGAGCGATCCGCCTGATAAGGCTCTCTCTCAGTTGTGTACTCTCTTGAGATCTCAGATGTTGAAGGAGTTCCCGCCATTCTTCCGTCCGGCTCCACGTCCTCGTTGGGAATGGTAGCTGCTCTGACAGGCGTCTGAGGAATCTCGTCCGTATCCACAAAAGGCAGATATACAGTATTGTCATCAACCTCTTCGGGCTCATCCAAGATCACTTCTTCAAGTTCCGCTGTATCGGAACCTGCAAGACTTGAAGTATTATTTCTGTCAAAATTGATCTCACCTGAAGCATACCGACCGTTGTCAACTCCGGTATCGTCAAGTGAATAATTCTCTATAATGCCTACATTACCGGCTGCTGCCTTTAACTCTTCATCTGTAAATGCAGGGTAGAATACGGTATTATCCGTTATCTCTTCTTCATCAGCACCTTCATCCGTACCCCTGTCATCCTGAAGATCGGAATAAGTTCCTGACTTCACCTCGTACAGATCATCGAGCATTGGTGCCATTATTGATTCGGTTATAGAACCGGGTCTGGGAACGGCATTCTCATCCGGTATCTCATTAGCAACAGCCATCTGGGGATTAGTCTTAACTTCAGATGTTTCTTCCTTGTCATCATCCTCGGCAAGAAGAGCATCGAAATTATCCTCCTCCACCATCACATCCTTCATGCTCTCAGCAAGAGCCTGCTGGATATTGATCGTGCTGTATTTACCAAGATCCATAGTCTTGACCTGGATCATGTCTGTATCTGACGGCTTCTCCTCTGAAGGTGACTCGATAGGTGTTATCTGTGCCGTATATGCCTTAAGCTCCTGAGGCTGAAGCATTGACTGGTACAGGATCTCCTGTGTCTGGGTCAACTGCTGATGAAGCATCTTAAGCTCCATCGCCTTCTTAACGTACTTGCCTTCTCTGAACCACACGATCAATTCATCACACTCTTCCACACATTTCGTGGCGAGTCCAATCCTATGGTACAGATATGCCAGCTCATATCCCCATTTTTCGCGATAATCACGCTTCTTATATTCCTCCAGTACTTCAATCCTCTCCTCAAGGCTTACGTCCTGAAGTTCATAAATCTTGTATAAAAGTATAAATTTATTATTATCAGTCGGTGCAAGCTGAATATACTTCTTGTAATACTCGGTTGCATTGACTATATCGTTCATCTTGATATAAAGCTCGCAGAGTGAATAGACTATCTGCTTACCTGCGGGATGCTTGGAATAAGCCTGCTCCAACAGGATCATTGCTTCGTTATATCTTCTGTTGATCTTATACAGATCACTTATAGTGCAAAGAGTGGTAACACTTCTGACTCTGGTCCAGTCAATGGTGTCCGCGATCTCCACTGCTTTTTGGAACTCTTTTTCCTTGATCAGAGTCTTAATTTCTTCACTCTTTATCTTATATTCACCCTTGTCCAAAGTGATCACCTTCCTAAACTGATATACTTACCCACTATCTATAAAGTTTAGCATAGGAACCCGTAAAAGACAAGAAAAAGGGTGATTATATGCAAATAATACTACATGTTGTGTTATGCTGCTTTCTTGGTTTACATAACATAAAAGGATGATCCCTCTTTTATGAATCATCCTTTTACAAAAAGTCTACTCTTAAGCACTTATATGATCATCTCTCAACAACCAATCTGATTCTTCAGTCATCCGGTTCAAAATATAATCCATTATACTATGCTTCGACCGATGTAATCTCTGATCTCATCTCTGTCTTTACCGAGAGCGACACTCAATTCCCCCAAAAGAATATCTTCCGCAGCATGAAAATACCTTTCATCCGTGCTCGTTGCCTTCTTACCGTCGGCAAGTCTCTCTTCTTTTCTATGATATAAACTGATGAGCATCTTACTAAGCTCTCTGGAATCAGCCATCTTAAGAGATTCCGTGAAATATCTCTCTCTGGCCTTGTCATCCCTGTTCCACTCGGGCTTAATATTCTTGATGTCTTCAATCAGTTCTTTTGCTTCCTCTTTTGTCAGTATTCTCCGAAGTGTTCCGATATTGTCTACCGGTGTAAATATTGTACTTCCCTTTAAAAAAACCTGCGTCAATGTATAGTATAACCGCTCAGAAGAAATTCCCGGCATATTGATAGGTCCTACGCTCTTGATCTTACACACGCCTTTGTTCCCATAAACTACATATTCACCAACCTCGAACATAAATCCTCCTCTCGTTAGTCTGTGTAAGTGCAAATCTCTCTTATCTTGATGATCTCCTCCTCGGACATTGTCTGTGGCTTAGGGGTGATATCCTGACCGTCGTCTGAATATCTCGGGATAAGATGCATATGGAAATGAAAAATTGTCTGCCCTGCGATCTCCCCATTATTCTGAAGAAGATTAAAGCCTTCCGCGCCAAGCTTCTCTTTCATATGTGAGGCCATCTTCTTAGCCAATACCAATACCTCACGGCAATTCTCTTCCGGAAGTTCAAAGAGATTCTTATAATGATCCTTCGGTAATATAAGAGCATGTCCCTTTGTAGCGGGATACAGATCAAGTATCACCTTATACTTATCATCTTCATAGATCGCATTAGTAGGAATATCTCCATTGGCAAGCTTACAAAAAATGCAATTATCATCACTCATAACTTCTTAATCAATCCTCCTCTATTCCATGAACAAGAACACTTCATCAAGCGAACGAAGTATCTTGAACTCCCCTTTCATCTTCATCTCTCCACTCATGAAAGCTCTTTGGAAAGTCATCCTGCCGGACATTATGGCTTCCAGAATATCCTTGCCAAGAGTCACCTCAACATCAGGCTTATCTATGGAACCTGCCGACACATTACAATTAGGTCCGTTAATGATGATCGAAAAGGGCTTTTTATCAACCAGAATCTTATAAGAAGCATTAACGCCGGGGATCGCCTTGAACTTACTGTTGAATCTCGCCACATAGTTATCAATGTCGGTGGATTCCTTGCTCATCATCCCCCTGAACATACCAACCAGCTCCTGAATATCCTCCTTCTGCTGCTGTACATAAGAGTCATCAGCCGCATACTGGGATAATCTCTCTGATTCCTGCGGAGTAAGATCGGTATTCTGAGATACTGATACCATCTGTTTAACCGCCTGATTGCTGGCCGGAAAACAGGCAATCTTCTGATTGATCGTCCGATATATATTCTCGGCCTTCTTCTCGATCAACATAGTATACTCATCATTCATCTCAAGCGCCGCCGCGTCAGCTATATATCCGCATATTCCACTGCAGGGAAGACCTCCCAGGATCTCCCATGCGGTCGAAAGATTGAGCTTACCCTCTCTCTCTCCGTATGTGGTTGACATGACTACAGGGGACATATATATCTTAGCGATCTTTTCCTTATCACCGTACAACCAGCATGCATCCAGAAACTGCTGCATATATCCGCCGATTCCATACCACTCAACTGTAGTCGCTAAGATAATACCGTCTACTTCCTTAAGTGTCTGCGGAAGTGTTATTATGGAGTTCTTCAATTCGCAGAGCATATAGCGCTCAACCCTGACATTCAGCTCTTCAAGAACCTTCTGCATCTTACCGATAACATACAGAGTCGGATCGTCCATAAGTCCGCGTCCACCGTAGTAAATATTAACCTTCACGTGCGCTTCCTCTTGATCAAATGATAGTTTAATTATACTACAGTTGCGGTTACTTTTCCAAACTGAATTTCATCATTCCGCTCAACAACTATCTCCTCTCCGGGCATGATTCTTTCACCTCTTACAAGGGTTCCGTTAGTCGATCCGAGGTCGCATATCTTAAGGCAGTTATCCTTGTACAGGAATCTGGCATGGCGCCTGCTCACGGATTCATCCTCTATGCATCCGTCCACCGAATCCCGCTTCGCTCCAATCACAAAAGGGAACCTGTTGACTATTATCCGGCGATCCTTTCCTCCCGCTCTCCAGCAGACCGAAAACTCATTCTCACATCTCACATCGAAGAATCTTGTCTTTTCATCATCTTCCCAGTAATCATCGACCCGCCCTGAGCTGATCAGTATATTGTTCTCAATATCACGGTCTTCGGCCTCAAGCCTGGACTTTCGCCATTGCGCAGTTAACATAACTGCAAGAACGCCCCCGATCGATCCCAACATCATCACTATCACCCGATAGTACATGATATTCTTGAAAAACAACACTACGACTGTCAGCATAACTCCCATTAAGACAACTCCAACCGCCAGCAGACGAACTTTCACATCCGAGGACTCTTTGTCATACTCTTCGGGTTCGATCGCAGGAAGACCCGCTTCCGGTTCTTCATATTGAAAAATCCTTTCTTCTTTCTCTTTTGTTATGTCAACTACTTTTTCGTCTTCCGCCCCAACGTATATCTTCTCTCTAAAGCTCCTTATGGAGAATAACTCCTCCTTCGACATCTTATAGAAACTGTACGCCAGATTAACTGCCCTGTTATCCTGATAGTCCGCCTTCTCAAGAAAAAATTCCGCCAGGTGTCTGTACCCCATCGATGCAAATTCTCCCTCGTATGGTAGACATAACAACTTCATCTCCTCACTGTCTATCTCCGTGAATATATATTCCGGATCATATACTAAGAATCTGCCGTCTATCAGAAAATGTTCCATTCTTCCGACCGTATCCATTATGTATATCAGAACGCGGGACATCTTGTCATATGTGAGAGTTCCTCCTTCATATTCTTTCTTAAGAGATCGCATGTTGGTTATCTCGTATTTTAGAAACGGCTCGTTCTCCTTATAGTATTCGGTGACGGATAACAACCCGTTGATATTATTGTTGATCAACATTTTTCTGCGAAAATCATTCTTCTCATCCGCCTCATCCCTGATTACTATATAATTCCTGCCAAGTTCACTGATCGTCTCCATATTCATCCTTTCCACGGGTATTGGCCTTAGCCTCTGTATAAGAGTCACGATTATCACCAATATCCGCCACCGTATTTTTCAGCCGTATAAAGGTCACGGGATCTGTCCTTACTGCACTCGCATCCCGATTGATCTCAAAGTCTTCGGTATAGTATTCCTGTTGTCCTTTATAAGGATTGCCGGACTTTTGGTTAACATAAGTTCTGACACTAAGGGCTCCTACCCTCACCCCGGTACTGCAATCCTCTTCCCATATAAGATTCTCCAGAAGTTTATTCAATTCCTTTTCCGTATACGCCGATACCGATGAGTCCTTAACATTTTTCAGCTGGCTTCCCCTAAGTGCCGCTATATACAGACTTTGATCCGCTACGCAATGATCATAGAGATGAAGCCCCAGCAATATGATCAGGGCAAGAAGTATTATCAACCCGGGCAGGATCATGGACGACTCCACGGTAAGATAGGCCGGCACTGTCTTTTTCATCAATATCCGCTCAATTCTGTTAATTCTATACATTTCATTATCCTTCCCGTAGCATAGCTCTTCCTGATCATCTTGCAGTCTTAGATCCTCAGCATATACAGGAAACAAGCTCTGTATCAGCAGCTTTTTGCAGAATAAATCCTTTTGCAAAAACGACCGCTATTAACTAAAACATGCTGCTTGCCAGAGAATAGACAGCCGATACTATATAAGCGATGCCTATAACAGGTATATAAGCGATTCTTTCTCCACCTTTTTTTCCTTTGCATATATATACCGCAGCAATCGCAAAGGTTAACATAACTAATGCGAGTGCAAAGACTGCGTATTCCCTTATGCTTAACGATGCACCTATCCCCGCTATCACGATCCCATCTGCCATCCCGATATTCCTTCCGCCGCATTTGGCCAGAATGACCAGCAGGATCCCTGGTATTATCAGAAGAATATCCGGATATATACCCTGCCCAAGGGCTTTCGGTATCATATTCAGAACACCATTAATGGAGAATAATACCAGCACAACAACCGGCACTTCCCTGTCTTTAATATCACACAGCGACATTGCTATTAAATAACTGATCAGAACTATCACTTTTATCATATTAATCCCCACATATACTACAGGGAGTACGTCCCCGCTCAATAGCTTCACTCAAAGTTACCACCTGCACCGTTCTCTTCAAAGAACTGCAGTTTATACTGTTATGATATCTGTCACCGTCTTCCGTCAGGAATACTATCGATGACTGTGACTTAACGCATCTAAGACACGGATAATACCTACCTCCGGAATCATTCCTAAGCGCTCCTACCTCACTGATGTCATAAGCGACCGGCTTAATATCAAGATGCTTACATGACAGAGTAGTATGATATACCGTGCCATACTCCGTAATATATACATTTTTCTCGCGAACGGCCTCAGCGCCGGCTCTGCCAAGATCGTAACCCGTCCATTTTTTCGTATAAGAATGTACCGGTGCGACTGAGGTACTGAAACCCATCGCCTTAACGATCGGTGCGACCGCCTGAACATTCCAAAGATCTATATAATCCGAATCTCCCGAACTGTTAAGATCAGTAGAAACGGTCGACAGGCTCTTGGCCATATCGTTAAGATCCGCCTGCTTTGCGGAATAACTCTCCAATACAAGATAGAGAGACATCATATTGATAATGAAAAAGAGGAATACCGGAATTACCAGAGCAGCCTCAACGGTCACCCCGCCTCCGTTATCATGGAGACAGGGTAATGTTCTCTTATAAAAAAGATCATGTAGATGTGACTTCATAGACTTGATAGTAGAATTGACCAGACTCGGTCCGCTTAACCCAATATTCATTGATCCAAACTCCTATAAGAGAACATAACCCTGTCCCCAGACTTCCTTGATCTCAGGCTCTTTTTCCCAAGCTTTTGTCATTCATACGAGTAAAATCGCCTGATACTGCAATGGTATCCATATCCACTTCTTACATTCACTTCAATATCACCCTGATACAACAGCCGATCCATCCTGAAACTACTGCTACCCTCTGCCTTCCTGACATCCATTTCACATATATTCATCAACCGCTTTGTCAGAACATCCTTATTCCTGACCGCCACCATCATATACAGATATTCATTGTATTTAGGCCCCGTCGCACCGGATACATTCTTACCCAGATGCCACCTCAGCCCAATAAGATCCAATAACGACATATTCCAACTATCGTCACTCTTAGCCATAGGAACGCCGTCCCCATCGAAGATCAACCTCAAGTCATTGGCGCTTTCCGCATAACCCCACGCAAGAAGGATCAGCTGAGTCAAAGGCTTCTCAAGATCCGGACATTCGCAGATCAGCGCCGCCACGGCTGCTATCGTCTGCGCCTCATTCCGCTTCTCGGGGCAGTTAAACAGACAGACCATATTGATCCCATATCGCATAAGAAAGATATTCCTTGCCACTGTTTCCAGATTATCCGTATCACTTTCCTTACCCGCCAGCAGATATTCAACCTGATAACCAAGAAGAGAACCTTCCTTCTCCTTACCGAAGTGACCGCATTTTTCAAAGATATATTTCTCGAAAAACATCCTCGACACTAAGTTATCCGGCGACTCCTGATCTGTCCGCAAGCCCGCACCATCACTGTACTTACGCTCACTCACATAATTGGAATTGTTGATCGCTATATTGCTTATACTTCCAATATCCTTTAAGGCATAAGCAAGAATGTTGGATTCACTTATTCGCCCGACACCTTCTGCCGGATTATCTATAACGATATCCCCTTCCTCATCCGTTCTATTCTCATTGATCTCTTCCAGTAAACCGTTAACTTCTTCCTCACATTTATCCTTCTGATCCTCATAATCAAGACCCGATCGAATAAGCTGATCCACATCATAGCTTGAATAATCATCCCGTTTCACTAACCCAAGCCCATACTTTGTCTTCATCAGGCGGTCTATCTGATACCGGAATACTACTCCCTGCCCATCCGTTGCATATGAAGCATTACTGATATCAGCACTTGTCGCACGAAGGGCAGTAAGATCCATCTTCAACGGGATCGATGCTCCCGTATCAAAGTTAGTATTCATATAATCAAGGAGATGATTCTCCGTAAGCTCTTCCGTTGTTATCCCCGTTCCGTAGGCTGTATCGATGAAGAACAGATCATACTGTTTTAGCATCTCCCTGTTATATTCCGCGAATATCCCGTTCATCGACATATCCATGGCACATTCCGTCCGAAATCTTATAGTCTGGACTCTTAGCCCATAGAACAAAGTCAGCAGGAACATGATGATCACCGACAAGATCATTGAAAGATATATTGTTATGTAACCCTCTGTCCGCGTCTTCATCCTAGATCGAATTAGCCTGCTTATTGATCTTCTTGAATATAGTATTAACAAGATCCGTTAACTGTTCTTTGAATATTATTACGAGAGAGATTAATACCACTAAAATCTGTACTGACTGCTCAGGAATATTCAATTATCAAGGTGCGCTACACAAAATACATTGTGTTTTATATTGTAAATACGATGCTATTTGCTCATAGATTTTGATATGCTTGGAAATTGCTGGCTGATATTATGTCTTTCATCTTTGCATTTTCCTCACGAAGCCGTGCGCATTCATCATTCCGCTTAGCAAGCTGCTCCTCCAAGATGCGAAGCCTACCTGTCATTGCTTTATCCATGACACGTCGCTTCGGTGAATTGAAGTCTTTACCCCGCTGAAGTTTTTTTGCCCTCATTAGTTCTTCATGGACAGTTTCATTGTTATAGAAGAAAGATCTTGATAACCCTGTCTGTTTTATTAACCCCGCAATGGTTACTTCTGTGTTCTCTGTAACCATCTTCTTGATGGTCGTTACAGCAAGTTTTTCTTTTTCGGCATTTCTGACCCGATTAGCCTCTACCATCTGACTAAATATCTTCTCGTCCTTTCCCATTCCATTCCTCCATGATATCTGATATTTCCGCATCAACCTGATTTAACACGTCTTTTGTTTCTTCATATAGCCTCTGCGGGCTCATTTTCCGATAATACTTAAGACTATCTGTGCCAGATTGGCCAAGCAACTTGGCAATCGTCATATCATCAATATGCAGCTCCGTCAGTTTTCTTGCGTAAGTGTGTCTCATTATATGAGTACCCACAGTAAATCTCTCTCCCTGATCGTCCCGCAAGTCATTTTTTATAATGATTTTATTCAGAGCATACTGTATCCGGCTATACTGCATTGGTTCCTCGGGATTTCTATCATTTACAAATATATATTCACAGTCTCCAAACCTTTCCTTCGTGTAATCCATTGACCGCATCAATAATGCCTTTACATCCGGACCCATTATTTTTGAATAAGATTTATGGGTTTTAACCTGATATATGGTAACCATATCCGTCCCACGATTACTTTTTCCTATACTGCTACGCTTAATGGTTAGTGCTTCGGATATTCGTGTTCCAAGTAATTGATGAACAAGAATGGCACGTGCCATCTGTTCTTCAATCCCGGCAACTATTGCATTATTCAACCGTCTAATCTCTTCATC
The DNA here is from genome assembly GCA_024684085.1 of Lachnospiraceae bacterium. Taxonomy (GTDB): domain Bacteria; phylum Bacillota; class Clostridia; order Lachnospirales; family Lachnospiraceae; genus Colinaster. Next base: position 9,252 of record JAIKXM010000022.1, on the reverse strand, counting down.
ACTATATGACTTATAGATTGTCTCCGGCTTTCGTCCTGAATCACTATTAAGGAACAAATTGTCAAGGATAGGAGCCTCCAATATCATAGAAGCTGTACGAAGTACACTCTTAAGATGAGACAGGTCTTTTGAATAATCTTTCCTTCCTGTTGCTTCCAGATTCGTATGCAAAAGATATTCCTCTATAATGAAACGGTTAAGCTCCACGAGGGTATCCATTTCCGGATGATTCTCTGCTAGCCATTCCGCAAAACGTCCGACAGCAGTCATTTCCGCACAAACCGTTCCTAATGCTTTCTCTCTTAAATGAAGCCTCATTACCTGTTTAATTTCTCCACGAATTCCTAATTGTTCAATTCTCTTAAAAGAAATGCTCTTTACTCTATGCACCGGGTTTAGATCAATTGTTATCCCTAACTGATCAATAACCCATATATCGCAGTCAAATCCTCCTACATCTTCTTCCATATGAAAGTATTCATATATAACCCGAATATATGCTATGAGAGGTGCAACAGCCCGACTTTCTCTTTCACTATCAACCCTTTTTCTCATGCGACTGTACCTATATCCCTTCTTCATAAGCCATTTCCGGCATCCTTTCTGCAATTCCTCATAGCTTACAGCCTTAATTGAAGTAATTTGCGGAAACGCCTCCTTCATAGCCCGGCAAAACTGGTTGTAATTGCCCAACTCTGTTCGTATACTGCTTAGCGATAAAACACTTCCCCGATACCGAATAAACTCACCCATTTCTAAACGAAGCATTTCATTATCCAGCTTGGATAAATCAAATCCTCGTTCTGGGCTAACCAGTTTATGATTTCTTTGCTCATCAGTTGCATTTTTATAACAATCAAGATCCTGAATCTTTATTATCATGTCTGTCCGTCACGTCCTTTCTTCCTATATTTTCAAAATACTCATAACTGGCATCCCTAACGCGCTTTCCGTTATAGTCAATATATTGCTTTGTCATTTCCTCTGTTCTGTGTCCCAGATAATCGCGAATGGCTTGTATTGCTACTCCGGAATCATAAAACCTTGTCCCCACTCCATGACGATATCCATGCGCTCGGAAATTGTATTCTTCCTTGCTTATTCCCGCCTTATCCAATATCTTCTTTATCTGCTTGCTAAAGTTACCAGGATCATACGCACGAATTCCGTCACGCTTGGTAAAAACAAACTCTTCACCCTTTTTTTCGACACGTCCGATATATTCCGTCATTGCAACATAAAGTTCCATCGGAATAGGAATAAGTTTTTCTCGCTTCATCTTGTACTGGTTAACAAGCATAAATGTGCGCTCTCCCTCTCTTTTATATGCATTAGCTTTGATGGTGCATATCTCATTTATCCGGCACCCGGTAGCCCATAGATTCAGATACATAAGTCGTAAATGCTCCGGAGCATCAGCAAGGGCAGTTATCACCTTTGTCACTGTCTGCTTTGGAACAGATAAATCATGGTGTTTATTTCTTCCCTTTTTTAGATAATATGCAGAAGTGATATGCGCCTTTTCCGCTTTTTTCACTACCGACAAATAATTCCAAAAACGAAAAACCGAAATAATATTTTTATTAAAAGTGTGTGGCAAATTATCACGTAAATCCAAGTAATCCGCATATGTATCCATTATTGACTTGCTCATATTCCCGACTTTAAATCCCATGTCATCACAGAATATAAGAAAGTCGCGCACTCCGTAGTATTGAGAACGAATATTTTCTATCGCCATATTTGTTAATCCCAGCTCATATTGGATGTACCCTTTGAATAGATTACGATTATCCAGGTCACAAATCTGCCAAAACGAAAGCCGGGATACAGGACGAGCAGGATTCATTCGATCATACTTAAACCCAAACCGTTCCAGATACCAAGAATTAGCTTTCCAGCGTGGCTTTTCATTGTTACAGAATAAGAATCTCTGAATCATATTTACTATCTGGTAATATTCGGTTTCTTTGGTTCCTACCTGCCCGGTAACACTTTCTCTATAGCCGATTATGTCTCGAGCTTCCATGATCTCTATATCTTCAATCCCAGTGTCCACACAATACTGGAAGAACCTATGAAGTGGCATAAGATACAAGTCATGACGTACCTTTAGGTTTGTCTGTTCACGAAAAACCCAATTTAATATGTCTATCATCTGCTGACGTATTTTTTCAGACGCAGCCGCCGGCAAATCGTATACTAACTGTGATTTATCTTGCCAATAATACAAACTCATCGCTATGTCATAATCAGGATGATAGGAGAGAAACAGTTTCTTTCCGACATACCTTAATTCCTGCTGAACAAAAGGTTTTACCTCTTTATCATGCCTAATCGTCTCGATCTTCAATTTATCCAGACTTTTCACATATTCCGAAACCTTTCTTTCTGCTATAGTCGCTGTCAAATACTGTTCAAAGTGTTCTCGCACTTCATAGTCAATCTCATCCACAGCATGAATCCCGTTACTCATAAGAAAAGTACCTATCTTATTTCGTATAGCTCGGTTAAGATCCTGATTATTTACAATCTTTTCACATATTTCCGGATAGCCATCCATAAGGTGATACATAATAAATGGCTCAAGTGAGTTCAAGTATGTTTGCCTCTGTCCGTTTGATAATAGATCAGTATTACATACATACATTCGATACCGTTGCATAACCTGTTCCGATACTTCTGACAGGTCGAAGATGCCCTCCTGTAGTAGAAATTTCTCAATAAACCGGCGCTGCTTACCCGTCACAGTAGGACACGCATCCAACTGCTTATTTAATTCTTCTTGCCTGTCCCATTGTGAAAATGACAGTAGAGCTGAAATTGCCATTATCTTGCTCCTTTATAGAAGATTCCTAATATCGTACAAAGCTTGATTTTCTTCATAGTATTTTTCTGCAGCTACTTCCAGTTCTTCATCTGACACACTCAAGTACTCCTCAGTGGTGCGAATGCTTCTATGCCCAAGGGCAGTACTTATATCAAGTATCTCCCATCCCGCTTTTCTCCGTTCATTGGCAAAGTAGTGGCGCAGCATATGAGGTGTGATTCTTATACCGGTACGCTTCTCCAATATCTTCAACACGGAATATACTGCGTTAACACTCATAGCATTACCGGCTGTTTTTCCATGAAGATTTATAAACAAATACTCTGTCCGGCTAAGTAACTCAGCGTTTTCTGAAAGGTATGACTGTATAAGTTCCAAAGTCTCTTTACTAAAATAGGTATTCCTATATTCTGCATTTTTGGCTCTTGCCCGGTTTTCATTATCCTCACGCATTTCCACGCGTATTATTCTTTTTTCATAATCAATATCACGGACATAATTCACACCCAAGACTTCACCGATTCTCATACCCGTTTCTGCCAGTAGCATCAGTAATACCTTGTCCCTCAAGCATGAACAGGCATTCAGTAATATAGTAAGATTGGCTCCCGCAACTTCCCGGCTCCTATGCTCATTCGGAGGAAGATACCCATTAAAGTGCATAACCATACGCTTAAAACGCACACCCACATCATTGACATATGATGCTTCTTTTTCTGTTAGTACCTTTAGATCGCCACCGCTTTGCTGCTCCATTTGCAGGAACTGTAAGTATCGAAAAACCACGGCAAGATATGTATTGCAAGTATTATTGTTCGGAAGCTGCGCTCGGTTGCAGTGGCTTCCACTCTTTAACCATTCCAAATAATCTGAAAAATGCTCAAACTGGACAGAATATGGCATATCAAACATCTCTGACACAGTTAGATTCTCTTCATCCAAGTACATCAAATAATACGAAATGGCATAAGCAATAGCTTTTACCGTGTTTGGGGAAAGATGCTCATTTGACTTATGCTTTAAGTACCGAGAGGGAAGCGGTTCGATCATAAGAGAATCCGCATTTGTTATCCAAAATACTTCTTTACCTTTATTAACTTGACTTTCAACTAGGTATCTACTCATCATATGTATTCTAAAATGAAATCTGTAGTTTCAATTAAGTGTATATTATGTGCTTCGAGTTTCATTTTACATTTATTGCTGAAACTTGTCAACGTATAATTGAAACTTTGAAACGATAATTCAAATGCATATTTCATTTATAACTTGAACGAATTTCAAAATTGTGCTAAATTAAAATCAATTATTGAAATCGGAGGTGTACCAATGAGTAGAGCAGTTCCTTTAGATCACGAATTTGACAAGGCAGCCTTCAGTCAGCTTTTAAGAACCGCGCAGGGCAATCGTCAACAAAAACAATTTGCCGACGATATAGGGATGAGCAAGTCATATCTTAACTGTTATCTCGGAGAAAAGATGGACAGACCACTCACACCTACGACTCTGCAGAAAATCTGCAAAGCCTCTGGCGGACAAGTATCATACGAGGATCTTTTAACAGCTTCTGGTTATGACCCACAAAAACACATTATTAGCATGAATATTAAGCTCCCCAACGGAAAAAATGTCACCCGTACAATGGATGCATATGATCCCAATGGAATTGATGAACAGTATGATTTCATAGATGCAAAGCTTAACGCCGTAACAGGCACTATTTCAAATGCACTAGCATCTAAGGGCTATAAATGGAGCGGAAAAAATGCAGAAAATAGCCAGCTCGATTTTCGTATCACACTATACGATGAGCCTATTACAGATTGGGGCTTTATTTATTTAGAAACAAAGGATATAGATCTTCCAATTAATTCTCCCATTTCTCTTTTACGAATTAACCAGTATGCAAACGCTTTATTATTTGCTATGGGGAAAGCCAGAGAAAAGATCTCCTTTATAACCACTTATGAAAATATATATGAAACTTTTAAGAATTCCTCCCTTCCTGTTCTAGCTCTTTATGCCTCCGTTATACTAATTGATACAGACGAGCTTACTGTCATAAAAGAGGAGCCTATTACATCATTTTTGGAAGCAGACACAAACATTCCAACGCTAATATGATTCTTTCACCCAATGCTTTTATCCTTTCATAGCAAAAGGCAGACCAATAAGGCCTGCCTTTTGTGCTGTAGTCTATCATTATTCAATTCACATTTTGCTACTATCCCGTAATATGAGTTTCAAGCTCTTCATATTATCACAAAGTACCTTCCACTCATACTCCGTACATTCCTTCATTACCACAGACATCACCCGCATGGATGAATATACTGCGTAAGCTCGAAATGCAAATGGTATAGTTTCACTACGATTGAGCTGTGCCATCCTCTTTTCCAGATCTTTAGCATATCTAATCTTCACTTAATTCGGAAATGACGGATTTGTAAGTATGTATATTACGCCTTTTGCCATAGCAGCCTCCATAATCAATAGTATTGTTCTATATACCCGTATGCACGATCAAAGACATCCTGATCCTTGATCTTATATTTTATCCATATAATACTCCGCAGGGCTTTCTTTACTTCCTTCTGGCCTTCCGTCGTATTCTGCCAGCCATCGAAGCGAACAATCTTAACGATGCCATCGATGTCGTTTACGATTCTCTCTACTATAATAGGAGTCTTTTCGTTACGAACACCATTGAACAGCTCAGTAAGAGCTGCTTTACCTCTATCGATTTCTTCCTCTGGAACAACATCACGTTCAGCCCTGGCTGCTTCCCTTGCGAGAGCAAGTAACATCTTAAGAAATTCAATACTTCCTATCAGGCCCTGTTTATGCTGATCACGGAGCTTTTCCAGTTTTTCACCAAGTTCGATATACTTCTTTTCACCAGAATGTTTTTGTATCAAAGCGACAAGACTTATTTCAACTCGCATTGTTGCTTTCTTCAGGTCTTTCTGGGACTTAATGAAATCATCAATGAGCTCCGCATCCATAGTAATAATTTCATTATCTTCCTCTGCTTCACCTACAGTTATATTCTGGTGAACAAGTTCCATGGTCTTGGCACCAAACGCAGCCCATACAAGTGCGCCCCTGTTGTCAGTAGGCTTTACCGACTCATAAACTTTAGCCAGCCACTTATAATCTTCCCGGAATTGATTCAGAAAAGGATCCGGAGACAGAGCTTCCCACGCTCTACCCAGCACACGGAAGTCAGCCGCAAAAGCATCCTTTGTGTCATCATCTGGTAATCTCTCCTGGGCCTGAAGCAGAACTTCCCAGTCATCCTGGTTACGATCAATGCCGGCAAAATAATTCATACATTTACTTACCAGCTTCGGAAGTTGCTTTTTTACTTCCTCTATATTCGTGATAACTTTCTTCATACCCTCTTCATCAAAGTTCAGGGCATTGGCAACGTTATCGAATATACCGATATAGTCGACAATCAATCCAAAGGTCTTCCCGGCGTTGTATGTACGGTTAGTACGGCAAATTGCCTGCAACAGGTTATGATCCTTCATGGGTTTATCCAAATACATAACCTGAAGAATTGGTGCATCAAATCCGGTAAGTAGTTTAGCCGTTACAATGACCAGCTTCAGCGGGCTCTTCGGATCTCTATAATAGTCCAGGAGCTTAGCTTCCTCATCTCTATCCCGTCGATATGCCTTGTACCGGTCTGCCTTATCATTATTAGTATCCATAACGATGGTAGAAGCCTCCGGTCCAAGCAGCGTATCCAGCTCCTCCTTGTACATCAGGCAGCATTCACGATCATATACAACAACTTGCCCTTTATAGCCATTAGGTTCAATCTTCTCAGTATAATGCTTTGCGATGTGCTCACATACCTTGCGAATCCTCTTCCGGTCATACATGATAGCTTTCATGTTCACACGTCTTGAAAGTTCCGCTTTATCATCCGGCGCGAGATCCTTGGTCATCAGATCGAATTCTTCATTGATCTTCTCTTTATCAACATGCAATTCGACCGGTACAGCTTCAAAATTAAGTGGCAGAGTAGCTCCATCTCGAATAGAATCGGAGAAGGAATACTTACTCATATAACCGCTCTTATCTTCTTCGGCTCCAAAGGTTCTGAAAGTATTCTTATCTATCCTATTAATAGGAGTACCAGTCAAGCCAAAGAAGAATGCATTCGGCAATGCAGTACGCATCTTTTCACCCAGATCGCCTTCCTGCGTTCTATGTGCTTCGTCGACCATCAGGATAATATTGCTGCTCTCATTCAAGCACTTATCAACATCTCCGAATCGGAATATCGTTGTGATCAGGATCTTCCGCATATCTCCCTGGAAGAACTTGATCAGCTCCTCTTTTGTACGGGCGGCAGCCATGTTTGGAATATCCGATGCATTAAAGGTAGCAGTGATCTGTGTTTCAAGATCCAGTCTATCATCCACAATTACAACTGTCGGATTCTTCAGCTCCGGTATCATACGCAGCTTATATGCAGCAAAAACCATGAGCAGCGATTTGCCGGATCCCTGGAAATGCCATATAAGACCTTTCTTCGGATATCCAGCTTTAACACGCTCGACTATCAGGTTTGCACCTTCATATTGCTGATAGCGACAGATGATCTTATATTTCCGATATTTCTTATCCGTAGTAAACATGGTGAAGAATTGGAATATATCCATCACCTTCTCCGGCGTAATCATATCCACCACGCTTTTCTGCACAGATATAAGAGTACCTTCTGTTTTATCATCCGGAGTATGCCATGGGCCCCACATATCGATGGGCATGTTGATGGATCCATATCTGTAGCACTTTCCCTCCGATGCAAAATTAAACACATTCGTTACAAACATCTGAGGAATACTCTTCTCATAGTCCGAAATATCTTTTGCACCATCCAACCATGTGATAGCATCTCTGAATGGAGTTTTAAGCTCTCCAATGATCAGCGGGAATCCGTTAACAAGCAACACAAGATCCAGTCGCTTTCCACCTTCCTTCTGTGGGAAAGACCACTGGTTCGTAACTACATATTCATTTAATGCCAGATTTTCTCTTGTCATGGTTCCAAAGAAACGGATCGGAACCATCCTGCCATCCTTGCCAAACGGGAATGAATTCTCTTCAAAGACAAGCTTTTTGAACATTTCATTCTGGGCAATCAAGTTATGTGGCTGCACCGAAAGTATCAATGACCGAAGTTTATAAATAACCTCGTCTGCCCTGTTAGGATCCTCAGCTATTTCAGGGTTCAGTCGTATAAGCGCAGCTTTAACCATAGACTCGACCATAACTTCCGAATCTTGCCTGGGCATCTTTTCTGCCGGAATATACGTCCAGCCATTTTTCTGAAGTACAGATATAAGCATCTGTTCTATTGTATCTTCGTTAAGCATAAGGACCTCCTAACCTTTGAATTCATATATTTTGATTTATCGCTCTGTCTTACAATACTTGCAAACACCCTTTGTCTCTCTATATCCGGTAGCACTACTGGAATTTCTTTCATTTTCCCCTGAGTGAGTTTAAGACGCGTAGTTCCGGATACATACGAGGTCATATCCAATATCTTAAAGAAGGCATTTGCGTATTCTATATCACAGCATTCTCTTGGAATGACGACGTGTGCGTGATTATTCACCCAACATTTACCTCTTACAATATATGAGGTTTCTTCTCCAGGGCCGTAGGCTCCACAGTCTTCTGCTATACAAAGCGCTTCACAATCCATAAGATACTGGTTTATTCTATCCACCTGTCCATTTGCGCCATAATACGGGTAAAGATCACCAGTATGCATCTCAGACCTTGTCGCATCATTTATTGGCTTCCTCAGATCGTCCCGTATTACAAACGCAGTTTCAAAGGGTACCGCATCAGCGTTTACATTTGGATTACCAAACATCTCGATAAATTGAGACTTAACAAGCTGATCAGTTACTTCAAGCAGCCTTTTATAAGCATCTAACGTATCATTTATAGACCACAATACCTCTGCGAGTTTCCGCTGTTCTTCTAAAGAAGGCAATTCGAATTCAAGTGTCTTCAGATCTTTCCAGTTGATCGTAGGCGATAACGATCCTACGGATATTTTTATCGCAGCATCCAAGAAATAATCTGAGCTGATGAATAATGGAAAGAAGCTGTTATCAATCACTTTTTCCTTTGGTCGCAAAACCATACCATGCGCTGAGAAAATCCCATCAAAAGGTGCAATCGCAACCTTCTTCTGATAGGCACGTCTCTTTCCAAAGAGAACATCGCCTTTTCTCATCACAAGTTTCTCACCTATTGGAGCAACCTCGGACCCAAACCGAGTCACTCTTAAAGATCCAGAATCAAGGTGTTCCAATCCAAGATAAGTATATTTATCTTTCTCGACAGGTTTTTTCTTTTCCGTACTGTTAATCGCTATGTCATTA
>JAIKXM010000038.1 GCA_024684085.1 Lachnospiraceae bacterium | reverse complement strand
TTTGTCTGTTCTCTGAATTATTCTCGGATCGTAAGCCAGAGTTGCTATCGATCCTTTGGAATCTTTCAGGGTTGCATTGCTGTTCATTTGTCAAGGTTCTGTATGTCGATCACTGTTGTGATCCGCTGTCTTACAAGTTGTATTCGCTTGCGACAGCTTGTTAATAATATCACTCTGTTTTTTTGTTGTCAACAGCTTTTCAAAAAAAGATTTCTTTTTCTTTTCTTTTTTACTGTTTTTGTGTGTTTTCAGCCTTTTGCCCGCGTCCTGTAACCGATAACAGGATAACCGCCGCAAATATGGATACAATACCAAGGAGCTTCAATAAATCATGAGATTCGTGGTACACAAGCATACCGAGAAGACAGCCCACCAACGGTTCCACCGTTACAAGAACAGCCGCTTTGGAAGCTTCCATTCTCTTGAGGCCGTAGGTATAGGATATATAAGGTATCGTCGTACAGATCAATGCCACCCCAAGGATATAGGGCAACATACTTATATCGGTTTTCTCCATGATCTCCACAGGTCTTGATATGAACAAAAGAGAAATACCCGATATCAGAAAAGTATAAAAGGTTACGGTAAGCGACGAATATCGTCTTGAAGCCAAGCCTCCGAATATGGAATACAGGGCATACCCAAAGCCTGCGCCGATTCCTATAAGGAGCTGAATCACACCATGCCCGCCTCCGAATCCTCCGATGCCGGATACCATTACACATCCTGCGAAAGTAAGAAGGAGTGCCAGCAACTTAGTCGCTGTTATTTTTTCATGGAAGAAGATACGTCCCATTATCATAACGAAGACCGGCGAGGTATACAGGAGTATGACCGCCACCGATGCGCCGAGTTCCACGATCGAGGTGAAGTAACAATATGAGAAAAAAGTAAGACTGAAGACTCCGCTTCCCACGAAGATCCACAGATCCCTCAGACGGATCTTAAGAAGGCTCCGGTCACGGATGAGGATGCAGACTGCCAGCATCAGAACCGATACCCATACTCTTATCGCGCAGATCTGAAGAGGCTCGAGTGCCTGCCCGGAAAATGCCCTTATGAAGATACTGATAATACCCCAGCACACTCCGGCCAGGATCACCATTAATTCGCCCATATCGTCTCACTAAAGATTTTCGTTTCATATATAATAGATCGATCAGCAAGAGGATCTTGTTCTCCGGCTCACCAGATGATCCTGTTACCGATCGATCAGATTCATCATTTCGCCGATCGATCCTATTGCTGATCGATCGCTGTTATCGCTTTATATCAGGCCTATTCTTCGGCTCCGACAAGAGACTCTGCTCTTGCGATCGCCTCCATAATATTCTCGCAGAAGTTCTCTCTTCCCGCGAAATCAACAAATCCGTCCTTCTCCATTACTTTGAAGGGCTGCTCGTTAACATGTGAGTAGAGTACGGTGATCTTCTTCTTGCGTGCTCTCTCCTCAAGCTCACGGAGCTTCTTCATGGCACTCGCATCGATCGCAGGTACACTTCTCATTCGGATTATCACTACTTTTGTATACTGCTTGCTGTTGATCTGAAGCAGTTTATCTGCTGCGGCGAAGAAAAGAGGACCGCTTATCTCGAATACGCGGATGCGCTTGTCAAGATCCATCATCTTATCAGACTCGCCTTCAATGACTTCCGGCTCACCGATATACTTCCAGCCTGACACTTCCGCGGTATCCGACATTCTCTTCATGAAGAGGAGAGCTGCTACAACAACGCCAACCTCGATAGCAACAACAAGATCAAATAGAACCGTAAGTACAAAGGTTGCAACAAGAACTATGATATCGCTCTTGGGTGCTGTCTTGCACAGATGAGCAAAACTTGACCAGTCTGCCATATTGACAGCCACCACGAGAAGTACGGCAGCAAGAGTAGTCATAGGGATAAGAGCAGCTGCGGGCATAAGTACCACAAGGATAACGGCAAGTGTTATACAATGAACAACTCCGGCAATGGGTGTACGTCCACCGTTACGAACATTGGCTGCAGTTCTTGCGATCGCTCCTGTAGCGGGAATACCGCCGAACAGTCCCGAGAAGATATTACCGACACCCTGTCCGATAAGCTCGGCATTGGACTTATGAGTATCGCCTATCATACCGTCTGCAACTACCGCAGACAGAAGTGATTCGATTCCTGCAAGTATGGCTATGGTAAAAGCAGGTGAGATCAACTGACCGATAAGTTCGAAGCTTACCTTGGGCATTGACGGAACAGGGAAAGAACTGCTCAGCTCGCCGAATACGCTTCCTATGGTATTAACCTCAAGATTAAGGAATTTGACCATCAAAGTAGTAACAACGATAGCTACAAGAGAGCCCGGGATCTTGTCAGTCACCTTGGGCCATACCAGCATGATCGCCACGGCTATGAAACCGACAAGGGTAGCCATCGGGTTAATCGTGCCGATGTTTTTCGCATAAGCTATTACCTTGGGAATAAACTCAGACGGAACTGTCTCCAGACTGATCTCAAAGAAATCCTTAAGCTGGCCGGTAAAAAGAGTCACCGCGATACCGCAGGTGAATCCGGTCGTTATCGTATAAGGAATGTACTTGATCAGTGAACCGAAATGGCAGATACCCATTATCACAAGGATGATGCCCGCCATGATCGTCGCAACGATGAGTCCGTCGGTTCCGTAGGTGGTAACGATGCCGTATATGATCACGACAAAGGCCGCCGTCGGTCCGCCTATCTGAACCCTGCTGCCGCCTAAAACGGAAATAAAAAAACCGGCAATTATAGCTGTGTATAAGCCCTGTTCAGGACCCACTCCCGATGCTATAGCCAAAGCTATCGACAAAGGCAGTGCGATTATCGCAACTATAATTCCCGATATAACATCTCTTATAAGCTGCTTGCCGGAATAATCCTTAAGGCAATCCAGTATCTTGGGACACAATTCTTTCATCTCTTTCTCTCCTGTTTCTTAATGACCGTGCCGAAGGATAAGCCTTCTTAGTCGCGGTCAGCGTCATCAACAAGGAGATATTATACAACTACATTAAAGGATTGTACAGCGAAATGATCGTAAGAATCTTACTGTCCAGAACATCGGCCATTACCCTCTCCGATACATAGGGGAGCATATTCCCGTGAGCCATATATATCAGCACTTCGATCACAAGCACGCCACTCACTATTCCGACCGCAAGCCCAAGAAAGGAATCCAGGAACTTGATAACAGGCAGATGTGAGAGGAGCTTTAGCGACTTGAGTGCGATACGAACCAGCCCGTATACAAAGGCAAGCACCAGAATAAACACTCCGGCGAGGAGCATACTCGTTCCGTTATGATCTCTGTAGCTCGTACTAAAGACCATCCCGAGAATGGCAACCACCGCCGTAACCGCAAGGGCTATGAGATTGGACAAACCCTTGGCAAATCCCGCCGAGTATCCAAGGTAGGCACACAGCAGGAGTATTATGATAAAAGCTATAAAAGTTATGTTCAAAGACATTTTACTTCCTTCTTAGTTGAACACCAGCGTCTGGATCTGCTCAGGTGTAACTGCAATATATTTCTTATTGGACTCCGTTGCCGAAAGCGATATCACACTGTCGGCGAACTGTCCGCTGAACTTCTCCCTGCCGTTGCCGTTCACCACTATACACGAAGATTCATTGTATATGCATGTCTGGCTTCTGCCAACGAGAATGTCCTTATAATCCTGATCAAAAGAATACGAATATTCTTTGACACCGCTCCTTGAGTACATATCAAGTCTGTACTTATGCTCACCCGTATTATCATAGAATACCAGCGCCGTATTACCGCCGCCGTTATAAACGCCGATTATATTCTCGGACAGCATGATATCGGCCGAGCTCACCGGCTTCTTGGCCCCCGAATAGAACATAAGCCTGTTATCGGCAACAGCATATACATTGTCATTATCCATGAACGAGATAATGGGCACTACCGCATTGACATAGTCATAACTGCTGACGATATGATCGGCCGCGTTCTCTCCCACACCTCCGAAATTATAGAAGGTAACACTGCTCCTCATGGTCTCACCGTCCACATAGCAGTAGGATACACCAAGCACTTCATGAGAGAGCGTGAGCGCCAACGGGTAACCTGTCTTGGACATCGTTGCCTTGATATCAACAATCGCATTGCCGTTCTCATCGAATATATCGATCCTCGAAGTATTATTCTCCTCGAGTATCACCGCCACCATCATCTCTTCCGATACACAGAAATCCCTTATCGGCAGTCTGGTATCAATCTCGCGCACCTTACCGTCCGAGGAGATAAGATATATGACATGACCGTTATAATCGCAGGCCGCCACGATCTCACCCTTCTGATGAACGATGGGCTTCTGCATCTCGTAAGTCATATTCCACAATACCTTACCGGTTCCGTCGGTCTTGCTGATACCGTCCTTACTGTACGCGATCACACTGCCGTTACTGTTAAGATACGAGCTTGTGTCAAGACTCACCCTTCTTGTCTCGGAAGTAACAGTGATCCCCGTATATATCTGGTTACTGTACTGTACCCTTGCAAATATCACCAGAGCGAAGGCTATCGTGCCGATCAGAATATATTTAATTAATTGCTTGGTTCTGTGCACAGCCAGCTTCTGTCTGAAGTCGCTGCCGCCGGAATCACGCTGCTTAAATTCTCTTATAACACCCATTAGAATCAATCCCGATCACTTTTTCGTAAAAAATACCGCCCTCAGTTCTCGCAGAACCTCAGATCTCGATCCTGCCCTCAAGAGCCCTCAAAAGTGTCACCTCATCTATATATTCAAGGTCGCCGCCCACCGGCACACCGCTCGCTATTCGCGTCACCTTAATGCCTGTCGGCTTGATGAGCTTACTGATATACATCGCAGTCGTCTCGCCCTCAAGGCTTGAATTGGTCGCTATGATAACCTCGGCAACCTTATCATCCTTAAGCCTCTCCACCAGTTCCTTAAGCCTGATATCCGAAGGGCCTATGCCGAGCATGGGAGATATCGCTCCGTGAAGGACATGATAGATACCCGAATACTTCCCTGTTTTCTCATAAGCTGCAAGATCGCGGGAGTTCTCAACGACCATTATCACCGAATGATCCCTTTTCTCATTGGCGCACACCGGACATACCTCGGAATCGGTGAGGGTATAGCACTCTCTGCAATATCTTACCTTCTGCTTGGCTTCAAGGATAACTGAAGTCAGCCTCTCCACCTTGGGCAAAGGCATGTTAATCAGATGAAAAGCCAATCTGCCGGCAGATTTCTCTCCTATTCCCGGCAGACCGGCCAATTCTTCAATAAGTTTATTAATCGGTCCTGTATATAAATCCATTAGAAAGGAAGGCCTCCAAGTCCACCGGTCAATTTGTTCATCATCTCACCGGATGCATCGTCAGCCATCTTAAAGGCTTCGTTGATGGCAGCCTTTATAAGGTCTTCAAGCATCTCCACATCATCGGGATCAACAACCTCTTTATCGATATGAATGGCCTTAAGCTCCTTCTTACCCGTAACCGTTACTTCTACGGCACCGCCACCGGCCTTGGCTGTGAATTCAGCCACTTCAAGATTCTTCTGATTCTCCTCCATCTGACGCTGCATGCGCTGAGCCTGCTTCATCAGATTATTCATATTACCGGGCATACCGCCTCCGGGGAATCCACCTCTTTTAGACATATTCCTCATCCTCCTCGCTACTGTCTGTTTCTATTAAGATCTCCACGCCTTCTATCTTAAGAAGGTTGGGATTAACTCTGTCTTTCGATCCGTCCACGGGAACCAGTTCCACAACATAATCCACTTTAGCGGCGACATGTCTGAAGAACAGCTCTTCCATATCCTTCCTGCCGAACTCTCCCTTAAGATAATCGGCTTCGGATTTAACATGAGTCACGATCATGAGCCTTCCCGAGTCATCAATGGACGGGTAGGCATTCCGAAGACTTGCCCTCGTCATACCCATGGCTTCTCCCACGAGACTGCTCCAGTTATGGACTATCTTCTTAATATCTTCGGGTAAAGCAGCGGGAACTTCACGTGGTGCTTCCTCCGCTACTGCCTCACTGCGGATCACGACCGCCCCCTGATTCACTACAGGTGCCTCATCCATCCGCTGTTCCAGTGCCCTTATCCTGTCCAAAAGAGAATCATCGTTCTTCTCCATGGATGGTTTACATAACTTGATCAAAGCAAGTTCAATCCGTATCCTCTTCTGTGCATCATACCTGATGGTATTGGACAATTCTGAGAACACTCTGATATACCGCATGATGGAAGCAGGATCGGCTCCCTCTGCCTGTGACTTCAGTCGCTCCATATTCTCACGGGACATATCGATTATATCTTCCGCGCCGTCAGCCGTCAAAAGTATCAGCAGATTACGCAGATACCATGTATAGTCCGTCACGAACTGCCCGAGATCTCTTCCCTGTATGATGACCTCATCCAGTACCCTCATACATCCGAGCACATCTCGCTTCTCCACCGCTTCATACAGACTTCCGAAGACCTGCATATCCACGGCACCAAGCACATTGAGGACATTATCATAAGTCAGCACATCTTTGAAATTAAAAGCGATACACTGATCCAGCATACTAAGGGCATCTCGCATGGCTCCGTCAGCCAGACGGGCTATATATCTGAGAGCTCTCGGCTCAACATTGATATTCTCAAGCGAGGTCAGCTCCTCAAGTCTGTCAGCGATGATATCCACCGACAATCTCTTGAAATCATACCTCTGACACCTTGACAGTATTGTAACGGGTACCTTCTGCGGGTCCGTCGTTGCAAGGATAAATATACAATATGAAGGCGGTTCCTCCAGCGTCTTAAGTAAGGCATTGAATGCGCTTACCGACAACATATGAACCTCGTCGATAATGTAGACTTTGTATTTGCAGCCATCAACCGGAGGAAAAGACACTTCCTCAATGATCTGCCTTACGCTCTCAACGCTCGTATTGGATGCCGCATCGATCTCAGCCACGCTCATACTCGCGCCCGCAGCAATCGCACGACAGTTATCGCACTCACAGCACGGACTGTTATCGACCGGAGCAAGACAGTTCACCGCTTTCGCAAAAATCTTGGCAACTGAGGTCTTACCCGTTCCTCTGGTACCGCAGAACAGGTATGCGTGCCCGATCCTGTCGGCTTCTATTTGGTTCTTCAAAGTCGTAACGATATGATCCTGACCTTTTACATCTCCGAAATCGGAAGGTCGGAACTTTCGATACAAAGCTACATACGACATTTAACTATCTCTCTTTTGTCAATCTTAACTGACCGGACACTCCGGTCATATGATAACTAAATAAACCATACGAGCCCGCCCTTTTGCGAAACAAATCTTTATTGCGGGCTCGCGTAACCGGAAGAACCCGATGGGTTCTGAACAGTTACCATATATTTCTCTTTAATCACCGAAGCTTATGCCGAGCATCTTGGCTTCCTTAATGATCGCCGAATCGGGATCGAGCATCTTAAGCTTGCCCGCAACATCCTCAAGCGGAACCTTAACGATCTCTCTGTTACGGTATCCTACCATGAATCCGTACTCATCCTCAAGGATAAGCTTGCCGGCCTCGGCGCCGAGCCTGCTGGCGAAGACTCTGTCGTAAGGGCAGGGACTTCCGCCTCGCTGCGTATGACCGGGAACCGTAACCCTTACTTCCTGACCCGTAGCCTTCCAGATAAGATCTGCTATCTCATAAGAAACGGAAGGATACTTGTAATTGGCCATCTTCTCCTTATATTCCTTCTTACTCAGCTTCGCATCCTTCTTGCTGATCGCGCCTTCAGCCACTGCAAGAATGGTGAACCTGCTGCCGTTACTCTCTCTGTGCTTGACAGCCTCTATGACTTTATCTATATCATAAGGGATCTCCGGTATAAGAATAATATCAGCTCCGCCCGCCATACCTGCGTTAAGAGTAAGATACCCTACCTTATGTCCCATAACTTCCACAATGAAGATCCTTCCGTGTGAAGCTGCGGTAGTATGTATGCAGTCAATGGCTGTTGTGGCAATATCCACAGCACTTTGGAAACCGAAAGTCATATCCGTGCCGAAGAGATCATTATCTATAGTCTTGGGAAGCGTGATCACGTTAAGCCCTTCTTCCCTCAGAAGATTAGCAGTCTTATGCGTTCCGTTGCCACCCAGGATGACAAGCACATCCAGCTTGAGCTTATAATAATTCTGCTTCATGGCTTCAACCTTATCCAGGCCGTTCTCATCCGGATCCTTAATAGTCTTGAAAGGCGTTCTGCTGCTACCGAGTATAGTGCCTCCCACAGTCAGGATACCCGAGAAATCCTTACCGGTCAGCATCTTGAAATCACTGTAGATAAGTCCCCTGTAACCGTTAAGGAAACCGTATATCTCCACTTCCTGTCCGCTGTTGATGATAGACTTAACTACACCTCTCATCGCAGCATTCAATGCCTGGCAATCACCGCCACTGGTCAACATTCCTATTCTCTTCATACGACGCCCTCCTAAGTCTCTTTGCCTTTTACCCTTTACCTGCCGGACCGATCGGCATGCGTCCCACCCCTTTATAGGACACGCACCATCCGCAGGATCAGCCCTATCAATGCACTGTTAATTATATCGTAAAACAGGCCGCGATTCAACCGACACCGCCACCATTGTCAACGGTGCAAAAGCCGTCGTTATTGTTCACAGGTGTCTGTTCGCTACAGGAAATATATTCACCGAAACGGCGCTCTCGCTCCGATGTAAGCGTAGCGGATACTAAGCTCGGCTTTGCCTCGCTAAGTACCGACGCTTACATAGGCGTTTCTTGTGAATATATTTCCTGTAGCCACTTACAAAAATACGCGTGTGAACAGTAAAAGCCGTCACACCGGATTAACGATGTGACGGCCATATATACATTCTATTTCCTCTTTATAAGTCCCATGAACGCTATTTTGGACAGATCCTTCTTATACACAAGGCGGCTTACGAAGAACGAAATAATCAGTCCAATCGTAGCCGACAGATAGAGTATGACCACGCACACTCCGTAATCGGTGAACTTGGCAGATATAAAATTATCTGTTGCAACTATGAGCATGGCCGGCCACACCGTCACAAATAATGCGACGGTGGCTACAACAAAATATTTATATGATAACGGAAAATATATTATCGACAGGAAGAGGATTATACTAAGCTGAGCCGTCATCCGGCATATATCAATATAAGCTTCGCTGCTCGTCCCGGCAAAGTAACCGTTGATCACCGCAAGGATCGTAATACATACATATATCCAGGGTATGATCGAGATCAGGGGATATACACACTGTATCTTCTTCTTATGTGGAGAAGACTGCACAAGCGTGGACATATCCGAAGATATTATCAACTGATATATGAACATCCCTGCCAGTATGATATAAAAACTTCCGATGATATTCTTCCCCCTGGTAACAACCTCCATGGCTATACCAAAGATCCCGAAGAAAGCTCCAAATAAAACCTGTGTTCTGACCTTAAGGCCGTATTGTACTATCCTATATGACTTCAATAACTCTTTTAACATCTCTTATTCCTCTCTCCGCTCGTGAACGCACACCTTAGATATACATGATACCGGCCGATCCCAAGCGCACATTTTTACCCTCAATACTATTCTCTGACGTCTGCCATATACTTCGATCTCACGATCATATTCAGACTGCTTCTCCCATTCCGTCAGCCACTGCCTTAGTACCGTTGATCGTATCCACCTCGGCAACACCGGCTTTACGCATATACAGCGGACATTCTTTTTCCCCTCTCATGATGGAAGCGAAGGCAAAGAGCCAGAATACAGCCGCTCCGATCACCATTAACGGTATATCGGTCCAGCTCACCACATTCCCCTGCATTGCATTAACCGATGCGTCACCGCTTAAGAACATTATGAGATTATTATTGAAGAAATGCATCATAACCGGAACCCAGATATTATCAGTCTTCATATACGCATATCCGAAGAAAATCCCCAATGACACACATGTCACAATCTGCGCAAGGAGCATCTGTACCCCCGTGCCGTCCGAATAATACGTAAAGTCCGCTCCGACATGCCAGATACCCCACAAGATCCCAAGAAGTATCACGCCCGGAAGGCGACCTAACTTCTTCTGCATTATGGGCTGCAGATAATATCTCCATCCGTATTCCTCACCAAGGAACATAACAAAGGTAAGTGGCAGATTGATCACGATCGCCGGGATCAGTTGTACCGAACTTCCGGATGAGAATATATTAACGAAATCCCTCACAGCCTCGGCAACGGAGTCATTGATAAGGCCATCCGCAATACACAGGATGAATACTCTTGCAAAATACAGAACAATGAATAATGCTGTGATCAGCAAGGACCTGCCCGGATTACGGAATCTGAATCCGGCGTTCTCCCGCTTCTCCTTACCGGCAACACACAGCCCTACGATCATCAACACAGAGGCGATCATTATAACAAAATTGCTTATATAGTACAGGATAGTCGTCGTAGTGCCTGCCATCTCGAACTCCAGCGGAAGCATTACTGAGCTGGCCGCAAGTATCAATGTAATAAGGCCTGTTGTAATTATGGTCCAGTATGCTATCTTGGGAAGTCTTACTCTTCTGTACGACAACAACCCTCCGAGCGCCACTCCGCAGGCCGGATACATCATCTGTGCCACCATGAACGCTGTCAGATCAGTTCCATTGCTCTTGCCGATATACATTGCAGGGATCATCAGAGCGTCAAGCCCGAATGCAATTAGAATGAACAGCCACATTCTCCGGCCGGAGTCATCACCCGGTATATTCTTCTCACTGATCTCGAATGAGTTAATATATCTTCTTCCCACCCGTTCTACCATGGCATATGTCACTATTATCGTAAGAAATCCCATAACAGCCAGCATAGGATAAGGCGCCGGTACACTCTCATTCATGAACAGGAATCCGACACCCGCTACCACTGCCGAACCTGCAAGAATGTACAACATATCCAAGAGGAATCCTTCAAAAAATGTCTCATGCCTTCTCGAGATATTAAGGATAAGCGTATTGAACACATATTCCGTCATCCCGATTGTCAGTATCATTAATATCAGATCAGCGGGACCTTCTATATATCCCTGTTCAATAAAATAGTCCCTCGACATGAATCCCGTGAACATCATCACGATCATGTGCTGGAACAGGCTTCTGAGCCTGTCGGCCAGAACGCCCTTCTTGATCACCTTAAGCCCCCTGTCCGAATTCCGCAGCAGACCAAATCCAAAGTTCTTGCCGAATATCCCCTGGAAGACAAAAAGATCCAGGTAGACATCCGCAGCCAACAGCAAAACTGCCGTTACTATCAGGCCGATTCCCTTGCCGTAGAGTATATTATTCAACAAAGCTACCGCCATCATCAATATCGTCCCCAGATATACCGCAAATATCCTGTACTTCTGAGGTGTGAAAACCTTATATATTCCGAACAACTCTCCCATTACCCTCTTCCTGTCCGTCAGCCGTCATTGCAATCCCATCTTATGGAGTCCGGTCTCAACCACGCCCATTCAATAACCGGCTGACTCTATCTCTTAATTTCGTTAACATAACAACCGTTCAATGCATCCTACCTGATTCCATAGAGAGCAGAGTTCTGCTTCATTATAGCCACACATATCTGCGACAGACTCGGAATCTCCACCTTTACATTGATACCTGCAAGCTCGTCGAGTCTCTCGGCAAGACATAAGCCTTCGAATCCATATGCGTTAGAACTCTTGCTGTAGAGCACCTTCTCCGCGAATTCCTCATCGGCCTTCTCACCCTTGACCACAACATATTTCTCCTTAAGATCTTCCACGAAGCCCTGCTCCACGATCCGACCGTTCTCCACCAGTATCATATAATCGGTAACGGCCTCCATATCGGCAATGTTATGTGTCGAGAAGAGCACCGACTTATTACCCTCATCACTCTGAAGATATTCCCTTATCATATCACAGAGCTTATCCCTCATGAGCGGATCGAGAGGCGACGCCGGCTCATCCAGCAGGAGAAGTTCGGTATCTCTCGCAAGCACGCCTGCAAGCTTAAGCTTCATCTGATTACCGTCGGACAGATCCGAGATCTTCTTATTATCTTCATCAGGAACAGCCAGATACCTGCACATCTCAATATACTTATCCTCATCGAAGCTGTCGAACAGAAGCTTCTGTATCTCTCTTCCTTGCTTAACCGTCCACATCGGAAGGAAGTAATTGCCTGTACCTTCATAGCCGATGGCATTCTTGACAGCCGGATCATTCTCCCTGTCCTTATCATCATATCTGTCAAAAAAGCGAAGACTGCCCTTGTAATCAAGCCTTATTCCCGCAATGATATCAAGCAGTGTCGACTTACCCGCGCCGTTCTCTCCTATAAGCGCCGTTGCGAATCCGCGCGGCACATCAAGCTCCGGTATATCCAACCTGAATTTGCCGTATTTTTTCAATATGTTCTCCCCGTGTATTACGCTGTTGAATTCCATCATCTACTCCTCCTGCAATGTCATTAATAACTTAAGCGTCTCTATCAGTTCGCTCTGTGAGAGGCCCGCTATCCTTGCCGATGCTATAGCCTGAAGCAACCCCTCTTCCACTTTCCTCATATGCTGTTCCCTGAGCATATTGCCATCTTGTGCGTTAACTGCATACCCTTTCCCCTGAACAGCCGTGATAAGGCCTTCCTGCTCCAGGATCTCATAGGCCTTCATAGTTGTTATCACACTAATCTTAAGATCCCTTGCCAGACTTCTGATACTCGGCAGGTACGTTCCTTCAGCAATCTTGCCTTCAAGTATATCCGTCCTGAAATTATCCGCGATCTGTTGATATATCGGAACGCCGGACATCTGCGATATGATCATGCTCCGTAATCTCCTTTCTTTAACTGTTCATGTGTTATATATACACCTATTACAGATTCATGTCAACACTTTTTTACGAAATCGGTGCAGATCCACGTAAGTCCCCATTCGTTATCATCAGAATATACTCATAATCCCCCTTCGCTGCATCAAAATATATATTTAACACGATTTCGCTATCCCTTCTTCTCGCCTACATCTCACGATGTAAACCTTGGGAGTTGCTATGGAGTTCGTCGGCAACTACGCCCCTTGTGGACTTTCACCACAGACTGACGGCATGCCCGTCATACAAAAAGAAGCACAGCTTAACGCCACGCTTCCTTAAGTAATAACTATTCTATTCCACAACACAACCGGGCCGTTCCAACAGCCGGCTCTTCCACCTTACAGAACTCTAATTCTTTTTCTTTTTATGAGACTGCTTGATCAGCATGATATTAACTACGAGCAATACAAGCATTATCACCGTGAAAGCGATGAGCATCGCGACTGTCTTACCTGTCTTATCCGGCTTATTGGAAGTAAGGTAGCAGATAGCATATGAACCGAATTCATCGGTACTGAAGGTGATAGTATCACTATTCTGATCCTCATCCTTGCAGACCTTAAAATCCATTGTTCCGTCTTCCTGCTTCATAGCCTTAACAACAACATATTCTCTGTTGAATACCTTCAGTGAATTGGCTAATTCGACTGTGAAGGTAAGCGGTTTCGAAGAAGTGTCAACGAAAGATGTAACACCTTCCGACTGCTTCAGGATAATGATATCAAAGAAGTTGCCGATGATCATATTATTGTCGATAAATACGTCCATCTCTTCTTTTTCAGCCTTTGTCACGTTACTGGCATTGTCAAGTATACTTACTGCAGCCTTAATGCTTCCGCCTGAACTGAGTATCTCTCTCTCCGCATCATTAAGGATACCTTCTATCACCTGTTCCTTAAGTTTTTCTTCAGCGCTTATATCACCAACTGCAGCTTCAGCATCTGCACTAACTTTGTCTCCGGCCTCTTCGGTCTCTGCTTCATTATCAGCTTCGGTTACTGTTTCACTATCGGCTTCCGCTACTGTTCCCACGCTCTTGAAAGCATTATCATATATCAGTTCAAGCCCGGGCTCTGCCGCCATATCAACAACTGTATCATCTTCACTGTCCGAATCAGTCACAGGTACACCGGCTTCTTCGAACTGTGCACTTATCCTGTGGTTACCCGAAACCGCAACCAAAGTCAAGCGGTTAGTCCCGCCGAGACTGTTATCATCCAGAATAACATCCTTAACCTTATAGCCGGGATCCGGGATTATGGCAAACGTATAAGTCTCACCCGACTGGATCTTGCCATCCGCTGTCCCTGTGATATGACCGTTCTTGATGCCTGTATCCACGCCCAGATCATATCTCTTGAATCTCTTATCATCGAATCTGGCAACAAAGCATACATCGCCCGTGAAATTGCCTTCCGAGTAATCAGGATCAGCACTTACGATCTCACCATTCTTATACCATCCGGAGAACTTAGATGACTTTCCGTCCTCTGCATGAAGCGCCACAGAACCGCCTTCATTGATTCTTCCTTCTCCGGTGACCTCTCCGCCATCTTCATCCGAACCTACAACAACATCCGTTTTGGCAGGTGCGAATCCTGCTACAAGTGACCTGTCTTCATTCACTCCGGTGAGAGTATACTCAACAGCGGTACTTAAGAGACGTCCGTTCTCATACCATCCGACGAACTTATAGCCTTCGCAGGTCTGAGCCTTAAGCAGAACATCTCCGCCGAACTCAACATTGCCTGCTCCCATTACACTTCCGGCAGCCTCATGATTGACCTTAACATTGACAACGCTGTCGGATCTTGCAAATCTGGCTTCATAATTCTTGTCAGTCCTCGCATTTTTTTCCATAACAAGGAATGACTTGCCCTGAAGCTCACCATTACAATACCAGCCTTCAAAATCATACCCCGGTTTGGGTGCAACAAATATCTTATACTGACTGCCCTTGTCGAACTGTCCGCCGCCTGCAACAAGTGAAGCTTCCGCAGGAACTGACTTAACGGTGATATCAACCTTGTCGTCCTCTCCGCCGGCTTCCGCAGTCTGCTCTTCTTCGGATTCAGCTTCCGGCGCATCGACAGTAATAGGCTTCACCATGTTATAAGTGATCTCTATCTCCGTTCCGCTGCTAAAGGCATAATCGTCACTCGCGGTTACGACAAGAGAAGTATTATATGCTCCCACTGAGGCATAGGGATTGACTGCCACGTAGAAAACAGCCGCTGTTGCAGCTTCGAGATTCATATTCTCGGGTGCATCAACGATCAGACTGTTCTT
Source organism: Lachnospiraceae bacterium (assembly GCA_024684085.1). Taxonomy (GTDB): domain Bacteria; phylum Bacillota; class Clostridia; order Lachnospirales; family Lachnospiraceae; genus Colinaster. Next base: position 64,016 of record JAIKXM010000038.1, on the reverse strand, counting down.
ATCGTCCGTCTTCATCCATATGAGCTTAACCGGCTCAGTTCCCTTATTGACCACGCGTATCGGCACATACATAGGCGCTCCGCCCTGTCTGATGGTCCCAAGATCAAGTGACTGTGTCTCCGCCTCCACAAAAGTCTCCGCAACCCGTGCATTATTCTTATCAAGCTGGATGACGCCTTCCGCATGTACATCTGCTACAGGTGCCATCATCATCATACCTCCAAGTATGATCGCCACGCTTTTCGTTATGATTCTTTTATTCAATGTGATTATTTTTTTCATACCAATCCAAGTCTGTTAATCGCTGAGAAAATAGCACGTACTGAGGCTCTTGTTATATTAGAACTCTCGCCCACACCATAAGTTACATTACCGCTGTTCATATCCAGCAAGTGGATATAAGCAGCCGCCTTAGAGTTGGAACCCGACTGAAGAGCATGCTCCGTATAGTCAAGGATCTTAATATCAAGATCAAGGTTCTCCTGAATGGCTCTCTTAACGGCATCGATAGGACCGTTACCTACGCCTTCCATCTCCTTCTCCACGCCGTTCAATGTGTATAATACATGAACTCTTGTATCAAAGCTGGTCTCGATCTCGTCACTAAGATCATCCACCTTAAGCTTTCGGAAATGGAGTGGCTCCTTACGGTCGATATACTCCTCACAGAACTTGGCAAAGATCTCATCCGGCGAAACCTCGCCCTGCTTCTCTGAGATAGCCTGAATAACATTGGCAAATTCCTTATGCATGGCCTTGGGAAGCTTATAACCAAAGTAAACATCCATGATGAAGGCCACACCGCCCTTGCCCGACTGAGAATTGATCCTGACGATGGGCTCGTACTCTCTTCCGATATCTGCGGGATCTATGGGCAGATAAGGTACCTGCCAGATCTCAGAACCTCTCTCCTTAAGTGCCTGAACACCTTTGTTGATAGCATCCTGATGACTGCCCGAAAAAGCAGTGAATACCAGCTTACCTGCATAGGGATGTCTCGGATGGATAGGTATCTTACAGCATCTCTCATATATCTCTATTGATTCATTGACATGTTCGATCGCAAGCTTGGGATCGATACCCTGTGAGAACATATTGTATGCCACAACAAGAATATCCAGATTACCGGTTCTCTCACCGTTACCGAAGAGAGTTCCTTCAACTCTTTCTGCGCCTGCCAGAAGTGCAAGCTCGCAACTTGCGATTCCCGTTCCTCTGTCATTATGAGGATGGATACTTACGATAATGGAATCCCTGTTCTCGAAGTGAGTAGACATCCACTCGATCTCATCAGCATATACATTTGGTGTATTGGTCTCAACCGTTGAAGGAAGGTTGATGATGATGGGATTCTCGGGTGTTGCGCCCCATTCCTTCTGAACGGCGGTACATATCTCAAGCGCAAAATCCATCTCCGTTCCCGTGAAACTCTCCGGAGAATACTCAAGTCTTATATTGCCGGGGAACTTGGCAGCTCTTTCCTTGACCATTCTTGTGCCGGCGATGGCGATATCGATTATTTCCTCACGGCTCTTATGGAATACCACATCCCTCTGAAGTGTTGATGTGGAATTATAGATGTGTACTATAACATTCTTGATTCCTTCTATACTCTCAAAAGTGCGGTCAATCAGTTCTTCACGGCACTGAACAAGCACCTGCACCCACACATCATCGGGGATCAGCTTCCTGTCTACGAGCTGTCTTAAGAAATCATATTCTATCTGGCTTGCCGAAGGGAAACCGATCTCGATCTCCTTGAAGCCTAATTTACACAGATACTGGAAGAACTCTATCTTCTCATCTACCTGCATGGGATCGATAAGAGCCTGATTACCGTCTCTTAAGTCAACGCTTACCCAAACAGGTGCCTTAGTTATCTCCTTGTTAGGCCATGTCCTTTCCGGAAAGTTCAAAACAGGGTTCTTCTTATAATGCTTATAATTCAACATGTTCTTCTTCCTCTTCTTCCTGATATATCTTTTTCAAGTCCCGCTCATACCCATATACACCTGGTGGCGGGGCCTCTCTTCCAATTGCGTATTATAAATATCACTGCTGATAATACTACACTTGATTTAGATTAATTGCAACTATGTCAATCCCCGCGGGCAAGCTACACAAAATCCTTTGTCCGCGATCTTCTGCCTCTCGCGGGCAATCTACACAAAATCTTTTGTCCGCGATCTTCTGCAGGACTTTAGATTTTCTTAGCATTTTTTCTCAGATTACACAAATTTTCGCCAAGGATGGCGAAAATAGTGAGTTCTGCGCCCGGATGGCGCATAACGAACGGTTGTGAGGCCTTTCAACAAACCTCCTAAAAATGCTTAGAAAATCTTAAGTTCGAAGCCGTTAGCGGCAATGATTTTGTAGTAGTTGCCGCCGAGCCAAAGCCGTGAGCGGCAATGATTTTGTTATGATTGCCCACCCGAAGGCCAAAGCAATCTATGGGATTTAAAAAGCCCGTCTGCATGTACCAGACGGGCTTAAACTTATTCACCTAATCCATTCTCAATAGCTGTCACCAAAGACCGGAGAGCCTGCTCCTCATCTTCGCCGTCACACACTATATCAATCTCGTCTCCACACTTAACACAGGCACCGAGTACGCTAAGCACGCTCTTGGCGTTAGCCGTGGTGTCCCTAAAAGAAAATGTAATTAAAGATTTGAACTGCATAGCCTCCTTACATAGGATACCTGCCGGCCTAAGATGTAATCCTGTTGGGTTCTTGATTATCACCTTTTGGTTAACCATACCTCAATACCTCCAATCCGATTCTATTATATCACATTCAGAACTTATAACATAGTATTCTGAATCAAATCAGCCAACTTCTTAGCTTCAATATTGATCTCTTCCTGATCTTTTCCTTCGATCATGACTCTGACCTTAGGCTCTGTTCCCGAAGGTCTGATAAGCACACGTCCTTCGCCCGCAAACTTCTTCTCAAGAGCGCTAATGGCATCGGCTATCTCAGGATAGTCCATGTAGTTCTCTTTCTTATGATTGGGAACCATGGCATTAACAAGTGCCTGAGGCATAACCGTCATAATCTTACTGAGTTCAGATAAGGGCTTGCCTGTCTCCACAAGTACCTGAAGGAGGTGAAGCGCACTTAAGAGTCCGTCACCTGTTGTATTCTCATCGAGGAAAATAACATGGCCTGACTGCTCACCACCGAGAGATGCTCCTATCTCCCTCATACGTTCAAGAACATATCTGTCACCGACCTTGGTCTGCTCAACCTTGATCTTATTATCCTTAGCCATAAGCGAGAAGCCGAGATTACTCATGATGGTTACCACTATGGTATCCTTCTTAAGAGTTCCCTTCTTCTTCATATGATTGCCGATGATCGCCATGATCTGATCACCGTCTACGGTATTACCGAGTTCATCAACAGCAAGAAGTCTGTCGGCATCACCGTCGAAAGCAAGGCCTATATCAGCCTTCTCATATACGACTCTGGCCATAAGCTCTTCCATATGAGTTGATCCGCAGTTGGCGTTGATATTGGTTCCGTCGGGCAGATTGTGAATGGCGATAACTTTTGCACCAAGTTCCTTAAGAGCTTCAATGGAAGTATAATAAGCTGCGCCTTCAGCACAGTCTACGACTATCTTAAGTTCTGACAGATCTACCGGAACCGCCTTGATCGAATGATTGATGTATTCTTCTCTTGCATCGGTACGATACTTGATCTTACCTACCTGAGCGCCTGTAGGGAACATGACATCCTTCATGTTGCTCTTTATCAGAGCCTCGATCTCGTCCTCGAGTTCATCAGACAGCTTATATCCGTTGCCATCGAAGAACTTGATACCGTTGAATTCAACCGGGTTGTGAGAAGCGGAGATAACAACGCCCGCATCAACCTTATATTTCTTGGTAAGATAAGCAACCGCAGGAGTAGGCATAACACCTACATATACCGCATTAGCTCCGACACTGCATATACCTGCCATAAGCGCATTGGCCAGCATGTCGCCTGATATTCTCGTATCACAGCCCACCATTATAGTCGGCTTATGCTGATTCTCACGGGTCAGCACATATGCTCCTGCCTGTCCGAGCTGCATTGCCAATGTGGGAGTAAGTTCCTCATTGGCTACTCCTCTTACGCCATCTGTTCCGAATAATCTACTCATCTCTGTTACTCCTTAGTAATATCAACCTTCACCCTGTATGTCTTGTTGAGATGTAACTTGTCCGGAAGAGTAACAGTCAACGGCATGTAGACCGTACCCTTTTTGAGTTCGTTGATCTCCTGTTTGTCCATATATGCTTCCACATCGATCATCACCGCAACATCGGTACTCTTCAGTGAATTGACCAGATCCTTCTGTCCATATACAGTCAGAACAATATCTTCTTCGTCATCTATCTCGAGGTTATCTTCCTCCGGTACATTGACGAAATGAACCCTCTCAAGAGGAATAGTGATCTCAACCTCACTCTCCTTCTGAATGCTCACTTCGATCTCAACATCGGATGAAACCTCATCTCCCATAACGGTTACTCCGTCGGGAAGATAATCCGTAAGCTTGGCATGAGCAACGATATTCCTGTCATTGCCTGTTATATCGACGGCATCCTTGATAACGACGGAATCGATATTCTTGAGTATACCCGGCTTACCTGCCACGGTAACCTCCGAAGGCGTACATAATACGTCTTCACCGAGTACATAGCCGTCAAGAACCGTACCCTTAACCACACAGCTTATCGGCAGACTCTTGGTCTGGAGTATCGAAGCATTGGTCGTAACTTCATTGATACTCATCGTAAGCTTACCTGCGTCCACCACCTTATCGTCGGCATCATAGAGACGGATCGGAAGCGATACATTAACATCGCTGTTAACATTATCTACATTGATCTCAACCTCGGCTCGGACCACCTGATCCACAACCGACTTCGGTCCTGAGACGATAACGATATTCTGATTGGTTGAAGTCTGCCCGAGTATATAACCTTCGGCAGGCTCATTCTGAACCGAAACAGCTATCGGGAACTGATGCTTCTCGATATTCTCGGTTCTGATGGTAACATATTCTCTATCGGACTTAATGCTCTCGATCTTATCGCTCAGCTTGGTAGTTGTAAGCTTGATCGGGACCTTATCTTCTCCGACCATCTCATCTATATCAGCCGTAGCTATGATATTATCCGCCGAAAAAGCAGAAAGCGCCGTTCTTGTTCCTCGAACATTGACTTTTATATAGTCTGAATCATCCACGACTTCCAGATACTTGCCCGCGGATGTCATGGAATTGGTATTCTTAAGCTGAACCCTGACATTATAACTGTCCTGCGAAACAGGGTCGTTGATATTGATGGAGATAAACCACAACGCAGTAGATACAAAGAGAGCCAGCAGCTTAAGTCCAAGGTTATTCGTTAATTTTTTTCTCATTCTTAACTGCCTTACCCTTCCATATACTGTGTTTCTTCTCTTCGATATGCTTGTTCTGGATACTCTCCAGCTTGACCTCTACCTGCTCGGAATTAAGACCTCTGAACAATTCACCCTTATAGGCGATACTGATCGCGCCTGTCTCCTCCGATACGATGATGATCATCGAATCCGTCACTTCCGACATACCGACTCCGGCTCTGTGCCTCGTTCCGAGTTCCTTGGAGAGTCTCATATTATCCGATAACGGCAGATAACATGTAGCCGAAGTAATCCTGTCCCCATCAACTATGACAGCACCGTCATGAAGAGGTGTGTTGTGTTCGAAGATATTGACCAGAAGCTGACTCGATACCACCGCATCCACTTCGATACCGGTTCTCTCATACTCCTTTAGTTCATCCGTCTGCCTTACTACGATAAGAGCTCCCGTTCTCACCTTGCCCATCTCGACGCAGGCCTTGGTTATCTCATGTATCGTACGGTCAGAGAAGAGACCTGTCTCATTACCAATGGGATCAAGTCTCAAAATCGACGATATGATATTCTTCTTACCAAGCTCATCCAGAGCTCTTCTGAGCTCGGGTTGAAGGACAACAATAATAGCCGTTGCGACGATCGAAAATGCATTCTGAACGATCCAGAGAATTGTAGACATTCTGAAAAAAGCGGCCATCATGATAAAACCCATAATAATAGCCACTCCCCTGAGCAATGACCACGCTCTCGTATTCTTGATCCATACCATAATATGGTATACGAGAAAGGAAATAATAAGTATCTCCACAATATCCGGCCACTGGATCGTCGGAAATCTCAGATTGATCAAATGATTGTCCGCAAACGACTTGATTAATTCCATAATTTTTTATTACTCTTTATCTATCATTTTTAACAGTATATCCGGAGGATCTTCCGGCACTGCTGCCTTTGACATACTCCGTCGGATATGAACTGTTTATTCTCTTAACTTTTTTATTACTTGAACTTACACTGATCTTGGGAACAGCCTTGACATAGTAGTAATATTCTTCATCTTCAAACTGGAGATTCTCTGTCTTCTTATAGTCCAGATGGAAATCAAAGAAGAGTACCACGAAGGCTATCGCTATCGCCACTATATTGCCAAGCAGTATGCCCACAACCGAGAATCCCGGATTAAGTATCATCTCGCACATGAGCAGTAATATGGTATCCACGATACCGCCCGCAATTATAGCTATCGCCCATGAATAATCCACTGACAGCCTTCTGATGACATATACCATGATCAGGGTAATGATGAATACGACCGTCATGATGATCATCGGCTTATTGCTTACCAGTCCGTTGATCATGAATATGATCCTCGATACCATCTGTCCGTCATCAACGGTCAGAATAGTCGAAGAATTAACGCTTATATACTGGATCAGATATCCCAGACACAGACCGAAAGAAACGGAGATCGCTGAAACGGGAGTACCTACAAGTCCCACTGCCAAAGGCATGACATAGGGAATCTTCAGCATATAGGCTATCGATGTCAACAGGATCACCAGTGTCTCATTGGGAACAAATCTGATATATATCACCATCATAAGGAACATGACAACTGCCATCACCAGCGCACACTCGGGCGCAAGGGCATACATATGCAGAAGGATGAACAGGCCATAAACGCAGGCAACCAGCTTAAGCGGAATAAAAGAGCAAAACAGAGCTGCTATCAGCACGATCGGCAGCTTGTCCAGTCTCTCCATATAACCGATCTTGCCGTTGATCACCAGCAACAAGAACATGGACATTATGAACTTCAATATTGGATTGATATATGCTTCGTACTTGCCATACAGCCCCTTGATCAGGAACTTGGCCTCTATGATCTGTGACATTTTACTTTTTGTTCCTCGCAATCCGGATGATCTTAATTCTTCTCAACAGTATATGTCTTCCATAACTTCTTGAGATTAGCGTAGTATCTCTTAAGACTCTTCTTGGCATTCTTATATCTGAGAGCTGCCAGAACATAAGTCATGATCAGATATATACCCATAAAAATCGCATAAACGGTAACGCCTTTTCTGATGTATGCCGTCCACGGAGTCCTGTAGAGATTCTCCATTATGTACTCAAAATGATAGAATACAAAAACGCCCGCAACAGCCGCAAAAGCCAGCGTCCCCGCAAGGAGTGACTTGAGCATCTCAAGGCTTATATAATCCGATCTGTAATAACCCGTTATGGGAAGGACTTTCCTGCCTTCACCGTTCTCATATGATGCCAAACGGCACATTAATCTGATCTTATCTTCGTTAAGCATATACTAATTATCCAAAAACCTCATCTTAGGGCTTGTCTTATCCTTACTTGCCGGTGCATTATTTGAAGGTGAATGTCGAACGGAATTCATGGCATTACTGAATGTATTGGCCATCTCCTTCTTACATTCATCGCAAAAACGCCCGCTCTTGATCATCTTGCCGCACTTCTCACAATTAAGTCCCACCAGCGAATCATCGGAGAATACCAGTCTCTCCTCTCTGACCCACTGCCTTATCTGAGAGGGATCGACATTACATTCCTCAGCAACTGTACGGATATCCGCACGATTATGATCCTGAACGTACTTCTTGACTACCTGAAATTCCTCTTCCAGCTCCGCACGACAGGAAGGACAGTAATACGGTCCTACAATATAGTTGAATAATCTTTTACATCTACGACAATTTCTGACATTCATATCATTACCTCCCTTCGATCATAGGAAGTCACTCAAAGACCTCTTCCGATCGCCACAGCCAAAAAATAAATATTTTCAACTCCGATAGTCCTGAAAAGGGCACTGATTGCATCGATTGTACTGCCTGTGGTATAGATGTCATCGATGATTATAATTGTTTTTAATTTTACATCATTTCGGGCAATTATAAAAGCCTTTTTTAGATTATTTATGCGTTCAGACTCATTAAGATTCTTGAGCGGAACCGTGGATTTTGAGCGAATACACACATCTTCCATAACGGGAATCCCGCATAGCTTTGACAATTCTTTGGCCAATTCCTCAGCCTGATTGTATCCTCTTTTTTTTCTTCTCTTCTCATGTATCGGAACAGGTATAAGAGCATCGGCTCCGCACTCCTTGAACACCCTCCCGAAGGCATCGTAAGCCACCTTCGCGTAATAGGATGCATATTCGCTCCTGCCCATGTATTTGAACCTGTAGAGGCTCTCCCTGACGTCCTCATATTCGAATATGCAGTAACCTCTGTCGTAATTATGCACCTTTCGGGAGCAGTCATAGCAGTAGAGTCCCTCTTCGCTTCGGATAGTCTTGCCGCATTTCATGCAGCTGCTGCCTGTTCTGGGTCTTAGACTCCCCCTGCAGTCCGCACAGAGACTCTCTCCGTGCCTGAGAGGTGCATCGCATCCCGGACACCTCGGCGGATATATGATATTGGCGATCTCACCCGACATTCGGGATAATGATTCTCTGATATACCTTAGTATTGTCTTATCTCCTTATCTGTAACTGTTCAGAACCCATCGGGTTCTTCCAGTTACGCGAGCCCGCAATAAAGATTTGCTTCGCAAAAGAGCGGGCTCGTATAGCTCATCAATTTTTTCAATCGAAACGCCTATGTGGACGTCGGCACTTAACAAGCCGAAGGCGAGTTTAGTGTCCGCTACGTTCACATCGGAGCGAAAGCGCCGTTTCGGCGAATATATTGACCGGCAGCGTAAATACATCCACCTTACTCCTCGACCTGTCGTATCATCGACGCAAGCCCCGAGTATCTCATATTCTCATCCTTATTGTCGATCATGATATCTACAGTCTCCCTGCTGCCCAATATCGTCACACACTTCCTTGCTCTCGTAATGCCCGTATACAAGAGGTTACGGTTAAGCAACATCCTGGGACCGCCGAGCAACGGCATTACGACCGCCGGATACTCGCTTCCCTGCGACTTATGAATCGTGACCGCATAAGCCAGCTCCAGCTCATCCAGTGAAGCAAAAGGGTATTCCACACGCCTTCCGTCATCGAACTCTATCACCATCTGACTCAAGGGTGTCCTGACATCTTTGATCACTCCGATATCTCCGTTAAAAACGCCCGTCCCATTGTCTGCGGATATCCCGTAGGTACTGAGCACCTTCCACTCAAGCGTATAGTTATTCCTGGTCTGCATGACCTTGTCACCCTCTCTGAAGACCGTGTCACCGTAAGTGACCTCTTTTTTATCAGGAGAGGGAGGATTGAGATGCATCTGCAACACCTTATTAAGAGCGACAGTTCCGAGATTACCGATCCTCGTTGGTGTCAGCACCTGGATCTGCATCGGTGTCGCATCAACATACCCCGGAAGCTTGTCCTTGATCAGAGTCACCATATGTTTATATATGACATTAGTGTCACTTCTTTCAAGGAAAAAGAAATCCTTACTCTTATTATCTAACAGTATCCTCTCTCCCGCCTTGATCTTATGCGCATTAAGGACTATATCGCTCCTGCTCTCCTGTCTGAAAATACGCTCCAACTGACATGTTGCCAGCCTCTCCGATGCTATCAGATCCTGTAAGACCCGTCCCGGACCCACGCTCGGAAGCTGATCGATATCTCCCACGAGTATCAGACGGGCTCCTATGGGAACCGCCTTGAGTAAGGCAGCAAACATATCTATATCCACCATCGACATCTCATCTATTATCACAAGGTCTGTCTCTAACGGATTATCCTCATTACGTTCGAATCTGACACCGCCAAGTTCCGGATTGCCGCTCAGCTCAAGCAATCGATGTATGGTCCTTGCCTCATATCCCGTTGTCTCCGTCATACGTTTTGCGGCACGTCCTGTGGGCGCAGCCAGCATGAAATCAAGTCCCTCATCGTCAAAGTATCTGATAAGAGTATTGATAGTTGTGGTCTTACCCGTTCCGGGACCTCCGGTAAGTATCATCACATTATTCTCTATGGCAAGGCAGACTGCTTCACGCTGAAGTTCATCAAGACTGATATCGAGTTCTTTCTCCACATCGTCCAGCCTGCGCATGATATGAGTCCTGTCTGTCTCTTCGCTCTTAAGATTGAGCTCATGAAGTAATCTTGCGCAGACCACCTCGTCATAATACATACGCGTAGAGTAGACACAGGTCTCTTCATCCTCCTTACGCATGACTATCTTCCGATCCACTATAAGGTTCTGTATCTCAGTCTCTATAAGCGATTGTGCAACTCCAAGCAGTACATATGTCCTGTCCGCAAGGACTTGTATCGGAAGATATGAATGACCTTCAAAGGAAGCTTCATTCAGCACATATTTTATACCGCTCTGAATACGCCACTGCGAGTCAACGGCTATCCCTATCTTCGAAGCGAGCTCATCAGCTTTCTTAAAACCGATACCGTCAACATCATCCACCAAACGGTATGGATTCTCCATTATGATATTGGTGATCGCCGAACCGTAGGCATTATACAGCTTAATGGCCATATTATTGCTGATACCGTACTTCTGAAGGAACATAAGCGTATCTCTGAGTTCCCTTCTCTCGACCATCTGGGAAGCTATTTCCCTCGCAATACGTTCACTTATACCCTTGATCTCACTTAGCCTCTCAGGCTCCTCTTCTATGATCCTGAAGGTATCCTTGCCGAACTTCTTGATTATCCTCTTGGCAAGAGTCGGTCCAACACCCTTAACCGCCCCGCTTGCAAGATACCTCTCCATATCCATAAGTCCGGTAGGTTCCACTCTTTTAAAAGACGTCACCTTAAGCTGCATCCCATATACCGGATGCTCCGTGAAATCGCCTTCCACTTCAATGGTATCTCCCTGTGTTATCCCGGTAAAATACCCCACACAGATAAAATCTTCATCCTCTGTATCCAGTTCAATAACTCCATATCCGTTACTGTCATTCTTATACAGAAAGTGATCTATAAATCCCGTAAATCTTTCCATAATCCTCCGTTTTTACATTTGGCATACAGTATTTTTTATGTAATAGGAAGCACTTTCCTATTACATAAAAAAGTATTAAAACAGGCCACCATTTCGGTGGCCTGCATTGTCTATCCTTCTATATTCCTTTTCATCTGTTCATATAACTGCTTCGCGAGACCGAGAGAATTGGCCTCCGTAGATTGTGAAGCAAGTTCTGCAATCGCATTACTTTTGAAATAATCGACCAGATTGGAAGTAGACTTGTCACCGGAATCATTGATATGGACAGTCTTATCCATCTCCTTAAAGACCTGCTCGAGGAAATACGCTTCGAACTTCTTGCAGGCATCCATCAATTCCTTATCATCTGCCTTGGAATAATCTTCCGCGGCAATACTCTTAAGCTTGTCGGCCTGTGCATTCTTGGCCGTCTGCGTAAACATATCCGAATATATGGAGCTTAATCCGCTTACATCAATACCGCTCATAGACATTCACCCCTTATCTCTTAAGATTGTTAGCCTGTTCCATCATCTGATCGGTAGTTGTGATAGCCTTCGAGTTCATCTCATAAGCTCTCTGGGCAACGATCAGATTGACCATCTCATCAACGACCTGAACCGATGAACCTTCAGTGTATCCCTGAAGTATACGGCTCTTCTCGAGTCCCGGACTCGTTGCTTCGTTCATTGCATTGCCGCTGGCAGCCGACGCTATATAGAGCGTTCCGCTTGTCTTCTCAAGACCGGAAGGATTATTGAACTGGTATACTCCTATGCTGATACCGATAGGCTGTGCATTGTTGGCCTCATCCGGATAACAGAGATTACCTGTTGCATCTACAGTTATCTTACTCGGACTGTACTTGGTAGTATCAAGCGCTATCGGCTTGCCTGTCGTATCCAGTACAGGAAGTCCGTCCGAAGTTGAAAGCACGAGACTGTTACCGCCTCCCGTATTGAAGTTAAATGTACCGTTTCTTGTATAATATGCGGATCCGTCTTCACCCCTTACCGCGAAGAATCCTTTTCCTTCAATGGCAAAAGATGTATCCGAAGTGGATGCCAGTAATGCTCCCTGTTTAAAAACAGATGTGATTGACGAATTGCGCACGCCAAGACCCACCTGCGCGCTTATGGGCTTATTATCCCCATTGGCAGTGGTCGTCTTAGTCTGCATTGTCTGATACAGAAGAGATTTAAATTCGGCTGTCTCAGCCTTGTATCCCGTAGTATTAACGTTAGCCAGATTATTGGCGATCGTATCAACATTAGTCTGCTGTGCGATCATACCGCTGGCCGCTGACCATAATGATCTTACCATACGATACCTCCGTTCACGATCCTAAAGATCGCTTTGCTTATACCTTACCCAACTGATTGGCAGCGATCTGAAGTGTACTGTCAAAAGTAGTGATCAACTTCTGATTGGTCTCATACTGCCTTGATACGGAAATCATCTCTACCATCTCAGACACCACCTGAACATTGGATGCTTCGAGATAACCCTGATTAAAGGTTACGTCCGCATTCTTCTCTCTGGCTCCGTCTACCGGCTGGAAATAATTCTCACCGTAATGCTCGAGATAATTGTAATCTTCAAAATCCGTTACCATAATGGTCGCAACACGTGAACCGTCCTGCATCACATTGCCCATGGTGTCTACTTTGACATCCTTGGTCGGGTCCACCTGAATCCTTCCGTTATTGGTCCCAAGTACATAATCTCCATCCTTGGTAACAAGATAACCCTGTTTGGTAACTGTAAAAGATCCGTCTCTGGTATACTTGGTATCGGTAACTCCGGCTTTATTGGTGAACTGTATCGCAAAAAAGCCTTCGCCGGATAATCCTATATCATATGTATTGCCTGTCACCTTAAACGGTCCCTGCGAGTAATCGACATAATTCTCACCCACCTTAACTCCAAGATTGGCAGTACCTATGCCTCTCGCAAGACGTCCGTTCTCGGTAACATCTTTGATCTTATATGCAAGGACAGTATCAAAGGACTGGCTGGTTGCGCCTTCCTTCTTATAGCCGGAAGTATCGGCATTAGCCAGGTTATTGGTCAACACATCCATTCTGTTCTGTTCGTTGATCATGCCGGTATAAGCGGTATATAAGCCTTTGACCATTGTCCTACCTCTTTTCTCTATTCTTCGTCGCGATATCCTGAGAGAAACTCAACATACTTACCTGTACCAATGGCAACAGCAGTCATGGGTTCCTCAGCTGTCATCGTTGTGATACCGGTCTTGGAACAGATAAGATCCTCAAGACCGTTCAGGAGACTTCCGCCACCTGTAAGTACGATTCCGCGATCGGCGATATCAGCCGCAAGCTCCGGAGGAGTCTTCTCAAGTACGCTGTGAATAGCTTCAACGATCTTGGATGTGGTATCCTTAAGGGCTTCCTCGGTATCCTCACTTGATACCTTAACGGTTCTGGGAAGACCTGTTACAAGATTACGTCCCTTAACATCCATATATACAGGCTCTGTTCTCTTGTAAGCGGAACCTATATTGATCTTAATATCTTCAGCTGTTCTCTCACCGATAAGCAGATTGTGCTTCTTACGCATATACTTAACTATAGCCTCGTCAAAATCATCACCGGCGATCTTAATGGATGTACTTACTACAGTACCACCCAGAGATATAACGGCTATATCTGTTGTACCACCGCCTATATCCACGATCATATTGCCGCAAGGCTTAGAGATATCTATTCCTGCTCCGATAGCTGCTGCTATGGGCTCTTCTATGATGGCAACCTCTCTTGCTCCTGCCTGATAGGTTGCATCTTCAACTGCCTTCTTCTCAACTTCGGTAACACCACTGGGCACACATACGGCGATACGGGGCTTTCTTAACATCTTTCTGCCCACTGCCTTATCTATGAAGTGCTTCATCATCTTCTCTGTTACCGTATAATCCGATATAACGCCCTGTCTGAGGGGTCTTACCGCTACGATATTGCCCGGTGTACGCCCCAGCATAAGTCTGGCGTCCTTACCGATAGCCTTTATCTTATTGGTATCTCTGTCAAAGGCAACTACCGAAGGCTCCTGAAGAGCAACTCCCTTACCTCTGATATATACCAAAATACTCGCTGTACCTAAATCAATTCCAATATCTGTGGCCTGCATAATTAACTCCGTTTCTATACTCTAAAACTGACTTCCCTTACACTATGGACTTTTGCGACCTGTGATCACAGTTTGTTAATGCCATCAGCAGGTATTTTTTCCATGATCGAATATGCCTTACCGAGCCTTAAGTCCATTCATTTCACTATTATATACGAAGTTTTGCCGCTTGGAAATACTTATCAATCTAAATATCGGATATAAATTATAAAATCTTTATAGCAAAATAACAGTATTTTCGATCGTTTTCCACAAATCGTCCAACACTGTTATCTTACGTACTATTTTATTCGAGCATCTTGGCAACATAATGCCCTGTATAGCTCTTCTTAACTTTTGCCACCTCTTCGGGTGTACCCTTGGCGATCACGGTTCCACCCTTATCTCCGCCTTCGGGTCCCATATCGATTATATAATCCGCCGTCTTAATGACATCCAGATTATGCTCGATCACGACTACCGTGTTCCCGCCTTCAACCAGTACTTTAAGTATCTCGATCAGCTTGGCAACATCGGCAAAATGAAGTCCCGTCGTGGGCTCATCAAGTATATAGATCGTCTTACCCGTACTTCTCCTGCTCAGCTCCGATGCCAGCTTGATACGCTGCGCCTCTCCGCCCGAAAGAGTAGTTGACGGCTGTCCGAGCTTAACATATCCGAGTCCGACATCATACAGCGTCTGCGCCTTGCTTCTGATCTTAGGAACATTCTCGAAGAACTCCAGAGCCTCTTCGATAGTCATATCCAATACATCATAGATATTCTTACCCTTATACTTAACATCAAGGGTCTCTCTGTTATATCGCTTGCCCTTACATACTTCGCAGGGAACATATACATCCGAGAGGAAGTGCATCTCGATCTTGACTATACCGTCACCGGCACAGGCTTCGCATCGTCCGCCCTTCACGTTAAAAGAAAACCGACCCTTACTGTACCCTCTCGCCTTGGCATCCGGAGTACCCGCATAGAGATCTCTTATCAGATCGAACATCCCGGTATATGTAGCAGGGTTCGATCTCGGAGTACGCCCGATGGGCGACTGATCTATATCAATTATCTTATCCAGCTGTTCATATCCTTCAATACCTGCATATCTGCCGGGTATAACCCTTGCATGATTGAGCTTACGTGCAAGACTCTTATGGAGTATCTCGTTGATGAGCGAACTCTTACCCGAACCTGACACACCTGTCACACAGGTCATGACTCCTATCGGGATATCAACATCGATACATTTAAGATTATTCTCCGAAGCGCCCTTGATCGTAAGCCATCCCGCAGGCTGTCTGCGTTCTTTCGGAACCGGTATCTTAAGCTTACCGCTCAGATACTGACCGGTCACAGACTCCTTGACCTTCATGATCTCCTCGGCAGTACCCACGGCTACAACTTCTCCGCCATGACTTCCGGCTCCCGGTCCTATATCTACGATACAATCCGCCGCGCGCATCGTATCCTCGTCATGCTCTACCACTATAAGGGTGTTCCCCAGATCTCTTAAGTGCTTCAGTGTTCCCAAAAGCTTATCATTATCTCTCTGATGCAGACCGATACTGGGCTCATCAAGTATATAACATACACCCACAAGTCCCGAACCTATCTGGGTCGCAAGTCTTATTCTCTGTGCCTCGCCACCGGACAGGGTAGAAGCCGAACGGGACAATGACAGATAATCAAGACCGACATCCATAAGGAAACCGACTCTTGCATTGATCTCCTTCAGAATCTGACATCCTATCATCTGTTCTTTCTCGGTAAGTGTCAATCCTCCTACGAATCGCTGAAGTTCAGCGATCGACATCGTCGTCACCTCATATATATTCTTATCTTCTATTGTAACGGCCAGCGATTCTTTCTTAAGTCGCATTCCCTTACATTCACTACAGGGACTTATGCGCATATACTCTTCGTATTCGGCCTTGGAGCTCTCGGAATAAGTCTCTCGATATCTCCTCATCATATTATCTATAAGGCCTTCGAAAGTGATCGAATAATCACCCACTCCTCTCTGGCTCTCGTAGTGAACCGTGACTGCCTTGGCACCCTTACCGTATATTATCAGTTCCCGGATCTTCTCCGGAAGCTCTTCGAACGGAGTATCCAGAGAGAAGCCGTAAGCCTCACTCATAGCCTTAAGCGTAGCATGGGTAAAACTTCCCTCCTTACTGCTCGACTGCCATCCCATGCACGATATTGCCCCCTGATTCAAAGACAACGAGCGATCGGGGATCAGCAGATCGGGATCAAATTCCATCTTATATCCAAGACCGAAGCATACCGTACAGGCTCCGAAAGGATTGTTGAAAGAGAAGCTTCTGGGCTCAACTTCCGCTATACTGATACCGCAATCCGTGCAGGCGAAGCTGTCTGAGAAGACAAGAAGCTCTCCGCCCGTAACGTCAACATTGACTATGCCTTCACCAAGCTTCAGAGCCGTCTCCATCGAATCCGTTATACGACTCTCAAGCCCTTCTCTTACAACTATACGGTCTACCACAATCTCAATGGTATGCTTGATATTTTTATCCAGACTGATCTCCTCGGAGAGATCATATATATTACCGTCTATGCGGACTCTGACAAAACCGCTCTTCGATGCCCTGTCTATAACCTTGGTATGCTCACCCTTCTTGCCCCTTACAACAGGAGCGAGGATCTGAAGCTTCGTACCCTCAGGCATCTCCATTATGCGATCCACCATCTGATCAACGGTCTGCTTATCTATAGGCTTGCCGCAATTCGGACAATGTACATGGCCAAGTCTCGCATATAACAATCTGAAATAATCATATATCTCGGTAACCGTTCCGACTGTAGATCTCGGGTTACGGTTAGTAGACTTCTGATCTATCGATATTGCAGGAGACAGCCCTTCTATCATCTCAACATTAGGCTTCTCCATCTGTCCGAGGAACTGACGGGCATAAGAAGATATGGATTCCATATACCTTCTCTGTCCTTCCGCATATATGGTATCAAATGCCAACGATGACTTACCCGAGCCTGACAGTCCTGTCAGTACCACAAAACTGTCTCTGGGTATATCCACATCGATTGACTTAAGATTATGTTCGGCAGCGCCTCTTACTTTTATATATTCTTTAGGCCTTATCTTCATGGACTTATTTCTCCATATTCTCCAATTCTTTCTTCAGATCCACCATTTTATCACGAAGTTCGGCAGCGGTCTCAAAATCCAATTCTGCCGCAGCCTTTCGCATCTGCTTCTCGATCTTCTCGATCAGACGCTTAAGCTCTTCTTCATTCATTGATTCGGGATCCTTCTCAAAACGCATCTCCTCCCTGGCCACTTCTCTTGATATGCTGATAAGATCTCTTACAGCCTTCTTTATAGTCTGAGGGGTAATGCCGTGTTCTTCATTATATGCCTGCTGGATGGCCCTTCTTCTATCAGTCTCTTCTATCGCCATCCTCATGGAGTCGGTCATATTATCGGCATACATTATGACACGTCCGTCACTGTTACGGGCAGCACGTCCTATGGTCTGGATAAGTGAAGTCCGCGAACGAAGGAAGCCTTCCTTATCTGCATCCAATATTATGACAAGGCTGATCTCGGGTATATCAAGACCTTCCCTGAGAAGGTTAATACCTACCAGAACATCGAAGACATCCAGACGCATATCTCTTATTATCTCTGCCCGTTCGAGGGTGTCGATATCTGCATGAAGATAACGAACCCTGATGCCCACTTCTTTCAGATAATCGGTAAGATCTTCCGCCATCCTCTTCGTAAGGGTCGTGATAAGCACTTTATTGCCCGAAGAAGTCTCTTTCCTTATCTCTCCTATTAGGTCATCTATCTGACCCTCAACAGGTCTAACACTTATCTCGGGGTCAAGAAGCCCTGTAGGACGTATGATCTGCTGGGCTCTCAGAAGCTCATGGTCGGCCTCGTAATCACCCGGAGTCGCCGACACGAACATGATCTGATCCAGATGATCCTCAAACTCTTCGAAGTTAAGCGGTCTGTTATCAAGAGCCGACGGCAGTCTGAACCCGTAGTCCACCAGCGTATTCTTCCTTGAACGGTCACCGTGGTACATTCCTCCTATCTGGGGAATGGTGATATGCGACTCATCTATGATAAGCAGGAAGTCATCAAAATAATCCAGCAGACACATGGGTGTCTCACCCGGCTGACGCCCGCTCATGGGCGCGGAATAGTTCTCGATGCCGGAACAGAAGCCCGTCTCCCTAAGCATCTCAAGATCGAAGTTAGTCCTCTCGGATATTCGCTGTGCCTCGATCAGCTTATCATTGCGCTTGAAGAAAGTGATCCGCTCAGCCAGCTCGTCTTCTATCCTCTTGCAGGCCTTCTCGATCTTCTCTGTAGGCACTACATAATGTGATGCCGGAAAAATGGCAACATGCTCAAGTGTACACTTGATCTTACCTGTCACCATATCCACTTCCGCTATCCTGTCTATCTCATCTCCGAAAAACTCAACGCGAATAAGATTGTCTCCGCCCTGAGCCGGATAGATATCTATCGAATCACCCCGGACTCTGAACGTCGCCCTGTCCACATCATATTCATTACGATCATACCTGATCGATATAAGCTCTCTTATTACATCGTCACGATCCTTCTGCTGCCCGGGTCTTAAGGATACGATCAACTCCTTATAATCATCCGGACTGCCCAGACCGTAGATACAGCTTACGCTCGATACGACTATAACATCGCGCCTCTCAGTCAGCGACGCCGTAGCCGATAATCTCAGCTTGTCTATCTCATCATTAACAGACGAATCCTTGGCAATATAAGTATCCGAAGAAGGCACATACGCCTCCGGCTGATAGTAATCATAGTACGACACAAAATACTCAACAGCATTCTCCGGAAAAAATTCCTTCATCTCACCATACAACTGTCCCGCAAGTGTTTTGTTGTGGCTTATGATCAACGTGGGCTTGTTCAGCGCCGCTATGACATTCGCCATCGTGAAGGTCTTACCTGAACCCGTAACGCCGAGCAGGGTCTCAAACTGGTTGCCCGCTTTGAAACCGTCGACAAGTTCTTTGATCGCCTGCGGCTGATCGCCGGTTGGTTGATATTCTGAATGAAGCTTGAAATCCATCTCCGATATATCCTCAAAAATGCGCGGAAGCTGCTAACGGACCTTCCGCACAGACACTGTAAAAAATGGTACACCTATAACAGTGTACCATTTCCTTAATTCGATTTCAATGATTTTCGAATATATGTTCGTTTAAATCAGAATCCGCCGTTACTGTTCACACCTGTGTTTTTGTGAATAGCTACAGGAAATATATTTCCTGTAGCGAACAGACACCTGTGAACAGTAACAATCCGCCTATTCTCCGAGTTCACGCATAATCTCGTCGATAGCAGCCTCGAGCTGGTTGTCGGTTCCGTCATTGACATATTTATCGGCATCGAACTCAACCTCGATATCCGGCTCTATACCGGTTCCGTGTATGCAGACTCCGCTCGGAGTATAGTACTTACTGATCGTCATCTTAACGGCTGTGCCGTCGATCAGCGGAACAACCTTCTGTACTATGCCCTTTCCGAAAGTCGTAATGCCGATAACTTTTGCAAGACCGTAATCCTTAAGTGCGCCGGTCATGATCTCTGAAGCACTTGCCGTGTAATCATTGACAAGAACCACCATCGGTATATCGATAGCTTTGCCTACGGTATTGGTATAATCATCCCTTTCGCCGTTCTTATCCACCGTATACACGATTATACCCTGTGGAAGCAGTTCCCTGCACATATCGCACACCACTGCAAGACTTCCTCCGGTATTGTCCCTGAGATCAAGGATGAGTCCGCGGGCATTCTCTTCCCTTATACTCTTAAGCGCTTTGCTAAACTGACCGACTGTGACTTCATCAAAAGTCGATACCGCTATATAACCAATCTTATTATCAAGCATCTCATAAGAGACTGTCGGCGTATTGATCTTCCTTCTCTCTACATCTTTCTCAACATAATCGGCTTCGCCGTCTCTTATAAAAGTGATGTGCACATAAGTTCCTTCTTCACCTTTAATCAGCTTAACGACCTCACTGCTGTCCATTCCGCCCACCATGACATCGTCAACTTTATAGATTATATCTCCGGTATGTATATCGGCTTCTTCGGCAGGAGTGCCTTCGATAACTCCGGATATAACGCAATAATTATTCTCCTTATCCATCATGATATATGCACCAATACCATAATAGATTCCCTGAGAATCCTCCATGAGTGCCTGAAGTTCTTCCTGGGTATAATAATCCGCATACGGATCGCCCAGAGAGTCGAGCATTCCCTGATAGATCCCGTTGGCCATATCTTCATCGCTGTAATCATTCAGATAATACTCATCGATGGTCTTCTTGATCATGCCGACCTTCTGGACAACATCTCTTGTCAGAAGACCGTCCGTTGTACCTGCTGCCGTACCCAGGGTAAACTTACCGTCAAAAGGCAACAGGATAATGATCACACAGATGATCGATACAACGACCAAAGCCGCGAGTATACCGACCATAAGTCCCGCTCCGAAGCCCGGTTTCCTATTATATTCTTCAGTTCTCTCCATCTTTTCTTCCATAACAACAACCTCTTACATCTGATACTCAAAAACAGATCGGCCGGTTGCACCGGCCGACCAGATATTTACTTACTCAGATAATTCCATGGACTGACATATACTCCGTCCTTACGTACACCAAAGTGAAGATGATTACCCGTAGAACGGCCTGTCGTACCGACCGCTCCGATCTTATCTCCCTTAGAGACTGTCTGTCCCTTGGATACATACAATGCCGAAGCATGCATATAGATCGTATATAATCCGTCACCATGGTTGATCATTATATAATTACCCATAGACGAATTATAATCAGCCGCAACCACTTCGCCTTCATAGGCTGCCAGTATCGGCGAACCTCCGGGAGCAGCCATATCTACACCGTTGTGAAATTTAGTGATACCCAGTGTCGGATGAATTCTGTAACCGTAATCATCGGATATCCTTGTATATGAAGGTGCCGGCCACTGGAACATACCACCGTCATACTTCCTTGCGGTACCGCCACTCTCTTCAAGCTTCCTGTTCTCTTCGGCGATCGCCTGTTCAAGTGCTGCTATGATCGCATTTCTTGCAGCGATATCCGCTTCATACTCGGCTATTGCCGCTTCTTTATTGCTGATGTCTGCGCTTGTATTGCTGATCTCCTGCTCCTTGGCGCTGATCAGCTGCTGAAGATTATCTTCTTCCGCTTCGACCTGAGCCTTGGCAGCTTCCAGTAATTCTTTGTCGCTCTCCAAACCCTGCCTGCACGAATCGAGATAAAGGCAGGTATCCTTGAACTCATCCAGTTTCTTCTTCTCATAAGCGGACATCTGCTCAATGTAATCAGCCTTATTGAGCATCTCGCCGAAAGTACTCGAACCAAAGATAAGGTCAAGATAGAATCCGTTACCCTTCTCATACATGAAGCGGATCCTCTTCTTCATCGACTCATATTGATCCTTCTGAATCCTCTCAGCCTCTGCGAGGTCCTTCTCACTCTGCTCAATGTCCTTCTCTTTTTCAACAATAAGACCGTTCAGCTGGGTTATCTTATCCTGAACATCACTGAGATTACCGTCAAGCTGGGTCACATAGTACTCAAGATCTTGCTTGGCGTCCTTAAGAGAACTGACTATCTTCTTAACATTGGTCAGATCGCTCTGAACCTTCTTCTTCTCATTCTCGGCTTCCTTGATCTGATTCTGTTTCTCGCTGATACTTGCTCTGATGGCATCCATATCAGCTTTGTCTTCTTCCTCGGAAGACTCTTCTTCGTTATCTTCTTTGGAGTCATCTCCGGAACCGTCATCAGAAGAAGAACCGCTTTCAGTCGCCTGAACATTGAAGCCCAGATCGCAGATATTCGCAAGCGTAAGACCTGCACATAATAAGACCGATATGATCACAAGCAGAACACCCACACATGGGAGACTGTTCTTAAAACTCTTCATATTGTGCATCAAATCCTTAATTAAAATCAAACTCGCAGATGTTTTCTAACAGTTACAACACTACCGAAGAATCCGATCCCCGCACCGATAATGAATGAAACGGGAACCAGAGTGTGGAAAACAGTCTGAACAGGAAGGAACTCCAGAATAGACTCGATCTCGCCGAATCTGTCGATTATCATCTGGAGCACTTTATTATAGATAAAATGAATGAGCCCCAGAGGAATGGCAGCGCCTATAAGACCGATTATCAGACATTCCACTACGAAAGGAGCTCTTACGAAATAGTCCGTGGCTCCGATGTATTTCATGATATTGATCTCTTCCTTACGAACCGAGATACCGATCCGAACCGTATTGCTTATAAGGAAGATCGATACCGCCAGCAGTATCCCGATGATACCGATGGAGATATAACTGATGAGCTTGTTGGCTCCGGAAAGGGCATCCGCCGTCTTCTGTGAACTGTTGATCTGACGGATACCGTCTACAGTCCTAAGATAATCCACGAGCGAATTCTGCATGGAGATATCTTTCATATAGATCTCATAATTCTCGGATTCGGCAAGAGGATTCTCCGTGAATCCGTCTGCATACTCTTTAAGGTACTCTTCCTTGAAACTCTCCCACGCCTCATCGGCAGATACGAAATTGATCTTCTCAACTTCCTTACGGGCTGCGATCAGTTCACCGATACGCTGCTTGTCTTCGCTTGACAGACCCTCATCGAAGAATACCGTTATGGCAACGCCTTCCTCAGCGTGCTTGACTATATTCTGGAAGTTGGCAACTACCGAATAGAATATGCCGAACAACAACAGGCAGGATGAGATGGTCGCTATAGATGCAAGCGAGAACCATGCGTTACGGAAGATACTGTTGACGCCCTGCTTCAGAGTGTAGAAAAAAGAACTAATATTCATCGATATAGCCTCCCTTCTCTACGTCACTTACTATAACGCCTTTCTTGATCGCGATAACCCTCTTCTGCATCTCATTAACGATCTCACTGTTATGAGTAACCACTATTACGGTCGTGCCTCTCTTATTGATCTGTTCGAGAAGCTTCATGATCTCCCATGAATTGGTAGGATCGAGATTACCTGTAGGCTCATCACACAACAGGATCGGCGGCTTATTGATCAGAGCACGCGCCAGTGCGACTCTCTGCTGCTCACCGCCGGCAAGCTGCTTGGGCTTGGCCTTATACTTACCCGCAAGTCCTACGATAGACAGGATTGCAGGCACATTTCTCTTAATAAGTCTGTTGGGTGTCTGAATGACCCTCTGAGCAAATGCAACATTCTCATAGACATTCCTGTCCTTAAGAAGACGGAAGTCCTGGAATACGACTCCGAGCTTCCTCCTGTACTTGGGGATCGCACTGTGCTTCAGAGTGGACAGATTCTGACCGTTAACATATATATCGCCACTGGTAGCCGTAAGCTCCCTGAGCAACAGCTTGATCAGGGTCGACTTACCCGATCCGCTGTCTCCTACTATAAAGACAAATTCACCTCTCTTAATGGTAAGACTTATACCGTTAAGAGCCAGCGCGCCGTTCCCGTCCTGATAGGTCTTCACCACATCTTCAAGCACTATCAGATCATCGCTCGGAATAACACGCTTTGTTTTCTTATTACCAAAAGCCAATTTAAACTCCGTTCCGAAGACAAATCTTCATTGAATATCGAATCTGTCGGATCGCCTCTCATCACGCGACACCGCATCCGTTCATCGTGCCGGTGTCCGTAAGCTGTGGCAGACCCATCTGCTCATCAATATTCGTATGTCTCCATGTATTTCATATATTTAACTACCATGAGTGCGATCTTAAAAGTGATCGCATCTTCGAACACTCTGAGATCCAGCCCTGTGCTCTTCTGCAGCTTATCAAGTCTGTACACCAGTGTATTACGATGGATGTACAGTTGTCTTGACGTCTCGGATACATTAAGGCTGTTCTCGAAGAACTTGGTGATAGTAACCAGTGTCTCCTCGTCGAAGTCGTCCGGACTCTTGCCGTCGAATATCTCCTTGATGAACAGCTTACACAGAGGGATGGGAAGCTGATAGATCAGTCTTCCGATGCCCAATTCACTATACGCTATGATATCTCTCTCGTCAAAGAAAATCTTACCTACATCAAGTGCAAGCTTGGCTTCCTTATATGAACGGCTGACCTCCTTGAGCTCTTTGACAACCGTTCCGCAGGAGATCCTGATGCCCTTGATATTCTCTTCGCTAAGGATACTCTTAAGCTGAAGGCAGATATTCTGAACTTCCTTCTCGCTGCTGTTGGGCTTCAGTTCCTTGACTACTATTATATTCTTCTCGTCTACGGCAGTGATAAAGTCCTTATTATTGCCACCGAGCCTGGTACGCATAAGTTCAAGGATATTATCGTCCTTGCTCTCCGGACTCTCTATTATGAATGCCACACGCCTTGCATCCGACTGGATATGCAGTTTCTTGGCACGACTGAAAATATCCACCAGAAGCAGATTGTCCAGCAACAGATTCTTAATGAAGTTATCCTTATCAAATCTCTCCTTATATGCGACTATAAGGCTCTGGATCTGAAGCGCGGTAAGCTTGCCGAGCGTATACAGATTCTCACCCGAACCGGCAATGACCAGAATATACTCCAGCTGACCTTCATCATAGATCTTGAAAAACTGACAGCCATTCATCTCCTGGCTGTCCGCAGGCGACTTAGCCAGTTCAAGCGCATTGGGGATCGAATTCTCAATCTCATAATCGGTCGAGGCGATCACCTTGCCGTCTACATCGATTATACATAATTCTACTCTTGCAATACTCTTAACATTATCTACAGTACCCTGAAGTACCTGATTGGAAATCATATAATCCCTCCTCACAGAACAGATTTAATCACTGAGTTATGGCATTTTGTACAATTACTTATGAAGCGTAAATCATACTTCTCCTCATCCAACCTATATATTAATTGAATTTGCCGAAAAAATCTACTATTTTTTAGCGTTATTCTGTTAAAAATTATCAAAAATCCATTTTATTAAGTTATCGTCATTTTACACATAGCCCAACGATCTCCCGGACACTTCTTATCATTCTTTATTAACAGTCCTTGTGATGTTTCAAAATAATTTGACTGAATATTCCGAAGTGGAATATTTTATTCCACACTTTATATAGACATTTATTCTTTATACTTTTTAATATTATGTTAACGAGTCTTACAGGAGGATTCTATGAGCAAAGACAGTAAAAGCCTTGATCCGCTTTTTTCCAATATACAAAAGAGACGTACCGAGCTTCAGATAACGCAGGAGGCCTTCGGAGATATGATCGGCAAATCGCAATCCGATGTATCCAAGATCGAGACCCATGGCAAGAACTTAAGTCCGGCGGACTATCGCAATATCGCCCGCGCCCTGGACGTCGACTTCAACTTCCTCTTTTCCACCGATGATAATCCCACATATTCTCGCAAAGATCTCCAAGATATCTATGATTATATCGCTTTGACATCCAATAATATCTCAATGATAAAAGATTTACAGATAAACATCTCTAACAAAGTTGAGCAGGTCAGCCGGGGAATGTATTATATCAATTCCTTATTTCCCAACAAGAAATCGGATGATATGCAATGATCTGATCACCCCCGTCTTTTCGCCCTTGTATCTTTTGAGGGGAGTTTGTGCGAGGCAATCTGTTTTTTCTCCAAAAAGAAGCTGCAGCTAAATGCTGCAGCTTCTTGTCTAGTCATCGACCAACTTATTATGAAAAAGGGAGGATGCCAAGGTGCCTCAGCACCCGGCAATTATTATGAAAAAGTTTGTTCTGCTTATCTCTTCTATAGTTGTAGTATACTTTTGAAAAATGGCTAAATAGTGTTCGTTTAATAAATTAACGGTGACTATTTTTTGAACAAACTGTAAACGCTCCTATCTTGCGAGCTTCTCAGGTTCGGGATAATCCACACCAAAGGTCTCAACCGTCATGGTCTTAATACGGCAATCCTCCCTCGGACGGTCATTGTAATCCGTATCTGACTCGGCGATCTTATCTACCACATCCATTCCCTCGGTAACCTTACCGAAAGCCGCATAGCTTCCGTCAAGATGAGGAGCATCCTTATGCATGATAAAGAACTGCGAACCTGCCGAATCGGGATGCATAGCGCGCGCCATTGAAAGCACGCCTGCCGTATGCTTCAGATCGTTGGCAAATCCGTTCTCAGAGAACTCGCCCTTGATGCAGTAGCCCGGGCCACCCATTCCTGTTCCGTTGGGGCATCCGCCCTGGATCATAAATCCTCTGATAACCCTGTGAAAGATAAGTCCGTCATAGAATCCCTTCTTGATAAGACTTATATAATTGTTAACCGAAACCGGTGCGATCTCAGGATAAAGCTCTGCCTTGATCACATCGTTGTTCTCCATAGTTATTGTTACTACTGGGTTCTGTGCCATAATTCCATTTCCCTCCGTTTTTTGTTAATATGATTATATGTTAACCACCATTTATTATTTTTTCAAGCATTTAGAGCATCCCTCTTCTCATTTTATTGAAAAACTGACCGCCCTCGGTATTCGGTCAGCCTTCAATCCCTCCCTGCCCGTTTCCGAACTCCAGGGTCGTAAAGATCTGCTCATCCTTACTGACAACTCCATAGATTATAATACGTTCTCGTCTTCAGGTATTCCTGTCATCTATGTTGAAAGCCCCGAACATCCCGCTCCGATGAACGCCCGATATCTCCTTCTCGATTATGAAGAAGTCGATATCTCCTATCTCATAAAGGTTCACAGTCGTCTTATCGGCGTTCCTGCCGTGATCGCCTCAGATGATCGGATGATATTAAGGGAATTATGCGCGGATGACTACTCAGCCTTCGCTGATTATTACAACAAATACAGAGAGTTTTTTGAAGAAATGAACTTTAATATTGCCGAAGAAGACGATGATCGCGCCAGCGAAAATGTCCATAAGAAGGCGGGTTATAACATTGCAGATGCGAACGGTGAATATGCCGGCAGAGAATACTTCGAGGCTTATTGCAAGTCAGCATACGACTTCTATGACTATGGTCTGTACCTTATTACGACTGTCGACGGCATTGTCCCGGATGACATTGTTTCCAACAGCACTACACCCGGCCATATTACTCCCGGCGACGTTGCTTCCAACATCACTACACCCAACGGCACTTCTCACGGCAACGTCACTTCCGTCGGTATCGCCGGCCTGATGCCTGACAGCGCCGATAATGCGGTGCAGATAGGTTATCTGATAGATAAGAGCCACCGCAGGCAGGGATTCGCTTACAGAGCCTGTAAGCACCTTATCAAGTATGCCGAAGAGCTTGGTTTCGAAGTTATCCTCGCACATACCGCTTCCGATAACCTTCCTTCCCGGATGTTACTCAAGTCTCTGGGATTCACTCCGGACACTTCTGTTCCTGACCCCAAGACCATACAGTACGCTCTGCGTCTGTAACAAATGCGCATCCTTAGCGGAGCGTTTTTTGTGTAATAGGAAGCACTTTCCCATTACATAAAAAATCCTGTATATACGGATGCTCTTATCCCCCCGACATGCGGCCCAGGCACCCTCACGGCACATAGGAATTTCTTCTTATGGCTGCTGCATTCCTGCCCTGACCAGATTCGTAGAATCCTATTGCGTAAGACCCGGACCATCGAAGGGAAGCTAAAAGCTTCCGTACATACAGGACCGTCACAACCTATAATATCACACTTTCCTTAATCTCTCACGTAAATTTTTAAAAAAATCCGTAAGTATACGCGAGCATTCTTCTTCCATCACTCCACGTACCACTTCCACCTGATGATTAAAACGAGGCTCTTCAAGAATATTAAGTATCGAGCCGGCACAGCCTGCTTTCGGGTTCATGCAACCTATCACCACCTTGGGGATACGAGCCTGCACAATAGCGCCTGCACACATCTGACAGGGCTCAAGGGTAACGTACATGGTACATTCTTCCAGGCGCCAGTCTCCCATCTTCCTGCTGGCCTTCTTAATGGCATTGAGCTCGGCATGAGACAGTGTGTTCTTATCCGTCTTTCTGCGATTGTAGCCCCTGCCTATTACCTCTCCGTGATATTCGATCACACAACCTATAGGCACCTCTCCAAGCGCCGCAGCCTTCTCCGCCTGCTTAAGCGCCATCTTCATATATTTCTCGTCCATAGTTTCTCTGTTTCTCCGTACAACAAAGCGTCATTTATCACTTTCACTTCAAGATATCATTGTATATAATGTTTGCCATGCGGTCAAACCCTTTAATACATCTAAACACATCACCCGTTCCCTTGTTATTACTTACAAAAATGCGGCCCATAGCATCCTTGACCATTCCCTTGACATTTACCCATCAAACGGACAATAATTGTTTGATGCCATTTTAGCATTTACAAACCGGACAGCCGGCGATCGATCGATACTTTTCTGAGATATTGGATCTCAAAAGTCTTCTAAACAACAACTGATCATGATAACACAAAACCGCTTCAACTCAAGTCGAAGCGGTTTTTGTGTTATGTAAACTGCTATTCTATTTTAGTACTTCCTATCGCTATGGCAGATCTTCGAATATCCCACTCACGGGATCAACTCTCTGCTTCTTACCACACATAAGTTATGATAGAATGTCCCGCGATAGTCTGATCGATATTATTCTCACCATCGAAGATAGTATAGTTCACTTCATCGTCACGTGTATTGAGCACGATAAGAACCTTCTCACCGTCAGGATTAACAAAGGCAACACTCTCTACCTTGTCGGTATAACGCGAAGACAGTACTCTCTTTGCTCCCGGCTTAACGAATCTTGAGAAGTGCCCTATATAATAATAAGACAGCTTCACATCGATCTCATCTTTGTCAAAATCGCACATTACCGGCGCATCGCAGAAGTTACCTACGTGATTCGGACCACCCTTGGCATCAAGATAGATATTCCAGTCAATAAAGGCATTGGCGCCCGCAAGGAAGTCGCCAAGCATATCATGCGCATACTTCTCTGCATTGGCCATATGATCATCCGAAGCGAATCTCGAATACTCTACACAGCCTTCAGTGAAGATAAGTTCCTTATCAGGATAAGTTCTTGCAACCTCTGCCAACTCCTCAAAGTGATCACCACTATACCAGTGGAAAGCAACACCGTCGATCGCATCCTTTGCTCCATCTACTGCAAAGCTCTCATTCGCACGATCAAGAATGATCTCCTTGTTATGATCCCATATATTGATCTTAATATCGCCAAGACCTGCCTTCTCAAGAGCAGGCTTAAGATAACCCACAGCATATTCTGCCTCTTCCGTAGCGCTATAGATGCAGGAATCCCATGTCTGAACGGCAGCGGGCTCGTTCTGTACCGTCAGCCTTCTTATATCGATACCCATAGCCCTGTATTCCTTAACATATCTTACGACCATATCAGCCCACATACCGTAGTATTCCTTCTTAAGCTGACCGCCGTGATTCATCTCATTATTGGTCTTCATAAACGCCGGAGGGCTCCAGGGAGAAGCCAGGAATACAATGTCCTGCTTTTTTGCAAGAGCTGCCTTAACAAGAGGAATGATATACTTGTTATCCCTCTCAAGACTGAAGCTCTTAAGCTCCTTATCCTCAGGATCTTCAATATATGCATAATTGTCAAGCGCAAAATCACAGCTCTGAATATGAAGACGACAGAAGTTATAATTATTACCGTTCTCACCAAAATAGAGATCAAGCATCTCCTTTTTCTTGTCTTCGCTCATATTGGAATATGAGTAAGCAGCTGCCTCTGTCAGGGCTCCGCCGATACCCTGTACAGTCTGATATGTAACATCGGGATAGACCTTGATCTGTCCCATTTCTCCGGCGCTGCCGGCATTCATCTCAACTTCATGTTCTTCCAGACGCTTAACGGCGTCAGTTACGTAATACTTCATAAAACAATCCTCTCTAATAGTAAATAATTTGATAAGAACGCGAGTGCACATCCAAAACGGAATGTTTGATAATTACGGGAATCACTAATGTGTGTCCGTAATTAAAAATATCCTGCACATACGCAGTTTCTACTAGGCATAAGAACCTGCATACATACAGGATATATTTCATCAGTTTGCGGATCTTGTAGATTCGCGCACCTCTATATGGCCTCTCAATACTATCTTAAGACCGGTATTACCGCTCTTGATCATTGAGATAAGTTGATCTATCGCCAAAAGTCCCTGCTTCTCGAAGGAAGTACGGATGGTAGTAAGCGAAGGTCTGTATAACATGGCAAGCGCGATATCATCACATCCCATAACACTCACATCTTCCGGTACTGAATATCCGGCATCGATAAGAGCATCAATAGCACCGATGGCAGAAGCATCGTTGCTGGCAAATATTGCATCCGGAAGTTCCTTACCGGATTCAAGGAATGTCTGCATCTCCTTATATGCATAATCACGACTGAACAAACCATCGATTATATAATCATCATCGATTGTCAAACCGGCAGCCCTGACACTGTTGCAGAAGCCTCTTGCTCTTTCGATACTATCGAAGTTGTTACGCTCACCACGTATCAGCATCAGCTTCTTATGTCCTGTCTCCATCAGATAATTTCCGGCCAGCTCGCCTTCATGATAGGAGTCAAAGATAACACTCGCTATTGTCTCGGATTCGATCTCTCTGTCTATGAAAACAACGGGCACTCCGTTCTCTTCAAGCATCTTGACCTCGTCCTCACCTACGTACTCATCATGGATAATGGCTCCATCAACCCTCTTACCCATAATATTGGCCATCAGGTTATCTGCCTTATCACTTATAAAAATATTAAGTTCATATCCCCTGTTAACGCAGCTCTGATACACCGAATCCGCAAGCGCACTATAATAATCGCCCTTGATCGAAGTAACAAAGAGGCCAATGACCTTAGTCTCTTTCATCTTCAGATTCCTGCCATTAAGATTGGGAACATAATGCAGTCTGCGCGCCACTTCCAGAATATGACTCTTTGTCTCGGGAAGCAGCACATCAACATTATTCAATGCATTAGATACTGTTGATATGGAAACACCCGCCTCGCGGGCAACATCTTTGATAGTTACTTTTTTACCGTTCACTGTTATTTACTCCATTCCGACAGTATTATAACATATTGCATTTCTCATTGCATTAGGCAATTCCCCTAATATTGAGACTGCTCATCTCCTTTTACACATATATCACTGTTTTTTGCATTTTTTATAAAATGCACACCGGAGGAAAACCTCCGGAGTGCATCTTAAAGATATCTTTTACTACTTCTTACTTGAAGCCATACTCATCACAGTAAGCAATCCACTGTGTCTTGAAGTTCTCACGACATACATCAAGACCTGCTTCTGTAACCTTTGTACGGAACTCTTCAACTGCTGCATCAACATCATCTACAAGACCTGCCTGGATAGGAGCAAGATACTGTCTCATAACGTTGGATACTGCCTGTCTCTCTGCCTGATAATCATTGTAATCTTCAGCGAAACCTTCATAGATGTTAACGTTAGGGAACTTTGTCTTAGCGCCGATCTCAGCATACTTGTCGAACATAGCCTGAAGTTCAACGTCTGTAGCCTGAGGAAGCTTTGTCTTACCGTTTCTGAGGTTCCATGTATTGAATCCTTCGTAAGCGAATGTATCGCTTAAGTTGCTGTAGATACCGTCATTAACTTCGTAATGTGTACCTTCGATACCATACTGGATAAGTGAATTAAGCTCCTCGTCAAGCATAAGTGCCTGTAATACTGCAAGTGCTCTTTCAGGATTCTTGCATCCTCTTACGATAGCTGTTCCGTTCTGTGTAGCATGTCCGGGGAAGATAACGCCTGTAGCTTCGCCGTATGCATAGTAAGCTGACTGCCATCCCTGACCGCCTTCTTCAAGTTCCTGAATAGCTGTGATCTGCTTGTTAGGATTCTGACCTGCAACTTCAGCTACACAGAGACCTGTCTTGTAAGAATCAGAGTTATTTGTATCAGAAAGTGCTGACTTTGACCAGAATCCGTAATCAGCCCATCTCTTCATTGTCTTCATATCTTCTACGAAATCATCTGAGAACCAGTAATCATAGATATCTTCAGGTGAATCATAGTTAGCTGCAAGACCGTAAGGAAGACCATTTGTACATACCCAAGGATACTTAACATTTAATACCCATGCTGCATCGAATGCTGTCTGAAGGCCCTGAGACTCTTCTGTTGTTACTGTAAGGATGCCCTGATCAGGCTCATTCTCCTTGATTCCAAGGAAGTAAGCTTCCATATTCTCGATTGAGTTAGGAACAGGAAGATCATACTTAGCTCTGAGATCTTCACGATACTTGATACCGTTTGATGTATACTCACTCCATGTATTGGGAATAGCATAGATCTTACCGCCAACCTTAACCATGTTAAGTGCATCATCACCTATCTCAGCCTTGAGATCGGGAGCTACTGTGTCAAGAAGTCCGTCAAGCTCTTCGAAAGCGCCGCTTGCTGCGAGCTGACCGTAGTTCAACCAATTAGCAATGTAGATAAGATCTGCATTCTGGCTTGTAAGCTCAAGAGAATACTTCTGCTGGAAATCAGTCCATGTAGAAAACTGCATATCGATAGTTGCATTGAACTTGTCAAGAAGGATCTTGTTTATCGCATCTTCAACTACTGTCTCATCCTGAGGAGCATCACCCATTACATAGAATACAAGGTCAACCCTCTCACTTGTGTCAAGCTCTGCTGCTGCAGGAGCTGCTGCTGCGGAATCATCACCGGCTTCAGCCTCAACTGCGGGCTCTTCTGCAGGTGCACTGACTTCGATAGTGTCATTTGAATTGCCGCATCCTACCAGACCTACAACCATTGCTGTAGCGAGCAGAACACTTAATAATTTGCTTCTTCTTTTCATTTTTTCCTCCTTTAAAAAAGTACCCTTTTTTATCTATTTAACAGCGTTTTATCCGCTCTTAAATCAACAAACCTTTAACAATTTTTGCATCAGCCCTTTACGGCGCCGACTGTGATACCTGTTACAAAATACTTCTGAACGAAAGGATATAACATAAGTACGGGGCCGGTGGCCACAACCGCCATGGCAAGCTTAACAGCTTCCGTAGGCAGATCCGACGTCGATATACTCGTACTCTGTGACATCTGTTTCAACGCCGTCGTCGCATTCAGCAGGTCGTACAGATAGAACTGAAGTGTCCATGTCTCTGAATTGGTAGAGAACATTGATGCTCTGTACCAGTCATTCCAATAACCGAGAGCAAGGAACAGACCAACTGTCGCAAGTCCGGGGCCAAGTACCGGCAACACGATCTTGAAGAATATCGTCAGATGTCCCGCACCGTCTATCTTGGCCGAATCAGTAATAGCATCCGGAACCGATGAAGAGATAAATGTTCTCATCAGTATGATCAGGAAAGGACTCATCAGAGCCGGGAACCAGATCGGGAAAGCCTTACCCTTCATTTCCAAGAGGTTCGCATATACGAGATACCAGGGGATCATACCTCCTCCGAAGATACTCGTGAAATAGATCAGGAATGATACCGTATTCCTATACTTGAACTCTTTTCTTGAGATAACATATGCTGTCATCGTGATCATTATCAGACCAAGGAACGTACCTATAAAGGTATAGTAGAATGTCATCTTATAAGCCTGAAGGATATCCTTAGGTGCCTTGAATATGGTCTGATAAGCAGCCAGTGTGAAATTCCTCGGAAGTATGCTGTAGCCTTCCTTCAGGATGGTCGCATTGTCCGTAAAAGATCCCGAGAGGATGATGATGAACGGGAACACACACACAACTGCTCCTATTGTCAATAAGATGTAAGATATAACATCGAAGGTTCTTCCTGCAGTACCTCTGCTTACCTTAACCGAGGTCTCCTGCAGATTCTGTTCTTTTTTACTCATTTACAATCCACCTCTTCTTAGAATAATGCGTATTCAGGGTTCTTACGCTTAACCGCCCAGTTCGTAACCATAACGATCACAAAACCGAATAATGACTGGTACAGACCTGCAGCAGTTCCTAAGCCGATGCTCAAAGGCTGCGTCATTGTAATACGATAAACGTATGTATCAAAGATATCTGTAATATTGTACAGAACACCGTTATTACCGATCATCTGGTAGAAGAGTTCAAACTGTCCCTTCATAATACTACCGAGTGCATACAGGAGCAGTATTATGAAGGTAGGTTTGATTAGGGGAAGGGTTATATAGTATATCTGCTGGAATATATTGGCACCATCTACCTTGGCCGCTTCATATAATTCCGTATCGATACCTGTGATAGTGGCCAGATACACAACCATTCCGTAACCTATGTTTTTCCACAGATAGAACAGTGTGATCAGTAACGGCCAGTAGGAAGGGGTATTATAGAAATCTATCTTACCGCCACCCATCTGTGTAACTATATTGTTGACCAGACCGTATTCATACTCGAACATGTTATACACGAGAACCTTCAGTATAACGAATGATACGAAGTAAGGCATGAACATCAAAGTCTGCGCTGTCTTCTTAAACCACTTAACTACTACCTGACTTACAAGTATTGCGAATACAACCTGTAATATGTTACCAACAACGATGAATACTACGTTGTAGAGTATTGTATTTCTTGTCAGCTTGAAGAGATCTGCCTTCAACAGGAACTGGAAATTCTTAAAACCTGTAAAGGGCGAAGACCAAAGTCCGTCTCTGAAGTTGAAATTGGTAAATGCATAATACACACCGACCATAGGCATGTAGTTGTTGATAATGAAATAAACGAAAGTCGGAACGAGCATCAGGAACAATATCCAGTTCTTGGCTAATTCCTTGGCAAGACCGTGTTCCTTATACTTCTTACGTTCAATGAACTCCATCCTCTTAACGAATACATAGGCTATGACGGAGATCACCAGAACGATGTACACAACAGGCGAGATCTTAAATACCTTAGTTCCTACCGCCTTCTCGGCAAAGACACCGTAAAAGATCGATGCGATGGCTGTAAGGCCTTCAAATATAAATACGTACTTCTCGATGCCAAGTATCCCGAGCTTACCGTTAACCGATCTCTTATTCCTGATCACCTTAACGGTATAGGCTACGATAAAGTAAAGAGTTGCTGCCATAAGTATCAGGAGGATCATGGCATACAGACCAAGGATTCCCAATCCTGAATACTGTACAAAACTGAGTAGATCAAAAGTGTTGTAATGATAGTGGATCATTGGAATATTCTTCTCGGATATTCTCGCGACATTAACTATCTTCTGCGCATCCGCCAGACTAAACCAGCTGATAAAAGGCATATTCAGTATGAACAAGATCACTGAAGCCACAAGTCCTGCCCAGATATCCTTACTTCTGCCCATATACTCTTTATTCAGCCCGGAATCCAATTTACTGATCACAGAGTTGTCTTTCATAATAATTTCCTTCCTTTGTCCGGTCATAAAAACGTTTTCATTGCTATGTCTCTAATGGTATATAATTTTTTGCATTTCGTCAATATATTCTTGTTATATTTCCTTTTTTATATAATTTTACGAGACTGCATTTATACATTATGCACAATTTCTATTAATCAAAACGTTTTCATTTTTAAAGATAGTAGAGTTAATTTAAAATTGTACACTTTTTATTTTTTCGGCCTGCCGTGCTATACTTTTACGTATGAATATACATGGATTTAACAAGACAACTTTATTAGACTACCCCGGTCTCCTTGCATCGACCGTGTTTACCGGCGGATGCAACTTAAGGTGCCCCTTCTGCCATAACGGCGATCTGGTGCTTCACCCCGAGATATATCCGGCCATAAGCGAGGAAGAAGTGCTTGAACATCTCCGCAAACGTGCAAATATCATCAAAGGTGTATGCATTACAGGAGGAGAACCCACCTTACAGAAAGATCTCCCGGCTTTCATAGACAGCATCAAGTCCGTCGGACTTAAAGTCAAACTGGACACCAACGGTTTCAATCCCGATTGCCTGAGTGAACTTATTCATTCGGGTTCGCTTGACTATATTGCCATGGATATCAAAGGCGGAAGATCCGGTTACGGTAATTGCGTGGGCATCAAAGATATTGACATCAAAAGATTTGATAAAAGTATTGAATTGATAATGTCCTCTTCCGTTCCTTACGAGTTCCGTACCACTGCCGTAAAAGGCCTGCATACGGAAGAAGACTTTCTTGATATAAGAGAATGGATAAGCAATGCCGGACAGTATTACATCCAGTCATATACTTACAGGGATACTGTAATAGATAAAAAGTGCTCCGCCTTCACCAAGGAAGAGCTGGAGCACTTTATAAATATCGTGAGATCATCCATCCCTGCCGCCTCACTTCGCGGCGTGGATTGATCTGTTATCTTTTGTTTTCACCCGAATCTATAACATTCATATCACGTCCGTGACCGTAGAATCTTCTGAGCACTTCCGCATCACAACTATGGGAGTGCTCAATCTTAAGACCAAACATCTCACTCACTTTGTTATAATCGCGATGTTCCTCTCTCAACTGATTCGTCATCCAATCATTCTCCCTGTCGTCACACATAGACTTCTCTACACCTCTCGGGCTCTTAGTCATACTGTAACTGCTCGAAGAATTGAATGTATTATACCCCTGAGCATTCTTCATTGCACGATTGGCAGCTGAATTACCGGTTGTAGTCACAGTCGGCCTGAAGTCATTACTCCTTGTCAGCTGTCGCGACGAAGCCGGCTTAGGAGCCTTAATATCTTCAGCTTTATCAAGCATTGCCTTATCAATTGTAGCCGCAACTGCCGGTTCAACTGAAACATCCACAGAAGCAACCGGAGCATCGGAAAAACCGCTCTTCATGGCGCTTGAAATACTCTGCACTTTCAGATCGTCCCTTTTCTTGCCGGCGCCCGGCGTATTATTCGTATATGACGGTGGAACAATTTTTTTCGATTTGGCAAGGATCACCGTAACTACGATGACCATTAACAATACTATAAACGACATAGCAACCCCATTTACTGTCTTACAGAATCAACCAATGCTCCTACTGCGCCAGTCAGATTGGCAATATCTGAAGGAACTATGATCTTAGTAGCCTGTCCGTCTGCCATCTTCTCAGCTGTCTCGTACTGCTTAAGCTGTATATACTTAAGTGAAGGATCTGCCTCATTGATAAGCTTGATACTCTCTGCCTGAGCTCTCTGTACTGCAAGAAGCGCTTCAGCCTCACCTTCTGCCTCACGTATTCTCTGCTGCTTAACAGCCTCTGCTCTAAGGATCGCAGCTTCCTTCTCACCTTCTGCCAGTGTGATCGCTGACTGCTTCTTACCTTCTGCCGTAAGGATAGCTTCTCTCTTCTCTCGCTCAGCTCTCATCTGCTTCTCCATGGCATCCTGAATACTTCTGGGTGGCTGAATATTCTTAACCTCAA
Organism: Lachnospiraceae bacterium; assembly: GCA_024684085.1. Lineage (GTDB taxonomy): Bacteria > Bacillota > Clostridia > Lachnospirales > Lachnospiraceae > Colinaster. The sequence goes on along the minus strand of JAIKXM010000038.1, from coordinate 26,041 downwards.
CTCGGTTAACCTTGATGCCCCACTTATCTGTAGCTTCATCAAGGATCGCTGTGATCTGTCCGTTAATACCGTCTCTGCTTGTAAGCGTCTCATCAAGTGTCATCGAACCGATGATATTACGAAGTGTTGTAGCCGAGAGATTCTCAATCGCAGCGATAGGTCTCTCAACACCGTATGCAAAAAGCTTGGCATCAAACACTTCGAAGAATACTACCGAATCGACCATCATAGTAACGTTATCCTTAGTGATAACCGGCTGAGGCTCAAAATCGGCAACCTGTTCCTTAAGTGATACCTTTTTAACAACCCTGTAGAGGAAGGGAACTTTAAAGTGTAATCCCGCCTCCCATGTATTCATATACTGTCCCAGACATTCAACTACCCAGCCGGAAGCCTGGCCAACAATACAGATACATTTTAATAAAAACAGAAATATCAGCGCGATCACAATAACTATAGCTATAATTTTACCGTCCATTTTTTAATCTCCTCACCTTTAGATATAATTTATTGCCACGACTATATTCTAACATAGCCAAAAATAGCCTTCAAGCAACCAAAGTTAGCTATTAGCGCCTATTTGACAACCGGCTTTAACTTATTTCCGTTAAGATAGTCTGTGTAGTCGGATGCCATCCTCGCCAGCTTGAACGTAAGCGCGTCTTCGAACACCCTGACATCCAATCCGGTCAGTTGCCGTACTTTTTCCAGACGATTGACAAGAGTATTTCTGTGAATATACAGCTGTCTCGACGTCTCTGATATATTAAGATTATTGTCAAAAAAGCGGTACACTGTGAGCATCAGCTCCTCGTCCGGCTCTCGCGAGCCGTCGATCCCGAAGACATCCTCCGTGAACTTGAGGCAGACCTCTCGCGGAAGCTTATATATAAGCCTTCCTATGCCCAGGCCGTCAAAAGACAGGATCTTACGCTCATTGTAGAACACCTCACCGATCTCCAGTGTCGCCCTGGCCTCCTGATAAGAAAGCGGAAGATTCTTAAGATCGCCTGCCACCTGACCGAATGCGACGCGCACATCCAGCATGGCCTCTGTATTGCTGAGGTCTACTATATTCTCCGCAAGAGTATATATCTCCTCCTTCGAAGCCGATCTTTTGAGTTCTCTCAGGAGGATAATATTCCCATCTACGGGTTCGGTTATATAATAGCCCATCTGCGTGGTGTACAGACTCTTCAAAAGCTCCTCAAGGATATTGTCGGTATCGTTATGAGCTTCGATCAGGTACACCATTCTGTCCTGTTCATCGCTTATGTGGAGCTTACGCGCTCTGTAGAGAGCCTCACCGTGATCGATCGCTCCGGTAAGATAATCTCTCCAGAAACGACCCTTATCAAGCCTGCTTCTGTTAACCGACGAGATACTCCTGATATAAGCTCTGACTATGATACCTGTCTTGTGCGCATCTGTTCCCCTGACCCTAATGATATATTCCGCCGGTTCATTCTCCGGAAGCTTAAGGATGCATTCATCGCCCTTGCAGATAACAGGTTCTTCACCCTCTGCAACAGCCTTAAGCTCTTCATCCAGCGTTTCAGGATCTCTGACAGGGATAACCTCTATCTCATCATCGGTTACCTCTCCGATCTCCTGTATATAATTATTGATCGCCTGTTCAATCCCCAATTATCTATTCCTCCGATCTTCCGATCATAGATCATTTAATGATGGCTTTTTTCACAGCATTTGCTTTCGCTATAGAGAATCCAATCCGCAATCGGATCCTTTTCTCTCCCTAACATACATCTTACCATATTTACATATACCTGTTTATAACAAATTTATACCCCCTGGTAAGAACGACATCGGGCAGCGGAGCGTTTTTGTGTGATAGGAAACAACTTCCTATTGCAAAAAAGGGAGATGCCTAAGCATCTCCCTAAAAATCGATCGATATAAAAGACTAGTTAGTAATAACCTGCTCTGTTTCCTTATCGAATACGTGAACCTTCTCAACATCGAAAGCAAGCTTTACTCTGTCGCCGGGTCTTGCAGTTGTACGAGGATCAACTCTTGCGGTTACAGGGAACTCATCAAGATCGAAGTACAGATAAACTTCTGCACCAAGTAGCTCGTATACCTTAACAGTAGACTCGAATGTACACTTAGAAGCGTTTGTGAACATCTCTGAATCATAAACATCTTCAGGACGGATACCGAATGTGACAGTCTTTCCGTCATAACCACCCTCGATAAGCTTCTTAGCCTTTGCGGGAGGAAGAGGAAGTGTCTGACCTGCGAATAAGAGATTAACATTATCGCCGTCGATCTCAACCTTAGCATCAAGGAAGTTCATCTGAGGAGATCCCATGAAACCTGCAACGAAGAGGTTCTGAGGCTTCTCATAGAGGTTCTGAGGTGTATCAACCTGCTGGATAACACCGTCCTTCATAACTACGATTCTTGTACCAAGAGTCATAGCCTCTGTCTGGTCATGTGTAACGTAGATGATGGTTGTGCCAAGTCTCTGATGAAGCTTAGCGATCTCAATTCTCATCTGTACACGAAGCTTAGCATCCAGGTTAGAAAGAGGCTCGTCCATGAGGAATACCTTAGGGTTACGTACGATAGCACGTCCCATGGCAACTCTCTGTCTCTGACCACCGGATAAAGCCTTAGGCTTACGATCAAGAAGTGCTGTTAAGTCAAGGATTCTTGCAGCTTCCTTAACCTGCTTGTCGATCTCATCCTTAGGAACCTTACGAAGCTTAAGACCGAATGCCATATTATCATAAACTGTCATATGAGGATACAGAGCGTAGTTCTGGAATACCATTGCGATATCTCTGTCCTTAGGCTCTACATCATTGACAACCTTATCACCGATTATAAGTTCACCGGATGTAATGTCTTCAAGACCTGCGATCATACGAAGTGTTGTAGACTTACCACATCCTGAAGGTCCAACGAAAATAATAAATTCCTTATCTGCGATCTCTAATGAGAAATCCTTAACAGCTTCAAATCCGTTAGGGTACTTCTTGCAGATGTTCTTCAATGTTAATCCTGCCATTTAATTTGCCCTCCTATTTTGGCTTTTTACCGTTTCTGATGATTAGTATACTGTAAAAACGTTCTCGAAGAAATAGACAATCTGCTATTTAATCCTTATCTTTCTGTACAGATTGCACACAGGCCGGTCAATCGAAAAGCCCCCGACTTCATGCTCCGGAATGCCTGTCAGCTCAGCTGACTCTTAACAACCGCATTCCCGCAATCCGCCGGAGGCTTTATCTTATGCGTCTATATCATCGGTCACACGCATACTCTCCACATGTGCCAACTCCTTACTGTAGAAGATCAGCTGATTCTTACCTCTCCTCTTGGCTTCGTACAGAGCCTTATCCGCTGCAAGATAGAGTTCATGGAATGAAGCACCGTCTCTCGGATAAACCGCAGCTCCTATACTGGCTGTTGCCGAATACTTAACGTAATCTCCGGCCTTGAAATGGTGGAAGAAGTTATTGATCCTCGTTCCTTCCTTCTCAAGCTGTTCATCGCTTCTGATATTCTTAAGGAATACCATGAACTCGTCACCGCCGAGTCTTCCGACTATATCGGTAGCCCTGAATTCATTCTGAAGCTGATGCCCCAGCGTACTCAGCACTTCATCACCGAATGCATGTCCCATAGTATCATTAATCTTCTTGAAGTTATCCACGTCGAACATGAACATCAGACACTGCGTATCGGGATTCTCATCAATGTATTGCTGTATCTTCCTCTCCGTAGCCATTTTATTATTAACTTCAGTCAAAAGATCGGTGTCTGCCTTATTGGCAAGATTCTTGTTCTGTTCATTGAACCTGAACTTGCTGATAAGGGATATGGTACAGATGAGCAGGATCACCATTCCTATGGCGATCGCAAGTCCGATAAAGAGCTTACGCGCCGGTCTCATCTCGCTGTCCATCATACTGTCTATATTGGTAGCGTTGATAACTGTTACCAGTTCCCAATCGTAGATATCAAGCGGAGCTACGGTGATCATCTTCCTCACCTCTCCGTTAGTAGCATAGAATGCCATTGAATTAAGCTTATTAAAACGAACCTTAAGCTGATTGTATGTGTAATCCGAAACTTCCGAATCCTTCAGAACCTCAAGGACATTATCCGTTTCGGTGAAAGGCGATGCGTCTCCGAAAGTGTCCAGCACTTCGCCTCTGTTATTGGTAATGGCATAAGATAACTTACTGCCATACTGATTGATCTTCAGAAGACCCTCAAGCTTGGAAAGATTACAGAAAATGAATATCGAATAATCAAGTCCTTCCTCATCCCGAACAGGTACCAAGATCACGACCGACTTCTCACTGTCGTTGCATATATTCTCACTGAAATAAAATCTGACAACATTGGACTTCTCATAAAAAGATGCCTTGTTGAGATTGATCAGCTTACCCTCGTCACAGATTCCCATTCCTTTCTCATTGGCAATAACGACATCTTCAATAACAGTCGAGCACTGCCTGATCTCTTTGGCATAATTGGCAATGGTCGTATTGTCCGGATCTTCCGCAAGCTTCAGTATCGCAGCAGCTCCAAGTCCGATGTCTTTAACACTCTCAATACTCTTGCCAAGACCGACCGCTTCTCTCTCCGCCTCAGTAACAATAGTGGTATACACATTCTCCTCTGCGGAATTAGTCATCTGCGTGCCGAATCTTGAAGCCATCACGCTAAGCACGATAATCAGGAAGATAATCGGCCAACTCCATTGCAGCCATATATTCTGTTTTGATTTGTCCCTTATCTTTTTCCCCTTATCCATATGCACATTCACTCATGCGAACAGACATCAGGTCTGATCCTTACTATTCTGTTCTGAATATATGACAGTTGCACCCTCCTCAGCGGTCTCTGCGGTGTTCTCTTCATTGATATCCTCAGAGATCGCTTCATCGATATCTGCATTGATATCTTCGTCAACATCTTCGGTAATACCTTCCGGGACCCCTTCCTGCTCAGATGCCGACTCAGGATTGTTACCTTCCAGTTTATTGAATATCTTCTTCCAGAACAGACTGCACAGATAAGCCGGTCCTGAATATCCAAGCATTAAATAGAACGGGAATGCCCTCATCAGTTCTTCAAAACCGTACATCAGCATATAAATATACAGATGAGGCAATCCGATGAATAATACAAACAGGAGAACCTTCCCCGGGTTAGCCAATGCCACAAGCGCCGCATTTTTGACAGTGCCTTTAACGGTATTGGTATACCTTGATAAAAGCGGGTAGATACATATCATGATCGACACGGCGATGAACATGACCGCGAAGATTATGACCATCACAACCTTCGGAATACTCATCTCCGGATCAAAGATGATATCAAGATCCAGCAGGAATACCAGCAGGACCAGCAGGTTGACGAGCCATATTCCGGTCGCCTGTTTAAAGTTCAATCTGAAAGACTTGAAGAAATCCTTCGCGATGTAGGACTCTTCCTTCTTAACCATCTTAACTGTTGTATAATATAAAGCCGTCCAGCTCGCGCCTATCGTAAAGATCGGCAAAGAGCATATTATTGCAAGAAAATTCAAAAAAATCAGATCCGCTACTCTCCCTAAGAATACGAATACCGGATTATCCATATTGAAAAACTTATTCATAGTATCTCCAATTCCATATACCTTTCTCAATTATACAACTTTAGGCGGTATCATTCAACAATTTTCGAAATCATCGTGTTTTTCCGAACAATTCAAATATCAGCGTCGCAAGCTGTTTTCAGGGGCTTCCGGCATCCCGCCGCCGTCCGTGGTGTTTACAGTTCATATGACATTGGGGTATAGATGATATTCCCTGCAGATGTGCGACCGCCCTCATTGACGAAGCCATAACGATGATAGAATCCTTCCGCATACGGCGACGAGTGAACATAGACTTTGGTATGTTCGGTCGAGGATTTCAGATAGAAGATCAGATTGTCGAGAAGTGCAGAGCCGATCCCACGATTATGGAAACGCTCATCCACGAATAATAAAGAGATGAAATTGCCGTTTCTTAGAGAGATCATGCCCACTATATCGCCATCGGCCACCGCAACATAGACCACATATCTTCCCTCTTTAAAAAGCTCATACAAAATAGGAGAGTTCAGAAATTCAACAAATTCCTTCTCCCCTTCTTCGCCGTATTCGGCTGCTTCATATTTCTTAAAAACCCTGTAGGCAAGTTCAACAGCCTCATCCCAGTCTTCCAGCGAAGCTCGTCTGAACTGTACCGCCCTGTTATCCTTCAGTACCCTCTGCACTTTTCCCTCTTTCAGGATATCAAGATATCCCGTCATTATTTCACGGGCCACTCAGTTCGTATCCGTTAAGACTCATTACTGCACAACGATCATATACCTTGCCTTACGTCGGCAGTATTTCACATTCCCGCTTATCGAGAATATATCCGGCTCAAACACAGATACGCATCAGTCAAAGAGACCCTTGATAGCGTTCTTTATGCTGTCGCCTGCCGAATGAATGAACTCTGTGAACGAGATCTTAAGGCGCTCCCAGAAAGAATCCACGGCCTGATCCATATTCTCACGAACCTTGTCCCTGATCTCCTGCTCCAGCTTATTAAGCATCGCATCGGTATCAAGATCCTTACCGCCTCTTATATCCGGCTCAAGATCGTCGATGACCTCGCTTATCTCCGTGCCGTTGATGCCGAGCCTATCCATAGTCTGAAGTATATCGACTATCTTCCCGCTCTCTTCATCACTTATCTCAAAACCGCCCGACACTTCAGCTTCTTCAATAGCCTTCCTTATGGCATCCTCGTCCGAAATATCTCCATTCTTCAGTTGATCTTTGATTATGCCCACTATCTTCTCGTATTCCTCAGACTCTCCTTCCGCATATGCCGGCAACAGAAAAACCGAAGTTCCCAAAAGGAAGATGAGCAGACCGATAATGAAACTCTTAATAATCTTAACTCTCATTAACACCTCATATCATATAAGTGCCGGCAACCCGAACAGTCACCGGCACATTATCATACTCTTTGCTTAGTCGCTAAATATCAGCAGATCTCTGCTCCGGAAGGCATATCCTTCTCAGGTGTCAGAAGCGCAAGATTACCTTCCGCATCTTCCGCACACAGAAGCATTCCTTCAGACTTAACTCCTGCCAGTACCGCAGGCTTAAGATTGGTAAGCACCATTACCTTCTTACCTACCATCTCTTCGGCACTGTAATACTGCTTGATCCCGGATACTATCTGCTTAACCTCGCTTCCGATCTGAACCTGTGAGCACAGAAGCTTCTTGGACTTCTTAACCTCTTCACAGCTAATGATCTTGCCCACTCTGAACTGAAGCTTATCAAAATCACCATACTCGATCTCGGGCTTGGCCTCGATATCGATAACGTCTTCCTGCACTTCTTCCGTAAGACCGTTCTCGCGCATATACTCAGCCTTCTGAGCCTCTTCAATGGCTGCAACCTTAACCATGATATCTTCGCTCTTAAGACGTGCGAAAAGAACCTCAGGAGAAGCTGTTACTTTGGCGCCTGATTCAAAGAGTCCGAACTTATCCAGATCATCGTAATCCCTCTCTTTTTCACCGATCTCTTCAAGGATCTTTGAAGCGACATCAGGCATATAAGGGATCAGGAGATTAGAACCTATAGCGATCGACTCCGTAAGATTATAGAGAACCTCTGCAAGACGGTCATGATCCGCTTCGTTCTTGGCGAGTACCCATGGCTCGGTCTCATCGATATACTTATTGCATCTTCTGAAAAGAGAGAAGATCTCAGTCATCGCATCTGCCACACGCATATGATCCATCTTCTCTGCTGCTTTGTCCCTTGCAGACGTTACAACCGCTTTAAGGTCAACATCCACTTCGGCCGTTACGCCCGTAGACTTAACAACTCCACCGAAGTATTTATTGCTCATAGCTATCGTACGGCTTACCAGATTACCGAGGACATTGGCAAGCTCCGAATTAAATCTCTCTATTACAAGATCCCAGGTGATCGTTCCGTCGTTCTCATAAGGCATCTCATGAAGCAGGAAATATCTTACCGCATCAATGCCGAATACATCGATAAGGTCGTCAGCATAGATCACGTTACCCTTAGACTTACTCATCTTCTCACCGCCCTGAAGCAACCAGGGATGACCGAATACATGCTCAGGCAGAGGCTCGCCGAGAGACATTAAGAAGATAGGCCAGTAGATTACATGGAATCTTACGATATCCTTGCCGATAAGATGAAGATCGGCAGGCCATAACTTCTTGTACTGCTCAGAGCTGTTACCGTCGGCATCGTAACCTATACCGGTGATATAGTTGGAAAGCGCATCAAGCCAGATATATACGACATGCTTGTCATCAAAGCTTACAGGCACGCCCCACTTAACCGTAGTACGGGAAACGCAGAGATCCTGAAGTCCGGGCAGAAGGAAATTATTCATCATCTCGTTCTTACGTGACACGGGCTGAATGAACTCGGGATGAGTATTGATATGCTCGATAAGTCTGTCAGCATACTTGCTCATCTTGAAGAAATAAGCCTCTTCACTTGCAGGCTTAACATCTCTTCCGCAGTCGGGGCACTTGCCGTCCTTAAGCTGAGACTCTGTCCAGAAAGACTCACAGGGAGTACAGTACATACCCTTGTATTCGCCCTTGTAGATATCGCCCTTGTCATACATCTTCTTGAAGATCTTCTGGATCTGCTCCTCATGATCCTTATCTGTTGTACGTATGAACTTGTCATATGAGACATGCAGATTATCGCAGATACTCCTTATCTCGCCGGCAACCTTGTCTACAAACTCCTTGGGTGAGACTCCTGCTGCCGCAGCCTTCTCTTCGATTTTAAGGCCGTGCTCGTCGGTTCCTGTCTGGAAGAATACATCGTATCCGCACTGTCTCTTATATCTTGCGATAGCATCAGCCATTACGACTTCATATGAATTGCCTATATGAGGCTTACCCGATGTATAAGCTATCGCCGTTGTTAAATAGTATTTTCCCTTATCTGTCATCAACATATACTCCAATCTGTATTATTCTTGTCTGAGGACATTGACCAGCTATCCTATAACCTAACATAAGACAGTATCAATAATTATAACACAATCATCTGACTCTTCATATGTCTGCCGACTTCTTCCTCAATTTCCTTTACGCTCAGGTCACATGGAAGAGTCGCAGCACATGATCCTTGCAAAATCGGCCGCATTCTGCCTGATATCATCCTTGAAGACAGCGGATCCCGCTACGATAACATTGGCGCCTGCCTCAAGGACCATACTTACATTCTCCTTGTTGATGCCTCCGTCCACTTCAAGGTCGATGTCAAGACCGCTCTCATCTATCATCGCTCTTGTCTCGGCAATCTTGGCAGTCGATGTCTCAATATAACTCTGACCTCCGAATCCCGGCTCAACGCTCATTATCAGTATCATATCAACAAGCTCCAGGTAAGGCTTAAGCTCTTCTGTCTTCGTAGCCGGTTTTATGGAGAGACCTGCCTTACAACCCGATTCCCTTATCTTCTTAAGAGTAGCCGCAACATCCTCACAGGCTTCAAGATGTACTGTTATGATATCACTGCCAATGGAAGCAAACTCCTCAACATATCTTATCGGCTCGGTTATCATAAGATGTGTATCGAAGACTTTGTCCGTGCATTTCCTTATGCTCTTCTGGACACACATTCCAAAACTGATCTGAGGAACAAATATCCCATCCATCACATCGATATGTATATACTCTGCCCCGCCTTCCACGGCCTTCTGTATATCCTCTCCCAGATGGCAGAAGTCTGCCGACAGGATAGAGGGCGACAAAATATTCTTTCGCATTTTCTTACCTACCATTTAATTAATCTAACCATCAGCTAAGCCCTATAGCAGCTATACTTCATGCATGCTTTATTACTGCCGCTCTGCCCTGAGACAGCCTGTACCTCATGCATCAGATCGACTCTTCCGCAGGCTAAAGCATAATGCCAAAAGGATTGCAGCCCGAATGCTGCAATCCTTATTGATCATTTATTAATACTCTCCATGAATCCTTTGATATTCTTGTATACTCCGTTGCCATCCATCTCGAACTTAACGATAAGCTCTGCGGCGCTTCCGGATTCACCGAACACATCATTGACACCCAGTCTCTTAACAGGTACCGGATACTTCTCACTCAAGAGTTCGCAGACCGCACCTCCGAGTCCTCCGATTATTGAATGCTCCTCCGCAGTCACCACCTTACCGGTCTTCTTAACCGACTTAAGGATAGTCTCCTCATCAAGAGGCTTAATGGTCGCTACATTGATAACTTCGGCATCTATTCCGTCAGCCTTAAGCTTCTCGGCAGCCTCAAGAGCCGCGCTCACAAGAATGCCCGTAGCAAGGATCGTCACATCCTTACCTTCCTTCAGAACCTGAGCCTTGAATAATTCAAATCTGTAGTCTTCCCTGTCATTGATAACGGGAACGTTAGCTCTTCCGAATCTGATATAAGCAGGTCCTTCATACTCTGCCAGTGCAAGAACTGCTGCCTTGGCTTCGATAGCATCCGAAGGATTGACCACTACCATACCGGGTATATTACGCATGAGAGACAGATCCTCGTTGCACTGATGAGATGCTCCGTCTTCTCCGACCGTGATACCTCCGTGAGTCGCTGCTATTTTGACATTAAGATGAGGGTAACCTATGGTGTTCCTGATCTGTTCATATGCACGTCCTGTTGCGAACATTGCGAATGAACTCATAAAAGGGATCTTGCCTGTTGTTGCAAGTCCTGCTGCGATACCTGCCATATTGGCCTCAGCGATACCGCAATCTATATGTCTGTCAGGATAAGCCTTGGCGAACACGCCTGTCTTGGTAGCTCCCGCCAGATCCGCATCAAGGACAACCACCTTAGGGTTCTTCTCACCAAGTTCAAGGAGTGCTTCCGCATATCCTTCTCTTGTCGCTATCTTCTTAACCTCTGACATGTATTATCCTCCTATAAATTCTTACCGATCTCTTCAAGTTCCTTAAGAGCGATCTCTGTCTGCTCATCATTGGTAGCCTTTCCGTGCCAGCCGGCTTCGCCTTCCATGAAAGACACGCCCTTGCCCTTGATCGTCTTGGCGATTATGACAGTAGGCTGACCCTTAACAGACTTAGCCTCGTCGAATGCCTTACGTATGGCATCGAAGTCGTGACCGTCGATATTGATCACATGGAAGCCAAAGGCTGCGAACTTCTCATCGATAGGATAAGGTGAACATACCTTATCTATCTCTCCGTCTATCTGAAGACCGTTATTATCTACTATCACTACAAGGTTGTCCAGCTTGCGATGACTTGCGAACATTGCGGCCTCCCATACCTGGCCTTCCTGGATCTCACCGTCACCGAGAAGTGTATATACCCTGTAATCCATCTTATCAAGCTTGGCTCCGAGCGCCATTCCGACTGCTGCCGAAATGCCCTGACCAAGAGATCCCGTAGACATATCCACGCCCGGAAGATGTCTCATACAGGGATGGCCCTGAAGTCTCGATCCCACCTTGCGGAGTGTAAGAAGCTCTTCCTCGGGGAAGTATCCTCTGCATGCCATAGCCGAATACATACCCGGCGCTGTATGACCCTTACTCAGAACAAAGCGGTCTCTGTCTGCCTTTGCAGGGTTCTTGGGGTCTATGTTCATCTCTTCCATAAAGAGATATGTGAAGATCTCCGTTGCCGATAATGATCCGCCCGGATGACCTGATTTAGCACTGTGAGTAGACTTAATGATACCTTTTCGAACTTCGTTAGCGCATTTCTTCAATTCCTGATTTGTCATATCTGTTCTCTTTCCATATAAAGCTTTCTATTAGTTTCGGCTTTTCAAGTATGCTCTGCACATACACGCTAATATTCTACATTTATACATTGTAAAAAGCAAGAGCACTTAAGTCTAACTTTACGCCGTAGTTACTCGTAATTTTGTGAATTTTTCACTCAATATATAATGTTTTATACATGAACGAAATATGAGGATCACGTACATGAAGATGTGATCGCATCACAGAACCTTGGCAAGGAAATCCTGTAATCTCGGATTCGAAGGATTGCCAAAGAACTCCTCGGGAGTATTCTCTTCCTTGATAAGTCCTTCATCCACGAACATGACTCTCGTTCCGACTTCACGCGCGAATCCCATCTCATGTGTTACCACTATCATGGTCATTCCCTGATGAGCCAGTTCCTTCATTACCTCAAGAACCTCTCCTACCATCTCCGGATCGAGTGCTGAAGTAGGTTCGTCAAAGAGGATGACATCAGGCTCCATGCACAGAGATCTTACTATCGCCACTCTCTGCTTCTGACCGCCGGAGAGCTGACTCGGATAAGCATCGGCCTTTTCTTCAAGTCCGACTCTGGCAAGCATCTCTCTACCGAGCTTCTCGGCATCTTCACGCTTCTTACCCAAAACCTTGATCGGTGCAAGCGTCAGATTCTCAAGGATCGTCTTATGCGGAAAAAGATTAAAATGCTGGAATACCATACCTATCTTCTGTCTGTACAGATTGATATCTGTTGAAGGATCGGTTATATCCCTTCCTTCGAAGGTGATCCTTCCGCCTGTCGGATGCTCCAGAAGATTAAGCGATCTTAAGAAAGTAGATTTACCCGAACCCGAAGGTCCGATGATAACTACGACCTCGCCCTTGTATATCTTGGTGCTGATACCTTTTAAGACCTGAATGTCTTCGAAGTCTTTCTTAAGATCTTCTATCTCAAATAATACCTGTTCCTTATCTATCATTGCGAAGCCTCCTTTCCAGTCTGGTAACGCCCATAGACATTACTGACACGACTGTCAGATATATAAGTGCCGCTCCGAGCAACGGAAGCATGGGCTCATAAGTCTGACTTCTGATAACATTGGCTCCGTGAGTGATATCCGTAAGAGCTATATAACCGCAGATAGAGGTTTCTTTTAACAATGTGATGAACTCGTTGGCAAGCGCCGGCAGGATATTGCGGAATGCCTGCGGAGTGATTATATAGATCATGGTCTGTACATAATTCATTCCGAGCGAACGACCCGCCTCAAACTGTCCGTTATCGATAGACATGATGCCGGATCTGATTATCTCTGCCACGTAGGCTGCGGAATTGAATCCAAAGGTCAGGATCGCAACGACTCTCTTGCTGACATTGGGACTGGTAAAGATGATATAGTACATGATCAGAAGCTGTATCATGGCAGGTGTTCCACGGATCACCGTCAGATAAACTCTGCATATAAGATCAAGAAATCTTAATACTATCCCCTTATGTCCTTCCGTCTTGTCAGCCGTCGATCTCACAACAGCAATAAGGAAGCCCAGCGCCACACCCAGTATTATCGCAAAAATGGTTACGATAAAGGTTGTACCAAGTCCTTCCGTTATGTATTTCCATCTCGAATCCTCAATAAAGTTGAGGATGAATTTTTCCTTCAGACCCATCATTTTTACCTCTAACAAGAAAGATTGTCACTTGCGACATTCTCGCGCCGAGCGCGGATCTTTAATCTACCTTTCGCGCGCTCTCTCTCATAAAGCGAAGCTTTGTTGTTATTTATTTGATAACAACAAAGGGAACTGCCATATCGCAGTTCCCCCGGATAACGCTAATTACTTACGAACTACTATTACCTGCTTGGAAGTCGTATATGGATCTGAGAAATCAACGCTCTTAAGTCTGTCCTCGGTAACGGTCATACCGGCCATACCAAAATCAGCCTTACCGCTTGTAACGGCATTGATGATCGAATCAAATTCCATATCTTCGATAGAAAGTTCATATCCAAGTTTGTCACAGATGGCAAGTGCAAGTTCCGCATCGATACCTACGATCCTCTGATCCTTATAGTACTCATAAGGCTCGAAGGCTGCGTTGGTAGCCATAACAAGTGTACCTCTGCTTCTGTCTGTTCCTTCGGGAGACTCGTAAGGACATGTTCCCTTAGTATCATCACCGATATAATTGGCAATGATCTGATCGAATGTGCCGTCAGCCTTGAGATCTGCTATAGCACCATTGATCTCTGCTGTAAGCTCCGAATTGGACTTATCAAGACAGATCGCATAATCCTCAACCGTGAACTCTTCTTCAATGATAGTGATATCATCATTCTTAGCTGCAAATGCGATAGCGGGCTGCTCATCGATTATAACGCAATCCACCTTGCCCTGCTTAAGAGCCTGAATGGCATCTGCACCCTTATTATATCTCTCGATAGTTGAACCTTCTGCCTCATAATCACTTGCATAGATATCACCGGTTGTTCCCAACTGAACACCGATAGTCTTGCCCGGAAGATCATCCGAACCGAATACACTATTCTCTGCCACTTTACTGCCGCAAGCTGCAAGACCTAATGTAAGGCATACAGCTAACGCTCCTACCAACAATTTCTTCATTTTTGAACCTCCAATAATGATCAATAAATTCTAACGATTAACATTTCTTCACTGCCTGTATCCGTGCGAAAGGATATAAGCAACACAATAGTTAAATTCTAACATAAATGCCGCATTTTTCAAGCGGATTTCTTCCATTCCGTCCATCTTCTCCCCGAGAAACATTTCCCACTGAATGTATCCTATGTCATTTGCTCCCCAGCAAATAGTTATAGATATCCCTTTTCGATACCCCTCTGTCTTTGGCCACGGCCTTCATGGCTTCCTTCTGATCCATACCCTTATCCAGATACATCTGCATATGATCTTCAATGGATACTTCGCGGTAGCTGTCCTGTTTCTCCTGCTCTATGTCTGCGAAGTTCCTGCCTTCGATGACCAGAACGTATTCTCCTCTCGGATCATTATCTTCATAATATGCTATCGCCCCGTTTAATGTAGTAGGCATAACGGTCTCGAACTTCTTGGTCAGCTCGCGACAGACGGTGATCCGGCGTTCCCCCAGAGTATCGGATAATTCCTTAAGTGTTGACTTAAGATGATGCGGCGCTTCGTAGATTATTATGGTACGCGTCTCATCCTTAAGGTCATTAAGTATCAGGGTCCTCTCTTTTTTATCCGAAGGAAGAAATGCTTCAAAGCAAAAACGCCTTGTATGAAGTCCCGAGAGGGTAAGTGCCACTATAAGCGCTGCCGGTCCGGGAAGTGAAGTCACTCTGATGCCTTCCTCCATACACATTGCCACCAGCACTTCACCGGGATCGGATATGCCCGGAGTTCCGGCATCTGTGATCAGAGCCACATTCTGACCTTCTTTCATCTTGGCGATAAGAGTTCTCGCCTTATCTATCTTATTGTATTCATGATAACTGGTCATGGGAGTGCTGATCCCAAAGTGATTAAGTAATTTGATGGAATTTCTGGTATCTTCCGCTGCGATCAGATCGACCATTCCAAGTGTCTCTATTATTCTCGGCGACATATCCTGTAGGTTGCCTATAGGTGTCGCGCACAGATACAACATTCCTGCCATACTCTATCTCCCTTTACCATCTTATGCATTGCGTGTGCGAAACCTTCTTACGGCATTAGCACGATTGCAGATATCTTTAAAACTTACCGTGTTTTAAGGTCCTGTAGCTCCGTAGATCCGAACACATTCCTCCGTATATTGTCCCGGACGTTCATATATGATAAGCGGTTTCTCGATCACGACCCCGGATCTCGCACCCCTTTTGGATTCGATCAGCACCATACTCGGCTCCTTATCCACATAAGGATGTATGAAACGTATCCGCTTGGGTTCCAGTTTGTATTTAGTTAACATAACTAATATCTCTGACAATCTGAACGGCCTATGTATCATATAGAAACATCCGCCCGGAACAAGGGCTTTTGCCGCTGCGTTCACAACATCTTCAAGGTTACATAACACCTCATGTCTTGCTATACTCTTACAATCGGCTTCATTCTTAAGTCCATGCATATCTATCATATACGGTGGATTGCTGGTCACCACGTTGTAATACGACTTGGGTAATATATCCGGTGCTTCCTTGATATCCCCTTCCACTATCTCGATCTTATCTTCAAGAGAATTAAGACTCACACTCCGTCTTGCAATCTCGACCGACTCGCTCTGTATCTCAAGTGCCGTATAATGTCCGGCGCGCGTCTTCGCGCTCATAAGGATGGGTATTATCCCTGTTCCCGTACCGAGATCCAATACCTTATCGCCTTCTTTTGCTCTTGCAAAATCGCTCAAAAGCACTGCGTCTATTCCGAAACAGAATCTCTCCGGATCCTGAATTATCTTAAGACCGTCTCGCTGGAGATCGTCGACTCTCTCCCCCGGCCTGATCACTGATTCGCCCATTTTTTGCCTCACTCTATATAAAAAGGGATACTTCGCAGTATCCCTTAATACTCATGATCAATTAACCTGTCTGCGACTATCCGTCCAGGCCCTGCGACTTGTCCTGCTTCTCAAGAGCGGCCAGCTCCTTCATCTCTTCCTTGGATAACTGCTTCTCCTTGCGGTGTCGCTTCTTGAATCTAAGTTCTTCAGCCTTATACTCATGGATCTCCTTCTCGTCTCCGTTCTCAACGATCACACGCACGGTCTGCCTGAGCACATTGACAGAAGCGACCTCACCCTTAAGTCCGTCCTGAGTCGTAACATAATCTCCTGTATTGGGAAGCTTCCTGTTCAATTCCTCATATGTATCTTCTTCATACTTAAGACAGCACATCAGTCGTCCGCACACACCTGAGATCTTGGTAGGGTTCAGCGACAGATTCTGCTCCTTGGCCATCTTGATCGAAACAGGAATGAAATCGGACTGGTAGCTGTTACAGCACAGCGGTCTTCCGCAGATTCCGATTCCGCCCCTTATCTTGGTCTCATCTCTGACACCGATCTGTCTGAGCTCTATTCTTGTCTTGAACACTGCTGCCAGATCCTTGACCAGCTCACGGAAGTCTATTCTTCCGTCTGCCGTAAAATAGAACAGCACTTTGTTATTATCAAAAGTGTACTCTGCATCAATAAGCTTCATCTCAAGACCGCGTCTCGCTATCTTCTCAAGACAGATCTTAAAAGCTTCCTTCTCTTTCTCCTTATTCTTAGCCTCCTGTTCATCATCACGCTCAGTGGCAACTCTTAACACAGGCTTCAACGGCTGTACGACTTCTTCATCCTCCACATCTCTGGGAGCTCCGACTACGGTTCCGTATTCGACTCCTCTCGCAGTCTCTACGATAACATGATCTCCTCTTCCCACCTGATAATCCTTGGGATCAAAGAAATACACTTTGCCGGCCGTACGAAATCTTACACCAATTATTCTCTTCATTAAATCTATTAACCTCCATCTATTAACCGCAATATTATGACACTGCTGTCATATTATGATCTTAATGATACTTACCGCAGACTGCATGTCACGCATTTTTTACATATTATCTTTAATCGTCATCAGAAGCAGTTCCATTGTTAACTCAAAATTAACATTAGCCCTGATCCTGCTCTTAGCTGTATCAAGTGCCTTCAGCACATCCTCAATACCCTCGTAAGTTGTCCTTGAAGCCGTCTTCTTAATATACTGAAATTCATCTCTGAATACAAGATGATTGGCATCATTGGTTGCCTTGAACAAAAGTGCATCCCTATACCATATAGCAAGAATATCGAGAAAATCGTTGATCTCCACCTTATATACGCTTATATCCTTGATGGTGCCTGTGATCTCATTAAGCTCCATCTCATCGAGGTGCTTCAGCAGATTAATGGCATCTTCCTTGATCTTATCGAACTCTTCAGATGTGGCAAGGATCTTGGCCTTACCTATATTACCACGGGCAAATGCCGCACAGATCTCAGCCCTGTAATCGGGTATCTTGATCTCATCCATCAGGAACTTCTTAACAAGCGAATCCCTGACAGGCTTCATCTGAAGAACAACACACCTGCTCTGAATGGTAGTCAGAAGTGAATTGATATTATCGGTAAGCAGAATGATCGTTATATACTCCGGTGGCTCCTCAAGAGTCTTAAGCAGAGCATTCTGCGCCTGCTCATTCATCTTCTCGGCTTCACTTATGATATAGATCTTACGCTTGCTCTCATAAGGCTTGATGATCACGGTCTTATTGACCTGCTCACGAATATCCTCAACCTTGATCACATTGGGCTTATCATGGCTGACATATATGATATCCGGATGGGTCTTAGCCATCGCCTGAAGACATGAATGACATATATTGCAGGGCTTCTCTCCCTCGCCCGTACACTGGATCGCACTGGCGAATATATTGGCTATAAATTCCTTACCGCAATATCTCTCACCGCTGATTATATACGCGTGCGAGATCTTATCCTCGGCTATCGCCTTCTTCATATGCTCAACTATCAGTTCCTGTCCGATAATATCCTTAAATCCTGCCATATTATTGTCCCAATTCCTTTGTAGTATTACTTCTATATTCAAACCTTTACGGTTTTATGATATCAATCATATAACATCATCCTGCAACGGATCCATGATATCGATCACATGCAGATTCTTACATCGGATCTGTGTTATCGATCGCATGCAGATTCTTACATCGGATCGGTGTTATCGATCACATGCAGATTCTTACATCGGATCTGTGTTATCGATCGCATGAAGATCCATGCCGGATCCATACCACCGATCGCAATATGATCTTCTGCCGGATCTGTGTTGTACATCATGTGAAAATATCCAGCAACAGACCTCTTATCTCACCGATCTTACTCAGGATCGCCATATTATCCTTCTCGTCCTTCATAAGCTCCTGTGCGAGTTCGTCAAGCGTCTCGTCCACTAATCTGATTATACCATATACTCTGTGTCTTCCGCGTCTGTCGAGGAAATTCTCTCTGGAAAATTCGTGCGACCTGCTGACTACCTCATTCATAAAATCTTTGATAAGCGTTCGATAATGACGCATATCCTTAATGTCTCTGTGCTTGGCCAGCTTCTCGCCCTGCATGGTGATCTCTTCCATCATGGTAGTCAGTCTGGACTGAAGTTCCGATTCCTCGATTCGACTTGCCAGCGTGAACTTAAAGGTTCCGTCTGTGGGAGCCTGTTCCTTAACGGGTGTGGGTTGCACTACCTGAGTTGTCTGATTTACCTTTATATCCATGTATATACTCCGCTATTCTTTCTATACATACATCAAGATCGTCATTATAGAATCTCTTTTCTATACCCGCTTTCATCAGATTCTCTTCGGAAAAATCCTCCTCATCCGCAAGATATCTTCTGCACATCTCGGCGTATTTGGGCTGCTTCTGTCTGAGTTCTCTGCTAAGGGCACGCTTAAGACGTTCACCATCATCTAACTCTATATATATCGGCAGAACCGCCTCTTCTCCGTAGAAATCTCTAAGTGCGATACATGCCGCAGGCGTACCGATCAACAGATGATCAGCCGATTCAAGGTCTACATTATCATCGTCTACAGTAAAATAATACCATATTCCGTGAACCGTTTTATAGAACCTTTTTTCGATCACCCTGCCCTCGGCCTCAAGACGCTTAAGCCCTTCCTCATCCGTGAAGTAATACTGCTCTCCGCTCTTCTCACCGGCCCTCACGGGCCTTGTGGTATAAGGCACTATCTTCTTAAGCCCAAGCTCATCTCTTTTTAATAATTCTCTGAATATCGTATCCTTACCCGACGCACTTTTTCCCATCAGGCAGTATATCTTTCCCATTACGGATTCCTTATCCCCTTCTAAATATTCAATAACCGTATCTTTACCGCCGGTTAACCGTCAGCCTATCCTCTGCACGAGTTACAACTTATGACAAAAACACATTGCACTAACGCTATATCACAACCTGTATATCTTATTATCAATCCTATTTAAACTGCTATTCGGCACGCGTTATACACGGTGCGAAGAGACTCTCGTTAATGTGAGGCGGTAACTTATCAAGCTCCCTATGCGCAGTCTCCCTGATCATATCAAGCCTGCCCTCGCGTAGTGCCTGATCCGTCTCAAGCAGAGCCTTCCCGAGGCGAACCATCCCCTCTTCAACATCCCTGTAACTGCATAGTGCAACGACATGTCTGTCACCTGCAAGCTCTGTCTGTATATTATAACGTATCAACAGATACATCTGCAATTCCTGCCCTGTAAGACCGCTTTTTGCGGTTGACATAACAATCTTGCACGGATCTGTATCAAGCACCCTAAACGAAGCCGGTTCTCCCAACAGCTCACACTGACGCTCATAGCTTCCGTAGATATCCCTTATTCTCAGATACTCCGTCCATATCGCAGCGCCCTCACGCTCAATCTCACGCAGAGCCCCGTCAATACTGCTCATAAGCAGGTATGAAGGTGAACTCGTCTGAAAAACAGCGAGATATTCGCTTATCTTCTCCCTTGACACAAGATCCCCCTGTACGTGCAACAACCCCGTCTGTGTCAGTCCTGCCAGCATCTTATGCACCGAATGTACAACTATATCCGCTCCGCAATCTATCGCACCCTTCGGAAGACGTTCATCCATCGACAGATGCGCACCGTGGGCTTCATCGACCACAAGTATTACGTTGTGGGCATGACAGATCTCCGCTATCCTCTTAACATCTGAGACTACGCCCTCATATGTGGGCGATGTGATCACAAGAGCTTTATAAGGATCTGTGGGCTCTGCCTCAGTCAGAATCCGGGCTATTTTATCAGGATCTGCGTAGGTATCGACTGCGATCTCTTCATCCCTCTCCACCTGCAACCTGTCTACCTTAAGACCGCGAAGCTTCGAAGCATTCAATACGGAACGATGACCGTTGGAAGCGACAAGGATCCTGTCTCCACGTTCGGCAGCCGCATGTATGGCCGTGATATTGCCTACCGTAGAGCCGTTTAAGAGATAATAGGTATCGGGACATCCGTATATCTTACCGGCATAATCAAGAGCCTCCCTTAAGATACCCGTGGGTTCGTAGAGATTATCGGTACCGATCACCTCCGTTACATCCACAGCCTCGGGAGGAAAGGCAAGATCTCCTCTTCTCTTATGTCCGGGCATATGAAAGGGATACTGATCACTTTTATATAATTGGATTAATTCATCTCTCAAACTAACCATTATGTCAAATAAAGCGGGTAATAATAGCACTACCCGCTTTTATCTACTCCTTTATATCCTATGCACCGGCTTTACATGTGATTATCCAGGGCGCCGGCTGAGTATCATAATTATGTCTGCTGGTTACCTTGGAAACAGTTACCTGAATGATCTCGGGATCAGAGATACAGAATGTCTTGCAATAATCGAGCATTGATGCCGCAACTGCAAAATCAAGTGTATAGATAACAAACTCCATCTTGGGATTGATCTTAAGAAGACACTTGATCTCCTGCTCCATACTTGCCGAAGCCACCAGCATGGTAACATCGGGAACGGGCAGTCCCTTCATGGTCTCCTTATCGACATGATCGATAAAGGTGATATTGTTGATACCAAACTGTTCGATATTATCTTCCAGAACACGTCTGTCATTACTGTTATATTCTACGGCGATGATAGAGCCCTCACCGTTAAGAATTGCTGCTTCAACGGCTATTGACTCACTTGAGATCGTGCATATATTCTTGCCCTCTTCGATAGCCATCTTGGAGAGGATGATCGCACGGATCTCAGACCCCACATATTTAACCGAACCCTTGGCAAGAACACCATTATCCATACCGAACTTAACGGTGCTTCTTGCATTGGGATTGAGTATCATCATACCTGCGCTGGCGTTGATACCGCGGTCGATCATATCACATACTTTTGACTGAAGGATAGGTCCTGTCGGTTCGCTTCCCTCATTGTATATTACCGTACATTCTCCGAGTCCCGCATTGAACATACGATAGAAGATATCCGGATGACCTGCCTCTGTGAATACGAGAGTACATCTGTGAGCTTCAACGGTAGGAATGATGTTCTTATTCTTCCTTGTGATATCAAGTAACTTGACATGCTCAAGATCCAGGTCCGTATTATCTGAAAAATACTGTAACCACGATATCATGCTGGTGTTGTTAAAAATCTTATTTTCCATTGAGCTACCCCCTTGTTAATCTTAGTTCTTATTGCACTTATACTGAAGATCTTCCCATCTTCTGTCAACTTCCTCCTGGAACTGTACGAGCAATTCCTCATTGCCCGGCTTGAACAGATGCTTGAATCTTCCCTGTTCTTTTAAGAAATCTTCGATTGGAAGCTTCTTCTTGGGCTCATATGTAAGTCTCCACTTACCTTCCTCAACTTCGAACATCGGCCAGTAGCAGGTATCTATAGCCAGCTGACAGATCTTCATAACTTCCGCCGTATCATATCTCCAACCTCTGGGGCAGGGTGCAAGTACATTAAGGAAGCAGGCACCTTCTGTGTAGATAGCCTTCTCAGACTTAAAATGAATATCCTTGAAGTCCCTTGTAAAAGTAGTCTGAGCCACATAAGGAACATTGTGCTCTGCGATTATGGAAGCAAGATCCTTCCTGCTCTGAAGCTTACCGTCTGATACCTTACCTACGGGTGTTGTGGTTGTATCGGCAAATCTCGGTGTAGCGGAAGATCTCTGGATACCGGTGTTCATGTATGCACCATTATCATAGCACACATATACCATGTCATGACCTCTCTCCATTGCACCTGACAGAGACTGGAAACCTATATCGTATGTACCGCCGTCACCACCGAATGTGATGAACTTATAATTAACATCTTCGGGAAGTCTGCCTCTCTTCTTAAGAGCCTTGTATGCTGTCTCAACACCGCCAAGTGTAGCACCGGCATTCTCAAAAGCATTGTGTATATAGCTGTCTTCCCATGCTGTATAAGGATACATGAAAGATGATACTTCCAGACATCCCGTAGCATTACCGATAACTGCCTGATCGCCTTCGTGAAGAGCTCTGAGTACGGCTCTTACACCGATGGTTGCGCCACAACCCGCACACATACGATGTCCGGGAGCTAGACGTTCAGGCTTATTCATTACTTCTTTCAAATTATAACTGCTCATTTTCGCTCTCCTTTACTCGCATGTCCTAAGTCCGATATATCTGTGCTGAACAGGCTTGAAACCATCATTGACAACAGCCTGAAGTTCATCAAATATCTCATATACTGAATCTACGGTGAAGTCTCTTCCCGCAAGTCCGTATGTGTAACTTACTGTCTCAATATTGACCTTGCTTCTGTAAAGGCCTGCAAGTACCTCACTTGCCAAAGGACCGCCGTGAGCATTGTAGCTCTCCGTTCTGTCCATGATGGCAACGGCCTTACAGTTCTTAAGAGCCTCTGCGATCTCTTCGGCAGGGAAAGGTCTGAATACTCGCAGTTTTAAAACACCTGCCTTAATGCCCTTATCTCTTAAGTTATCAACGGCCTCCTTGGCAGTACCTGCCGCTGATCCCATGATGAGCATTATATAATCTGCATCTTCGGTTCTGTATTCTTCAAAAAGTCCAACGCCTCTTCCGAATCTGTCCTTGAACTTCTTGGCAACCTCAAGGATAACTTCCTTGGAATTCTCCATGGCAAGAGCCTGATTCTTCCTTGCTTCCATAGCATAGTTGCTGACAGAATAAGGACCTACGGCGATAGGCTTGCCGGGATTGAGCAGGAACTCTTCAGGCTTATATTCACCTACAAACTCCTTAACATCCTCATCCTCGATAAGCTCGATATTCATTACAGCATGGCTTGTGATAAAACCATCCTGACATATCATTATAGGAAGATGAACTCTTACATCCTCTGCGATGGGATATGCCTGAATAAAGTTATCATATGCCTCCTGATTGGTCTCAGCATATATCTGGATCCAGCCTACATCTCTTGCAGCCATTGAATCCGAGTGGTCACAGTTGATATTGATGGGACCGGACAAAGTTCTGTTAACAAGAGCAAGCGCAACCGGAAGACGATTGGAAGCAGCGAGCAAAAGCTCCTCCCACATGAATGCAAGTCCTGCCGAAGATGTTGCCGTAAGACTTCTTGCACCGGCAGCTTCCGAACCGATAGCCGCACTCATCGAAGAATGCTCACTCTCAACCGGAATGAACTCAGTATCTATCTCGCCGTTAGCGATGTAAGTTGACACCATCTGAGGGATCTCGGTAGACGGTGTGATAGGAAATGCGGGCATAACGTCCGGATTAATCTGTT
Source organism: Lachnospiraceae bacterium (assembly GCA_024684085.1). GTDB lineage: Bacteria > Bacillota > Clostridia > Lachnospirales > Lachnospiraceae > Colinaster. The sequence goes on along the minus strand of JAIKXM010000038.1, from coordinate 1,891 downwards.
TAATAGCGTAGGCAACAGCCTCGTTGCCTGACATACGATCTTTCTTAGCCATTTTTTCTCTCCTCTACCTAACCTGTCCTTCAACCATATCTATAGCACCGAAGGGACAAGCCTTAGCACATATTCCGCATCCCTTGCAATGATCATAATCAAATTCATCTCTCTTCGAATCCTTAACAGGAATGGCTCCGTCAGGACAAACGGGCGCACAAAGCAGACACTGCTTGCACTTCTCCCTGTTAAAAATGGGTGTATTTGTCCTCCATTCACCGGTATTAAATTCCTTGGATGTACCACCGGCGAAGATCATAAGTCCTTCGGTCAACTGCTCATGAGGTGTTGACTCATTTATCTTACTGACATCTGTTCTCATATTCCCTCCTAATATATTTCTTGCCACAATCTTACTTGAATCAGTCTAATGTCGTCTGCAATGCCACGCGTTCTTCTTGCAAGACTGAGTTCCATTCTTATTGAAAAAAATCCCGCAACTTACTTAAGAAAAGGCTCGATCGCATCGAACGTAATCTTAAGTGCATTCATATTACCTTCGATTACTTCGGGCTTCTTGGCGAATTTGTGCTCATATGAAGCCTGCATCTCTCTGATGAACTCCCACTTCTCCATTACACGGCTGACAGCAACTGTGGCTGCAAGCATGGGTGAATTAGGGAAATATTTCCCAAGGGCTTCTACAGAGATCTTACGGGCATCAACCGTATATACCTTGCCCTTATATCCGTTCAAAAGAGGTCTGATCTCATCGGCTGACTTGGAAGTATTAACGATGATAGCACCTTCCTCCTTAAGACCTGAAGTAACATCAACCGATGCAAGAAGAGACTCATCAACTACTACAACCAGATCGGGATTGTAGATATTGGAATGAACTCTGATCTCCTTCTTACTGATTCGGTTAAATGCAGTGATGGGCGCACCCATACGCTCCGGACCATATTCCGGAAAGCCCTGGACATATGCACCGGTCTTAAAACAAACATCTGCAAGTAAAAGAGCAGCTGTTTTGGCACCTTGTCCGCCACGTCCGTGCCAACGAATCTCAATTCCTTCTCCTAACATACGAAACCTCCACACATAAATACATAAAAATCTATTAAACAAAAAAGCCTTAAATCCTAAAAAGAATTTAAAGCCTAAATAATAGTGCCCAGAACCGGAATCGAACCAGTGACACGAGGATTTTCAGTCCTCTGCTCTACCAACTGAGCTATCTGGGCTTATATGCGAATGCATATTCAGTAGCGGGAATAGGATTTGAACCTATGACCTTCGGGTTATGAGCCCGACGAGCTTCCAGACTGCTCCATCCCGCGATAATAAATTAATGGGCAGAGGTGGATTCGAACCACCGAAGCAATTTGCAGCAGATTTACAGTCTGTCCCCTTTGGCCACTCGGGAATCTGCCCATTCGCACTTACTCGTGCTAAGCCGATGATCGGACTCGAACCGATAACCTGCTGATTACAAATCAGCTGCTCTGCCAATTGAGCCACATCGGCGCATATACACGCGCATAAATATTTGATTAATGGGACCTATAGGGCTCGAACCTATGACCCTCTGCTTGTAAGGCAGATGCTCTCCCAGCTGAGCTAAGATCCCTCTATAACGACCCAAACGAGACTCGAACTCGTGACCTCCGCCGTGACAGGGCGGCGCTCTAACCAACTGAGCCATTGGGCCATATATATGTACCTCAAAAATCGAATACCGAAGCTATATCTTATCTTCCTCTTATTCCTATCTGCTATTAGTTAAGCCCTCGACCTATTAGTAACCATCAGCTGAACACATTACTGTGCTTACACCTTGGCCCTATCTACCTTATCGTCTTTAAGGGGTCTTACGTGTTACCACGGGATATCTCAT
>JAIKXM010000018.1 GCA_024684085.1 Lachnospiraceae bacterium | reverse complement strand
CGAAACGGCGCTCTCGCTCCGATGTGAGCGTAGCGGACACTAAGCTCGGCTTTGCCTCGCTAAGTGCCGACGCCCACATAGGCGTTTCTTGTGAATATATTTCCTGTAGCTATTTACAAAAACACGGGTGTGAACAGTAACATTTACAGGTATATGTTCGCTATTATTGCTTATGTCTCAGAAAGACTTGGCATTGATCTTAAAGGTGAATGTCTTGCTTCCGCCATATTCACCCTTGCCTCTTATCTCAACCGTTGCGGTTCCGAGGAAGCGGTTGTTCTTAATGGATACTATCTCATAATCAGAGGTAGTAAGAGTCTTCTTATTCAGAACCACAGTGAAATCATCCGCCAATATTATCGCCTTGCCGTTATTGAACTGGATATTCTTATTAACGACAGTAACCTTAGCGCGCTTAAGATCATATCCATTTTTGATCATCTTATAACGTCCCTTAAGGAGAATGTTCTCTCCTGTCTTATAAGGACTGCTATCGGGACAGCTTACCGTTACCCTTACTTCTATCTGGGTACCTGCCGGCAGGATAGCATCAGCGGGTATTTCGGTATCCGTATCGGCATAGTAATACTTGTAATCTGTCTTAGTGTTGATATTAGATACTTCCTTACCGACAGCAACATTTTTACCGCCGTCTAGAAGCTTGGGAACGGATCTGAAGTACCCCGCCTTAGCCTTCTCGACATATACCTTATCGGCAGCCACGAGAGTTACACAGTCTTGGATATCCGATTTATTAACATTGAATTTGCCGGTTACCTTACCGGTATAATTGCCTATTCCCTTTGCAGTTAAGGTAGGAGCCTTCTTGGCATCTATCGTACCCGGTTTGGTGTTGTTGGCAAATGAGAGCGTATAATCGATTCCCTCTCTTAAGATCTCATTGCCGAGTCTGATAATTATATCTTCGGGTATGGCACCTGCCTTGGAATATTCCGCATCGGATACTTCCACTGTAGCAGCCGCTAGATTGGCGGCTTTTACATTAACCGTCTTCTTCACAACGCCTGTATATCCGCCCATAAATGTATAGGTAACATTAATCTTACCGGTTGAACCGTTATGAGACACTTCAACCTTATAGTCCTTATTCTCTTCAAGTATCTCGGTGTTCTTGCCGTTAACGGTATACAGCGTCGTCTTATCCCAGCCTTTATCTTTTGTAGTCTTGTTGGCTGCGAACAGATCATTATAAGAATAACTCTTTCCATTATACTCGACATTGGATGCCAGTCCCGCTATCTTGACCTTGCTCGCGGGAGTTCCGCCTATTTCGATGGTTACCAGCTTCTCTCCGATATATTTACTACCATAGGCATGAATGACCACGGTATGCTTGCCGGCATCTCTGATAACAGTATCATAATCCTGAGAATATACATAGAAATCTGTATTATATTCAAGAACGTCTTTGCCGTTCATCACAGTAGCTTTTGCCTTCTTTCCGTTACGGTTATCGAACATTTCAGAAAGACTGTATCCGGCTTCTGTATAAGGAAGATCTTTGGCTTTTGGAACACTGACCTTCACCTTATTCATGGCTGTAACATTATTATTCTTGGTATCAATACCTCTGACTGTTATATAGGTCAAATGATAACCTTCGAAATTACTGCCGTCATGGGCTGTTATCCTGATCATATAACATCCATCTGAAGTCACAGTGGTATTGGCCGGATCTTCTATTCTGTTATAATCAGATACCCAATCGTAATAATATGTAAGATCATAATCCTTGCCCAGAGTCAGCTTCTTGCCTGCGAATGTAAGTGCAGGCTTAACGGTTCCTATCTTACTGCCGGCCGCGGCTGTCATAGTCACCTCGGAAGTAAGTCCGGCCGTGCGTATATCCGCCTTACCGATACTGAATCGGAATTCCGCCGTACTCGAATAGGTCCCCTTACCTTTAACGATCAGTGTCGGAGCCTTAACACCGGCATCCGGTGTTGCGACATTAATGTTATTCTTATAAGAGAGTGTATAATCTCTGTTCTCCCAGAGTCTTCTGTTGCCATGGAAGACATATACATCATCATTGAAGGTAATGGCAGAACCTGTATACTGTTTAATATAATCGACGATCTCATCCTCAGAGGTATATACAGATGTATATCCTATAGCATCATTACCGAATACTAACCAGAGGTCTTCCGGAACCCGATTGGGATCATTATTGAACTTAACCTTGAACGAATCCGGTATATCACCCCAGTCTTCATAAGGAGCGCAGAACCATCTGTACTCCGAATTATTATCCGGTATATAAGTCACCGCTTTGTAACCGTCAACGCGTTTGCTTGCTTTCGCAGTAAGTCCCGAAGCTATCACAGGCGCTTTACCTATTGCACATGCCGAATCAATAGTCGCTTCGGTAAGGGCAGTAACCTTACCTCCGTTGATTATGAAATCACCGTAATCAGCGGATACAAAATGTATTCCGTTCCCGGATACTGTAGCTCCACCACCTTTGGCGATCAGCTCACCGCCTTCGATACGTACTCCAACCGGAGCAGAATCCTGGTAATTACCTGCAAAGACACCATAACTCTCAGACGCATTACCGGCTTCGGCCATAACCTTACCGTTGTAGATATACAATCCTTTTGATGTGGCAATACCTGCACTGAAATAATCTTCCGATCCATTAGCATGAACTTGACCATTAATATCGGTGACCACTGAAGCCGCATTAATACCATAGCTGTATCCATCCGGAATATTGCCAATGTAGCTGCCGCCACAAGCCGAAAGTGTACCATCTCCGGTTATTGTCAATGTACCTCCGGGAATATTACATCCGAATGACGAAGGATACTGACCACCTCCGACAGAGCCTGCAGTCAGATTCAAAGAACTGCCTTCATTAATCGAGATATTAACGTCAACTTCATTGCTCAAATAATCATAATCATAATACTCTCCGGTAAGGATCCCGACCGAAGCAGTACGCCTTGTCCCTTTATCGATTACCGTATTGCATCCAGTGACGTTAATATTGAGCTGTCTGGTACCTGTGTATTTGATCCCGGCCCATACATCACTTTCGCCGGTACCTGTAATTGTAACGCCGTTCAGGTTAAGGGTATTGGTACTCGCAACATAGCTGGCACTTCCCTCCACACCATCGATGACTGAAAGATTACGGGCAGTATAATTGGTAACCGCGGTTCCGTTCATGTAGAGATCGTATGGTACCTCGATATATGATGCTTCTATATACTTGTATGAAGTAGCATAGGACGGGTAATATTCCCCTGCCTCCGATCCGTCTGAATATAAAGATGCCTTTACTACAGCCTCATCTCCAAACACCATACCGGTAGAAGCTCTGTTCTTTCCGGAAGCCTTAACCGTACCGCCATTAATATAGGCAGTATTATAAGGCAGATATATACCATAGCTGGTACTATGAAGCGCATCATCTCCGACTGCGGTGAGCGCTCCGCCGTTCATTACAAGATCAGTTGTTATTATACCGGCAGCCAATCCCATACTGCCGAGACTCTTTCCGCTGTATGTATTAACGGTACCGTTCTCTATGGTCAATGTCTTTGAAAAAGCAAGACCGACTGACGCATATGAATTATTATTATTCGTTATATCGCTTGCGATGGCGTTCAGTGTACCGGTGAATTCACTTGAGATCAAGCAATTTCTTCCACCTATACCGTAACTGTAGCCATGACCGTTACCATACGGAGAAGGAGTAGAGCCCTTTGTGGTAAGAGTTCCGCTTCCCTTTATGATAAGATCATACCAGGTCCAGATACCGATACTCGTAGGTCTGTCCCCGCCTTCCTCTACTATTTTGTTAACTCCTTCTATCTGCAGGGTCAGATCGTTAATATTACACCAAATAACAGCGCAAAAGGGATTACTGCCCGAATCCTGATAACCTTCACCCGTGAATTCAAAATCTTCAAGAGTAAGCGTATTGGTATCGGGATCATACACGGCACTACCTGTAGCTTCCTGTCCCGAGTCAACGATAGCAGAAGTAATATTATCCTTATTGGCACTTGTGACCTGAACACCGCCTACATACAATTCGTATGTGACAGGAGTGTCATCATTAAGCACAGTCTTGTTAGCGTAAGCAATATCTTGCGCCCCTGCATTCTCTATGACTTCCACTGTCTCATCCTCTGTGGGTGCAATCTCGGTTATATCTTCTTCGGTCTCCGCAGACGAAGTCATATCCTCCGAACATTCCGCAGATGTCTCCTCCGCGATGTCATCCCCCTGTTCCTCCTGAATCTGCGACGCTAATGCAGATATGGATGATCCCGGCAGCTGACACACAGCCATTACCGCGATCAGAAGCCATGCCACTAATCTCCTCTTATGTCTCATCGATCCACCATCCTTTCAAGTATTTTGCTCTACTACTCCATTATAATATGTATCATCATTTTTGTCTCACGTAATCAGTATCTATCCCCGGTTCCGGCACTACTTTTGTAACTGCTCACAGGCGCATTTTTCCCGGTGTCTTTTGCCGAAGAACCAGACCAACAGGCATCCTATCGTTAACACTACACACGAGAATGCAGTGCCCTCAATACCGAACCCGACATTATAGAACAGACTGTCTCTGGCGCTTGCCGCATCCAGCTTGAAGATTGAGAAAGGCAGGACTATACCGCTGTTGGGTAATCCAAACAGAATGTTCTGAGTGAAGTTCCATGCCGTATGCAGAGCCATTGCACACCATATACTGTCGTAATAGTTGACAAACAGCGAGAATAATAAACCCGAAAGGAATATATTGATCGCAGACCATACGGTAAATCCCGGATTAAACACATGCAGAATGGTAAAAAATGCGGTATTACCGATAATAGCCACCAAAGGATTCCGATAGCTCATGCGTAATCTGCTGTACAGAAAGCCTCTTGTCAGCATCTCTTCCGCTGAAGACTGAACAAAGACTGAGACGAACAACAACAATACCGGGAAGAGATCAACCTTATCATAATAGAGCATAATGTCCTTATTCAGCCACGCTGCCAGAGCGCATGAACCGTTAAGCACGAAACCGATAAGAAAGCCCAGCAGCAAGAACGGAATATTATTGCCTCTCTCCTTATGAGTCAGCTTGGTCAGAACAGGTCTGCTCCGCTTATGCAGATACATAAACAGCAGTGAAAGGCCCCAGATACCTATATCGCTCAGATACATCTGGACGCTCAACCACAGATCCGTCTCGGGCAGCCAGAATACAAACAAATACCCCAACAACGACCCAAACAGCATAAGGCCCAAACTGATCAGATACAGAATAAAGATATTATCAGAGATCTTGCGTTTCACTTTTTCACTATTTTCAGACATGACTATTATCCTCCCTTACATAACAATTATACATATTGTTACTGCTTATAACCGCCCTTACGCTTTCAGAGAATAAAAATACTCTTATTAACAGTAACAGCAAGTCCCATTCTACCACAAAATCACCATTAATAACACCTAAGAGAAGACTCCCTGCTACATTCGTTTCCAGCCGGTTACTGTTCACAGGTTTCTTTAGGCTGCAGGTCAATATTTTCACAAGAAACGCCTATGTGAGCGTCGGCACTTAGCGAGGCAAAGCCGAGCTTAGTGTCCGCTACGCTCACATCGGAGCGAGAGCGCCGTTTCGGTGAATATATTGACCTGCAGCCATCCAAAAATACGCCTATGAACAGTAACCCGGCTGACATCTGAATATCAAAAACCCCCTCCGGCAATCTGGCCCGAGGGAGTAATCTATTCTTTATTAACCTGTATCAACACCGATCAAGCATTCTTGATCATCCAGCCGGCGCTCTCGCTCTGAAGCAGAGCCATGCGTCTGAAGATACCGTTTTCCTTATTGCCTGTACCACTCCAATATACTACTGCCACTTTACTCATATGAGTTTTCTCCTTATAATGATTTACTTGATCACCCGGTACAGTCAGCCCGTGATAACAGCCAACTGTTCCGGGGTTTTACCGTTTTTATTCATCTCAATGTACGCTTCCGCGCAATTCTTAAATCTGTCGAATATCTTCTGCGCCTTTTCAGGCTCCGAATAAGCCTTCCAGCATCCGCAGCTCGGTACTGTTATGATCGTTGCGTCGGTTAGCTGCAACTAACTTCGTCATGTTTTTTTAGCTCCGCCATAAAGCGGAGCTAATAGTGACATATATCAATATCAGTGTGACAGTTAGCCCTTGCTAACCCAAGTTATATTACCACCTGTCTTATACAAAATCAATAGTTTTCTTTCTTTTAATCCAATCTGCTTATTCTCTGTTCTTCAAAACTTCTGCGGGACTTATCTTCCCCAGCTTCCCGGTCAAGCTCAGACTGATCAGAGTATGACTCAGCAATATTCCGGCAAAGAGCATTACATAATGATACCATCTGTATTCAAGATGCATCGAGCACGCTACATTCGCAATAAACATCGGGAAAACAGCGTCTATCAGGTTCTTCGCAACCGGAATGCTTATAAGCGCTCCTACGATCACCACGATCCTGTTACCGTCCAGATACAATCTCTTTACCTCACGCGACCTGAATCCGAATATTTTTAAAAGTGATATTCCGAATCCCGCCCTGTCGATCATGACGGATGTCATAAGATACATTACTATGCAGAATATAACCACCGACATGGATAACAACATTATCATCATAGGACGCATAAGCTGCAGGAACAGCCCCGAAGATCTGTCAATATCTGCTTTGGTAGTAGTCGAATACAGTCTTCCCGGATCTATATCAAGCTCATGATCGGCCATTACCGCATTATAATAATCAGCATCTTCTCCAAATAATTCTCTCATGCTGTTAATCTCCATGAATACGGTAAGGCCCACGGAATACGGCGTTATTTCTGCTACAGTAAACGCATAGTTGATATCATCGGCATTATCGCTGAGTACCAGCTTATCGCCGATCTTCACTCCGTATCTTGCCGCCACGGCATCGGATGCAACTATCCTGTTCTTTCCCTTTACCGGCTTAACATCGATATAGGGATTATCATCATCAATCCCCATTACTGTCACATCCAGAGTATAGCCATACAATTCTTTCTTCAAAGACCGCACCAGACAGGCTTCACCGCCCGGTACCACATCTTTTGTCGGATACTTATATGTATACATATATTCATACCTTGTATCCTCACTCGAGAGCCTTCCCACACTCTCACAGAGCACATAGCAATCCATACCCAGCATGAATATGAGAAGCGCTATCATCATACCGGCGACTATAGTCAATGCGGTTCTTCTCTCCCTTAACATATGCCTGATCCTGAACTTACGCATGAAAGGCATATCGCCAAGTCTGATATCCTTACTCTTACTTACCCTCTGCTCGTTCTTGATCAGTGAAAGAGCCGTCCTTGACAGACTCTTATTGATCACGAGGTAATTCACGATCAGGGATACGAGCGGTGGCATAATAACGGCATAGACCAGAAGATATGGAGGTACCACTCTTTCGAACCAGGGAAGTGAATAGTATTCATACGAATCAGACATCTGCCAGCTGCTGCCGAAACCGCTCAGTCCGATCACCGTCCCCGTTATTCCTCCCAGAAAAGCTAAGGCTGTGGGAATCGTTACATAATGAGCCATAAGGTCCTTCTTCTTCACGCCAAGTGCATAAAATGTTCCGATGACACTGCTCTCATTTCGGATCTGATGTATGACGAACACTGAGAGAACATAAGTAAACAGTATGATCACTATTATTCCGGCAACCATGCCTATCGTCTTGTTGATCTCGATATCTCCGGCTGCTCCTCCTATCCTGAGATTATCCTCTTTGCGCATGAATTCCATTATGTTGTCAGGTGATTCCGAGAATATCTCATCCATAAGCTCATCCGACCGCTCCTTAAGATCATTCACTCCGTCCTTTAGTTCTTTAACTCCGTTATAGAATTCTCCGGTACCGTCCGCAAGATCAACACTTCCCTCATATGCCCCTTCCATGCCGGCATTGAGCCAACTGACTCCGGCATACATTCCCGCGGTTCCCTTAAAGAGTTCTTCCATACCGTCTCTCAGAGCCATCGTCTGCGTATTCAGTTCAGCTGCCCCACCATATAACTCATCCGCGCCGTCCGCAAGTTCCCTGATCCCATCCTTAATCTCATCCTTTTTTCCATATGTAGCATCAAGGATCTCCTGATAATACGGATCCTCGACGCGTTTATAATCGAATTCGAAATCTTTGATCATCTGCTTAAGATCATCACAGCTCATAGCATCATTTAATACGAAAGCGTAGGTCAGTTCCTCCGTCCCCACATTATTCAAGCTTCTGATCCTGTCATATTCCGCACTCGTCACGAATGCCACGCCGAATGACATGCTGTCAGCAGCGGTGTCGGACAGTTTTTTCAACGGTGCATCATAATCAACCACACTGCCAATGCCTGTTATAAGATATTGCTCTTCCCCGATATCTATATGATCTCCCACCGCTAAGGAATGTTCCTCGGCATACCTCTTCTCGATTACGACCTCGCCCGGTGCTTCAGCAAGACGCGGTTCTGTCCCATAGCTTTTATTCTTATTGTTCACTCCGTATCGATCCAGAGCTATAAGATCGATCTTCTCCCTGTTTTTGAATATTCTAAGCACGGACCCATCCTTCATATTCAGATCATAGCTTATATGAGCCTCTATCGTCACACCGGCTCGTTCTATTTCCTCAATCTGTTCATCAAGAAGCGGAGTGAACAACATTACCTGTCCGTCTTCAAGATTGCTGCTTTCCTGATTCTGTTCCGTTCCTCTGATAACAACCTCTGCCGCATCGACAAGAGCGATCACAATATACATGCACAGAGCGATCATAGTAAAAAGAGCCAGATATCGGAACAGATTCGCTCTTATCTCTCGTGGAAATCTTTTGCTCAATATCTTATTCATCACAGATCCTCCAATTCAACCGCAGACACTCTGTTTTCATTCATATATTCGGTCTTCACCAGACCATCCTTCAGGAATATGACTTTATGAACCATATTCCTGATCGAGTTATTATGCGTTACTATCAACATGGTCGTACCATATCGCTCATTAATTCGCTCAAGCAACACCAGAATGTCCCTTGATGTATTGGAATCCAAGGCACCTGTCGGCTCATCACACAGCAAAAGCTTGGGATTCTTAATCAGAGCTCTTGCAATGGCACATCTCTGCTGCTGACCTCCTGAAAGCTGGGCAGGAAACTTATCGGAATGCTCTGTAAGTCCCAATATATCCAACAGTTCATTCATATCGAGTGGATCCTTGGAGAGATACTTACATACCTCTATATTCTCTTTCACTGTAAGATTCGGCACGAGATTGTAGAATTGGAATATAAATCCAAGATTGTCGCGTCGATATTCGGAAAGAGCATCTCCTTTCATTCCGAACACCTCTCTCCCTTCGATCTTGATAGAACCACTGTCCATGACGTCCAATCCGCCGATACAATTAAGAAGTGTTGATTTGCCCGATCCTGAAGTGCCCTGAATAACGCACATCTGCCCCTTTTCAATACTTGTATTAACTCCTTTCAATACCTGTACATAACTGCCTGCCTGCCCATAGCTTTTTTTAACATCCTTAATCTCAAGATACATATCTGTTCTCCCTGTAAAATAGATTTTACATAACGCTGTTATGTAATTGTTATTTTTTTACCGTTCCCGACAGATTGTCGAAAACGGTATATATCAATCCCGCTTCTGTTTGATCATGACCAATCCAACCCATCCTCGGATCAGATAATTCATTATGGGTCTCATTTTTTTCTTTGCTATCTCCTTATCGCTCTCATGCTTGATCACATGTATAATGGCATCTACGGATATATGAGACATCCAATGCGAATAGTATTCATCATATATATATCCATCGAGTGATGACATCATAAGCGGTATTGCCCCCTCAATCATATCGACGAATTCATCAACGCAAGTCTCATATGCCGTATTCTCCGCAGAACTCAGCAATAACAGGAAACTGTCATAATACCGGTAAATATACTCGATCAACATATCGCTGAACTCACTGTGATCCATCTCAATGTTGTCTACGGAGTCAAGTTCAGACATATACTCACCATCTTCTTTGAAATGTTCCGTCAAAAGCTCTTTAAGCCCATTTACCGGTCTGTCCACTATGGCTGCAAAGAGCTCAGCCTTATTCTCAAAGAAAAAATACAATGCGCCTGTGGTAACACCCGCCTTGGCACAGATATTTCGTAGTGACGCTTTACTGTAACCCTTCTCCATGAATTCTCTCTTGGCCGCCTCTACAAGCAACTCTTTTTTCCTGTATTCAGAATCCTGTTTCATTATTATCTCCGTTAATATAAGATAACAGTGTTACGTAACATCGTTATTATATTATTGTTTATACTAATCGTCAATACCATTTTTCATAATAATAGTTCGTTGATTATCGTCTGGTTACCTACCTTAACACTTCCGACAGCCTTTTCCGGTGCGATATATAACTTCACGAAATCGCCGACCTTGATGTCATTCGCCATACATAGGCGATATGACACTAAAACCCTGTCCCAGAGTGTCATTCTTAGTCGCTTCCGGCCAGTTCCGTCAGAACATTATGAAGTTCGGGATATTCCTTCTTCATCCTGAGAGGTCTTCCTTCTTTGTTCAAAAAAGCATGCGATGAAGTTGCAAGACAGACCACATCTCCCACCTCATTCTTCATCTCATAGGACAGATACAGCTTAACGCCCTTGTATTCCTTCACAGTCACCTTTATGGATATCCTGTCTGCAAAAGTCGATGTCTTCTTATAGTCACAGGACACACCAAGAACCGGCGATACTATTCCCATCTCCTCCAATTTATCATAAGGAAAACCGATCTCAGCAAGGAAATCAACCCGCGCCTCTTCCATCCATCTGATGTAATTGGAATGGTGTGTGATCCCCATCCTGTCTGTCTCATAATACTGCACGATGTGTATATATTCCTTCATATCTTTCCCCTTTTCCCCTGTTTCCGGTAGTGTCAAAAGTAACACTACTTTTTTATTATCTAAAGGCTTAAAAAGCCTTTATTTTCAACATATCCTGGAGGTTTGCAAATAAATAGAGCATTGACCTCCATTTTTGTTATAATTATCCGCGACCAAACATCAAATCTAACAAAGGAGACAATCCTCGTGGACATTATTCCAATTTTATGAACAATCAATATTCCATGTGCCCTGTTTCAAAAAGCCTCTTCAATGAACACGGATTCTCTGGAATCGAATATTTGATGCCTGCTTCTTCAAGAAATTGAGGAAAAGATTTTTTCGTAAAACCACTTCTTTTCCAAGAAAAATACATACAGATATTCAATTTCAAAATTCTCAGCATCATAAACAACAAGCCTTGTCTTCAGCCAGTCATTCCAATGTGCCTGAATACAATAAAGATGTTTGCCGTCGTTCGAAAAAACAACTCCGGTATCTTCACTCCCATCACAATTGCAAGTTTTGATTTTCTTCAACATTTTCATATTGGCAATGTCATAGATAACTAGATGATCCTCATTTGTATGAGAAACGAAAATATCCTTCCCTGGAACAAACGCACCTACATAGGAATACGGAGTCTCGTTAAAACGTCCAAGAAGATTGTCTTCCATATCATAGACCCATACCGTTCCAGACATACCCACTTTATATTTACCGTTAGTATAAAATCCGTAAAAACTACGCATTCACCATACCTTTCCTTTACACAACCTTCTGTTTGACTAATAGATTATTATTCTGTAATTTGTATTTCTCAGTTAAAAACATCAATCCAGTATCTACGGATTGGCTCGTCATCGCCATCAATAGTAACTGTACCTTCTTGTATTCCTCCACATTTTTCTATAGTCTTCCATGAGGCTATATTGTTTTCATGAACCCCCAGCAATACTTTGTATATTTTCTTTGCTTTTGCCTCTTCGAGCATCATTTTAAGAACTTCAGTGGCATATCCTTTTCTTCGTTCACTAGGGCGGATTCCATATCCGATATGTCCCCAAGTATTTAAGCCTTCGCACGTTAAATAATGTCTCAAACTCGATGCTCCAACTAACTTTCCGCTCTCATCAACTACAAAGAACGATGTTGTAGCACTGAATCTTTTATCAACAATTCCATGCTCGCAGTCATCCAGCATTCTTATAAACTTCTCGAAATCTTCTATAGACTCGAAAGGTTTATCCAAAAACCATGGCGCGATCTGTGTGCCGCTCTCGCACCACTCTTCCATCATCTCGTTGAACTGCTCAAAATAGATCAAGTCAGGCTTTGCCAAATATAGTCTCATTTATTCTTTAACCTTTC
>JAIKXM010000003.1 GCA_024684085.1 Lachnospiraceae bacterium | reverse complement strand
AAAGCGAATCTTGATTCATATTTATACCATCCATACATTGCATCCTTTTGATGCTTAGCCTTGGAATTCTCAGTAAATGTCATGTTTTTAGCTGTATTAATTAACTCAGGTAGCCCCTGTGCCGCGTTCGCTTTTGCCTTTTCGTTAGCTCCTTTTAAAATGCGTGTATATTCAGAATGTGAGTATTCATCCGGAAGGTCCGCCCCGATATATACAATTTCATTTGACTCTGCAATAGAGTAAAAGTCTCCTACATAGCTTCGAAGATATTCTTCAACATCATCCCAATTCAGACTTCTTTTCCCCTTAAACCTTATATCATTAATAATGACAATGTTATTCCCGTCAACATCCTGTATCACTGATACATTTCGCTTCTCTTTTGATTTCTTTTTCTCAACGCTAATTTCTTCAAACTTTATCTGATATGCTAATAACCTGGGAATATATTCCGGCGGCCTTCTTCTTCCGGCTTCCCAGTCTTCCAATGTACGAACAGGGATGCCCGTATGCTCGGAAGCAAGTCCTTTTTTTCGTTCCTCGCTTCACCCCGTCTCGACACTACACCTTTGACATCAAGCAAACACTCTCCACATGGCATGTGCCCGGAAATTGATCCACACAAACGCTCTTTTCAACCCTATATCCTGCAAGGATAAAATCTTTAAGATCTCTTGCAAGGCTCACGGGATTACACGAAACATATATCAGCCTGTCTATTCCATACCCGGTTATCTTAGGCAATGCCTTAGGATGAATTCCCTCTCTTGGGGGATCAAGTATGATAAAAACAGGTTTCTCCGTAATATCATCAAGCACGGCCAGCACATCGCCTGCGATAAACTCACAATTATCCAGACCGTTGATCACCGCATTCTGTCTGGCAGCAAGAACAGCTTCCTCCACGATCTCCACTCCGATGACCTTTCGACTGACCGGAGCCATCAGCTGGGCGATCGTTCCTGTTCCGCTGTACAGGTCATACACAGTCTTATCTTTTTTACCCAGATCACCGATCAGATCACGTACCGTCTCATAGAGCACTTCAGCACTGTAACTGTTTGTCTGGAAAAACGAAAATTCCGAGATATTAAACTTAAGCCCCAGCAACTCTTCACAGATATGATCCCTGCCGAACAGCACCTCAGTCCTGTCATTCTGCACCACATCCGACAGCGAATCGTTGAACGTATGCAGTATCCCGACTATCTCCCCGTCAAGCTTCAGATCCCGTAGCATCCCAACATATCCGCTCATATCATACTCTTCCTGAGTAGTCGTAACTATCGCCACAAGTATCTCCCCTGTATGTGAAGCCTTGCGCACCAGAAGATGCCTGAGATACCCCTGATGATTCATTCTATGGTAGAACTTCAATCCGCTCTTCCTGAAAAAATCCCTCGTACTGACCAGTATTCTCCTGTAGTCCTCGTCACAGATCTTACAATCATCTATGCACACAACATCGAAGAATCCGCCTCTCTTATGCATGCCGAGAGACAGTGGTCCATCCTTATATTCATCACCAAAGGTGAACTCCATCTTATTCCTGTACTCATTCTCCTTGGGACTTCCTTTTATCCCACACCACTCATAAGGAGCTTCCTGATCCTTCAGCACCTTATCCAATAATCGGTGAACCTGATCTTCCTTAAGTCGCAGCTGATCCTCATAACTTAAATTGGTATATGTACATCCGCCGCAGATATTGAAGTATGAACAAGGCGGATCTATCTCATTATCAGCCTTCTTGATCACTTCCTTAAGCATTCCTTCTCCTGCGCCGTTACGTACCTTCTTAACTCTTACGGATACATGCTGGCCCGGGATAACATTCTTCACCCAGAGGGTATTATTATCATCTATCCTGACAAGTCCTTTATTGGGGAATTCAACCCTCTCAACTACTCCCTCTAACAGTTCTCCTCTTTTCATTACATTCTCCTCAAAAAAGAGCCCTCAGCAAAATGCCGAAAGGCTCTTTTATCTCTTATTATTTGATCAATCAACACTATCAGTCTCAGTATCTTCTTTCTTGACAAGAACGATATCTTCATCATCTTCATCTTCGAAGAAATCGTCGTCATCATCACTGTAATCATCATCGTAATCGTCCAGATACTCATCAACCTCTTTCGGACAGACGAATCTGTACAATCCGTACAGCAGGATACATATTATCACAAAAACGGCCGCTACAATAACGATCACAGCCAGCGTATTGGATCTCTTCTTTGCTCTATCCTTCAGATTAGTCACTTCCTTAACATAATCTCTGATCTGATTCATATTCTCCATAACCTCACTCTCCAATCTTATCTGTCTGCCGGGCCGTTTACAGCTTGTTCATCCTATGACACGGGTCACTTTCCGCTGTACACAAGCCATCAGCATGATCGTCTGCGATTTGATCAACAACTCATCCCCTCTGATATATAAAATAATATCACAGCAAAAAATCTAACGCAATTGCTGTTTTCCCGACTTCCGCGTATCATCTGCTCTCACGACCGCTCTCGCATCGCTTCAAAAAGATCATCAAAGCAATTGTTCCGGCAGATATCGGCAACATTCCGAATTATCTCTTCACTCGCAGTCCGATAGTTTTTCTCCATGAGATCGATCATTCCAAGCATTCCGGCTTCAACATCATCATCAGTAATACCGATAACGTACTGTTCCTGTCCCACCAGTCTAAAGAGATCTTCATATTTAACCGCCCAGCCAAGTGCTATACAGGGAATCCCTTCTTTCAATGCCATTACAAGTGAATGATATCTTGACGAGATGATAAATTTAGCATCTCTTACATATCTCATATATTCATAGAAGTTCAGTTCTCTCTCACACAGTTCAATATCACCGCCGGTCTGATGGTTCTCAAGAATCTGACGACATAAGATCTGATCTTCATTGGAATTATATACCAGTAATATCTTCTCTCCGCGCTTAAGCAGATCATCCACTATTACATCATACAGCGCATATAGTTCCTCTTTGGTCCTGTATTTCAACAGCTTCATATTCGGAACGATCCACACTCTGTCCCGATATCTTGATTCATCGCCTTCACCTTTCAGATGATCACTCCATTCATCAATCCGGCTCTGAAGAACGATATCTGACGATCTGTGTGCACTACTTACACCTGCCTCTTGCAAAAAAGCAAGCCCTTCGTCTTCTCTTGCATATATTCGTCTGACTCCCGCCAGCGAATCCTTGATCAACCCGATCATTCCGGCCTTATCATCATAATCAAAAGGCCCGAACGACTGAGGCAGAATGTAGGTATCAATGGCACTGTTGACCGAACCGCGGATGATATCGAGATATAACTTATTATGCCACTCGGAAAATTCTGAAGACAGAGCATATCCTGAGATATCCAGAAGTGCTTCAGTATCTCTGATCATTCTGATATATTTATACTCAGCAAAGGCAGCATACATATTCTTCTCAAGACACATTCTTACGGCATGCCTTAAGCTCTTGAACATAAAGTCAAATAGCCCTGTCTCCTTGGATGTATATAAGAGGGCGTTTCTTAAAGCCTCCCTGTCGATCTGTTCAAATCCATATTCAGAACAGTCCCTGTACTTATCCTGTGAATCAAAAAATATCTTAACCCCGGGTGCATATTTTCTTAATTCTGAAGCGGTAATAAAGAGCATCGCCTGAGCCCCTTTATTATTAAAATTACCACCCGATATGATTATATTAGTCTTACCTTTTTTATTCATATTGTATCTCCGCCTGTTCCGGATCTATCACTAACCTATCACCTTTCGCTTGGCAATGATCCGCCATATTTTGATACGAAGAATGGCAGAAATATACGGAATTATCCTGTTTTTTTGCAGTTTAAAGTCAAGTTCCCTAAATTCCGGCTCATCACATACCTTCACAATACATTCCTGCTCATGGTCATCCAGACTGGCACTGGCGAATTTGTTAACCGACACAGAGCAGTGCGCCCCGCTTCCGTCATATCCGTTATTAAGGATAAGTCTTATCGGACTGCATAGCAGATACTTATTCTCTGCAATGGCATGTATTATCCTTACCGTATCTATGAGCTGTACTCTGCCGTCAGGAGTCTGATATAACTTCTCCTTACGAAGCAGTATTGATGCAAGGTAACAGATTCCCTCAGGACATACCTCAGCGATCCTCTTCATCTTGCCCTTGTTACAACAAAGATCTTCTATATATTGCCTATTCACATTACGGACCATATCTCTGTGTTTATCTCTCCATAGTCCACACCCATATGCTGAGAAATAATTTACCTTGATTACCTTATTGCCTTCGCTATACGTATTCTTAATACGGGGTCTGAATCCATAAACGGCAAGAATATCTTCATTATCGGCATACTTCTCAAGACATTCATTCATAAACTCAAGAAAAGTAGGTGCAAAGATATTGTCATCCTCAGAGAAAATACATCTATCGTATTTCTCAAAGACTTCGTCAATGAGCTTCGAGCCGTTATCTATCGGCCCGTAATTGATCTCCCTTTTGACAACTGTAAGACTTGCGAATCCGAACTTTGCTGTCTCCAGGTATTCTCTTACCTTTTCATATCCTTCAACATATTTCTCCGAAGGTGGACAGTCAAGAGCAATAAATACATCTGTTTTATCAGCAAATTTATTGCGCTCCAGAGATGTCAGACAATCCTTAAGATGTTCTATTCTATTCAGCGTAGGTATTATCACCGGTGCATAGATCATTCTTTGTATTCCCTTCTATGTTCCATTGCGAAACTGATATCTATATCACTCTGATCCCGTTACTCACAAGAACCCTTATCGTCCTTATCAGCTCAGCGATCCCAAGCTTATTGACCCTGCATGAATGAATGAAATATCCTCCGCTCATTCCAAGAGTCTTCCATGTATCCCCATCAACATGCTCTCTGACAAAACGTGCGCCCTTGATAAATTCACCGAGTCTTGTCTCATAAGCTTCTTTGCCGATGAACGTTGTAAGACTGCCTTCACGCTCTGTGATTATATATATATTATCTCTTTCAACCGCTATCTTACGGGCATGGAAACCTATCTTTCGACAGAACACAACATCATTGGCAACCCTGCTTCCCTCGAATACTATCGAATTATCCGCCACCATACTCCTGCGTACCATCTTACTCCACGGTGACACGATCTCATATCTCAGAGCCAGCTCATTCTTACGGCTCGGCTCTTCCAGATATCTATTCAAAAAATCACAGAACTCGATATGCCTGTCAGCCTTTTCTCCCGAATCGCTCTTAATACTGTCAGGCATGAAGAATATGATATCCTCATCCCTGTCTTTGTTATTCATAAGAACATCATATGCCCCCTCGGCATACATATCATCCGAATCCGCAAACAGAAGCCACGTACCTTTGGCATTACTCATTCCGATATTCCTGCACACGCCGGCTCCCTTTTGATCGGTATCGTTCCTTAAGAACTTAACCCGTTCATTACTGTATTCAGCTGTCAGTTTTTCCAGATCATCAAGTTCCTTATCACTCTTATCATCAACCACTATGACTTCCAGGTTATCTGCGACCGGAATGGTATCCAGCAACCTGCGTAAAGCGGAAGGTATATTGTAATGAGGTATTATGACGGAAAAATCAATCACCTTATTGTCCATATGATTATACTCCGGATCACTTATATATTGACTGCATCCATCATGGATTATACCATATATACATATATAAGCAATTTTACATTTTGGAGGAAACAATGATCAAAGTATTATTCGTCTGCCTTGGCAATATTTGCCGTTCCCCAATGGCAGAATTTATCTTCAAGAACATGGTATGTAAAAAAGGCCTCGCGGATTCGTTCCTGATTGCATCCGCTGCCACCAGCTACGAAGAGACCGGCAATGACATACACTACGGTGCCGGGAATAAACTGAGACAGGAAGGTATTCCCTTTACCAGGCGTGAAGCCAGACGCATAACACCAAAAGATTACAAGAATTTCGACTTCATCATCGGTATGGAAGAATCCAATATCGCAGGCATTAAGCGTATAGTCGGTGAAGACAAAGATAATAAGATCTTCAAACTCCTTGACTTCACTGATTCTCCCCGCGGAATAGCAGATCCCTGGTACACCGGAGACTTCGATGCCACCTATGAAGATCTGACCGCCGGTCTGGAAGGATTCATAAGCTATCTCATCTCAGAACATCTGATTCCCGATCGTTAGATCTTCCTGAGTTTTGCGAAAGCGGCATACATAACCTTTCTTCCGGATTTTTCAAAATCAACCGTAACTTTATAGTCTGTCGGTTCCTTATCGATATTGATCACCGTACCGTCACCGAACTTCATATGCCTTACTCTGTCACCCACTTCATAATCGGGCTTACCCTTGGCGGGCATCCCCTTCTGGATTCCTGCCGAAGCTCTCAAAGAATTGATACCCTGACCTATAAACGGTCTCTTATCCTCCGGCGTCGTATTAGGTCTCTTCAGAGTCATCGGCGTAGATGTTGTATAAGCCTTGGCGGCAAACATCTTCTTAGCCTCCCTGAAGGAGTCGTCCTGCATAACGACAGGCTCCTTACGCTTGGCAGGCTTATTGTCCATATAGGCATCGGGGATCTCTCTTATGAACCTGCTGGGTGCATTATACTGGGTCTCCCCTCTTAGCATCCTCTGCTTCGCATAACACAATGTAAGATCATCCTTTGCCCTTGTTATACCAACATAAGCAAGTCGTCTCTCCTCTTCGATCTCCGAAGGATCTTCGTCATATATTGCCATTGATCCCGGGAACACTCCGTCTTCCATTCCCGCCATATAGACTTTGCCAAATTCAAGTCCCTTGGCCGCATGAACAGTCATGAGCATCACGCGATTCTTCTCATCTTCTATATTATCGATATCCGATACCAGTGCCACTTCCTCAAGGAATGCCGTCAGACTTGCCTCCTCATGATCATCCTCATAATCCACGATCTTGCTGATCAATTCCTCGATATTCGCGATCCTGTCTTCAGCATCGTCCTCCTCGGATTCCCTAAGTTCTTCTATATAGCCTGTAGTCTCGAGAATATCCTCAACAAGCCCCTTTAAGCCGTATGTATCGATCTTACTCCTGAAGACCCTTATCATATTGACAAAGCCCTCAATCTTAACAGCCGCCTTTCCAAGTCCCGGAATCTCGTCAGCCATCTTCAATCCCTCGAAAAAACTAAAGCCATTAGCCGAACAGTAATCCTCCACCTTGTTTATCGATGCGACACCGATCCCTCTTTTCGGAATATTTATTATCCTCTTAACGGCAATGGGATCAACCGCATTATTGATGACCTTGAGATACGCAAGTATATCTTTGATCTCTTTTCTTGAATAGAAGTTAACACCGCCTACGATATTGTAAGGAATACCGATCCTTACAAAAGCTTCCTCCAGCAATCTCGATTGGGCATTGGTCCTGTATAACACCGCGCAGTCTCCTGCCTCAAATTCACCGGAATTGATCGATTTCCTCGCATCTCCGGCGATATAATCAGCTTCCTCGAAGGCGTTCTCAAACTGCCTGAAGTGTACCTTATTACCGTCTCCTCTGTCAGTCCATAATGATTTACTCTTTCTGTAAGAATTATTGGATATGACCGAGTTGGCTGCATCCAGTATGTACTGTGTGGATCTGTAATTCTGTTCTAATTTAACCACAAGTGCCTGCGGATATTCTTTTTCAAAATCAAGGATATTGCTTATATTGGCACCCCTGAACTTATATATTGACTGATCGTCATCTCCTACCACGCAGAGATTCTGATACTTAGCCGCCAATAATCTAATAAGCTCAAACTGCGCTGTATTGGTATCCTGATACTCGTCCACCATAATATACCTGAATCTATTCTGGTAATTCTCCAGCACCTGCGGATACTCTTTGAAAAGACGGACCGTGAGCATGATGATATCGTCAAAATCAAGGGCATTGGATTCTTTCAGAGTCTTCTGATACTCGGTATATACTACGGCTATTCTTTCCAGCTTGTAATCTCCGACACAGTTCTTAGCAAATTCAACCGGATCTATCAATTCATTTTTAGCGTTAGATATGGTATTAAGGCAGGTCTTCTCCTTAAACTGCTTGGAATCAATATTCAGACGCTTAAGTATCCCCTTCATCACAGTCTTCTGATCATCCGTATCATAGATCGTGAAGTCTGTATCATACCCAAGCAGATCTATATGTCTTCTAAGTATTCTGACACAGGTTGAATGAAAGGTTGCCACCCATACGCTGTCGGCTCCGTTTCCTATGATCCTGTCCACACGTTCCCTCATCTCCCCTGCAGCCTTATTGGTAAAAGTGATCGCAAGGATATTCCACGGCTGAATACCGCAGTCTTCTATCATATAAGAGATCCTGTGTACCAGCACTCTTGTCTTGCCCGAACCTGCTCCCGCAAGTATCAGTACAGGGCCTTCTACGGCAAGTGCCGCTTCTCTCTGTCTGTTATTCAATGTATCAAGATTACTCATTTGAATTTAACTCCGTTATTAATATCTGATCCTGTGGCAGTACCTCCGGCCGGTTGCTCACAGACTTAAAAAAGGCCACCTGTAAAGGCGGCCTTATCATCAACAAAAACTATGCAAGCTGTGTTCCGCAATTAGAACAGAACCTGGCTCCGTTAGCAGGTGTACCGCAGTTAGGACAGAATTTTGCGCCGGGTGCTGCAGCCATATTGCCGTTTGGCATTCCGTTATTCTGCATTCCCATACCCATGTTCTGCATCATCTGCTGACCCATAGCCATACCCATCTGCATGCTGGCCATATCGGCTGCCACAGAACCGCCACCGTTCTTTCCGTTAGACATTGAATCTGCCATAGCGATCTGTGTATATTTGTTAACATCACCGACCATTGACTGTGCAGCAGCCTTCTCCTGCATCTTTCTGATCTCTTCAGGATAAGAGAAACTCTCAATGTTGAATGCAGTGATAGAGATACCGTAATTAGCCATCTCAGCATCAAGATCGGCACGGATTCCTTCAGCGATATTAACCGCATCCACCTGAAGGTTAAACATATCCTTACCTTCTTTTGCGATCCATCCCATCAGAAGCTGATCAAGGCTTGCCGTGATCCTCTCCTTAACATTCTCAACTGTATATATATTGGAGATTCCTGCGAGCTTATCGATCATAACATCATTATCGCCCACCTTACAGCTGAATGTACCGAAGGCTCTTATAGGCATTCCGCCCGGAAGACCGGGTGCGGGAAGATTGATCGCGTTCTTTGTTCCCCACTTTACAAGATGCTCTCTTGTATTAACAAAGAGAACCTCTGCCTTAAAAGGTGTATTGAATCCGAACTTGAAGCTCTTCAAAGTTGTAAGAAAAGGAATGATCTCTGTCTCTATATCATAAGTTCCGTCATCTTCGAAGATACCTTCGATAGCTCCGTTATGAACAAAAATAGCATCCTGACCCGGACGGATGATAAGCTTAGATCCTTTTTTGATCTCATCATTATCCCACTTCCAGAATAAAACTCCTTCTCTGGCATCAGTCCATTCTACTACGTTAAGCAACTGATTCTTAATAAAACCCATTTTATTCTCCTCCTCTGACTTACATAAACATTGTCCGATCGTACGAACAAGCTAAGATAAATTATACCTTATTTGCAATTCCCGGTCAAAATAATCTTTCCGAACAATTCTAATAATAATCTTTCCGAACCATTCTAAGCTATTTATCATCCTGACCCTTTTTTTTGTTCTCAAAACCATCTATCATCTTTTCGATGATCAGCTTCTTAACATATATATCCATACAAAGTAATGTTATGAAGCTAAATTCATTCAGCATCTCCTTATCAGGTCCGTCAAATATCCCTTCTGAGAGCTTGAACTTCTCCATCAGATCCTGCTGGATGGAATCATTCAGTTCAACAGCCACTTTTCTGATGGACTCATAGACATATTCAACGCTACCGTCCTCTTCATTGCCCCCGAAATAATTATCAAGAATGGGCTTAAGTACCGCATTGATATCACTGATAGACAACACATTTTTAAAATAATATATGAACACCAGTACAAAAAGATGCTCCTTGGTATACTTCTTCTTGACCGGTGGCGGCAGCAGATTGTTCTTGGCATAATTATTGATCATTGTCTTAGTCATGATCTTGTCAACGCCCGGATTCCTTGTTGACGGACTAAGCCTGCTCTCCATAAAAGTCGTTACCTGATCCATATAGAGATCGATATCCGGAATCTCACTTCCTTTTATGAAGTCGATCCTTCCAACACTGGCTAAAATACTATTTATAAGGTCATCCATATCTAATGTCATGATCTATCCCCCCTTCGTATCACAGGTGCATCCGAATCTTTAAGATTTAAAACAGACCGGTTATTAAGCCGGTCTGCCAATACTGCACCAATTGGATATATCCATTATCAGTCTTTATTCTCTAATCTCTCAAATACCAGCTTATAACCATCACATCCATAATTAAGAGAACGGTTCACCCTGCTGATAGTAGCTGTCGAAGCGCCGGTCTTCTCCGCTATCTCAAGATATGTCTTATGTGACTTAAGCATGGAAGCTACTTCATACCTCTGCGAGAGGCTTAACAGCTCATTAACAGTACACAGATCTTCGAAAAAATTATAGCACTCTTCTCTTGTCTTTAATGTAAGTATCGCATCAAATAACGAGTCAACAGGCTCTGTCTTTATCTTTGGATTCATATATCATCCTCCATCGTCATTAATACTTTAAAATTTTAACATATTAAAGTCACAGAGTAAAGAAAAACTTCTCAAAACGCTGTTACCCTTACGAATCGATAATACCTACATGATCATCGGAAGCGCCTTTTTCAATACGACTTATCTTTCAGCCTTATTCCTCGGCAGCTTTATCCTTATCACCATTGTCATCGGCAGCGTCACTCTTACCGGCACTCTCTTCATTCCCGGTCTTCATTGTTATCTTACCGTTTATGATCCCTGATGCATCCATAACAAGAGTATCTGTCGTAACATCGCCGGTAAGAACTCCCGTAGATTCTATCTCCAGCTTAGTCTTACTTACAACATTACCGTTCACCTTACCTGCGAGGTTAAGGCTGTTGGCTGTGATATCGCCGTTTACGATACCATCGGGACCAACCGTAAGATCACCCTTTGTATTCACATTACCCTTAAGTTCTCCGTCGATTCTGATAAAAACAGCATCAGATTCAATACTGCCGTTAACAACTGTACCCTTCCCTATGACAGTTCCGTCACCTGTGGGTAGATCGATCTTCTTCTTTCTCATCCTAAACTCCCTTTCTACTATATCCGCGATCAGCCGTCTTATCAGCGCCTATCAACGGAACACCTTTATGTAACAAACGGTCATCGATCATTGATCTAAGGCCGATCAACAATGTGCTTCCATATAGCAACGGATCATCAGCCATTTATCTCAAGCATATCATTAGGATCGATATACTCTTCATTATATATGATCTGATATGCGAACTTGGCCGTATCATCATCATCACATTCGATCTCATATATCAGACCGCCACGCGACACCTGATCTCCGGTCTTGACCTTAGGCTCCGAATCTGTACGATATACTGATACATAACCGTTCCCATGATCTATCCTGACTTCGTATCCATAGGTGACCTCCTCGGACACATTAGATACCACACCGTCTCCGGATGCGATAACATAGATTCCATCGGCAACAACGAACTCAAGCAACGGTCGCAAAACCAACTCACCGTCTATACGCAACTCCTCATCCTTATCCTTCACATCGGCGGCTCCGGAAAGAGGAAATCCGGTAGGCAGCATCTTACTCTCTACTTCCTTCTCGATCTCTTTCTTCTGGTTAACCGTTTCACTCAGGATATTGATCTTATCCAACATGGATTCATTATCCGACTTCAGAGAAGCATTCTCGGCCTTTAATTCTTCTATTGTCTCCTTAAGAGCCTGTTCTCTGACCAGTATGACCTCATGGCGATAATTCGTATACGCTGCAAAAACTACCAGCGCTGAGATAAAGATAAGCGCAATTACCCTCCAGAAATTGACCGAACCCTTTCTCAGGCGTCTCAATATAACAGGCTTATTAGGATCATCACTCACAATAAAAAAATAGCTTTTACTGATCCGTTTTCTCTTCTTCTGCACTGAATATCCTCCCGGATTGGTTACAATCCCTCGTCAATAATAACATTTCTTACAAATAATTTCAATTTTTTCAAAATTGTCTGTACAATTTTATCGGTTTATGCTATTATTTATATGTTGCAAATAAGTGCAACAGTATATTTTTGGAGGTTTTTGGAATGAACAAAGGTACAGTTAAGTGGTTCAACAACCAGAAGGGTTATGGTTTCATCTGCGACGAGTCAGGTAACGATGTTTTCGTTCACTACTCAGGACTTAACATGGAAGGTTTTAAGTCACTTGAAGATGGCGCAGCAGTTGAATTCGAGGTTGTTAACGGCGAGAAAGGCCCTCAGGCTGTAAACGTAACAAAGCTTTAATCAGCAACAATAATCATTAATACGATGTGCCTGTTCTATGATATAAAAGTAATTTTTAGTTATATGAATTAGCAAGAGTTTAATTGATTAAGAAAAAGTCAATCGTTATTAAGCGATTGACTTTTTCTTTTACCCGTATCTTCTTTTTCGGATCCTTATTACATCCGCGTTTATATTATGTTCCGCATTTTATATTACGTTCCGCATCTTATATTATGTTCCGCATTTTATATTACGTTCCGCATCTTATATTACGTTCCGTATTTTATACTTCTTTCCGGGTACCGGTATGCTCCGGTTCTCTTACGTTCCGTTTTGCCAGCTCTTCAAAACTCAGAGTACCGCCGAATATATCCAGAGCACTTCCGACAGTATAATCGATCTGCCCCTGTCCATACTCTTCTATAAGCCTGATATCATCATAATCCCTTATTCCGCCGGCATAAGTTATGGTACAGTCCCTGCATTCTGACAAGAGTCTGATAAGATCTGTATCGACGCCCTGTTTCTTACCTTCCACATCAACTCCGTGGATCAGAAATTCATCACAATATTCCTTAAGAGATTCGATCACCTCGGGAGTGAGTACGAGATCCGTATACGTCTGCCAACGGTCAACAACAACAGTGTATCCTTTCTCTCCCATCCTGCAACTAAGATCAAGTACTATCTTATCTTTACCGACTTCGTCAACCAAGGCCTTTAACCTGTCTCTGTTAAGAACTCCGTTTTCGAAGATAAATGAGGTCACTATTATATGTCCCGCTCCGGCATCAATAAAAGATCGTGCATTCCTGTCCGTAATGCCTCCGCCAATCTGCATCCCACCCGGATATGCAGACAGAGCAAGATTTGCCTGTCTGACAGAAGCGTCATATTCCGGAGTCCCGAACTTATTGAGGATGATGATATGTCCGCCTTTAAGTCCGTACTTCTTATACATTTCTGCATAATGGTCGGCATTAAGCCCTGCGACAAAATTCTCCTTAACCTCTCCGCCATCAGAGAGCGAACCGCCCACTATCTGCTTAACACTTCCATTATGAATATCTATACATGGTCTAAATCTCATTGATTATACCTGCCGTCTATTTCTGTACGATAACACCGTTACGATAAGCCCACAGCAGAGTCTCAAGCTGCTTGATGCTTATCCTTATCTCCTCACCTATATCAGTATCTGCCACACGCAGTCTTCCGTTGCTTACCCTCTCAACGACAATAGTGTCAGAAACGATATCCTTCTCCTGGAGAATAGCAGCTTCCTTGGATTCGAATGTCTCATGTTCCACAAGATTCATGCCGTGAGAATTGGCCACAAGGGTATATCCTGCGATTCCTGTCTTACTCTGGTATGCCCTTGAGAATCCACCGTCGATTACAAGTAACTTACCGCCACACTTGATCGGAGAATCACCTTTTTTTACCTCAACGGGAACATGTCCGTTGATGATATGAGAATGCTCGATATCAAGACCAAATTCCTTAAGTATCTTATTAAGAACATCTTCATTCTCCATCAGTCTGTAATAAGCATTCTTGGTCTCCTTATGAGTAGCGGGATCTTCGATAAAATAACGTTCAAAGGTTGTCATCTTATCCTTACCGAATACCGGAGACTTATTGCCTGCCCAGATATACCAGATTATATCCCTGCCCTTATCTCGCTCTTCCTTATCCGCAGAATAATATGCCTTTCTTGCATATTCCTCAAGGATATCATAAAGAGCCTTGCCGGAATACTCCTTGCCATATATATTGACCTTCTGAAATTCACCGTTCTCATCGATCGGTACACATCCGTGATAGAGCAGATTGGAATTATGTATCTTATACATTCCGCCCTTGGTATACAGAAAGTCCACATGCCTCTGAAGCTTCTCACTATGCTTAAAAGCACTCATGAGCCTCTTCATCACAAGCTCTTCCTCTTCTGTAAGCTTATAAGGATCCGCGGGATCAACTGTCGGAAAATCTACATCCTTCATGGGATACTCAGTGTCCCCTATTTTTACAGTCTTATTGGTAAAATCGATCTTATCCAGCAACAGCCTGTCATCCATATTGAACTCAGGGCGCTTACGGATCAACTGCCCTTCCAGCTTGAACTGCATTATCGCGATCGCCTTATGAACTCTTGTATCAATATCAAGATCCCTTGTATCATAATCGTCGCTGTACTTGATCTTGAATGCGGAACAGTCAGTATTGACATATGTCTTCATTGCGAAGGTCACAAGCGGTATAAGATTGATACCATAGCCCTCTTCGAGTGTATCAAGATTGCCGTAGCGTGCGCTCATCCTGACAACGGTAGCGATACACGCCGGCTGACCGGCTGCTGCTCCCATCCATACAACATCATGATTGCCCCATTGAATATCGAGCGAATGGTATCTCTCCAGAGAATCCATTATCATATGAGGACCGTTGCCTCTATCGAAGATATCTCCCACTATATGCAGATGATCAACGACCATTCGCTGAATCAGATTACACAGCGCGATTATAAGTCCCTGGGCCGAGCCGATACGGATAATGGTATTAATGATCTCATTATAATAAGCTTCCTTATCCTCTATCTCATCTTTCTCGGTTATAAGCTCTTCTATGACATAAGCAAAGTCCTTAGGCAGTGCTTTTCTAACCTTGGAACGTGTATACTTGGAAGCCGATCTCTTCGTCATCTGAACCAGTCGATGAAGTGTAAGCTTATACCAGTCTTCAAGAAATTCCTCATTCTCCTGTACTATCTCAAGCTTCTCTTCAGGATAATAGATAAGTGTCGCAAGGCTTCTCTTATCATGCTCGCTGATAGTATTGCCAAACTCTTCATCGATCTTACGCCTCACAGCCCCGGAACCGCACTTCAGGACATGATCAAACTGCTCATACTCACCGTGTATGTCCGTCATGAAGTGTTCCGTACCCTTTGGCAGGCTTAATATAGACTGAAGGTTGATTATCTCAGTCGACGCAGCGGCAATTGTAGGGAACTGCTTCGCAAGTCCCTTAATATATACAAGTTCGTCATTGTTCATTACTGTTCTCCTCAAACTCACTCAAAAGAAAACTGTTGTGAAAACCTAAGTGATCACAACAGTTATCTGTACATTAGTATGTCCTGTTACTTAAGACTCTATATTATAAAATACCGTAATCCTTCATAGCTGCTTCAAGCTTGGCTGCTGTCTCAGGTTCCATCTCTGTAAGGGGTCTTCTGAGAGGTCCTACCTCTTTACCCATAAGATTGAGTGCCTTCTTAACAGGAATGGGATTAACCTCACTGAAAAGTGCATTAATAAGCGGAATCGCTCTGAGCTGCTCCTCTCCTGCTTCCTTAGCCTTACCGTCAAAATAAAGCTGGCAGATATCATGAGTCTGCTTGGGTGCTACCATTGCAAGCACTGAGATAACACCTTTACCGCCGAGTGAGAGCACAGGCACGATAAGAGCATCCTCTCCGCTGTAAAGATCAACCTTGCCCTTAGCCATTGACATCATATTGGCAACTTCACTAAGATTACCTGTAGCATCCTTAACACCTACGATATTCTCTACATCATTGCATAACTTAACAAGTGTTGCTGACTGAAGAGTACATCCTGTTCTTCCGGGAATATTATATAAGATGATCGGGATCTTAACACTGTCAGCTACGATCTTGAAGTGCTCGTATAATCCATTCTGAGTAGCCTTATTATAATAAGGCGTAACAAGTAACAATCCGTCAACGCCTCTCTTCTCAGCTTCTGTTGAGAGGTAAACAGCTGTCTCTGTACAGTTAGAACCTGTTCCTGCGATAACGGGAACTCTCTTATTAACCACCTTAACGCAATGCTCTATAACATCCAAATGTTCCTCATGAGTAAGAGTTGCTGCCTCACCTGTCGTACCACATACTATGATGGCATCGATCCCGCCAGCAATCTGATCCTCGATGATCTCTGTGAATCTCTCGTAATTAACATCACCGTTAGCTTTGAAAGGTGTAACTATTGCCACACCGGCACCTGTAAAAATTGCCATGATCATTCTCCTTAGAGTTAATATTTTAACATCACAAATATAAACTATCACCCACGACAGTTCGTGTCAACATTATATTAAGCACCGTCACGCAGTCTGCTCATATTTATCCAACAGATGTTTGATATCCATCGGATTGTAAAGCCCGTACTGCTTCTCCAGCTGAACTTCATCCAGATTCTCAAGTATGCTGGCTACGAAGGTTGAACACATATAACTTCTCTTAAAATTAAGAGTGATATTAAACGGAAGCAATGCAGCCCCCGGATAATTATATATGCACAGATGACTTCCGTAATAACGTAAGCGTTCACGGATAGCCTCGTATTCTTCATCTGTGATCGGTATGGTATATACCTTGTACGCCTTATAGAACTCAAGCTTCTCAGTGCAGAAACATCCGGTGAACCAAAGATGTCTGTTCTTTCTTGCAAAAGAATACAACACTGACAGATCATCATCCAGAGCTACAGCACAATGATTGTAAAAACCGCCAAACAGGAAACGTATACCCGCTCCTACGATCGTGGTGGTATGACTGACAATAACATTAAGTCTGTGTTCCAATTATATTTCTCCTTATTTACCGCTTCTCTCTTCAGAATGACTTCCCCTCATTAACCAGAAGAGAGCTGATGATCAAGAACGATCCCTCATCCTCTCAATATATTTCTCATAGAGATCCGGCCGTCTCTGTCTTGTACGCTCAAGAGACTGTTCTTTCCTCCACTTTTCTATATTAGCATGATGTCCCGACATTAGTACATCCGGAACAGTCTTTCCCATCCACTCAACAGGTCTTGAATACTGAGGATACTCAAGCAGACCGTCATCGAAGGATTCAGTTTCTCCCGATATCTCATTACCGAGAACTCCGGGCACCATCCTCGCTATGGCATCTATGCATACCATAGCAGGAAGCTCTCCTCCCGTAAGTACATAATCTCCGATCGAGATATAATCCGTCACGATCTCTTCAAGCACTCTCTCATCTATTCCTTCATAATGACCACAGAGGAAGATTATCTCCTCTTCATCCGCAAGATCTCTGGCCATCTTCTGATCAAATATCGGTGCCTGAGGTGTCATATATACCGTTCTGATCTTACGCCCCTGATGTCTTTCAAGAATGGCCTTATGACAGTCATATACGGGCTGTGCCTG
This sequence comes from Lachnospiraceae bacterium, assembly GCA_024684085.1. GTDB lineage: Bacteria > Bacillota > Clostridia > Lachnospirales > Lachnospiraceae > Colinaster. Next base: position 10,509 of record JAIKXM010000003.1, on the reverse strand, counting down.
CATCAGCATACCGGCACCTCCGCCATATGTATAATCATCAACCCTGTTGTGCTTATTAACAGTATAATCTCTGATATTAACAGCTTCAATATCTATTATGGAAGCATCGATCGCCCGCTTCATGATACTGGTACCCGCGATCGAATCGATCATATCGGGAAAAAGCGTCATTACATAATACTTATGCATAACCAAGATCCTTACAATAATCCGTCAAGTATATGGACTTTCATAACTCTCGCATCCATATCAACATCCATTATACATTCTCTTATGGCAGGCAGCAACAATTCCCTTCCATCTTCAAGCTTTATCTCATATACATCATTGGCTCCGGTCTCGATAACATCGGACAATGTGCCTTTCAAGCCTGCTTCTTCATCTATAACTTCAATGCCAATAAGATCGGCAACAAAATATTCATCTTTCTTAAGCTTCACCGCATTTTCACGGGTCACCCTGATAGGACACTGACGTAATTGCTCTACATCATTCATGGAATCAAATTCTTCAAATCCCAGTATGACCATGTTTTTAAAAAACTTAACACGGTTAGGATGTACGACCACCTGTCCCTTCCTTGTCTCAAGTATAGCTTCCTTCAAGGTCTTGAACCTTGCAGGATCATCTGTAGTCGGATATACCTTAACTTCACCATGTACTCCATGCGGAGATGTGATAACTCCAACCTGTAAATAATCTTCTTTCATCTGTCCTCACTGATTCTGTAATAATCCAATCGCACACATATTAAGTTATACGATGATCGAGTATGCTTTCGCATCAATTACTTTTCGCGCGGATGCTAAGGCATCATCTTCCTTTCGCGCGAGTGCGCATCATCTTCCTTTCGCGCGAGTGCGCATCCTTAGCGGAGCGTTATTTGTGTAATAGGAAACTATTACACAAATAATGCCCCCGCACGTCCGTGCAGGAGCACCATTTATTAATTCAATAAAGCACCGAAAGTGCCTGATCAATACTTAATGTAAGAATGATCAATTGATATCCACATCAACTCTGGTGTTGTCGTTAACTGATGCTGCCTTAACGACAGTACGGATAGCCTTGGCTATTCTTCCCTGCTTGCCGATAACTTTACCCATATCCGAAGGAGCAACATGAAGTTCAACAGTAATATTCTTACCTTCCTGCTTCTCTTCAACAACCACTTCATCAGGATTATCTACAAGAGCCTTAGCTATTACTTCCACTAATTCTTTCATAGTTTCTCCATTTCCATGCTTACTGCGGCATATTACCGTTGACGGATACTATCGTATCCCAAACGGCAGTTAAGCACTTATACTATTTCTCGATACCTGCAACCTTAAGGAGTTTACCGACAACTTCTGTGGGCTTAGCACCGTTAGCAAGCCACTTCTTAGCCTTCTCTTCATCAATCTTAAAAGTACTGGGCTCTGTATGAGGATTGTATGTTCCGATCTCCTCGATGAACTTACCGTCTCTGGGTGATCTTGAATCTGATACTACGATTCTGTAGAGAGCGTTCTTCTTAGATCCCATTCTTGTTAATCTCATTTTTACTGCCATGTCTTTAATTCCTTTCTTAATAAAAAATATACGATATTGATTCCGGCTTCGGGGGCCGGCCCCTGTTGAATGCGCAAGCAACGCATTGATTTATGATCAAAAAGGAAGTCTGAAGCGTCCTTTTTTGCCCATCATACCCTGCATCTGTTTCATCATCTTCTGACTCTGCTCGAACTGCTTGATGAATCTGTTGACAACCGCTATATCAACACCTGCTCCTCTTGCTATCCTGTGCTTCCTGCTTGGATTGAGCAGCTTGGGATTAGCCCTCTCCTCAGGTGTCATGGACAGCACGATCGCCTCTGTCCTTGCAAGCTGTTTCTCATCAACCGCACCCTCGAGATCTCCTGTCTTAACTCCAAGTCCCATTCCTGGGAGCATATTCAGGATACTGCTGAGTCCTCCGAGATTACGCATCTGCTTCATACTCTCAAGATAATCGTTGAAATCGAACTTGCCCTTCTTCATTCGGGCATTCATCTCACGACTCTTTTGTTCATCTATATCAATGGCCGACTGTGCCTTCTCGATAAGCGTAAGCACATCTCCCATCCCAAGGATCCTGTTGGCCATTCTGTCGGGATAAAACTGTTCGAGATCTTCAAGCTTCTCTCCCATACCTACATAGAGAATAGGGAGATCGGTAACCGCCTTAACCGAAAGGGCTGCACCGCCTCGGGTATCACCATCCATCTTAGATAAGATAACACCGTCGAGCCCCACCTTCTCTTTGAAGTCAACTGCCACATTGACAGCATCCTGACCTGTCATGGCATCGACAACGAGAAAAGTCTGATGAACCGAAACCTTGTCCTTGATCGCCTTAAGCTCATTCATCATATCCTCATCGATATGAAGCCGTCCGGCCGTATCAAGGATCACAACATTATATCCGTTCTTCTCGGCATGTTCATAAGCTCTTGAAGCTATCTCAACAGGGCTTATATCGCTGCCGAGTGTGAATACATCAACACCGACCTTCTCACCGTTGATCTGCAACTGCTTAATGGCAGCCGGTCTGTATATATCACAGGCAACCAGCAGAGATTTCTTACCCTTCTGCTTGAACTTGCCTGCAAGCTTCGCTGTGGTAGTTGTCTTACCTGCACCCTGAAGACCGCACATCATGATGACTGTTATGGACTTACCCGGCTGAAAAGCGATCTCGGTAGTCTCAGATCCCATAAGAGCAGTCATCTCTTCATTAACGATCTTGATGACCATCTGTCCGGGATTAAGTCCGTTCATAACGTCCTGTCCGACAGCTCTCTCTTCAACTTTCTTAATGAACTGCTTAACCACACGGAAGTTAACATCGGCCTCAAGAAGCGCCATCTTAACATCCTTAACGGCTATATGTACATCCTCTTCGGTAAGTCTGCCCTTGCTCCTCAGATTCTTAAATACATTCTGCAGTTTGTCAGTAAGACTTTCAAATGCCATTATCAACTCTCCGATCAGAAATCTTCAAGAATCTTAGAAGCCAGTTCTTTGATCTCTTTTTGACTGCTGAGTCTCTCGATCTCTTCTATCTTCACCTTAACACTCTGAAATCTTGAGTAGAGATGAAGTTTATTCTCGTAATTATCCAGAAGCTTATCACAACGCTTGATCAGATCATGTACTCCCTGCCGTGATATACCGTACTCATCGGCTATCTCGCTTAGGGACATGTCATTATACACCAAAGCCCCGTAGACCTGTCTCTGATGATCCGTAAGCAGCTCTCCGTAAAAATCAAACAGCATTCCCTGCTCAATAATCTTCTCCATAACTGCCTCCCGTCAAGTAGATATCCTTGACACCGTTAATCATCTTACTAAAAAGAAACAGAACTGTCAAGTATTTTTTCTTGACAGTTCTGTTGGATATTCATATTAACACTTCAGCCTTTCTTTCGGCTAAACATACTGTTTAACATCTATCTTAATCTAATAGGTTCATATGATCATCAATGACTTTGAACCTTACATGGCTTAAGCCATATCATACCAGCTGTGCCTGTACCGCAGTAAGAGCAACTACACCAACTACATCTTCCCATGTACAGCCACGTGACAGATCGTTAACAGGTCTTGCGAGTCCCTGAAGCATCGGTCCGTAAGCTTCGGCCTTACCGAGACGCTGTACCAGCTTATATCCGATATTACCCGCATCGAGGTTAGGGAATATCAATACATTGGCCTTACCTGCTATCTCCGAATCGGGAGCCTTGGTCTTGGCTACCGAAGGAACGATAGCTGCATCTGTCTGCAACTCTCCGTCTATCGTAAGGCTTGGATACTGCTCGTGAGCTATCCTTGTAGCCTCAACCATCTTATCTACAAGAGGATGCTTGGCACTTCCCTTGGTTGAATGTGACAACATCGCAATGATGGGCTTAGCCCCCACAAGATTCTTGAATGACTTGGCGCTCGTGTCAGCGATCGCTGCCAGCTCTTCCGCATTAGGATCCTGATTAAGACCGCAATCCGCAAAAAGAAAAGTTCCGTTATATCCCAGATCACAATCCGGCACATCCAATATGAAAAAGCCCGATACAAGCTTAACTCCCGGGGCTGTCTTCAATATCTGAAGCGCAGGTCTTAATACATCGGCTGTGGCATGACAGGCACCTGCCACCATACCGTCAGCGTCATTGGCCTTAACCATCATAACTCCGTATGTAAGATAATCCTTAAGCAGAGTCTCTCTTGCCTTCTCCGGGGTCATTCCCTTGGATTTACGGACTTCATACAGAAGATCCGCATATCTTTCAAAATCAGGCGACTTGGTAGGATCAACGATCTTAACTCCGTCGAGCTCAATATCGAGCCATCCCGCACCGTCAAGGATCTTCTCCTCATTACCGACGAGTATTATGTCAGCTATCCCCTCTTCCAATATATGAGAAGCGGCGATCAGTGTTCTCTTATCATTAGTCTCGGGCATAACTATAGTCTTAACATCTGCCCTTGCGCGTTCTTTGATCTTATCAATATACAACCCCATAATAACCTCCCGGAACTCATTATCTATAGTATCATTATATTCCATTAAGAGGTTCTTCTCAATAAAAAAGCCCGCTTAGGATTGTATCTATTTAGATACACTTTGTTCGATCATGCCCATACGAACCATATGAACAGATATCCTATGAATACCGCAGTCAGAGTGAACGGAATACCGATCTTAAAGAAATCACTGTTCTTGACTTCATAGCCCTCTTTACGCAGGATTCCCATACCTGCCACATTGGCAGATGCTCCGAACGGAGTGATATTGCCTCCGAGTGTTGCTCCCGAGAGAAGTCCGAAATAAAGTACCACCGGATTGATACCGAGACGGCCTGCTATAAACTGCACTACGGGAAGCATGGCTGCCACATAAGGGATATTATCAATGAATGCGGACAATATTACCGAAGCGAATACCAGCACGGTATAAAGCATGAAGAGATTACCGCCTCCGAGAGAAGCGAACTTATCTGCAATAAGTTCTATCACTCCTGCCTCGGTGATACCTGCTATGACAACAAAAAGACCGCACAGCATGAAGATGGTCATATAATCCATCTCTTTGAGCACCAGCTTCAAAGGTTCCTTTCCTTTTTTCTTGATACAGCTTCTTGCAACATCTATCACACAGAGTGTGAGACATATAAGTCCGTTCTTGATATCGTCTATATAAGGAATAGTGAAGAAAGAAGCGATGATAAGGCATACAACCACCATAAGCAGCATGATACCCGGTACATAATCCTTAACTTCCGTAAGCTGTTTGCTCTCTACCGGCTGATTATTCTTACGGAATAATAACCACAGAATGACAACCGTTCCTGCGGCACCCAATTCAACCGCCCAGAATATCGAAGGCTTACCCTGCCAGAAGAAGAAGTCCATGAAACTCATCTTTGCAAAATCGCCGAGAAGGATACTTGTAGTATCACCCACCAGTGTAGCGGCTCCCTGAAGATTCGATGATACCGCTATGGATATCAGAACAGGTATAGGATTGATCTTGATTTTTTTACATATTGCCAGTCCTACCGGTGCTACCATAAGCACAGTCGCCACATTATCAATGAATGCCGATACCAGACCGGAGAATACAGCCAATAATATGATAGCGGTTGATGCCTTACTAACCTTGGTAAGCATCAGATCAGCCATACGGGCAGGCATCCCGGTCTCAATGAACAGGGTTACTATTCCCATCGTACCTGAGATCATCATAATAACATTCCAATTGATACTCGGCAGGACTTTACTTATAGGAAGTACTCCTACTCCGACCATAGCAACTGCCGCAGCAAGCGCAAAATATACTCTCTTCTCAGAGAAGATGAGCATACCTGCATACATCAGAACAAAAATAATGACTGCTGTTATCATCTTCAATTCCCTCTTTTCATATGCTTTTTTCGATCTGTTAAACGAAAGATCGATCTAAGACGACAAACTAAATAGTTCTCTAACCTGCTAAGTATATCATACTTCACCTCATTATAGTATAATTATAATCACAATGATGATCACACCATTATCATTTTATACCACTACTCAATATTGAGAGCGTAAGGCAAATAATCCACGTATCAAACACAAGGAGGGGGCAATATGAACATAACCGGAGTTATTGCCGAATACAATCCCTTTCATAAAGGCCATGAGTATCATCTGAAAAAAATCCGAGAAGCCGGTGCTGATTACATAATCGTTGTCATGAGCGGCGATTTTACCCAGCGTGGCGAACCTGCCATAATAGATAAATACTGCCGTACACGCATGGCTTTGGAAGGCGGTGCGGATATGGTCATCGAGCTTCCTCTTATCTACTCACTTGCAGACGCAAGACGCTTTGCAGAAGGAGGTGTCGGTATCCTCGATGCCTTAGGTTGTGTCAATGTCCTGTCTTTCGGAGTTGAACCGGGGACGGAAGGTCTCATCTTCGAATTCGCCGAGTTCCTTAACTCTCCACCCACGGCCTTTGATACCGAACTTGACAGGCAGATGAGGAACGGCCTTACCTACCCTGCTGCGAGACAGCAGGCACTTTCTCTTTTCTTTACAGAGGATAAAATGCAGGCAGTTTCTTCTCCCAATGCGATATTGGGGATCGAATATTGCAAAGCTCTGAAGAAGACTCACAATCACATGGTGCCGCAGCCTGTTATACGTTCCGGCAACGGATATAACGATATCAGCCTTCCGGAAGAGGGATTTGCTTCAGCATCAGCCATAAGAGAAGTCTTAAGAGAATCTTCTTCTCTTGAGAGCCTCTCGCCTTTTCTTCCTGATACTACTGTCAGTATCCTCAGTGAAGAGCTTGGGGATTCTTTCCCTGTTTGGCCCGAGGACCTTAGCAGTCTCCTTCGTTATGCACTTTTATCACAGGAAGATTTCACCCGCTTCACGGATATTAATGAAGCTTTTTCCAACAGATTATTATCATTGAGATACAAATATTCTGACCTTGAACAGTTTATTGATGAAGTCAAGACCCGCAACATCACCCGTACCGGGGTCTGCAGACTTTTAATGCAGATAGTGACCGGTCTTGATCTTGCTGTTCCCAGGAGACCTGCATATGCAAGGATCCTCGGTTTCCGTAAGAATTCCAATGAACTGTTTACGATCATCAGCAAGACCTCCATCCTGCATTTAGTACAGAGTCTTGCGGAAGAAAAGGATGATCCATATATACTTTCGGACATTAAAGCATCCCATATATATGAAGGGATCCTCAGTGATAAGTTCGGCACTCCTTTTAAGAATGAATATTCACGCATGATTATCAAGGAATAATATCTTATCAGAAGTATTGACAGATCAATATCTTGAAGAAGGTTGTATTTAAATTACAAGATATACTACAAATACGACCCTCCAAATTTGGAGGGTCGTTCAACATAAACAGACCTTTGTTTAAAAAAAAAGCGTCCCCGATACCCTCTATTAGAAAATTTTTATTATAATTTTTATTATAATATCTATCACCAACAGAACACTATAATAAATGATCGGTAACGATACTTTCTCATTCGGCATATCAATCTGTTTGTTTAGTGCATAATCCGGCAACGGTTCTCCTGTAATTTCGGCAATATGTTTCTTGTTTCTTAAATCTTCAACCTCCAATCTATATATCTCAAATTCTGTCGATTTCGCATTTTTAACGCAATTTGAATCTTTCGTGTACAATCCTATAAAAATAATAATTGAAACAATCCATACTATGTTCGCTGCCAAGACCTCACTTTTGTCTATGTTTTCTATTCTTTTTGCCCCAAGACAATAGCACGAAGAGAAAAACAAACAAGCTCCAGCCAGTACTTTCAATCGTTGTGACGTTTTTTTATTTCTATTCATTTTACTATATAGACCCAATATTCTAAAATCAAATTCATTCACGGCTTGATACTCCCCCCTCATTCCCGGAATCAGATCGCACGGTAATTTATCACTTGATATTCGCCGGCACTTTCTAGTCTATGATCCGGATCGGAATCTATCTCCATTGCCCCGGCAACACTTTCTTCTCCATGTAAGGATATCCCTTGTCAAATTCCTCTAACTGCCTCATGTATTCAGCATCATGAATATCACAGTCTAGGCTCTCTGGTTCAAAAAACTTTCCCTTATTCTCTGATAAAGCATTTTTTTGCAATTCATACCCCATAAATGCATCAAAATTAGATCCGTCCGGCATGTGTTTGAATCTCCGTAACAAAGAAATGTTTTTGACATATCGATATAACCTTTCTCTCTTCGCCGATAACTGTTTTTATAATACACCATTACCATACCGAAAAAAAGTATCCTGCAAGCGGTGACAGCACGATCATTATCACTGAAAACGTAAATGATGAAATAGATATAAGTGTGGCTCTCTGATCCGAAGGGAACATTCCCTGCAGCAAAGCATCTGATCTTATTTGAAGAGCATCATCAGCCAGTGTTGATAAGAATCCGCCCAGCACCATGATTGCCGCTATCTTTGTGTGTTCCAGAATAACGCTTGATATCACACCTATGGTACATATGATAAAGACTCTGACATATCTTACATCTTTCAACTTAAGTACCAGTCTTGCTCCCGCCACTCCGCCAAGCTGCATAATGAACAATGCTATTCCCAAAGCCCAGTCCGATATGCCGGCATTCATCAGTGTACTCTGCAAAAAGAACACCAACAACACATCGATTGCTCCTACAAAAGAATTTGCAAACATGAGCTTTGTTGCTCTCCTGTTGTTTACAAGAAAGATCAGACTGTCTCTAAAATATGTTACGACCTGTATTGACAGTGCCTTCAGCCTGCTCCCCCGCAAAGGCTCTCTGCACTCCTCTGAGCCTGGCATTACTTCCTTAAGCCTTAAGGTAACCGCAAATGTCACTGCACTTGAAACTGCCGAAAGCAGGTATGCGGGTCTATATCCGATAAGCAGTGCAACTCCCGCAACAAGTGTCGATATTCCACTGGCTATCCTGTATATCACCGACTGATTCGAAACATACTTTTCATAACCGGATTCGGCTTTCGATAACTTCATGGAATCATATGCCAGAGCCTCTCCGGATCCTGACGCGAAATTATAACCAAGCGCATGAAAAGATATTGACAGACACACAAGCCCCAGACTGTTTGATAACACCATGACTATATTACCTACAAAAGTCATGAGATTGCTCACAAGTAGCATCTTTTTTCTGCCGTATATGTCGGCCATCAGGCCTGAAGGTATCTCAAATATCAGACTTGTTATGTGAAAACACGTTTCAGCCAGTCCTATCTCAACCAGCGAAAAACCTCTGGCAGCCAGTATAGCTACCCACGCTCCGGTAATGGACAGATTATCCAGTACCGAAGTTATATATAATGTATTTATCTGTTTCTTTAAATTAAGCATAAAAAAATCCCCTTATCTTAACGTTTATAAATCCAACAACAATAAGATAGGGAGACAGTACAGTACTTTTTTCTATCAATGATACCTGAAAAATGGGCGCACTATCCCCCTATGGGAGATAGATATAACCTTTCTTCAGTTGTACATTGATAAGTTTCCAGTACATGATTTATTCCTCTTTTATTTAACCATATGATACATATAAGCTGTTTGCGTGTCAAGTTCTTGCTATTCTATACCTTCCCACCATAAATATGGTCTTCCACGTAAGCCATCATACGATTATTCAATACTGCGTAGTACAAAACTGCTAGTATTCCACCAATTGTTCCAATCAAATAAAACTCAACTCCTTTTAATTTTAATGAAAGTAATAATACAATCCATGCTATAGAACAAGCACAGATTGTCGATATATGATCCTTACGCCACTTTTTCTTGTAAAAATCCTGTTTTTCCTTAAGTCCAAAAGTGCTTGCATTTAAATCGTCTTATTTGTAACCCCGAGTTTTTCACCAAGCTCTGCCTGTGTTAGATTCTGACTTTTCCGAAGCTCCGCAAGGAAACTTCCCATTTTTACCATATCCATTAATTTGCCTCCGTTTTGAATGGTTTTAATATATCAAATACCAGTACCAATGTCTTTACCACAAACAGCGAATGCCCTTTGCCGACTGCAGACTTAAAGGCAAACAGTTTTTGAAGCAAGCTTCTCTCTAAACCGCACGTCATGTTCAACCATTATCATAGTCGGTTGATACTTTTCTACAAGCTTTTCTATCTGCATTCTTGAAAAAACGTCTATGTAGTTTAACGGCTCATCCCATATATAGAGGTGGGCTGATGTCAGCAGACTCGCTGCAATAAGGACTTTCTTCTTCTGGCCTTCCGAAAACTCCTCAATCTTTTTTTTAAATTGAACACGCTCAAGGTCAAGCTGCCTAAGAAGCGATAAAAACAGGCTGTAATCAAGGCCCTCACGTACTGCATATTCCTTAAGAGTTCCCGAAAGATGGGATGTGTCCTGGTTAATATACGAGATAATAAGCCCTGCTGCCGTGGTA